>NZ_JAILMR010000120.1 GCF_024692365.1 Ruminococcus sp. | reverse complement strand
AGCACCCTGCAAACAATATCATTGTTAATAACTCAAAATCTGCGTTCAGATATCTTTTTGATAGTTTTATAACCATCAGTACCGTCAATTTCAAGAAGAGAGTACTTTTTAATATATTTTTCTAAGCTCAATTTGATCTGTAATGGGGAGTAAGTGGTGAAATACTGTTGGTTAACAAGATTAAGTATCAGTTGCCGATTATCGGTCAGGCTATTAGGATTTGAGGGAAATGCATACCCTGCTGTAGCTTTTTGAATTATTTCCGTTACAGCTTGTGCTGTTTCTTCATCTAATTCTGATGTTACAGCTTCTTTTAGTTTTGCTTGGTAGTCGGTAACAAGTTGCACATTATTCTGAAAGTTGATCGTTTTCAAAACTTCTGTTGTTTCCAGATTGCTTATGTTCTGTTGACAAACAAAGAAAAAGTTTTTCTGCAAGTTTTTCATCAATACTTGCTGCTCTTGAATTTCGGAAGCATATTCATACAGCTTACTTATGGTGCCAAAGTCTTTTGCATCTATTCTTTTTACAAAATAATGTTTGTACTTACTCCAATAATCTTCACTAAAAAGCTGATGTGATTCATAAAAAGCAGTGAAATTTAACTTTCCATCAACTATATATGAGTCAATCTCTGCTATTCCGTTTTGCAACTCATCAATTTGCATTTTAATAAGTGCAGCGGCTTCTGTTATCTTTCTTCGTTCTTGAAGCAAATATACTAATAAAGCTGATGCTGTAACAATAATCAAAAAGATATTAGACCAGTTTTCCTTAATGAAGTCCCACATATTATCACCTCATTCTCAGATGTTATGGAATTGCTGACGCATTCTTCAGCTCTAACACTATCTATTATAATTATAGCATAAAATGTACGATTAGTCAATCTATTCTGTGCACTGTTTAAGTAAACAGCATTGCAAGTAAAGGTAGTTTAAATATATAAATAGCGAAAGACAGATACCTCTCGCAGAAGTATCTGTCTTTCCTTGTTATAGCCCGCTGTATAGGTCTTTACATAATAGTTGTTGAAAAACTTCTATATTAGTACCGACCTAATGCAGTACGGCTGTTGCTTTTTGGGTTTTGGTCTTTTAATTGAATAGGGGTAATTATAATCTATATGTAAGGTAAGAGAGAATAGGGGTTATTTAACAGTAACTGTAAAAGCTCTGCTGTTTACATTGGTGAGATCCCATTTGCCATTTACTTTGGCACCGATCATCATCTTGTAGGTCTTGCCGCGGGTAAGCTTTGGCGAAGTATAAGTAGTTTTATACGCGGGAATGGTCTGGTCAACTATTTTCCACTTTCCTGCGAGATAAACTGCAACTCCGTAACACTCTGCGTTAGGTGCTTCGCTCCATTTCAGCCTGAACTGATGATAGGTTGAACTGTACTGTACAGAGACGAGCTTTGGGTAAACGGGTTTAGGTGTTACAACGATGCTGTTAGAGAAATCCTTGACGTATTTACCGTTCAGCATAGGCAGGATAGCAACTCTGTACTCTGTATTCGGGCTAAGACCACTCAGTATGTAAGTGGTGTCCGTAGTTCTGTCAAGCATCTTCCACTCGCCGTTTACATAGCCGGCAACCGCGTATCTTTCTGCGCCTTCTATTTCATTCCAGCTGAGCTTGACAGCCTTATTGCCTTTCAGATAAGATATAACGGGCGGGGTGTATACATTCTGGGTCTGAGCACTTGCATTTATAGCCGCAACTCCGCCGATAACTCCCACAGGTACTGCTGCACTGCTTATCATCATCATTACGCAAATACCTGCTGCTACTCTCTTCATATTATTCGATAAATTCTTTTTCATAAAATTTCACCTGACCTTTCTACATACCATCGACGTTTGCGTTATTCATTGCTACATTCGTATGAAACTTGTCCATTCGAGTTCCTCCTTCTTCAATATTTTTAGTAAACGACCTTTATGTTTACACACTTTCATGCGGTTATTATCCGAAGTCGGTAAATATCAAAAGATTTTTATCGTTCACTAAATTACCACGTGCGGGATCAAACTCCCTTAAACATTTTTATGCTTTGCAGATATATCTTGCTTTGGTATACCTGTCAGCATTTTCAATAATCATCAAACTAAATGATAACTAGCTTGATACTTATTAACTATATTATAACATTCAAAGAAACATTTGTCAATAAGTATCTAAAAATCTGATTTAAAACTTTAGAAAACTTGTTAAAATTATAGTCGAATTAAAAGCTGAAACATCATGATGACTTTCCATCTGTCGATAGCGATGCGATTACTGTCGTTAGTTGATGTGAAGTTCTTGGTTAGTTATATAAAACTAATTATTACAAAACGCTTGTATTTTACAGCAGAACATGGTATAATATTACTGTTATATTTTTACCGAACGGAGGATAACAAATGAGCGAAGAAAGAATACCCAAGAGAAGTGAAGTCGCTAAGGAGAATACCTGGGCGCTGGAAGATATTTTCCCTACTGATGAAGCATGGGAGGCTGCACTGGAGGATTTCAAAAAATATCCCGAAAAGATAGCCGCATACAAGGGCAGACTGGGCGAAAGCGCCGACACTCTGCTTGAATATTTAAAGCTGTGCGACGAGATATCCGTATCTGCCGATGCACTGGCTAACTACGCACACCGCAAGTCCGATGAAGATACTGCTGTTGCAAAATATCAGGGCTACACAGGTCAGCTGATGAACGTGTATGTAGCTTTGGGCGCGGCAGGAAGTTTTGAGACCCCTGAATTTATCGCCATCCCCGATGATGTACTGGACAGTTTCTACAAGGCGAACAGCGGTCTTGAACTTTACCGCAGACATCTCGACCGCATACGCAAGAAGAAAGAACACGTTCTCTCCGAAGCAGAGGAAAGACTTATCGCGCTGACAGGCGAGATGGGCAATTCTGCCGACAAGATATACTCCATGTTCGCTGATGCTGACCTTAAATTCGAGGACGCAGTTGACAGTCAGGGAAAGACACATCAGGTGACTCACGGCAGTTATATCCCACTTGTTAAGGATGCTGACAGAGAACTGAGAAAGTCAGCATTCACTTCGATTTATAAAGGCTACGGCAATTTCCGCAACACCTGTGCGGCAACTCTTGATTCACAGATGAAAGCACTGGAATTCTATTCCAAGGCGAGAAAGTACAATTCAGCCCTTGAAAGCTCACTTTCAGCCAATGAGGTTCCTGTGGAAGTCTACCAAAATCTCATAAAAGCTGTTCACGATAACATGAACTATATGTACGATTATGTTGCCCTGCGCAAGAAGCTTCTCGGCGTTGACGAACTGCATTTTTACGACCTCTACACCCCGATAGTATCCGATTTCACTATGAAAGTTACCTTTGAGGAAGCCAAGGAGACTGTACTGAAAGCACTTGCACCCATGGGTGAGGACTATATCGCTATACTGAAAGAGGGCTTCGAGAACCGCTGGATAGACGTTTACGAGAATGAGAACAAGACCAGCGGTGCTTATTCCGCAGGCGCAAGAGTACATCCTTTTGTACTGTTGAATCACAAGGACACACTTGATTGTATGTTTACACTGGCGCATGAGATGGGTCATGCTATACATTCCTATCTCTCAAACAAGAATCAGCCTGTTGTTTACAGCGATTATGTTATCTTTGTGGCTGAGGTGGCTTCAACCTGCAATGAAGCACTGCTGATGCAGTACCTGCTTGCTCATACCGAGGACAAGAAGGAGAAAGCTTATCTGATAAACTACTTCCTCGAACAGTTCCGCACTACCCTTTATCGGCAGACAATGTTCGCTGAATTTGAGCTGAAATGCAGTGAGATATGCGCTTCGGGCGATACTCTCACAGCCGATAAACTTTGTGAGATATACGGCGACCTGAACAAGCTGTACTTTGGCGACGGTATTGTTCTCGATGATGAGATCAAGATGGAGTGGGCACGGATCCCACATTTCTACTATGATTTCTATGTTTATCAGTATGCAACGGGCTACTCCGCAGCAATAGCCCTCTCACAGCGTATCTTGAAAGAGGGTGCCCCTGCTGTCAAGGATTATATCGAGGGCTTCCTCATGGGCGGTTGTTCGGCTGACCCAATAACACTGCTGAAAAATGCAGGTGTTGATATGTCTACCACAAAACCTGTAACAGATGCCTTAGCACTTTTCGGTGACCTTATCAAGCAGATGGACGAACTTGGAAAGTAATGGTCTTATTCTATCAAAAGCGCAAATAGTCAGATATAATAGTATCTGACCCAAAATAGCATAACAACAACGGAGGACAGTTTTTACTATCCTCCGTTTTATTTTATATGATCTCTTTAACTAACGGTACAAATTTCAGTACTCTTGTTATCGCATAGGATACCGCGAAAGCTATCAGCATTATCAGGATAAGCATTCCCACTCCGCCGTGTGCAAATGGGTCGAAATTCATAACTGCGAAAATGTGCTTGTACACTATCATGTGTATCAGGTATATCCCGAAAGAGCACTTATCGATCTCCGCAGCTGCCTTGTCCAGAACAGGTATCTCCTTGCCGTTGTCGAAAGACTTGAACAGCGCGAAAACTCCCGCCGAGGCAAGCACCGTATGTGGTGCGAAGTACTGATCTGCGATATTTTTCACGCGCTCAGCCATTGCTGCATCAGCAGTGTGCAGACGGTAGTAGGTCAGACCTATCATTCCTGCAGCGCCGATGAGAATGAATATCACGCTGAGTATCCGCCCGATTTTCAGCTTATCACCGTGTATCGCGTATCCCAGAAAGAAATACAGCGGGAAGATGCTGTTTGCAAAGATGTAGAACACCAGTGTGTCACAGCCGATGATCGTCTTAACCGCCGTTATTACGGAGTTTGCCGCAAATAGCAGTCCCAGCAGATACAGCAGTTCTTTTTTGTCAGCTGATTTAGTTATAATGCGGTAGACTGGCAGCATTAGGTAAAAAGCGATCATCAGGTAAAGGTACCATGTGTGTGACCAACTCATGCCGTTTTCGGTGAAGGTATCGAACACCGCATGGCGCACGCCCTCAAGCAGATGTGCGGGTGTGAAGTCCTTATTATACACCGCATGATCGTATACCGCGAATATCTCGGCAAAAACGAACAGAGCTATCAGCATACGCGGCATATATTTACAGAACAGCTTTTTGAAGCCGATCTTTCGCTTTTCGTCCAGCATCAGCGCGCCGCTGACCATCATGAAGCAGGGAACAGCCCAGTACATCAGATTGCGCACCGTGAACAGTGCGGTCATTCGCTCAAGGTTGTTCCTCGCGAATGCGCCGCCCGCCATGTAGCAGCCGTGCAGAACCACAACTGCGATACACGCCAGCGCTTTTAATCGGCTGAAATACAGTATCCTGCTTTTTTTATCAGCTTTGCTGCTCATATCAGAACGTGAAAGCGTCGTCGCCTATGCAACCGCCCTGATCATTGTTGTTTTGTGCAGGTTCTTCGTAGGAAGGCTCTTCGTTATTATTTACAGGTTCTTCGTTGTATTCATTGTAATTATCTACAACAGGCTCTTCATAGTATGGCTCGGTTACAACAGGCTCATTTTCATTGCTTATTGCGCCCTCAACAGGCTTGCCTGCTACGGTCAGTGCCTCGCCGTCTTTTGTCAGGCACTCTACGGAAGGTTCGTTGACATTGAGACCGAGCCTGATGGTAGAGCAAATGCTTGTGTTAACTTTCTCAACATCGTAAACAGTATTCTCATCGGAGCCATATCTTACTGTCAGAGCTTCGCCCGAAGGTATTTCAAATGACTGGGCAAAGCCTGTGGAAAGAAACGCACCGTCTTTAAGCAGGTCAGCGATAACCTTTCCATCCTTGTCGAGTATCTGTATCACATAAACGTCGATGCCTGTGTTGTTGGATATCTCGGCTCTCATCATTTCAAACTTTTCCTCAGGCTTGGATTCTGCCTCAGCCTTACTCTCTGCGGGGGCAGGAGTTGCTACTTCTTCATCTGCTGTGCTTACTTCAACAGGGGCAGCCACAGATGAAGCGGTATCTTTTTTGGAATCATCGCTTTTCTTCATATCGCCGCAGGCGCTCATGGAAAGTGCAGTAACAGCTATTACCGCAAGGATAGATGCTTTCTTAATAAATGTAATATTCTTCATTTTGATTACCTCCAATTTGTCAGCTCATTATAACTCGTTTATACTTACCGTTTATATCGTACATCAGTGTGCCCTTATCACCATATGAAATAGCGAAACCGTTCCTGTCCATTTCAGACTGGAAATCGGGGTCGAAGATGTAGGTCTTGCCGCTGCCGTTGTAGTTGTTTATCTCGACCCATGAATGGTCGGTGTTATTTATGCTGCCAATTGTGCAGCTGGATATCTGATGAGCGTCATAGCCCAACATTTTTGCCATTTCACAGAAGCAAGCCGCCATAACGTAGCAGTTGCCCTCATGTGCATCGAAGCCTCTGTCAGCATACCATTCCATTCCGGGTGAGCCGTCTCTCGGCAGCCACTCGCCGTTGATATAATATGCGTAAGGCATTGCGCACCAGTCGAAAGCCTTATGAAGCTCCCAGCCTACCTGATCAAGTACGGCTGCGGCTTTTGAATAGTAGGGCAGAGTGTGAACCTTTACCTTAGATGACTTATCGGCATTAACGTAACTCTTGCCAAAGGTGTTCACAGCCAGTACCCTGAACTCGTAGTCCTTTTCAGGCGATACATTCACCTTGACACTGCAATCAGCAAACTGACCCGCATAATGCTCCTTGCCGTCAACCTTATGGTAAACATTGTAAACATCAGCGTCAGCAGCAGCTTTCCAGCTCACCTTTACATAGTTGCGCTCGGATACAGCTTTAAGCCCCGATACGTTTGCAGGCTTGACAGTCAGCTTGCACTGATAGCCGTCAGTGTAACTCTTAACGCCCTGTCTGCTTTCGGTGTTGTAATATGTATAAGGCATCACCTTTACAGTAATAACGTCGTCATCGACCCATCTCTGCTCGTCAAAGGTGTACTTATTGCTGCGTGCCTGATACTTCTCAGTTCTATTGCTGCCAATGATATGTATATCATAACCGCTTGCACCCTCAACAGCTGTCCAGTTTACCGTGACATTACCGCGCAGTGATACGATATCATCAAGCTTGATAAATTTCGTTGTCTCGGAAACGATCTTGCTGTCCTCGATGGTATCAAGCAGCTCAAGCCAGTTTATAGCTCTTATACCCTTGATATGGGCTGCTATAATACTGATGTCGGTGACATTGATCTTATTGTCATCGTTGACATCAGCGGCTTTCTGGGCTGTTTCACTCAATATCTTTTTAGATTTGATGTGAGCTGCAATTTTAACTATGTCCGTGACATTGATATTGCCGTCGTTGTTTACATCACCTTTGGTGTATTTTTCTTCGGCAATTGGTTCTTCTTCAATTGGCTCTTCAGCAGCAAGTACTTCAGCATCATAAGCGATACCTTCATCAGCTATGATCTCTTCCTCAGCCGTAGTTTCCTCATCGGTAGAAGTTTCATCGTCTGTGGAAACTTCATCTTCTGATACCACTTTCTTGACATCATAGCTTTCTGCATTGGATATCTCCTGATCTTCCGCACTGTCAGCAAAAGCGCACACAGCTGTCTGTGAGAACACAAGAGCCATAGCCGCTGCGGCAGCACAGATCTTCCTTGAAATATATGTCATGTATTTCCCCCATTTCTGTTTGGTTGAATCATCGACTTTATTCAAAGTCAACCAATATTATAACATACACAGAAAGCCGTTCTATGAACAAAATGTAAAAAATACCAATGCGAAATTGCAATTTCCCGATAATTAGGGGTTTTAGGGCTCAAAGATTTCTGTAAAAACAGTGATCAGTGTTCAAAAATCAAGGTCAAGTGAATGATTTTACTCGTGCTCGTTTGACAAAAAGCAACAAAATCTATCAGAATAATACTGCTTTCTCACTTGCCGCAGGGTTGATTTTTTCAAAGGGATATGGTATAATATTTTTTTGGAAAACAGGGGGTGATGAACTTGGAGAATGATCCTTTATACGTGTTCCCGCCTAAGCTTTCGCGTACTGAAAAGCAGGCAAAGGCGCTGAACGATCTGGCTGAACATAAGAAAATGTCCAAACAGATGTACAGAAATCTCATTCTTGCGGGCGTGATATTTGTACTTTCGCTGTTTGTGAAGTTCATCATCATAAAGATACTTCTCATACTTCTTGCGGCAGGTAATGCGGCGGTGGGAATTATTTTGTACAGATACTACACACTCTCACGTGATACACGGCTTTACACCCGCATCTATCCCGACAGACTGGAACATCTGCAAAAGCTTGGTCTTATGGGTGATATGCTGGAAGTCACACTCTACTACGACGAGGTCGAGCGTTCATCGCAGGACGGCAGGGGCAATATGTGCTTCAAGCTGAAAGAGTGCGTAAAGTCGCAGTTTGCAAAGGTCGATAAAAAGGGCGGCGAAAGCCCATATCAGCCAAAGGACAGCCTTGCAGTGCTGAAATTCATCGACACCAAGGCGAAGCTGACCCTGATAGAAAAACTGCATGAGGAGATTAAGTATCCGAAGAAAAACTACAACGTCATCACCGACGATGACGATTATTACAGTAAGGAAGACATGGAGTGGGATCCCCTCCATAAGCACGGTTTATAGGAAGTGGTAAAATGAAAGCAAGGCTGAGCGCACCTTTGCCGAAGGTCGCGGCGGGGGTGAATATCCCGCAGGAGAAAGCCGATGTTGTAGCCAAAGTCATGGCGGAAGTGGGCGGAAAGTTTATCGCGGCGGCAAATGACTGCGGCGCAGACACCGTAGGATACGTATGCGGACTTTCGGGGTATACCGAAAGCGAAGCGAGAACGGAAGTCACCGAGGAGATTTTGATATTCTCGGGGCTTGACAACAAAGATCTCAACAAGGCTGTCACGCTGCTAAGGAGCAAGGACTGTGAAATCCCGCTGAAAGCCATGGTCACACCTCATAACAGGGATTGGACTGTGTCCGCACTGGCGGGCGAACTTGCAAAGGAGCACGAGTATATGACCTCCCGCGGAAAGCGTGACAGCGATGGTTAAGAGCAAATACAAGGCAGTATTTTATATAGTACTCTCGGCGTTCTGCTTTGCGCTGATGGGGCTTTTTGTGTCGGCTTCGGGTGACCTGCCCACAATGCAGAAAGTGTTTTTCAGAAACTTTTTCGCGCTGTTCATAGCTATCGTATCGCTGAAAAAAAGCGGTACTAAATTCGAGATAGGCGACAAGAAAAATCACGCTGTACTGTTCGTGAGAGCTTTTGGCGGAACTATCGGCATGGTGGGAAATTTCTACGCACTGGGCAAAATGAACCTTTCAGATGCGCTGATGCTGAACAAGATGTCGCCGTTTTTCGTTATAGTTTTCTCCTTCATTTTCCTGAAAGAGAAGCTGACGCCATTTCAGGCGCTGACGGTTGCGGGCGCGTTCTTCGGAAGTCTTTTCATCATCAAGCCAAGTTTCTCCAACGTTGAACTTTTTCCCGCAATATGCGGATTTTTAGGAGGAATGGGCGCAGGATTTGCCTATACTTGTGTACGATATTTGGGACAGCACGGCGTTAAAGGTCCTGTGATAGTTGCGTACTTCTCGGCATTTTCAAGCCTTTTCGCACTGCCTTTCCTGATAATACAGTACAAGCCCATGACGCTGGTTCAGTTCCTTATGCTGCTTGGTGCAGGCGTATCAGCGGCTGGCGGACAGTTCTCCATCACCGCGGCATACTCCCACGCACCCGCGAAAGAGATATCGGTATATGACTATTCACAGTTGATATTCTCTACTATCCTAGGTGTGATATTTCTGAACCAGTTCCCCGATAAATGGAGCTTTGTGGGATATGTGATAATTATAGCGATGGCGGTGCAGGTGTTTGTATATAATAATAAGGTTGAAACAATTAAAAATTTCAAATCAAAATATTTAGTGATGTCTATAATGAATCTGATAACAGTCGGTATTATTGCAACGATACTGGGGAAAGTCATAACATCATTGCTGATTAAGACGCTTGGTGTTCAGGGAACTTCAGTATGCTGGCTTATGGTTCTGGTCACAGTCGTTTTCGATGTGGCTGCAATGATAGTTGCACTGATACTAACTCAGAACGAACTAAAGAAGAAATCGTTGGAAAATACACCTGATTCTCCGATGAAATTCTATGCTTGTTTCACAGCGGCTTTGATAGTATTGAATGTTGTGATCTCCGTAATAGGTTTTTCTACAACATATAATACCTGCGTTCAGAATATAAGTGTAATCACAATGGAGAATGATCTGGTAAGTGCTGGTATAGACAGAAGTGGGGTAAGGTCTGCCGTTGAAGATCAGCTTCATTCAGCTGTAAGGAATGCTGTTATCGTGGCAAATATTGTTCAAGTGGCAGTTCTTGCTTTAACGACGACATTCATTTCAAAAAGGCATAATAAGATTTGGGGATGAATGTAAAATTTCTGTAAACCCCTTGAAATTCTCGCCAAAATATGATATATTAAACTATATAAGTCAATATCACATCAAACACTATGACCAAGAGAGTACGCATTCAATACGAATTGCAGAGAGAGCCGCCCTTTGTGGTGCTGTAAGCGGCTTATTTCGCGGAATGCCGAAGTTCACTTGTGAGTGGCTGCGCCGAAGGCTTAGGCTTGTAAGTGCGGACGCTGTGCCTGCGTTACGGGAAAGGGGAATGTTGGTTCCCTAGGGTGGTTACGGTCAGACTTATGTCTGCCCGATACAAGATACGTTTATGTCGGTCTTGTCCTGTTTTCTGGACAAGACCGTTTTTTGTTTCAGGGGGGCGTATGGAATTCAGGCTTTGTTTTGATAGTATTCCCGAGCAGTTCGATAAGTGGCGAATCCATTACAGCGATGAGCTTTTTGCACATATCATCGCAAAGGCAAATATCGGCAAGGGTACAAAAGTGCTGGAGCTGGGTCCCGGTACGGGGCAGGCTACCGACCCGATACTTGATACGGGCTGTGACTATACTGCTATCGAGCTGGGTTCAAATTTTGCGGAGATACTGCGTAAAAAGTACGGCGAACGCGGGAACTACAAGCTGATAAATGATGACTTCATCACCCATGATTTCGGCGGCGATAAGTTCGATTTTATCTACTCCGCGGCGACCATACAGTGGATACCCGAGAAAGTTGCTTTCGGCAAGACTTTTGAACTTCTGAAAAGCGGTGGTATGCTGGCGATGATGTATCTCCACGGAGATTATGAAACTCCCGCCCCTGCGCTGTTTGCGGATATTCAGAAAGTCTATGACGAATACTTCAAGCCCCCGACGAATTACAAGGGCGGGTTTGTTTACGACAACGCCGTGAACTACGGATTCACCGAACTTGAAACGATAAATTTCAAGGGCAGGCGAGAGTACACCGCCGATGAGTACATTCAGTACATCGGTACTCACAGCGACCACATAATGCTTGAAGAACCCTACCGCACGCCGTTTTTTGAGGGCATATACAAAGCCGTTCAAGCCCACGGCGGAAAAGTAGTTTATAACGATACTTACATACTTAAAACAGTACGTAAGCCATAATATACTAAACTCTATAGCAAAATATGCGCCTCTAAAGCTCCCGATCGCAAAAAGCATAGCTCATGTGAGCTTTATATGCGTATTTTGCAATAGAGTTTAGTATATAAGTTAAGTATAATTTTTTAGGAGGATAAACATGAAAGAACAGTTAACTAGCATCGAGGAACGCGCTAAGTCCGAACTTTCGGGCATCAGCGACATCAAGCTGCTGGAGGATTTCCGTGTAAGGTTCCTCGGCAAAAAGGGCGAACTGACTGCTATACTCAAGCAGATGGGCAAGCTCTCCGCAGAGGAAAGACCTGTTATCGGTCAGCTGGCAAACAAGGTAAGAAGCGATATCGAGGAAGCCCTAAACGCTCGTAAGGAAGAACTGAAAAGCAAGGCTGAGGAACTCCGTCTTAAAGCTGAAAGACTTGACGTTACTCTCCCCGGCAAGAAGACCAAGATAGGCAGGGCTCACCCTCTGCAGGTAACTCTCGAGCAGGTAGAGGAAGTATTCCTCGGCATGGGCTTTGATATAGTTGAAGGTCCCGAGGTTGAGACAGACCACTACTGTTTCGAGGCACTGAATATGCCCAAGCACCACCCTGCAAGAGATACTCAGGATACTTTCTATATCAACGAGAACGTTCTGCTGAGAACACAGACTTCCTCCGTTCAGATAAGAACTATGGAGAACAGAAAGCCTCCTATCCGCATAATCTCTCCCGGCAGAGTTTATCGTTCCGATGCTGTTGACGCAACTCATTCACCTCTGTTCCATCAGATAGAGGGTCTTGTTATAGACAAGGGCATCACAATGGCTGACCTCAAAGGTACTCTCGAACTGCTGATGAAGCGTCTTTACGGTGAGGAAACTCAGGTTCGTTTCAGACCTCACCACTTCCCCTACACCGAGCCTTCCGCAGAGGTTGACCTGATGTGCTTCAACTGCCACGGCAAGGGCTGTTCGATGTGCAAGCAGGAAGGCTGGGTAGAACTCCTGGGTTCGGGTATGGTTCACCCCAAGGTGCTTGAAGAATGCGGCATCGACCCCGAGGTTTATAGCGGTTTCGCTTTCGGTATCGGTCTTGAAAGAATCACAATGGGTCGTTACAGCATAAATGATATGCGTCTGCTTTATGAGAACGACATGAGGTTCCTGGAGCAGTTCTGATAATGGATAAGCTCAGACACATACTGTACGGAAGTTTGTACTTTTATCGAAATCTAGCTATCGTGTTCGCGGTAGTTACCGTGATAGGCGTGAAGCTGCCAGAAGGGCTGGCTAACCTTATCGTTACAGCGTCGGGTGTACTTCCGATGGTGTACTGTATCGTGAAATACTACAAGTTGAAATGGAAGCGCCTGTTCGTTATAGGCAGCTATCGCGGCGATATAGAAAATGATATTGAGATGAGCGAAGATATACCGCCTTACTTTTACTTTATGAATAATGCTCTGCTTTATTGCGGAGATTTGAGTATAGTACATTACAGCGATGTAGTATCAGCCGAACTTTACGGCAGCGGGAGACTTAAAATAGTACTCGTTACAAAGGATAAGAAGTACACACTGAAAAAATTCGGCGGACGCGGTACTGTTCCCGAAGATACATATATGCAGGTATGCAAATGTCTGAGAAAACACTGCTATCGGGCTGAGTTTAAAGAACGATAGAGGAATGATATAATGAATGATTAAAAAAACAACCGGTTCTATAAGATGTGTATTGTTCCGGCTGTTCCTGAAAGAATAGCAGGATATCATTCGTCGGATAAAAGTTCGGTGCGGTAAAATGAATTCAAATAATGATTAATTCAAAATGATTATACGGAGGATAAATAAATGGATCTTTCAATGAGATGGCTCGCAGACTATGTTGACTGCGATATGCCTATAAAGGATTTTGTTTCGGGTATAACCCTTTCGGGCTCTAAGGTAGAGTGCTACGGCGTTGAGGGCGATTATCTGGAGAACGTTGTGGTAGGTCAGGTAAAGGAGATAGTTCCTCACCCCAATTCCGACCATATGTTCATCTGTCAGCTTGACGTTGGCGAGGGCGCGCTGGTTCAGATAGTTACTGGCGCACAGAACGTTAAAAAGGACGATTTCGTTCCCGTTGCAAAGCACAAGTCCACCGTACTTCACGAGGGTAAGACAGTTAAGATCACAAAGGGCAAGCTGAGAGGCGAGGCTTCAAACGGTATGCTTTGCTCTCTGGGCGAACTGGGTCTTTCCGTTCATGATTTCCCTTACGCTATCGAAGACGGCATTTTCATTCTTGGCGATGACTGCGACAAAACCATCGGCAAGGATATCCGCGAGGCTATCGGCTTCAATGATACCACTGTTGAGTTTGAGATAACTTCAAATCGTCCCGATTGTATGTCCGTTATCGGTCTTGCAAGAGAGACAGCTGCTACTTTCGGCAAGGAGCTGAAAGTCAAGAAGCCTGAGTTCAAGGGCATCGACGGCGATATCAACGAGATGTTGAAAGTCAAGATACACAACACCGACCTCTGCAAGAGATACATCGGTGCTATCGTAAAGAACGTTAAAATCGGTCCTTCTCCAAGATGGATGAGAGAGAGACTTCGTGCAAGCGGCGTTCGTCCTATCAACAACTTCGTTGATATCACAAACTACGTTATGCTTGAATACGGCAGACCCATGCACGCTTTCGACCTGAGATATGTTGAGGGTGCTGAGATAAATGTCCGCAACGCAAAGCAGGGCGAGAAAATAACTACTCTGGACGGCATCGAGAGAGAGCTTTCCGAGGAAATGCTGGTCATCGCCGACGCTAAGAAGCCCGTAGCCGTAGCAGGTGTTATGGGCGGCGAGTACAGCGGTATCATGGACGATACCACTACCGTTGTATTTGAGTCTGCTTGCTTTGACGGCGCAAGTGTTGCAACCACAGCAAAGAAGCTCCGCATGAGAACAGATGCTTCTTCAAGATACGACAAGGGTCTTGACCCCCACGAGTGCTATGAAGCTCTGATGCGTGCTTGCCAGCTGGTTGAAGAACTGGGTGCAGGTGAAGTTGTAAAGACAGTCATCGACGAGAATTACCAGAATGAGACTCCTCTTAATGTTGAGTTTAGTGCAGACTGGATAAACAAGTTCCTCGGCACAGATATACCCGAAGCTGAAATGATCAGCATTCTGGAAAAGCTTGAATTCACCGTTAAAGACGGCAGAGTTTACGCTCCCTGGTTCAGAGTTGACATCGGCTGCAAGGCAGATATCGCTGAGGAAGTTGCACGTATCTACGGCTACAACAGCATTCCCGACACCATAATCAGAGGTGTTGCTAACGCACAGCGTACTCCCAAGCAGAATTTTGAGCGCAAGGTAAAGGCAGCAATGCTCTCCATGGGTCTCAACGAGATTGAGACATTCTCTTTTATCTCGCCAAAGTACTTCGATAAGATAGCTCTCCCTGCTGACAGCAAGCTGAGAAATACCGTGACCATCATGAATCCTCTGGGTGAGGATACCAGTGTCATGAGAACAACTATCATTCCCTCTGTTCTGGAAGTTGTTGCAAGAAATAACAGCTACCGTAACCCCGAGTGCTATGTATTCGAGATGGGTAACGAGTATATCCCCGTTGAGGGCGAAGTTCTCCCCAACGAGCCTGTAAGACTTGGTTTCGGCTTCTATGATACCACTGACAGTTCCGCTGATTTCTATACCATCAAGGGTATGGCAGATGGTCTGCTGAATGCAGTAGGCGTTCCCGAAGCTGAGTATGAAAGACCTGATGAGAACTGCGAGTTCGCTGAGGTAAGCGCTTTCCACCCGGGCAGATGCGCTGTTATCAAGATAGACGGCAAGCAGATAGGTATCATCGGTGAGCTTCACCCCAAGGTAATGGAGAACTACGGCATCGAAGCTAGAACCTATATCGGCAAGATAAATATCCCCGAGCTGATGGAGCTTTCCTGCGATACAAAGACTTACAAGCCCCTGCCTAAGTTCCCCGCATCTACTAGAGACCTCTCGGTTGTATGCGATGAGGAAGTTCCAGCAGCTGCGCTTGAAAAGGCTATCAAGAAGGCAGTCAGCGGTATACTCGAGAGCGTTACTCTCTTCGACGTATACAGAGGCGAGCAGATCGAAGCTGGCAAGAAGTCTGTTTCCTACTCCATATCTATGAGATCACTTGAAGGCACACTGACCGACGATCAGGCTGATAAGGCAATGGAAAAGGCTATCAAGGAGCTTTCTGCTATCGGCGCAGAGCTGAGATAAATACAAATTGTAAAAATTCTGTTGCGAAATTTGTGCAAATTTGATAAAATTCATTATACCCCTTGTTATTTTCCAAAAAATAGAGTATAATATTAAAAAGGAACATATACGTCCGCCAGAGTGCAGCGATGTGATCCTGTATAGCAAGGAGATGAATCATATGAACGACAGAACAATGGAATTTTCGCTTCAGCGTGATAAGGAATCCGAACTTAAAAAGACATTGACGGAAGTATACGACGCGCTGAAAGAAAAGGGCTATAATCCTGTAAATCAGATAGTAGGTTATATCCTTTCCGAGGATCCGACCTACATAACCACATATAACAATGCCAGAAGTCTGATCCGCCATATCGACAGAGATGAACTTCTTCAGGCGTTGGTGAAGAACTATCTTCAGGACTGATAATAAGCTGTCAAAGAGGACGGGATAATTTTCCGCCCTCTTTTTGTGTATGTATTCTCCGCTTTTGCAGATACTGTGAAAAAGGAGGAATGTGCATGAACAAGCTCATATTGGCAAGACTTGCCGCTGTTTTCACGGCGGGCGTGCTGACTGCCTGCGGCATAGCAGGGAAGTCGGGCAAAAAGGATGATATTCACGATACAACTACTGCCGAGGCTGAACCTGTGATGATGTCCGCACAAGCGGCTAAGGATTATTCTGTGCTTTCGGCAGAAAAACATGGCTACGGACAGGGCGTTCAGGTGGACGAAAAGAACCGTACCATCGGTGCGCTTGATTTTAACAAGACCTACGGAAAGTTCAACGCTACAGCACTGAATGAGGATACCGATAAGATCACCCTGACTTTCGATCAGGGCTACGAAAACGGCTATACAGCAAAAATTCTTGACACCTTGAAAGAGAAGAACGTCAAAGCGATATTCTTTCTCGTGCAGGATTATGCCGAACGCAACCCTGAACTTGTGCGACGTATGATAGATGAGGGTCATATCATCGCAAACCATTCGGTAAATCACAAATCTATGCCAACGCTTGCGCCCGATTCTGCCAGCGGCGAGATAATGGGACTGCATGAGTATATCATTAAGAATTTCGGGATTGATATGAAATTGTTCCGTCCGCCTATGGGCGAATTTTCCGAACAGTCTCTTGCGGTGACTTCCGATTGCGGCTATCAGACCATGCTGTGGAGTTTCGCCTATGCCGATTGGGACGTTGACAATCAGCCCGACCCAGCAGAATCACTGGAAAAGCTGAAAAACGCCGCACACCCCGGCGCGATATATCTTCTTCATTCGGTTTCAGCAACCAACGCACAAATTCTTCCCGATCTGATAGATGCCATACGCGCAGAGGGTTTTGAATTCAACTAAAGCATAAATACAGGCACTTTTGTCCAAAAAGACAGAGGTGCCTGTTGGCACTCAAAACAAAAAAATCATCGCCGCAGGCGAAACCATTATTATTCATTATTCAATATTCACTATTCATTAAGCGGTACCGCAGACAAAGTTATCTCAAAAAACAGCATCTTTCCACGCCGACTCGTCCCTGTCGATTTTCACAATATCAACATATGCACTTTGGGAGAAATGACTAACAAATATTGAGTCGATATATCTAAATTACCGAATTGAAGTCAAAACTATTAATAACTCTTGACTTTTATTTGGTGAATGAGGTATAATATATGAGGAAAATAATACCTGAAAAAAGGTGTTATCCAAAAGAAAAAATGCTCCGCCAAAAGCCGATAAAACAGGCGTGTTCGGCGGATAAATAAGGGTATGTCTGAATGTTTGAACATAAGAGATTGGTCGGGCTTGATGACTACTTCAAGGAACTTAGCGCAAGACCCGAAAAAGGAGTTTATTTTTACCGCGTCTGTGGATATAACGAGCAGGTAGCGGAATTTCTGAAAAAATATTACGAAGCCGCACGGACAAGCGGTGTCATCATCGAGGGCAGGATACCGAATCCTGATAATAAGAATCTCGCCTATTTTGAAGAAATGATGGGCATGGATTTCAAAATGGATCTGAATTTCCTGACAATGAAGCTGAAAAAATGGCTCCCCCGAATGAGTGATTACCAGCGAGGTGCCGTTGCAGGTTCTATTTATAATACCATGAATGATCTGCGCAGTCAGGGCAAAAATGATAATATGCTCAAAAACTGCTATATCAAATTCATGTGTTGGCTCTACTATAAGTTTGAGCGCGTTACAGCTCAGCTGGGCGAGAGCAAAGTACCGAAGATACTCTATGAGGGCGATATCAGCAATTATGAACTTCTGCTGATAACCGTGCTTTCAAATGCAGGCTGTGATGTGGTGCTTTTGCAGTATAACGGCGATGATGAGTATCTCAAACTCGACCCAATGTCGAAAACTTCATATAAGCTGGATATTGCAGGACTTGGCGCTTTCCCAGAAGGTTTCAGCCTTAAAGGTATGCGCCAGATGCAGCAGGCTGAAGCCAACAGGCAGAGGCTCTACGGACCCGAATCAAGGTTCACAAACTGCACCAACGCTTGGATGAGCGGCGATGAAGAGCATATCGCGGATTTCAAAAAGCCCGCGAATGAAAGAGGCGCCGACCCCAAGATGTACTATAACATCTTCACACGAATCAACGGTGTGTGGGATAAGATGACCTACCTCAACGACCTGTACCAGATGCAGCTCGAACTTAAAAAGAACGGCAGACAGGTTGTGGTGATAGATGAGGGCATACCTCTTCCGTCACCCGATGAGATAAACGGCGTTCCCAGAAAGTATTATAACCAGCCCGAGCAGATGATATCCGACCTTGCTTTGCAGATACGCTACGGCAACAATATCGAGCTGCAAAGGGTAATGGTTAAGAGTTTTGTCGATACGATGCTTGGTGAATGTGCCGCCGACGGCAGCAACCTCAACAGGCTGACAAACAAAGCGGTATACATCATATGCTGGCTGAAACGCTATATGACACAGCTTTTCAACAACTGGCGAATGCCCGAACTTGCCTGCTTCATACTTATGGGCGGCTGCAAGAACGAACATGAAGCTATGTTCCTGAGATTTCTGGCAAGGCTACCTGTGGACGTACTCATACTCGTCCCCGACCTTAGTGCAGATAAATGCTGCTTAAACGACAAACTGCTGTTTGAACAGAACTGTGCCGAAACTCTCGATGTGAAGAAATTCCCGTCAGAGACAACACAGATACAGATGGGTACGCTGGCATACCATGCCGAGCGAGAGCTCGATACGCTGATGTATCAGGATTCGGGCATCTACCGAAACAGGCAGTATTCCAAGGCAAATGCACTGACCCTCAAGACCATGTACGAGGAGATAGCTCTTCTGTGGAAAGAGGAGCTCAAATACCGCCCGAATTTCAGTACCGTTGAAGATGTGGTGAATATGCCTGTAATCTTCGCAAAAGTTTCGGGCGTTAAGGACGGCGATCTGGAACAGTACTGGGGCAGCATAAAACAGCTGCTTACTCCCGATACGTTCCTTATAACACAGGCGCCTTATATAAGTACAGACAGTTATAACGAGATGAAGAGTTACAGCACGGAGTTCCTTAAAAGAGGTATGCTGCAAAGGCGGGTCATCAAGAACCACCCCAGCTACCGATACGGATTCCTGCGCGATGAGATACAGGATCATATGCTGGATAAATTACAGCTCCTCATCGACAGCCGTATGATAAAGGGTACTTTTGAAAACGGCACCGAGTACACGATAGTCGCGACCATAATGAACCTTAATATGGATATGGTCAGAAAAATACAGAGCTTTGATTTTACAAAGTCAAACCCCAAGCTGATATACATCAATCCGGGCGAGAGGATGATATCACTTGAAGATTCCATCATAATCGCATTCCTGAACCTGATAGGCTTCGATATAGTATTCTTCGTGCCCACAGGATATCAGAGCGTTGAAAAGTTCTTCAACACGACGGTGATGGAAGAACATCAGATAGGGCAGTACGTCTATGACCTTAACGTGCCCGACCTGAGAAGATTTGTAGTTAAAAAACAGCCAACATCATGGCGAGACAGAATATTTAAGAGAGGTAAATAACTATGGGACTTGATTTCACAAAGGCTGCTCCCCAGGCGGCACCTGCAGCAGCACCGACAACAGACGCAATGCCTACAATGGCAGCAGCTCCTGTACAGCAGGAGACTGAACTTTCAGTAGTAGAAAAGTATGATATCGTTGCGGATAGAGAACAGATGACTACCGAACTGGTAAACTCACCCGAGGTAGACGCTCTGGTAAGCACTATCGAACTGGATAACCTTGATTCTATCGTAACATTCGGCGCTGAGGCTGCCGATGAGATAGCAAAGGCTTCCGACCAGGTGCTCAACAGCATGAATATGACACAGATAGACGAGACCAGCCAGCTGATGCAGGTACTGGCAAACATCATGTCAAAGTTCGATGTTGACGAGATAAAAGATGATCCTTCTTTCTTCAAGAAGATCTTCAACAACGCAAGAAAGCAGCTGGATAAGATACTCGCAAAGTACCACACCATGGGTGACGAGGTAGATAAGATCTACGTTCAGCTGAGAAAATACGAGGACGAGATAAAGCAGTCCAACAGAAAGCTGAACACCATGTTCGATGCTAACGTAAACTTCTATCACGATCTGGTAAAGTATATCCTCGCAGGTGAGCAGGGCTGCCGTGAGCTGGAAGCTTACATAGCACAGAAGCAGGATGAGCTTGAAAAGACTGGCGACAACTCCATTCAGTTCGAGCTCCAGTCCCTCAATCAGGCACTTATGATGCTTGAGCAGAGAGTACAGGATCTGAGAACAGCCGAGAACGTTGCAATGCAGTCTATTCCTATGCTGAAGACCATGGAGTTCTCCAACTACAATCTCGTAAGAAAGATCAACTCCGCATTCATTATCACTCTGCCTATATTCAAGCAGGCACTGGCTCAGGCTATACTGCTGAAGAGACAGAAGATACAGGCTGAATCTATGGCAGCACTTGATCAGAAGACCAATGAGATGCTGATAAAGAATGCTCACAATACAGTTGAGCAGTCCAAGATGACCGCAAGACTTGCTTCGGGCAGCTCGATACAGATCGAAACTCTCGAGACCACATGGAAGACCATCATGAACGGTATCGAAGAGACCAGAGGCATCGAAGCTGAGGCAAGAAAGAAGCGTCAGGAGGATAAGGTAAGACTTGAAGCTATCAAGCAGGACTTCAAGTCACACTATGACGTTCCCGATAAGAGGAAGTAAATCACTTATTACGTACCCTATCTGTAATTTGCAACTGTCCGTTGCGGAAGTTCCAACTTTCGTAGCTGGACAAGCAGGGTAAAATCTGCTATAATTGCAAATACAGAGAGATAATTAAGACGGTTGCAAACGACCGTCACCAAAAGAAAGGCACAAAGCCAAAATGTATTTATGAGGAGGACAAAATTATGCCTATCAATCTTAGCAAAGGACAGAAAGTTAGCTTGACAAAGGGAAATCCCGGACTGAAAAATATCATGATCGGTCTTGGCTGGGACGTTAATGCGTTCGATTCAGGTTCAGATTTTGACCTGGATGCAGCCTGCTTCATGGCAGATGACGGCGGAAGATGCCCTTCCGAGAAGGAATTCATCTTCTACGGTAACCTGGAGCACTCAAGCGGCGCTGTTAAACATATGGGTGATAACCTGACAGGCGGCGGAGACGGCGATGATGAGCAGATCATGATCGACCTGAGCCTGATGCCCGAGAATATCTCCAAGATAGCATTCACAGTTACAATTTACGATGCTGACAACAGAAGACAGAACTTCGGTCAGGTATCCAACTCCTTCATTCGTGTTGTTGATCAGGCAACAGGCGAGGAGATCGTTAGATACGACCTCGGCGAGGACTTCTCCATCGAGACAGCTATCGTTGTAGGCGAGCTTTACAGAAATAACGGCGAGTGGAAGTTCAACGCTATCGGCAGCGGCTTCCAGGGCGGTCTGGCTGCACTCTGCGGTCACTATGGCATCGACGCTGAATAAGGAGCGATCTTATAATGTCTATTAATCTTCAAAAAGGACAAAAAGTCAGCCTTTCCAAGGAAAGTGCAGGACTTTCAAAAGTGATCGTTGGTCTGGGCTGGGATGAGGCTGCGCCTGCACCCACTCCCCAGAAGCAGGGCGGATTCTTCTCCAACCTGTTTGGCGGCAACAACACCTCGGGCAGTATGCAGAGCGTAGGCGGCGATACCATCGACTGCGATGCATCGGCATTCGTGCTCCAGGGCGGCAAGCTTGTCAACAAGAACGATATCGTTTATTACGGCAATCTTCGTCACAGCACCGGTACGATAGTACACATGGGCGATAACCTGACAGGTGCGGGCGACGGTGATGATGAGCAGATCGTTGTTGATCTCTCTCAGGTACCTCCCCAGTATGACAGGATAGTATTAGCCGTAAATATCTACCACGCTATACAGAAGAACCAGCATTTCGGCATGATCAGAAATGCATTCATCAGACTGGTAGACGGCAGGAACAACAACGAGATATGCAGGTACAATCTTACCGAGAGCTACCCCGGCATAACAGCTATGGTATTCGGTGAGATATACAGACACGGCAATGAATGGAAGTTCAATGCTATCGGTCAGGGTACCAACGACGGCAGTATCGCTGATCTTGCCAGAAGATACACGGGTATGTGATACCCCATTCAAATCGAGAAAACAGGAGAACTGCGGCGATGCCGCGGTTTCTCCTTATTTTCTGATAATAATTTCCAACGTTTTCGTTGGAGCAATTTGTAAGGGAGTTTATTGAACTATGGATTTAAAAGGTTTGACCTCACAACAGGTCGAAGAATCTCGCGCGAAAAATGGCTCGAACGCAATTCCCGAGGCAGAGCCCACGACGTTTCTGAAAGAGTTCCTTGAAACCTTCGGAGACCCGATGATCAAGATACTTCTTGCTATCGCAGCACTGATGATAGTAATGGCGATCGCCGGTCTTGCTGAACCTTATGAGCCTATCGGTACGATAGTTGCCGTATTGATAGTTGCATTCGTTTCGGCAAAGACAAACGTAGCAAGCGACCAGAAGTATATCGAACTGAAAGAAAGTGCTGAGAAGGATAAGTGCAAGGCTATCCGTGATGGCGCTACAAACGTTATCGAGGTCGATGACGTTGTTACCGGTGACCTGATACTGCTCCAGTCGGGAGATAAGATACCCGCGGACGGTGTTCTTGTACATGGTAACATCAAGGTAGATAACTCCGCTCTTAACGGTGAGGCTGAGGAATGTAAGAAGACCGCAGCTGAGCCCGGTTTTGAAATGCCTACCGATATCACAGGCGATACTTTCGTTGATGATCACTCACTGTTCAGAGGTGCTGTATGTATCGATGGTGAAGGTTACCTCGATGTAAGACAGGTAGGTCTGAAGACCATGATGGGTAAGATGGCAGAGGAAATGAATGAGGAAGAACCCGATTCACCTCTGAAAGTCAAGCTGGCTAAGCTGGCAAACCAGATATCCGTTTTCGGATATGTTTCCGCAATTATCATTGCAATAGTATATTTCATATATTTCATAATAAAGGCAGGAGGTCCTTCCGAGTTCTTCGCAATGGGAGCTCCCGCTGTTATCAAGAAGATAGTTGATGGTGTATCTATCGCTATACTGATCGTTGTTTGTGCAGTCCCCGAAGGTCTGCCGCTGATGATATCCCTGGTACTCATGCAGAACACCAGCAAAATGCTTGACCACAACGTACTTGTGCGTAAGGCAGTTGGTATCGAGACAGCAGGTTCTCTGAACGTTCTGTTCTCAGATAAGACAGGTACCATAACCAAGGGTAAGCTTGAAGTTGTTGAGTTCTTCACAGCTGACGGCGAAGTTATCCCTAACGACAAGCTTGCAGGCTGCAAGAAAGTTAAGGAACTGCTGGATATCTCCATCGGTAAGAACACACAGTCACTGTTCGACGGCAATCATAATGTCATCGGTGGTAACTTTACAGATCAGGCTCTGATGCACTTCATCGGTGAGGCTGATTTCAACGCACTGAAAGACAATAAGGAATATGAAGTGACCACATATCAGGGCTTCAACTCCGCTAACAAGTTCAGCCAGTCGAGGATCGACAATCTGGGTAAGACCTTCTACAAGGGTGCTCCTGAAAGACTTCTCGCAAAGGCTACAAAGTATCTTGATGCTGACGGCAATATCAAGGATATCGACATGGACAAGCTGAACGCTAAGATCGATGCACTTGCAAACAAGGCAATGCGTGTACTCAGCTTCGGTTACTCCGAGAAGCCCATGGTTGAGAACGAGATCAACGATGATGTTGTTATCATTGGTCTCGTTGGTATCCGTGATGATGTTCGTCCCGAGGCTAAGGAAGCTATCAAGGAAGTTCAGGACGCAGGTATCCAGGTCGTTATGATAACAGGTGACCGTCTTGAAACTGCTAAGGCTATCGCTAAGGATGCAGGTCTTATCAAGAGTGATAATGACATTGCACTGTCCTCTGCTGAACTCAATAAGATGAGTGATGATGAGGTTAAGAAGATCGTAAGAGATATTCGCGTTATCGCAAGAGCACTGCCTACCGATAAGTCAAGAATGGTAAGGATATGCCAGGAAATGAACCTCGTTGTAGGTATGACAGGTGACGGCGTAAACGACAGCCCCGCACTTAAAAAGGCTGATGTTGGCTTTGCAATGGGCAGCGGTACCGAAGCAGCCAAGGAAGCAGGCGAGATCGTTATACTCGATGATAACTTCAAGTCCATCAAGGACGCTATCCTTTACGGCAGAACTATCTACAACAACATTCTGAAGTTCTGTAAGTTCCAGCTGGTAATTAACGTTGCAGCTGTTATTGTATCCGCAATTGGACCGTTCTGCGGTATTGAAGAACCTCTGAAAGTTACACACCTGCTGTTCGTTAACCTCGTTATGGATGGTCTGGGTGCTATCATGCTGGGTAATGAGCCTGCACTTGAAAAGTATATGCACGAGAAGCCCAGAAGAAGAGACGAGAGCATTATCAGCAAGCCTATGGCAACCCAGATCGGAATTATGGGTGCATGGTTAACAGTACTCAGCTTCGTATTTTTCAAAGTACCGTTTTTTGCATCACTGTTTGAAGGCACAGGTCATCTTTCTCAGAAGTATCTTGATAGCTATTCCAATACTTTTAAGGATCTTCCTATCGAAGAGGCTATGCACAAGACAGCATATTTTGTACTGTTTATACTTGCAGCACTCTTCAATGGTTTCAATGTTAGAGATAACGGATTTGGAATATTCAAGAATCTGAAGCTCAACCCTGGTTTCATAAAGACCATGCTCGCTATCATGGGCGTTCAGTGTCTTATTGTTAACTGTGGTCTGATACCTTTAGCACCTTTCCAGTGGATAGGTAATATGTTCAGCTGTGTTCCTTTTGGTATCAAAGGCTGGGTAGTTGTAGTGCTTATGGCACTCACTATGATCCCCGTTGACCTTATCAGAAAGTCACTTTCAGGTTCAGGCAAGGCTGAATAAGCAATAACCATATCAACTGTACACGGCTCACACGCTTTTGTGCGAGCCGTGTTTACGGTAATGGTATCGGGTGCTTTTTACAATGCTCACGGTTTTCCGCGGGCATTTTAAAAGGCATACGAAAATGATTATTCCAATACATACCACTGATAATGACGATATACGAAAGATATCCTGCTTACTGTTTTTTATACCACTGTATACGACTTGATACCAACGGATACCAAATTATACGACCGTATGATTTGGTATCCTCTGGTATCAGGACGGGATAAACATATAAAAGAATATACGATAAAGGAGAAAGCAATATGAAAAACAAGCTCACATCAGAGAACAGAAACAGCTTTGAAAGTGAACTGACCTGTGTCATCAAAGGCAGCTCGGTAATGAACGTATCAGCTGCCGAGGAAGAATACACACTGCCTCAGCTTATGCGCCTCGCAAAGCGCTTTCACAATACCAAGCGCACCTATCTTCTGGTTGACCCCCTGCAAGGCAAGCATATCCCCGTAAGCCCTAATGACTGCCTGACCATGCTGCGCACTCTCGGTGCAAAGCTGAAAAGGGAATTCCCACGAACAAAGCTGGTAGTTGGCTTTGCTGAAACTGCAACTGCAATCGGCGCAGCAGTTGCGGAGTATATGGGCAGTGATTGTGTCTATATTCAGACCACCCGCGAGGAAGTTCCCGAGGTCAGCAAATGGATAGAATTTCAGGAAGAACACAGCCACGCCACCGAGCAGAAACTTTCCGCTGACGGTTTTGCTTCCGCCCTCGATAACACGGATACCGTTATTTTCGTTGACGATGAATTTTCCACAGGCAAGACCCTTGTGAACATGATAGAACAGCTGAGAGATGAATTCCCACAGTTATGCGATAAGCAGATAGTAGCGGCTTCCATCATCGACCGCATGAGCGAGGAAAACGTCCGCAGACTTGAAATGCATGGTATGATATGCCGTCAGCTTCTGAAAATAGAAAACGTCGATTACACCGAAACAGTCAACAAGTTCGAGATTCGCGGAGCTTCTGACCTGCCTGCTGTCGATAACACCGATGACATGATAAAGGCAGCCTATCTGCTGAAAGAAGATGGCGACACTTCACCAAGAACAGGCATCGTGATAGGGGAGTACATCGATAACATCCTCGCACGCCACGAAATGATAAATTCAGCAGACAGCACAATGATACCCTCAGGCAGGGATATTGCCGTTATCGGCACCGAGGAATGTATGTATGCAGGTCTTATAATAGCTGAAAAACTTGAAAACAGCGGCGCATACAACAGCGTGAAGTTCCATGCCACCACCCGCAGCCCCATAGGCATCTGCGAAGCTGAGGGCTACCCAATATTCAACGGTTACAAGCTGCAAAGTTTTTACGAAAAGGGAAGACAGACGTTCCTCTACGACCTTGCAAAGTATGATTCTGTCCTTATCGTGACGGATTCCGCACCCCAGAATATGGAAGCTGTAAATGAACTCGCATCGCTGTTCAGGCATTACGGCTGCAAAGAGATAATCGTAGAAAGGATATAGCTGATGTTCGGTTCCTATAAAAATGAAGATGTAACTATACTTTTGAAAGATATCACGGGTCAGGTAAAGCCCCAGAGCACCGAGGAGCGAGAAAAGCTCATTCAGGGCGGAAGACATTACTGCGAAATGCTTCCTATCGAGTATGAACCTTCGGAGCAGTACATGAAGTCTTTCTATACCGCACTTGATATGTACAGTGGTATCACCGCCGAAGCAGTAGGCAGGCTCGGTCAGCTGATATACAAAGATAAGGGCGAAAATGCGGTGCTTGTGTCCCTCGCGAGGGCTGGCACTTCCATCGGCGTAATGCTGAAACATTATATGGATAAAAAGTACGGCATCAATACCGCACACTATACCATCTCCATAATCCGTGGCAGAGGTATCGATAAAAACGCCATGGACTATATCCTCTCAAAACACAGACCGCAGGATATCCAGTTCATCGATGGCTGGACAGGCAAGGGCGCTATTACTCGTCAGCTTGAAGAAGCCATGAAGGATTACCCCGAAGTTAGTCCCGGGCTGGGTGTACTTTCCGACCCAGCTTTTATCTCGGAAAAATGCGGTACTCACGATGATTTTCTTATCGCCAGCAGCTGTCTTAATTCCACAGTTTCGGGGCTTCTCAGCAGGACGTTCCTGCGCAGTGATATCATAGGCAACAAGGACTTTCACGGAGCAGTCTTCTACAAAGAACTCGCCCACAAGGATCTCACCTATAAATTCATCGATACTGTGGAGGAGCATTTCAGCTTTGAGGACTATGACCTCACAGACAATGCTGCCGACACAGCTGAAAATACCATGGAGGAGGTAAAAAGCATCTGCCGCGATTTCGGTATCTCCGATATAAATCTGGTCAAGCCCAGCATCGGCGAAGCCACAAGAGTTCTGCTGCGCAGAATGCCCTGGAAAATGCTGGTACACAGCCTTAACGATACCGAGCATCTGGGTCATCTGTATCAGCTCGCCGAGGAAAAGGGCTGTGAGCTTGTGGAGTACCCGCTGAAACACTACCGTGCCTGCGGGCTTATCAAGGCGATGGCGGATAACTGATATGAGAAAGATACTACTTGCAAGCGACCTCGATAACACTCTGATACATTCCTACAAGCACAAGCGCGAGGGCGATATCTGTGTTGAACTACTGAACGGTGCCGAACAGGGTTTCATGAGCGGAAAAGTCCACTCACAGCTTTCATCTCTCCCCGAATGTGTCGAACTCGTCCCCCTGACCACCCGTTCCGTGGCGCAGTTTGAAAGGATAAAACTTCCCGAAAGCTGTTACAGCAGGGCGATAACCACCAATGGCGCGATACTCATTGAAAACGGTATTCAGAACGAAGAATGGCGCATGAGCGAAAAGCGCTACGCCGACGAACTCATGCCGCTGATGAAAAAACTTCACGCTGAACTTGATGGCAACGAAAAGCTGAACGTTGTGCGTATAGTTGATGAGATGTACCTCTACATATCCTGCGCAAAGCCCGAATATGTGGGAGAATTTATGGACAGATACGGCACTCTCATCGAATTTGACGTTAAGCTTTCGGGCAGAAAAATATACTTCCTGCCACCCGAGATAAACAAAGGCAAAGCGCTGAAACGCCTTGCACAGGGTGAAAATGACGCACGTATTCTCGCCGCAGGTGACAGCACTATCGACCTTCCCATGCTTGAAGCCGCCGACTTAGCAATTATCCCCGAAGCCCTTGACCCGCTCCTTAAAAATCCCAACAGATGCGTATTTAAAGGCACGGGCGATTTCGCAGAATTCGTGATCGAGACACTTCTTGCTCAAACCAAACAATAATATTAAGGCACTTCTGACAAACTACTGTCGGAAGTGCCTTTTCCATGCATATAAAAAGTACCGTCCGCGGCGATGATAACCGCAGACGATACCTAATTTTTTCTTATTATTAAAATGCACTGTTCTCAAAACCTCAGCCGGAACTCGCCATTAAAATCAGCGGTCTTCTGAACCCATCGGTAACAGTATTTCCGCTGATAACAACGTGCATCAGACATTCAGCTTATCCGAAGTAACCAGCTGACCGCCGCAGGAAGTGCAGAACTTACCGCGCTCAAATACAGCGCCGCACTGAACACAGTGCAGTTTGCCGTCGTTGACAGGTGCCGCAGGAGCCGCATTCTGAGGAACAAGGGTTGCTCCGCAGGTGGTGCAGAATTTGCCGCGCTCAAAAGTCTTGCCACAGGTCGGGCAAACAAGACCGTTGTTCTCTGCCGCGGGTGCAGTAGCAGGCTGGCTCTCCATGGGAACAAGGTCGCCGCCGCAGGCAGTGCAGAACTTGCCCTTATCCAAAATCTTGCCGCAAACCTTGCACACAAGTTTGCCCGAAGTTTCTGTGCTTGCTGGCAGCGGCGCAGAAATAGGTGCAGTCGGAGTGTTAGGCAGGGGAGCGGATACAGGCGTAGGTATCACCGAAGCCACTGGTGCCGCTGGTGTTGGTATAGCCGAAGTAGTGTTAGTCGGCGCACTTGCAGAAACAAGCTGACCTCCGCAAGCAGTGCAGAACTTGCCTTTGTCGTGAAGCTTACCGCAAACCGCGCATTTCAGCCATTCCGCAGTGGGAGCACTCTCGGGCGCAGCCGCAGGAGCAGCATCTCCACTGGCAGGAACAAGCTTTCCGCCGCAGCTGGTGCAGAATTTACCCTTTTCATGGGGCTTTCCGCAGACTTCGCATTTAAGTCCATTAGCAGGAGTTTCAGCCACAGGCGCACTCTCAACAGCCGCAGGTGCAGCATCAGCGGGAACAAGTTTTCCGCCGCAAGATGTGCAGAACTTGCCCTTATCATGGGGCTTTCCGCAAATCTCACATTTAAGTCCGCCAGCAGGAGTTTCAATAGCAGGAGCACTTTCTATTACAGCCGCAGGAGCAGGCTCATTAGTCAGTGTGGGAGCAGAACTTGGTTCTTCAACAGCTGCACCAACAGGTTTCAGCTGACCGCCGCAGGCAGTGCAGAACTTTCCGCCGTCATGTACTTTTCCGCATACAATGCAAGCAAGCTTGCCAGCTTCGGGCTCAGCTGCTGGTGCATCAGCAGGAACAAGAGCTCCACCGCAAGCCACGCAGAATTTACCCTTGGTATGTATCTTTCCGCATTCACTGCATTTTAGCTGAATTTCCTCAGCGGGAGCAGCTTCAACAACAGGAGCTGTTTCCACTATTGGTGCAGGCTCGGGAGTCACAATAGGCTCAGGCTCTGCAACAGGCTCGGGTTCAGATACAGGAGCAGTTTCTATAACAGGTTCTTCTACAGGTGTAGTTTCCACAACCGGCGCTGTCTCAACAACAGTCTCAATTTCGGGAGCAGTGACGTTATCAAGTTTAGTTCCGCAGAATACGCAGAATCCGCCCTCTGTGTACTCCTTTCCGCACTGAGGGCAGGTTCCCTTGGGTGCATTATTGTTATCAGCGGTTTTCAGCGTAAAGAACTCGCTCAGCTCACCGCCGCAGAATACGCAGAATTTACCGCGTTTGCTAGTTTTTCCGCATTTATTGCATATCAGCATATGTCCTCCTGACCCGACAATCCCGAGGGGCTTTGCCGTAAAAATATTCTATACCGCAGTATAAATCGGTTATTATAATTATAATATTAATTTACCTAATTGTCAAGTGGAATTTGTCATTTTTAACAAAAAAGCGACCGTCCCAACGGTTTCCCGTCAGGGCGGTCTATATAACTATACTTCGCAAAGATCTTTAAATTCCGTACTTGATGTATCTGATTATCAATAAAGCATCGGCAATATCTACACTGCCGTTGCCGTCGATGTCAGCTTTCTTTTCAGCAGATGATTTCATATGCTTTTTGCCTGAAACATGAGCCGCAACTACTACCACATCAGTGATGTTCGTTTTGCCGTCACCGTTTATATCATATTTAGAAGAAGTATTTTTAGTGTTCTTCTTTGCAGCAGCTTTAGCGGCTTTGTCAACGGTGATCTTGTAAACTCTTGTAGTTCCTGCTGGGGAAACACATGAAATCTCAATAGTGTTTTTGCCGTCTTTAAGAGTTATCTCGCCTGTGCCGTAAACACCTGCGGTATTGCTTGAAGATTCAGCTGAAACATTAACGCTCTTGGTGTCAGCTGATACCTTAGCGGTATAGGACTCTGTATAGCTGTTGAAAGCAGGGCTGATCTTAACGCCAGATATGCTCAGATCGTTGAGATAATCGTTGTCGTCCCACTCCGAATCAGGCTTGGGGCAGCGAGTTGAGGGCATATTGTTGTATACGGGTATCTTGAATTCCATAGCAGAATCAAGTACTTCGTCGCTGTAAGCTTTCAGCAGGCTGACAGCTTCATTGGCTTGTCCGAACACACAGGTCATGTACTGGTGTGCGAAATATCCGTTGCCGCCGTCGGTCACATCGAACTTCTGAAGATACAGAGTATCCTGATCCTTTGTGATATAACCGTTGCCCAGGAATATCGAACCGCCGACTATGGACTTGTACTGATTTGTCCAGGGCAGCATATAGGTGTCATTGTAGTTTGTAGCATATCTTGCACCCATCGCGCCTGCGGTCATTGTAGATGTGGCATAAGCGCCTACATCGAAGAAATTGAAGTAGTTTTCATATCCTTCAACTGTGCCCAGTGACTGAGGAGCACCGTAAACGCCCTGTTCATTGCGGCATCTTGAAGCCAGATGATAAGGTGATACACCTGAAACTTCGGCAGCTTCCATAAATGTATCTGCGTAATTGTACCACTCGCCCGTATCGGGACAGGTATATCCGCCGTCCATAAAGGTGCCGCGGAGGATAGCCTCAACGCCGTCCTTGGTATGTACGTCAGGGTCATATGAAAGATTTTCAAACATGAATATGTAATTCTCGGTCAGGAAATTCCTGGGGTCGAGATAATACTTTATTATACCGTCAGAAGCTGCTACCCAGCCAGTATCCAGCTGATACCAGCTATCGGTATCGGGGTCGTAAGCACCTTTAGCTCTGGATTTCCATGAATCGGGAGCACCATTGTGTACAAGGTTTCTGCCGACTACGGTCTCCTCACTTACAGCTGTATCCCAGTCGATACCAACGTGCTGAGCCTTGAATATCCAGTTGGGGTGCTGCTTGTGCAGTTCTCTGAGATATATCCTGTAACTCTCGGGGAAAGCCTGAGAATCCAGATAGCTCTCAAAATCGCTGCTTGATGCAGCCTTAGCGCCGTTTACTGATATGGAATCTGCGGGAACATATCCCACAAGAAGTTCAAACTGTATCTTATACCACAGCTTGCCGTTGCTGTCATATTTCTCGCCGAGTATGCTTACTGCATCTCCGCCGTCGAGCCAGCCTTTGGCAGCTGAACTGCTATTCGCATCTTTTCTTACATCAACATATGTATATGAACATACGCCGTTTCTGTCCTGTGCTGCGGCAGCCTTGATGAAATTGCTGCCTGATGCAGCTGCTGTTCCAAACATCATAGCTGCTGCCATAAGTGCAGCCGCTGTTCTTTTAAGTATCAACGAACTCACCTCCGGGTGAACAAATAAACCATTTTCCTGATTGTTCTTAACTCGTACTGTTTGTTTTGTTGTGTTACTATTATATAGTAAAATACTATCCTTGTCAACAGGCGGGTTTATTAACAGTGCACTCTTTAAGTTAAACTAAATTACATTATTCATTGGTTACAAAACAATTACAAGCTATATAGGTCTAAAATTTCGTTTATATACAACATATGGTATAGGAACATTAGTACCTATACATTTATGGGCAAATTTCACGAATTTTCAAAACTCTTTTAGTCAATTTGTAAATCGGAGTGTCAGAAATTCATATCGTAGAAAACCGATGCGAAAATTGTTACAAAGCTTGTAACCGAATTCGGCTATTTTCTCGCGAAAATTGAATGTTAAATATATTGATTATTGTTCCGAATTTGTGTTTTGTTAAAAGAAAATGTAATAATATGAAATTCAAGGAAAAATAAGTAAATTTCAAGAAAACGTTTGAAATGGATATATTAGCCAAATTTACACGCTTTTGTAATAATTAAATGATGTAACATGAAAAATTATTAGCTCCCTCGCGTTATAGGGCGTAAACGGGAGCTAATTGGCTATCTTAGTTCAAGCAGACAGTTTTCTAAATCAAGTTCATAAACCAAATCTGAATTATCTTTATCTTTGTATATCGGATCGCGATAAAGTTCGAGTTCATAGTCGAATCCTTCAAGTAAATAGGGATCATTGAACTTTAAAACAGCATAACCCTTTTGGTCGATAAGCTCTTTTAGCTTCTCGTTTTCGACTGAGTCATGTGATTCACCATCGTATATGTATTCAAAGTCGTCGCTTTCATCGGTGATGTTTACAAGTATATCAGCACACTTCGCAGCAGGGGAATCAGCAGAAAACTTTTCCTCGGTGGATGGCATGAAGTATATGCAGCTATCGTTGAGATTTGTCATTCCCAGCTTTGAACTGCGTTCCGTACCGAACCATTTGTAGTATTTGGCATTTTCATAAGATGTCAGTTCATCGCCCTCTGTTTCACAGAAATTTCTGATATCCCATGTCGCATCGAAATCCCAGACTTCATCTCCGATATAGGCATAATTCCACACATGACCCGATTCATCGGCACTTACAGCCTCTGCGTCAACCTTTCCGCAGTCGATATCTGCCATATTGAACAACAGCTGAACTGCACTTGCGATACCGTCACATACAGCTCTTTTTTTAACTAAAGCCCCGTAAACCGACTGAGGTTCGTTGTTTACCATACTTGTACCGTTTACATGAAATACGTCATATGCAACATTTGTGCATACCCAGTCATAAAGATAGTAAGCTTTGTCAGCATCTGTTGTGCAGTTTGCCGGTATGCTTTCAACAATCTCCTTCGCGGCTGCTATCACTTCATCCGGGTGAGAAGCGGCTTTCAGTACCGAATCTGAAAATTTCATGCGGTAATATCCTTTGTCGGTAAGCTCGTAATCGCAGCCACCTGCCGTCATAGGTACATCAGGAAATGAAAGTCCTGCGTACTGCCAGCCCAGGTCTATGAGGGCGGAATCATATTCAACAGGGAATTCCAGTTCCTCAATTCCGTTTTCGTAGGCGTAGCGTATAGCAAAAGCCACTGTATCCAGAACATTATAGTATCCGCTGTCATCGGTGTTCAGCATAGGTACGTATTCATCGTAGGGGCTTACATAAGACAGCCATTCCTCATAGGGCTTATCAAGATAATTGAAACGTATCGGCTTATTGTAGACTTCATAGAAGTTCCGGTCGATTTCCAGCTGATGGGGCTTTGTTTCAAATACGTAGACAGTTTCTTGTGCATCATCGGAAGATTCCGCTGTCTGACTTGATGAATCATCTGCGTTATTGCTGTTTGTGAATTTTGAAGTTTTATTGCAGCTGCAAGGGATAGTCATCGTAAGCATAAGTGCGGCTGCTGCCGACAAATATCTTTTTATGTTTATGACCATTTTTTTCTCCTTATATATAATCATCATAGATAACGCTTTTGTCGGGCACAGCATGAGCTGCACCCGACAGAAGTTATATTATTTTGAGGTGATTTGGTAAATTCAGCCGATTATGGCTCAATGATCTCAACGTCGTTAGCGCCGAGCTTCTTTGTCTCTTCCTCTGCAACTCTCTGGATAGCCTCCTCGCGGGACTTCTCCAGAGCGTCCTTCATATCCTTGCCGAGGAACTCGGGCAGTGACATACCTGCTTGCTCAAACAGATCGTTCAGAGGAGGTACGCTCTTCATCAGACCGCTAAGGAAATTTGCGGTAGAGCCGCCGCCCTGTCCACCGTTAGCGCCGCTGTCCCAAACAGTGATCTTGTCGATCTTGATGTTCTTGATAGCTTCAACCTGGATAGCGATCAGCTGCTCCATCTTGTCAGCGATGATAAGTCTTACAGCAGCATCTGCGTCGCCGCCTGCAGCAGCAACTATCTGCTTCAGACCTTCAGCCTGCTTGGTGAGTATCTCCTGATTACCCTTAGCCTCAGCTTCCATCTTAGCGAAGATAGCATCAGCTTCACCCTTTGCCTTACGTCTTGTAACTTCAGCCTGTGCCTCAGCCTGGATCTCAGCCTGCTGCTTGCTGATCTCAGCCTTAACGATAACGTCAGCCTTCTGGGTAGCCTTTTCAAGCTCTGCTCTTGTAAGCTCTGCTTCCTGCTGAGCGATGTATGCTTCCTGCTTAGCCTTTGCAGCCTGAACTGCCTCGGCAGCGGTAGCCTTACGCAGAGATTCTGCTTCTCTTTCTCTTCTCTCTGCCTCGGACTGTGCAACAGCTACCTTAGCGTCGTTCTCACCCTTGATAGCGTCAGCGTTTGCAGCTGCAACTTCGATTCTCTGCTCTTTCTGTGCGTGAGACTGTCCGATCTCACCGTCTCTGTGCTTCTCAGCAACGCTCTTCTTAGCGTCGTTGATAGCCTTAGCAGCAGCTTCTTTACCGAGAGCTTCCAGATATCCGGATTCATCGGTGATATCGGTAACGTTAACGTTTATCAGTTTCAGACCGATCTTTTTCAGCTCGATCTCAACGTTGTTGGATACTGCCAGCAGGAACTTGTCTCTGTCGGAGTTGATCTCTTCGATATCCATTGTAGCGATGATAAGTCTCAGCTGACCGAAGATGATATCCTTAGCCAGTTCCTGAATCTCCATCAGCTTCAGACCAAGAAGTCTTTCAGCGGCATTCTGCATGATACCGGGTTCGGTAGAGATACCAACTGTGAATCTTGAAGGAACATCGATACGGATATTCTGCTTTGAAAGCGCATTTTTCAGATCAACGTTTATGGATATAGGTGTCAGGTCCATGTACTCGTAGGACTGTATAACAGGCATGATGAATGCCGCACCGCCGTGGATACATCTGGCACTCCTTGCCTGACCGTTCTTGTCTGTACCTACTTTACCGTAGATGACAAGCACCTTGTCAGAGGGGCATTTTCTGTATCTTGAAAGTATAGCCATAAGTGCTGCGAAAAGTACCGCAACTATAACGCAAATAATAATGATCGACTCGGTTCCCATAGTTATTCTCCTTTATCTGTCAAAGAATTTGTTT
>NZ_JAILMR010000074.1 GCF_024692365.1 Ruminococcus sp. | reverse complement strand
TGGCACCCGATGTTGCTAACATCGTTGCAAATGCCATGAAGGATTGGGCAGTTGAAAAGGGCTGCACACATTACACTCACTGGTTCCAGCCTATGACAGGTCTTACCGCTGAAAAGCTGGACAGCTTTATCACACCTGCTGAGGGCGGTCATGTTATTATGGAATTCTCGGGCAAGGAGCTCGTAAAGGGCGAGCCTGATGCTTCCTCCTTCCCCTCCGGCGGACTGAGAGCAACTTTTGAAGCAAGAGGCTATACCGCGTGGGATCCTACTTCCTACGCTTTCATAAAGGAAAAGACCCTCTGCATACCCACTGCTTTCTGCTCTTACAACGGTGAAGCACTGGATAAGAAAACTCCCCTGCTGAGATCCATGGAAGCTATCAACAAGTCTGCACTGAGAGTATTGAAACTCTTTGGTTCCGATGCTACTCGAGTTATCTCAAACGTTGGTCCCGAGCAGGAATACTTCCTTGTTGACAGAGAGATGTATTCTCACAGAAAGGATATGATCTTCACAGGCAGAACTCTCTTCGGCGCACCCGCACCCAAGGGTCAGGAGCTTGAAGATCACTACTTCGGCACTATCAAGACAAGAGTTGCCGCTTATATGAAGGATCTGGACGAACAGCTCTGGAGACTGGGAATTCATGCCAAGACCAAGCACAACGAGGTCGCTCCCGCACAGCACGAGCTTGCTCCCATCTACGGCACTACAAATATCGCTACCGATCACAATCAGCTGACCATGGAGATCATGAAGCGTACTGCAAGAAAGCACGGCTTCAAGTGCCTGCTCCACGAAAAGCCCTTTGCAGGCATCAACGGTTCGGGCAAGCACAACAACTGGTCGCTTTCAACAAATACAGGCATCAATCTTCTTGAACCCGGCAAGACTCCTGCCGAGAATGCTCAGTTCCTGCTGTTCCTGACTGCTGTTATCAAGGCAGTTCATGATTATCAGGACGTTCTCAGAGCTTGCGTAGCTACTGCGGGCAACGATCACAGACTCGGCGCTAACGAAGCACCGCCCGCTATCATCTCCATATTCCTGGGCGATGAACTGACAGGTGTGCTGGATTCTATCGTTAACGGCTACAAGTACGAAGGCGAACACGTTGAGATGGAGATCGGCGTTGACGTACTCCCCCACTTTGCTAAGGATACTACCGACAGAAACAGAACTTCTCCTTTTGCTTTCACAGGCAATAAGTTCGAGTTCAGAAGCCCAGGTTCAAGACTTTCCTGCGCAGGTCCAAACACTGTTCTCAACACCATCGTTGCAAAAGTACTGGACGATTTCGCAGATGTTCTTGAAAAGGCTGACAATTTCCAGGATGCACTGGACGACCTCATCAAGAACACCATCAAGGAGAGCAAGAACATCATCTTCAACGGCGACGGCTATTCCGTTGACTGGGTAGCTGAGGCTGAAAAGAGAGGGCTGCTGAACCTTAAGAGCACTCCCGAGGCTATACCCACATATCTCGCACCCAAGAACGTTGAGCTGTTCTCGAAGTACAATGTTTACAGCGAGACCGAGCTGAAATCGAGAGTTGAGATCCTGCTGGACGAATACTGCAAAACCATCAACATCGAAGCTCTGACCATGATAGATATGGCTAAGAAGGATATCCTCCCTGCTGTTGCTACCTACATCAAGGAGCTGGCACAGACTTCCGCACTGGCTAAGGACTGCGGCGCAGATACTTCTTTCGAGGACGATCTGGTAAAGAGACTTTCCTCACTGGCTGCACAGACCTACCGCAGACTTTCCGCACTGGAAGAAGCTGAGATCAAAGCTAAGGATATCGACGATGTTGAAGCTCTGGCTAACTACTATCACGATACAGTATTCGTTGCAATGGGTGAGCTGAGAGCATCTGCTGACGAGATCGAAACTCTGGTCGGCGAGAAGTACTGGCCTTATCCTACATACGGTCAGCTGCTGTTCTACGTTAAGTAATAACACGTATATAAGAGTGTATGAGGAAATTTCCTCGTACACTCTTTTTGACCAATGATCATTGCAGAAAAAATTATATGATATTTTCGTTCAGGCGTGTTATACTTAGTACAGAAAACAACGAGGACACTTAAAGATCACCGAGGAGGAGATAATAATGAAGATAACATCAGCAGAAGCAGCTAAGATACTGAGAGGCTACACCGATGAATATAACAATGTCTGCATTGCCGAGCAGAATGGCAAGGAATACAACGCCGCTGTGGGTGAAGACCCCGATGAACTGCGTCCCGAATACGACTATGCGTCTACTCAGGCGAAGCTTGAAGAGCTGGACAGAAAAATAAGAAAGCTGAAGCACACAATAAACATTTTCAACAGCACCACCGAAGTTCCCGGGTTCGATATGACAATCGATCAGGTGCTGGTATACATACCTCAGCTGACAGCCCGTATCAACAGGCTGTTCCGCATGATGAACGTACTGCCGAAGCGCAGATGCACTACGAGCAACTACAACAACATCATCGACTACACCTATACCAACTACGACCCTGCTCAGGCAAAGGCTGACTACGAGCAGGCTCGCAACACGCTGGCAAAACTGCAGACTGCTCTTGACCTGGTCAACAGCACTGTAACAATGGAATTTGAGCCCTGATAAGGGCTGGATTTCCGCTGCCGTTCCCAAAAAAGATTTATTCTTTAATAGTATAGAGATCAGGTACATGGTATAGTTTATTGGTTATTAAAATTTTGTTATCCGTTATTTGTAAGGTACAATGTTTTCTCTGATTTTTATTTACAATAACAGGTGAACGACAGAAAAGCTTTCGCCGCAGAAGCTCGGTCATAAGCGGCACGCCCGTCGGGGGATATACCTCGGCGGGTCTTTTTTGTGATTTATCTGTTCCAGTGACGGTCTTCAAAAGTGAACCACCCCAAGTGCTGAGTACTTACCGACCTCCGACACAAACGTTTTCCCACCAAAAACAGCGCTTGGCTAACATAAGTAAGTTTTATTAACATAAAGGGTATTGACAATAGAAATACAGCGTGATAAAATTATATAGCAGAATAAAATAATTATCCCCGAGTACGGCAGATCGCATCTATTTGCTGCATCGGGGAAAAATATCTTCAAAGAACAAATACTAAACCTATCGGAGGAACAAATGAGCAAACTGCTTTTCGTATTCAATCCCCTTGCGGGTAAAGGTCAGATCAGGAATGAGCTGTTCAATATCGTCGATATCTTTACCAAAGAGGACTATGATGTAACTGTTTATCCAACCCAATGTTCGGGTGACGGCTACCGCAAAATAAAAGAAGACGGCGACAAATATGACCTCGTACTGGCAAGCGGCGGTGACGGCACGCTTTCCGAAGCTGTGAGCGCACTTCTTTCGCTGGATAAGAAAGTTCCGCTTGGATATATCCCTACTGGTTCAACAAACGATGTCGGTATGTCACTGGGTCTGCCAAACAAGCCCGTGGACTGCGCAAACGCCATCGCCAAGGGCGTATTCTTTGATTACGATATCGGTCTGTTCAACGGCAACAAGAATTTCGTTTATGTAGCGGCATTCGGCGCGTTCACTGCGGTATCCTATGAAACTCCACAAGAGTACAAGAACCGTTTTGGTCATGTTGCTTACATCGTTGAGGCTCTGCGCCGTGTAAACGAGATACGCGGTTACGACCTCACTATCGAGCATGACGGCGAGGTTATCGAGGGCAGCTTCGCACTGGGTCTTATTTCCAATTCCCAGAGTATCGCGGGCATGAAGAACTTCATTCAGGACGGCGTATGCTATGATGACGGTCTGTTCGAGGTCTGCCTTATCAAGACACCAAACAATGCGATAGAACTCAGCGGTATCCTTGCAGAAGCTGCTATAAACAAGCTGACAGGTCCCAACTTTGTTACATTCAAGACATCCCACCTGAAAATAAAGAGCAAGCAGCCCCTTGCATGGGCACTCGATGGTGAATCAGGCGGCGTGCATGACGATGTGGATATAGTGAACCTGAAACAGGCTATCCGCCTGAAAATAGGCTTCAACTCCATAACCGCGGAACAGGAATTCGTGCGTTTACAGGCGCCTGCGGAACGTCTGCTGAAACTGAGTGCGGAAGAGTACTTCAAGACCCACGAAGAAGAACATCTTCCCAACGAAGACAAAGAATAAATTAAAACCGTCCGACAGATGTAAATATCAGTCGGACGGTATTTTTTTACTGGTTCATGTTAGATTCTATCAGTGATATCTTATCATAGCTGCTTGACGATGCCGCACCCAGTGCGAAAAGCACATCTGTTGCGCCAACATCTTTCGCGAATTTCACGGAGTTGATATTGAAGAATCTGTTATCGCAGAGGTATATCTTCGAGAATGAGGAAGTCAGGAAAGGCACAAGTGCGTTGCCGTAGCTGTCCTTGAATATTACCAGCACTCTGTCGTTGTCAACATCGGTATCGACTTCAAGGATAGTATCATCGGTGCCGACAAACACGGTGTAGCTTGCGGAGATATCGTTGTCCTCAAAGAACAGCGAACTGGGCACACCCTCGCCGAAATAGGTATCGTGGAAAAGCACGCTCAGCGAATCAAGATTTGCGGGCTTGTAGTAGGTGAAAGTATCGGGAGCGTCCTCCAGAGGATAGATGCCGTTCACCGAATAGAATGCGCCGAGATAGCCCTCGCGCACGACCTTCTCGTAACTGTCAAGTGATGCAAAATCGACCCCTGCCTTATCAGCGAAGACCTTTGAAGCATAGTAAGCCGCCAGCGGCTGCCAGTGGTAGTCACTGCGGGAATAGAGGTACTCACCCTTGTGTTCCTCAAGTGTGGAATTTATCGGCACACTCTTGCCAGATGTCATCATTGAATACACCTCATCAGCACATTCCTTCTGGTCGGGATAGCTGCTTCTGAGGTCATCGGGGATATAAAATTCCTGAGAAGTAGGAATCATCATCAGATAGGTATTGACATCACTGCCTACGCTGTCGGCGTAAACATCAACGCAGTCCGCCAGATATCTGCCGTTTTCGGAATTATAATAGTATTCCTCCATAGCACGGACATTTGATGTACCCGAATTTGCGAGTATACAGCCGTTGAAGTACTCATAGGTGCCTTCCTCGGGGGCAGCGGTTGTAGTAGTTGCTTTAGTCGTAGTTTCGGGGGTTTTTGTCGTGGTAGCCTTCGAGGTCTTTTTCTTATCCTTATCGTCTTTAGCGTCCTTAACGGCAGATTCGGTTGGTTCTTCGGGCTTTTCGGACTCTGTGCCGTCTTCATCGATAGTTGGCACAGCTTCGGTGGTCTTGGGTTTTGGGTCGACCACAATATCCTTATTCTGTCCGATAGTATTTCCACAGCCTGTAAGCATCAGCATAGCGGCGGCGCAGGCTGCAAATATCTTAATTTTCATTTATAACACGCTCCTACAAAAACATATTCATGACAAATTATAGTATATCACAGAACTGCCCTTGATGTCAATAGTACAATTGTTCACTTTAATCAATTTTGTGTGGATTTTTCCGCACTACATGGCAAGATATGCCAAAGCTCCTCTCCTTGACATATCTCACCGCGTAGTATGTTCCATCACCAAGACAAACAAAAAGCAGCCCACAAAGGACTGCTTTAATTCTAATCAATATCAATAAATTTCTGACCATTATCCCTGTTATCAAACCTGATATCAGGTTCCTGCTTATTGCCGCCTGTCAGCAATGTGCCAGTGATGTTGGAAAGTCCCGATATCAGCAGGCAAACGCCCATAAGTCTGAATGCAAAATCAACAGCTATTATAGGATTGATGACCAGCAGCAGACCAGCCAGTGTTGTCAGCACTGCGGAGACCATTGCTTTTGTCCAGCGGGTGCTGCTGTTCTTTCTCAGGTTCATAGCGCCCTGTATATTGGTTATGCCGCTTATCAGCATATAGGCACCGAACACGAAAGCTATAACTTTCGGGATAAAATCGGGTCTTACCATGACGAACACGCCTGCGACGATAAGTACCACTCCGCTTACAAGACCGCTTGCGTTATCGGGGTCGGTCTTGGTACGTATAAAGTACCTCATCAGTGCAACTGCGCCCATTGTAGTGATTATACCGCCAACTATAAGACCTACAACCCTTGTAAACAGGTCGGGTCTGATTATCAGCGCCACACCCATTACGATGCAGAAAAGAGAAAGCACCGTAAAGTTGCCTAGTATTTTTTTCATTTTATTCATTGTTGTCCCTCTCCGTTGTTTTCGGTTTCTTTCTTCAGCTTTACCGCCTTTATGACTTTCATTCGCGAGAATTCCTCTCTGTCTTTTTCTTCAAGAGAATCCGCGATGAACTTCACGGTATCGGTATAGCGGGGTATTATTATGTTTTGCAGCGCGTTTGCTCTGCGCTGTGTTTTCTTTATAGCCACGGAAAGTCTGTAAATGCTGTTCTCAACTTCGGCAAGGGTCACTGTGAGCCTTTTAACTTTTTCAAAGGCGATGAAAGCCCTGTCCAGCTGAGAATCTGTTCTCGCGAACCCATAACAGACTTCACGGGGTGTTTCATGGTATATTACCTGCGGAAGCTCCACGCCCATAACGCTTTTTGAGGAAAGTTCTATTCCGTCCTCAACGGGCATACATTCGGCGTAGGGGGTGATAACGCCCATGGACATATTTGCCAGTTTCAGCATCTCATAGGCTTCCTTATAGGTATCTTCTATGGAGCTTCTGAGTTCCTTGGCTTTTTCGACCAGCGTCATTATCTCGCGTATAAGTATATTACGCTTTCTGTCGAGAAGTTCATAACCCAGTGCAGCCAGCTGGAGATTTTTCTTAGTTGCTATGAGGTTGCCATTTGTTGGGAACACCTGCTGTACAGCCAAAGCTTTTTCACTCCTTTCGGAAATAAGAAACGAGACCCTCGCTTACTTTTTGATAACTCAGTATTTCACTATAAGCACGATATTCAGCAAAACAGCCAGTATACCGACCACAGTGACAAAAGTACCTACTTTGCGATACTTGCTTATCTCAGCTTCACTGCCCTCACTGCCCTTTTTTAGGAACCTTTCGGGCTTTATAAGCATACCAACTCCCAGAATGACTGCTGCAATGGCAAAAGCCAATTTTATGAGCTCATACGATGACATACAGATCTCTCCTCATTGTTATCTCTAGGTATACGCTTCTTCAGGCTTATAGAACTTGTCCAGATGTTCATCATCGACTCTGTCAAGTTCAGTTCTGGGAAGTGACGAAAGAAGTTTCCAGCCAAGGTCAAGGGTTTCTTCTATCGAACGGTTAGTCTCAAATCCCTGATCGATAAAATGCGCTTCAAACAGTTCACCGAATTTCAGGTAAGCCTTATCGGTGGCAGTAAGCTCTTCCTCACCGATAACGGAAGCCAGCGAACGTGCGTCCTGAACCTTTGCATAAGCCGCAAACAGCTGGTTAGCACACATCTGATGATCTTCACGGGTATAGCCCTCGCCTATGCCGTCTTTCATAAGTCTTGAAAGGCTGGGCAGTATAGCAACTCCGGGATATACGCCCGTAGCATCAAGGTTTCTGTCCAGAACTATCTGACCCTCGGTGATATATCCCGTAAGGTCGGGTACAGGGTGGGTGATATCGTCGTTGGGCATGGTAAGTATCGGTATCTGTGTAACAGAACCGTTTGCGCCCTTTACGATGCCCGCTCTCTCATATATAGAAGCCAGGTCGGAATAGAGGTATCCTGGGTAACCCTTTCTTCCCGGTATCTCGCCCTTTGAAGACGAGAACTCACGCAGTGCTTCTGCGTATGAAGTCATATCCGTCAGTATAACAAGGATATGCATATTCTTCTTGAATGCCAGATATTCAGCGCAGGTAAGTGCGCATCTGGGGGTAAGTATACGCTCGATTATGGGGTCATTTGAAAGGTTAAGGAACATGGATACTCTCTGGAGAACGCCTGTTTCCTCAAAACTTCTGCGGAAGTAATCAGCAACGTCGTTGGTAACGCCCATTGCGCCGAAAACTACTGCGAAATCCTGACCTGCTTCGTCAGCTATCTTTGCCTGACGAACTATCTGTACAGCCAGTTTATTATGCGAAAGACCCGAACCCGAGAATATAGGCAGCTTCTGACCTCTGATAAGGGTCATAAGCGCATCTATGGACGAAATGCCTGTATTTATATAGTTTCTGGGATATACTCTGGATACGGGGTTAAGAGGTTCGCCGTTGATGTCGCGGTATTCCTCAGCAACTATCTCGCCAAGACCGTCGATAGGCTTGCCTGCACCGTTGAAGATACGTCCAAGCATCTCTTCGCCCAGAGGGAGTTCCATAGGTCTTCCCTCGAAGCTTGTGGTAGTATTTTTCAGCGAAAGCCCCTTTGTGCCCTCGAACACCTGCAATACTGCCTTATCCTCATAGACCTCAACAACACGCGCAAGACGGTGGGTGCCGTTATCCAGTTCGATATCGGCTATCTCGTCATAGCTTACGTTCTTACATTTATCGAGAACGACCAGAGGTCCGTTTATCTCGCTGAGACCGATATATTTTATATTCAACTCAGACCACCTCCGCGTTCTTGTACCACTCGTTCATATCCCTCTCGTAATCATCGAACATACCGAGCTTGTCATTGGGGATATCGTACTTTATCTTGATGAGCTTGTCAGCCCAGCCGTTTGACATTATCCTGTCGATAGCAACGCCGTTTGCCAGAGCTTCCTTTGAAAGCTCGAAGAATCTGAGGATAGCCTTCATCATGCGATACTGCTTTTCCAGCGGAACATAGGTATCGTCCTTATGGTAAGCATTCTGCTGAAGGAATCCTACACGGACAACTCTTGCAACTTCTATAAGGAGTTTCTGGTCGTCGGGCAGAACATCAGTACCCATCAGCTTGACTATCTCCATCAGGCTGTTTTCTTCAACGAGTATATTTGATATCTGCTGTCTTACCTCCATAAAATCAGGAGCGACATTATTGCGATAGTAAGCAGAGAGGTCATCGGTATACTCGGAATAGCTTGTATTCCAGTTTATGGCAGGATAGTGTCTTGCATAAGCGAGAGCCTTATCCAGTGCCCAGAAGCATCTTACGAAACGCTTGGTGTTCTGTGTAACAGGCTCGGAGAAGTCCGAACCCTGAGGAGATACCGCACCTATTATGGTAACAGAGCCCTCACTGCCGCCCAGTGTCTTTACATAGCCTGCTCTCTCGTAAAATTCCGATATACGCGAGGGCAGATATGCGGGGAAGCCTTCCTCTGCGGGCATTTCTTCCAGACGTCCCGAAATCTCACGCAGAGCCTCAGCCCAACGTGAAGTGGAATCCGCCATTATAGCTATATGATAGCCCATATCTCTATAATACTCTGCCAGAGTTATACCTGTGTATATGGAAGCCTCTCTTGCCGCAACAGGCATATTCGAGGTATTCGCTATCATGGTAGTTCTGTCTGTCAGTGGACGCTGTGTCTTGGGGTCTATCAGCTCGCTGAATTCCTCAAGAACCTGTGTCATTTCGTTTCCACGCTCGCCGCAGCCAACGTATACGATGATATCAGCGTCGCACCACTTAGCTATCTGGTGCTGGTTCATGGTCTTGCCTGTACCGAATCCGCCGGGGATAGCGGCAGTACCGCCCTTAGCCACAGGTACTACGGTATCGATTATACGCTGACCTGTTATCAGTGGTCTTGACATAGGCATTCTCTCCGCACAGGGACGGGGAGTTCTTATAGGCCATTTCTGGCAGAGGGTGAGTTCCTCTTCATTGCCGTACTCGTCATGCAGTCTTACTACAACATCATTTACATTATACTTGCCCGTAACAGCCGTCCATACGACCTTTCCGCCCTTAGATAAAGGCGAGAGCATACACTTGTGTGTTATCAGCGCCGTTTCGGGGCAGGTGGCATATATCTCGCCGGGACGAAGTATATCGCCCCTCTTTACTGTCACCGTAACATCGAACTTACGCTTGGGATCAAGCGCAGGGACATTAGCGCCCTCGGATATGAACGCACCGCTTATTTCCTCCAGCTTTTTCAGAGGTCTTTCGATGCCGTCATACATATTATCAAGTATTCCGGGACCCAGAGTTGCCGCCATAGGCGCACCCGTGCCGTAAACAGGTTCACCGGGTTTCAGTCCCGTAGTAGTCTCGTAGACCTGCAAAGTAGTTTCCTTGGCGCTTACGCGGATAACTTCGCCTATCAGCTTTTTCTCGCCGACAAAAACCATTTCCTGCATGGCAAAGCTCTTGGTATTGCGCACCGTAACGACAGGTCCGTTGACTGAATATATCTTATCCATTGTTTCCGTACTCATTTTATTCACGCCCTTTATGTGAACTCTACCAAAGCCCCGTGGGAATTCGGTATATATGATGAATCACAGTGAACAACATAAACCCTCACCGCATCAGTCGGGAGATCATGTCATTTACTGTATTACAGGTCAGTGCCGAGCCCTGCTTTACCTGCAAAGCCGCTCTTCTGTCTGGCGTACTCATTATCGAAAGTGCAGTCCAGCGCCAGATTATCTTCGGGGAATACCACCATGATCCCGCCCAGAAATATGCCTGCACTCTCACAGACAGTAAATCTGCCGCCGCAGGTCAGTGCGGGAGCATACTTCATATCAGCCGCAGATACACGCACCTCGCCTTTTTTGTTGGGATAAAGTGCCGCGCATTCGTTAACGCGCCTAACAAGGAGCTTTTCATATTCTGCACTTTCTCTGAAAGCCTCCAGTTTACCCCTTACATTAAAGAATACTCTATCTATGACTTCCTGTCTGGCATTCAGCACATTTCTACGCTGTGCCAGCTTTCCTGCGGATTCCGTTCTCTGTGCAGCCTCTTTCTGCTCCTTTTCAGCCTTAGCTCTGCTCTGTTTGACAAAATCTCTTGCCTCAGCTTCAGCCTCAGCCAGCACTTCGGCACACTGCTCTTCGGTCTCCTTTATTATCTCAGCAGCCTTTTCGGCAGCCTCATCGAATACTGCCTGCTTGAATTTTTCCAGCTTTTGTGTCTGATCCGTCATTGTAATCCTCCAACGCTTTACAGCTTTATGCCCACAGCCTCAGCCAGATACTTTGATATCGTATCTGAGATATTCGCTGTGGCGTGTCTGTCGGGTATCTCAACAATAAGGGGAGTCGCACGGTTGAGCTTGTAGTCCATGACCTTGTCAGGACACTCTTTCAGCGCCTTTTCTGTCATCAGGACTATTCCAACGTCCTTCATTTCCATCGCTTCATCCAGCGCCTGCGCTACCTCTTTTTCACCGTGTACGACCTTGCCCTCGATACCTGCCAGCCTCATACCCATCTGGGTATCTATATTATCGCTGAGCAAATAGAATTTCATAGTATTAGCCGCCGATGCCCGAGATTATCAGCATGGAGATCAGCAGACCGTACAGAGCGATACCTTCACCCAGTACGACGAAGATCAGTGCCTTAACGAAGTTCTTGGGGTCTTCGGATGTAGCACCGATTGCTGCGGGCGCACCCGAACCAACGGCAATACCCGAACCGATACAAGCAAGACCAACAGAAAGACCTGCCGCCAGATAACCGATACCTGCACCTGTTGTGATAGCTTCCTTAACGGTAGAGCCTTCCTCAGCCGCAAAAGCTATAAGGTCGGTGAAAGGTATTATCATACCAACCAGCATTATGCCTGCAAATGTGCACAGATTTCCGATGAAAGCAGCCTTTGCAGACTTCTCACCTGTCTTTATCTTCTTAGCCATAAACATAAAGGGTACTGTCAGCAGTACGACAGCTGCCAGCGGCAGCAACATGATTTTAAGCATATCTAAAACCTCCAAAATTAATTATCATATATTTACTTCGGTATCGAAGCTGACGCTCATAGGCTCAAACTCCTTGCCGTCGCTCTCATAGAAACGCGAGAATATCTCGTAGAATTCCAGACGTATGATCTGTATAGCAACTATCATACCTTCCATAGCCATAACGAACAGGTTGCCTATCACAAGTGTGAAGGGCTTGGCAGCCGTTGCTGACATATTCAGAAGTGTCATTACGACCAGCATCATACCAGCGTGGGAAAGTACAAATCCGCCGACTCTCAGGAATGACATGGTGTTTGAAACATAACTCAGCAGGAATTCAAACATCTCAAAGAAGTTCTCGACGATGAATCCGCCGACTGTCATATCCTCTTCATCCTCGGAAAGCTTCCATTTCTTGTACTTTGCGGCTATCGCAAAAGGTACTCGGCAGAATATACATATACCGGGTATCACCAGCAGCAGCGCGAACACTGCACTGCTTGCAAGTTCTATCTTCAGTATGAACTTGCTTACTACGAAAGTTACCAGTGAACCGTAGAAAATAAGTCCCGCGATGCCGTTGCAGCCAAATACTGCCTTTTCATAGTTCTTTTCTCTGAAACCTATGTAGATGTTCAGCAGCATGGATACCGCTATCAGGAATATACCTATGCCCACCGCGGTAAGCAGTATGAATGATGACTGTTCAAAGGCTTTCAGCGGCAGGAAATCTATCCCCAGATTCTCGAACACGGGGTCGAGAAGTTCTTCAAATCCGAATACCGAACCGTACAGTGTACCGAAGATCATACTGGAAAAACCGCATCTTGCCACGATACCGCCCGCCTGCTTGCTCTTTCTGCCAAGTATCAGTCCGCCGAGAAACAGCAGGAATCCCTGTCCCAGGTCGCCGAACATTATACCGAACAGCAGAGTATAGGTTATAGCCACGAATGCCGTGGGATTGAACCCGTTGTACTTTGGCAGACCGTACATCTCAACAAGCATTGAATATGGTCTTGTGAACCAGCCGTTTTTCAGCACCGTAGGCGGAGTGCAGTATGCATCCGCATCAGGCGGCAGAAGCACGACTTCCACTTCTTCCATATCATCGAAGCTTTCGGAGAATTTATCCGCCTGCTTTTTGGGAACAAATCCCTTGATATAGAACTTTTCCTTGACAGCCCCGACTTTGCGGCGCAGTTCAAAGATATCGTAGCGCTTTTTCAGCGCGGTATAAGCTTCCAGTATTGTCTGGTCATGCTTTTCGGCGAGTACGGCTATCTCTTTATCAAGAGCCTCTATCTCCGCCTTTTTGTTCTTTATCTGGTCATTCAGCTTTGCAATGGCTTCATCTGTATTGCCCGATACATAGTCGGGAAGATGTATCCTCTCAAAGAACATTGAACGGAATATACTGTCCACCAGTTCCTTGTCGCCATTTGCACAGAAGTACATACCCCAGCAGAAATCCTTTGTAGTCTCGAAAGGCACAAAGAAGAATGTCTGATCGTAGTACTGAAGCTTTGCCAGATTATCCGCAGGCATACGTCCGATGCGACAGGCAGTATGCTTGCAGGCAAATATCTTGCTGAAATCGCTGTTCATGCCCCTCAGGTGGTCTACCTGCAGCACAGCGCCCTCCAGCTCTGATACCTCTGTTGCGAGCTTTTGTTTCTCGCCGTTCTTTTCCTCTATCTCGCTGTCGATATTCTCGGAAAGTTCGTTGAACTGTTCCGCTGTCCACCCATTGAACCTTGTCCCCTTTGTCTCTTTCAGCTCAATGCCCATCTCAGTGGCAAGGGACGCAAATTCTTTAAGCGGCACACCGAAGGGGTTCTTCTCATTGAGCAGCTTTACTGTTGAATTAGCTTCATTCTTGAAAGCCGGTTCGATATGGAAGCACCCGCTGTCGCAGCAGCGTATGAGGGTCTCATCCAGATCCTCAAATCTGCCGATGATATTGACAAGCGCCATTTTTTCAATCGCCATATTTAGGTGTTCGCACTCCTTTCATCGGGAAGATATCAAAGCGTTATCAGCTGTGACTCAATGGCAGCAGCTTCAACGCCGTATCTGATGCCCTCGATGATATGCACCAGATTGGAAACTTCTATATCGCAAAGGATAATGAAAGCATAAAGCGCCACGGGAGCGTTAGTGCTGCCCGTAAGGTAATGCCTGAGCCTTCTTATCTTTACGCTGTTTATCTCCACCTCGATATTATCTGTATCGGGGGAGTTTTTCCCGTAAATGGTATGATTTACCATATCCATCATGATCTCGGGATCGGCTGCTTCATACAGCCTTTCCATATTCTTTTTGCCTATGCCGTAGTATGTCAGCGATCTCCGCTTTATCTCATCGGGTGAATACCCGAAGTAGGACTTCATACGGTAGGCATTTATTATATTTCGGCAGTCTATCTCACGGAGTATGATAGTTTTCAGCTCATCCGAAACGCTGCCTGTGAACTCTTTATCAGCCTGTTCAAGAAGCTCCGCATAATAAGCTGTCCTCAGCCTGAGCTCACACTCGGTATAGTCGGCTCTGCCATCCTCACGGACAGGTATCTTTTTCAGCACCTTGCCGTAGCGTGTACCCTTCAGCCCTGCCACCAGATCTTCATAGGTCTGTGAAAGGCTGAGTTCCATAACGGGTATCGTCAGATACTTTATAAGATATCCCGGCAGGTCGGAAAGAAATGTTCTGTCAAGAGACGAGTTTATGCGGTTTATGATAGAAAGTATGCAGTCTATCTCACTGCGCCTTATCAGGAATCCGAAAAACGGCTGTTTATCAAGTCCCTGGAATTTGCACAGTCTTATATAAGTCTTGAAGTTCTCCCTGTACAGCAGTTCTTCAAGAAAACCACGGTGTATGGTGTTGGGGTCTACTTCCGCGAAAGCTTCCCTGAAACGCGCCGACCGTGAGATGTATTCCGCCGCTTCGGGCACAGTCCTCAGCGCCGCCAGTTCCCGATAATCCTCCTGCGTGAAAAGCTGAGCGTATTTCGCTCTTATCTTCGCAGTGGTGGCATTTGAACTATAATTCTCCAACATATCGGGCACCTCCTTTCAGCCGCAGGGTCATCAGCCTATTATCGCGGCGATTATATCATTTTCCCAGTCCTCATGGCAAGCTTCATAAGCCGCAACGAGGGCATCAAGCTGTTCTGTTTCGCTTTTCTTCAGCTCATTCTCGCAGTTTTCCAGTTCTTCCTCGGAGATAAGAAAAGAGCGGTATAATTCGACTTCGGACTTGGCGTTTTCCTTTATCCGTTCGACTTTTTTCTCACATTCTTCCAACATCTCGCTGCGCTTTTGCATAGCCTGTTCAAGCTTTTCCTCGGCAAGTCTGTCTGTTTCCAGTATCTCACTGATTATATCCAAACTGCTCACTCCTTTCGGCAGTTTAATGACCGATGGTCAAACATCTAAAAATACATTATCATTTTACATCTTTTTATCATAAAATTCAAGTCGGGCTTGTCTTTTTCCACATATTTAACAATCCTTGCAAGCCCCCGAAATCAATTTCGTTGATTATAACCATATCCCGATAGGAAAATGCTGTCAAACTGCCCGTATCCACGCAAAATATCACCTGACTGCGCGTTTTTATTTAAAAAAGTGTGCTTGACAAAATCGCAAAAACGTGGTATAGTTGTATTTGTTACGAATACACTTGTTTGTCGGAGGTGAACTTTCCGTGGCTGATAACGAGTCTGGTCTGGTAATAGTCAGTGCAGATGTACTGCCTGATATCGTGCTGAAAGTGCTTGCCGCAAAGCGTATGCGGGCAAGGGGCGAGGTATCTACCTCTACCGAGGCTTGCAGGGCTGTTGGCATTTCAAGGAGCGCTTACTACAAATACAAGGACTCTGTTTTTAATTATGAGGAACGTCTCACCAACAACATCGTTTCCGTCTACTGCACACTGCGTGACGAAAAAGGCGTGCTTTCCTCAATAATATCGAAACTTTACGAACTGGGTACGAATATTCTGACGATAAACCAGAATATCCCTGTGGATTCCGTGGCTACGGTAACGTTCTCCGTAAGGTTCGACAGAGACGCGCTTAACACCCAGAAGCTCACCGAGGAGCTTTCAAAGGTTTCGGGTGTGGTTGAAGCGAAAATAATCTCGGGCGAGTGAGTTCGGTCTTAACAGACAAAAATATAATTTGGGAATGAGGATTATTATGAGTAAGAATGTAGCGGTGATAGGATACGGTGTAGTAGGCTCGGGTACTGTCGAGCTGTTTATGAAGAACAGGGAAGCCATCAGCAAGAAGATCGGCAGAGACTGCGATATCAAGTATGTTCTCGATCTCAGGGATTTCCCCGAATCTCCTTTTGCCGATATTATAATTCACGATTTTGATACTATACTCAACGATGATGAGATAGAGGTTGTTGCCGAAGTAGTTGGCGGCACCACATTTGCATATGAGTACACCAAGAAGCTGCTTGCAAAGGGCAAGAGCGTGGTAACTTCCAACAAGGCTCTTGTTGCAGCTTACGGTGCAGAGCTTCTGCAGCTGGCACAGGAGAATGGCTGCTCTTATCTGTTTGAAGCAAGCGTTGGCGGCGGTATACCGATAATCAGACCTCTGAACAAGTGTCTGGCAGGTAACGATATCCAGCAGATATCCGGTATCCTCAACGGTACTACCAACTTCATACTGACCAAGATGATAAAGGATCAGATGAGCTTTGAAGACGCTCTGAAACTGGCTCAGCAGCTGGGCTATGCCGAGGCTGACCCCACTGCCGATGTTGAGGGTGAAGATGCCTGCCGTAAGATCTGCATACTGGGTTCACTGGTATACGGCAAGCACATCTATCCCGAGATGGTACATAAGAGCGGTATCACAAGAATAACTCTGGACGATGTTGAGTACGCAGACAATGCAGGCTACGTTATCAAGCTGATAGCTTCTGTAAAGAGACTTGAGGACAACAGCCTCAGCGCTATCGTTTGCCCCAGACTCGTTCCCAAGAGCAATATGCTGGCAAGCGTTGACGATGTATACAACGCTGTAAGCGTTACAGGCGACGGCGTAGGCGATGTACTGTTCTACGGACAGGGCGCAGGCAAGCTGCCTACCGCTTCCGCAGTTGTCGGCGATATTATCGACTGCCTGAGACATCAGGGCAGATCTCTTGGTATCCACTGGGAAGAATCCAGAAAGGACGAGAAGTTCGTTGTACGCTACAAGGACACCAACTGCTCCATGTATGTACGTCTTAAGGGCGACGATGTACAGGCTCTCAAGCCTTCCATCTCTGAGATGTTCGGCAAGCTGATGTACATTGAGCGTGCAAACCGTCCCGATGATGAGCTTGCATTCATCACACCCAACATGGTCGAAAGCGATATCGACGCTAACCTGACTATCCTTTCACATTCTGCTGAGATAGCAAGCAAGATAAGAATGTTCTGAAAATAAGATCACAAAAGCCCCTGCATAAGCGGGGGCTTTTTAAAACGCGGTATAAATACGAGAGGAAGATTTCATGCAATACACCGACTTCACCTTTGAATCCCTGGGGGACGGCATAGAGATATGCATATCCGATGAGCACCGTTTCGGTACGGACGCTTTCCTGCTGGCGGATTTTGCTCAGGCAAGACACAAGGATATATGCGCCGACTTCTGCACGGGAAGCGGTATAATCGCTCTTCTGCTGCATAAGAATTACAAGCCGAAGCTGACCTACGCTCTGGAGATACAAGAGAAAGCCCACGAGCAGCTGAAAATCTCACTGAAAAAGTCGGATATAGATGATATCGTCCCCGTACTCGGCGACCTTAAAAACTGGCGTGCGGAAAAGCCCATCGACCTTATAACCTGCAATCCCCCATACAAGATAAACAACACAGGCGAAAAGAACGACAGCGAAGCGGTGTCCATAGCCCGTCACGAGATGCTCTGCACCGTTGAGGACGTTTGCAGAGCGGCAAAGAAAAATCTTCGCTACGGCGGCAGGCTGTGCATATGCAACCGCCCCGAAAGGCTCTGCGATATCATGACAGCTATGCGTTCCAACGGCATCGAACCCAAGCGTCTGCGGACTGTACACAAAAATCCCAACTGTGCCCCATGGCTGATACTTGTTGAGGGGCGTATGGGCGGCAATAATTTTATACAAATCGAAAAGCCGCTCTATGTGCGTTCCGCAGACGGCGGACTATCCCCCGAGATGAACAGGATATATCATCTTGACGGTACCAACTGATATAAAAACACAAAGGCACTTCTGTCAATGCTGACAGAAGTGCCTGAATTATTTATTCTATTATATAGAGCTTAAATTAGCCCTTGTACTCGGTGCCGTAGTAGCAAGCCTTGTAGATCTCCTTCAGCTCTTCGATGAGAGGATATCTGGGGTTTGCGCCTGTGCACTGATCGTCGAATGCGTCCTCGGACATCTGATCCAGTGTTGCAAGGAAGTCTTCCTCGCTGATACCGTACTCAGCAATTGTCTTCTTGCAGCCTACGCGCTCTTTCAGCTCTTCTACCTTATCGCAGAGCATCTTGAAGCAAGCCTTGTCGTCCTTGCCGAACAGACCCAGCGAACGAGCAACATCAGCATACTTTTCAAGGGTCTTGGGATACTCGTACTGCGAGAATGTACCCATCTTGGTAGGAACAGGGTTAGCGTTGAACTTCATGACATTGGTGATAACCAGTGCGCAGCAGATGCCGTGAGGCAGGTGGTGATATGCACCCAGCTTATGTGCAAGGGAGTGACCTATACCCAGGAAAGCATTTGCAAATGCCATACCTGCCATAGTAGCAGCGTGAGCCATCTTCTCTCTTGCCTTGTATGCAGTCTGTCCGTTGTCAACGCACTCGGGCAGATACTCAAATGTAGTCTTCAGTGACTGCAGAGCAATACCGTCAGTGAAATCGGTAGCCATGACAGAAGCCAGAGCTTCAAGGTCGTGAACCATGCAGTCCAGACCGGAAGCAGCAGTCAGACCCTTAGGTGCGCTCATCATCAGGTCGGTATCAACGATAGCCATGTTAGGCAGCAGAGCATAGTCTGCCAGAGGATACTTGTGACCTGTCTTTTCATCAGTGATAACTGCGAAAGGTGTAACTTCGGAACCTGTACCGGAAGAGGTAGGTATGCAGATGAAGTAAGCCTTTTCGCCCATCTTCGGGAAGGTATATACTCTCTTACGGATATCTATGAAACGCATAGCCATATCCATGAAGTCAGCCTCGGGATGCTCGTACAGAACCCACATGATCTTTGCAGCGTCCATTGCGGAACCGCCGCCGATAGCGATGATGGTATCAGGCTCAAAAGCACGGATAGCCTTTACGCCTTCAAGTGCGCAGCCCAGTGAAGGATCGGGAGCAACATCGAAGAATACATTGTGAGCGATACCCATCTGATCCAGCTTATCAGTGATAGGCTTGGTGTAGCCGTTCTTGTACAGGAACTGGTCGGTAACGATGAAAGCCTTCTTCTTGCCCATTACGTTTTTCAGCTCGTCAAGGGCAACAGGCAGACAGCCCTTCTTGAAGTATACCTTTTCGGGCGCTCTGAACCACAGCATATTCTCTCTCCTCTCCACAACTGTCTTGATATTCAGCAGATGCTTTACACCAACGTTCTCGCTGACGGAGTTTCCGCCCCAAGAGCCGCAGCCCAGTGTCAGTGAAGGTGCAAAGTTGAAGTTGTAGAGGTCGCCTATGCCGCCCAGAGAAGAAGGTGTATTCACGATAAGACGGCTTGTTTTCAGTCTTTCAGCGAATTTCAGCAGCTTCTCGCGCTCGTTTACGTTATCTATCCACAGTACCGAGGTGTGACCAAGTCCGCCGTTGTTTTCCAGCAGAGTTTCAGCCTTATTGAGGGCATCGTCGAAATCCTCAGCCTTGTACATACCGAGAACGGTAGTCAGCTTCTCATGACCGAAAGCCTCTTCGCGGTCGGTGCTGGTAGCTTCGCCTATCAATACCTTTACGTCCTCGGGAACCTCAAAGCCGCAGAGCTTAGCGATATTTACAGGTCTCTGACCAACTATCTTTGCATTAAGGCTGCCGTTGATGATCATGGTATTTCTTACCTTGTCAGCTTCCTCATTGTTAAGGAAATAGCAGCCGCGTGCTTTCAGCTCAGCCTTAACTTCTTTGTATATCTTCTTGTCAACGATAAGTGTCTGCTCAGTAGCACAGATCATACCGTTATCGAAAGTCTTGGAGTGAATTATCGAGCTTACTGCTACCTTGATATCAGCGGAAGCGTCGATTATAGCGGAAGCATTACCCGCGCCAACACCCAGTGCAGGAGTACCGGAAGAATAAGCGCTCTTTACCATTCCGGGACCGCCTGTTGCAAGTATCAGGTCGGAATCTCTCATTATCTGGTTTGTCATATCCAGTGAGGGTACATCTATCCAGCCGATGATGTTCTCAGGTGCGCCTGCAGCAACAGCAGCATCAAGTACTATCTTGGCAGCTGCGATAGTGCAGTTCTTTGCACGGGGGTGAGGGCTGATGATGATACCGTTTCTTGTCTTCAGCGAGATAAGTGTCTTGAATATAGCGGTAGATGTGGGGTTAGTAGTAGGTATTACCGCAGCGATAAGTCCGATTGGTTCATACAGCTTTGTGGTGCCGTAAGCTTCATTAGTCTCAAAAACACCGCAGGTCTGAACGTTCTTGTAAGCATTGTAGATGTGCTCAGACGCATAGTTGTTCTTTATGACCTTGTCTTCAACTATGCCCATGCCTGTTTCTTCAACAGCCATTTTAGCGAGAGGCAGACGTGCCTTGTTGGCAGCCAGTGCAGCAGCCTTGAATATCTTGTCGACCTGTTCCTGAGTATAGGTCGCAAATTTAGCCTGCGCAGCTCTGACTTCCTTGATCTTGGCAGATAGTGCTTCTACGCTGTCCACGAAAATTGGTTCGTTCTTTTTAGCAGTAGTTTTAGCCATAGATATTATCCTCCAAACATTTTCAGGTTGAATTTTCACACAAAAACAGGTATTATCGGAATATCCGAACCTGATACCCATTAAATTATATTCCTATTATACCAGTTTGTTATTTTTTTGTCAATGTACATATTTACCTATCTTTTTAAACTTTTTCTGAACGTTCTGCAACTCAGATCACTCGATTTTGCAGGGTTTCTGCCAATGCACTACTATTCCGACTTTATGCTATATTTAGCGACTTTTCACCTCCGATATTTCTTTGTTATTATCCCACAACTTCCCTTCTTTATTACTATGCATTATCACAGAAATGAGCAATTTCGGTACATTCCCGACTTTTGTCACGTCAGACCTTGTCTGATTTTCACAAATATCCAAAAATCGGGTGACAAATCACAAAATTAGTGTTATAATATTATCCGAAATTAAATAAACTATTAAGGAGAATTATATGAAGATAAAGACTCTCCCGTTCATTCTTGCAGCCGCGATGCTGACAACTTCCTGCGGTAAGCTGTCGGATACAGAAGAAAAGTCCGCACCCGAAACAGAGAAAACCTCTGTCGCAGGGATAGAAGTTATAGATTACAATAAGCCCTCCGAGGATACCGCCGAGAATACTATCACCGATGCTGAAAGTTCAGTCAGCGAAAGTGCCCCAGAGGAAAAATCTGCCGATGAGAACAAGACAGGCAAAACCGTAGTGCATCTTGCCTGTGCAGGCGATAACCTTATCCACGATAACATTTACGTCGAGGCACAGCAGGAGGACGGCAGCTACGATTTTTCAAAGTGCTACGCTCCCTGCAAAAAGCTGATAGAGGGCACCGATGTCGCGATACTCAATCAGGAGACTCTTGTAAACGATGCTTTTGAGCCCTCGACTTTCCCAATGTTCTCCACTCCCACCGAAGTCGGTGATGCCGTGGTGGATTTCGGATTCAACGTCATTTCCATGTCGAACAATCATGTGCTTGATAAGTTCTCCGACGGGCTGATATCCTCCCTTGATTACTGGGACAGAAAAGGCGTTGTTCATTACGGCGCTTACCGTGATGAAGCAGATTCGGAAAACATAAGAACAATGGAAGTCAACGGTGTAACCTTTGCTTTCCTCGGATACATGGAACATACCAACGGCATATTCCTCGGTGACGGTGATGCAGGAAAGGTAGTATACCTCTCCGATGAGGAGACTGTCAAGCGCCAGATCGAAAAAGCCGACAAAATGGCTGACGTTGTTGTGGTGTCCTGCCACTATGGCACGGAAGTCCTCAACGACCTGAACGATATGCAGTTATCCCTCACTCCCAAGCTGGTAGAATGGGGTGCTGACCTTATAATAGGAACTCAGGCACACGCACTTTCCACCTGCACCTACCTCGACAAACCCGACGGCGGTCAGGCTTTCTGCTACTACGGTCTGGGAAATTTCTTCTCCACCATGTTCGATGGCGACAATCCCGACGGTCAGTTTGGCAGGTCGATAATCGGCATATTCGGCAAGCTGGACGTAGTTAAAGACTACGATAACGGCGGTGCGATATCTTTCGAGAACGTCAAGGCTATCCCCGTCATATCCCATTATGAGGGTTACAGCTGGGATTCCATGTGGTACAACTGTGCTGTATACCCCTACGGCGATTACTCCGATGATATGCTTTCCCGCCACATGATGTATCAGCGTGCAGGTGTAAACAGAAACGTTCTGCAGAACTACATCAATTATATCCCCGAAGAATTCCTCGCATACGAATAGATGATACAGTGAACAGCGAAGTCCCCGACTAACCGCTGTTCGCTTTTTTAACAAGGGTTGTACCCTCTTTAATGCGCAAAGGCACTTCTGTCAATGTTCCGACAGAAGTGCCTTTTTCTTGAAACGTTATTACATCGCAATACCGATATCAGTTTGCAAGACCGGACTTTTCGATACCTTCTACGAAGTATCTCTGCAGGAATACATACATTACCAGTATAGGAGTTATCGAAAGCAGACAGCCTGCTTCCAGCCAAACGATTATCTGACGAACAGATACTGACTGATTGTTGAAGAGGGTCTTTGCAAGGGTGGTATTCAGGTTCTTCAGCATCAGTGCAACTGTGTCGTTGTTGGTGAAGAAAGAACTTGATACATAGTAGTCGTTCCAGTACCATACGATGGAGAACAGGAAAACTGTCAGGAATGACTGCCTTGCGTTGGGTATCATTATCTTTACATAAGTGTAAAGGGGTGAACAGCCGTCCAGATAAGCTGCGTCTTCAAGTTCCTTGGGAAGTCCTCTGAAGAACTGACGGAAGATGAAGATGAACAGACCTGCTCTTATGCCGTTTGCGAACAGTGCAGGCAGATACATCGTCCAACCGCTGTTTATCAGTGAAGTAGATTTGCCAAGAGTGAATATCTTAGCCAGGAACTGAGGCTTGAAATATGCATACTGCATATACAGAGGTATCGTTGTTATCTGGGGAGGAACGATTATCATCAGAACAACTATGGCGAACAGGAGATTCTTGCCTTTGAACTTGAATCTTGCGAAACCATAGCCTGTTATCGAACAGGTAATTACCTGAAGAACAGAAGATACCAGATTCAGGATAATTGTGTTTATCAGTGTCTTATCGAACTTCATTACCTTCCAGGTATCCTTGATGTTCGACATAGTGAAATTCTTGGGTATCCAGATGATAGAAGGGTCGTTCATCTGTTCATTGGGTCTGAATGCTGTTGAAAGCATGAATATCAGAGGATAGAGTATGACAAAGCACAGACCGAATAGTATCAGAAATCTGAATACAGGCCAGACAGCGCCCATGGCTTTCTGCCTTCTGTTGTACTTTATCTGATCGGGAGTAAGGAACTTTTCAAGACCTTCCTCCTTCATTCGCTTCTCACGAGCTTTAATAGCAGCTTTACGCTCTTTTTCAAACTGCTTTTCTTCTTTTTTAGTTGCCACTTCTATCCCCCCTTTACTCAACTTCGTAGTAGATGACCTTGTTAAGGATAGCAACTATGATACCAAGGCAAACACCTATTATAGCGAAGTATGCCCAAGCCATCGCAGCTGAATATCCGTGCTGCCAGTTCGTAGACTTGTTAAGAACTATGGTCATTACCTTGTTACCGGGGTCAACGAAGGAGTCAACTACTGTATAAACAACGCTTGCGAGTATCATGGGGCTTATCGTAGGGAGAGTTATCTTCCAGAAGAATTCCCACGAAGTTGCACCCTCCATCTGAGCTGCTTCCTTTGAAGCAGGTGAGATGCCCTGGAGTGCTGCGAGTATCAGAAGTATCTGTATACCCGAGTTCCACACCAGATTGAAGATGTCGGTAGTCAGCGAATTGATGATGTTCGACAGCTTGTCACTGATGTTATAGATGCCCAGGAAGTTGAGAAGCTGATCTACAAGGTTAGCTTCAAACATTGTGCTGAACTGCTCGGAACCGCCCGAGTATCCACCTGTGCTCATGTTACCGTTGATGATATCCATAACAGGACCGGTAGCTATGATAACAGGCAGGAAGAATACCGCTCTTGCGAAAGTTCTTCCCTTGAACTTCTGGTTCAGCACCAGTGCGATGAATATCGAGAATATAATGATCAGAGGAGTTCTCAGCGCTGTGTTTTTCAGCATATCAACCAGCGCAAGAGTGTAATCCTGATCCTTACGGAAAGCATTGACATAGTTCTTCATGCCTATCCACTTCATCTTCATGCCGCCGACTTCGACTGATGTTTCGTTGAAGGAATAAATGAGAGACATGATGAGAGGTGCGATAAAGAAGTATATCGTGCCCAGCGCCCAGAGACCTATGAAGCCGTAGCCGTAAAGTCCCTTTCTTTTTTCGTAGGAAAGAACGTGTCTTTTTTGTTTTTCGGAAGTCTGAACTGCTTTATTATCTTTGCTCATTATTTCAAACCTCCTTCAATACAATTTGATATGTTGACGTTCTTGCCGTCAACTGTCGCGGTAGCGTTCTTCTTGTCGATCTCTACAATAACATCGTCCTTACCTTCCTTGGAATAGGTGGTCGTGAGGACATTTCCGTCGCCGCTTACTTCATACTTGCTGATGGTATAATCGGCAACACCGCCGATAACGTTCTTTGCCGCCTTGTACTGGCTGGCTGCCGCAGCTGTCCAGCCCTTGTAATTGGTGTAATACAGGTCGTTGTAATCAGTGTCCTGAAGCACATCGCTGTCAACATAGGTGAAATCGTAGTGCATCTGCGAACCCGAAGCAAGAGCCAGCATAAAGGTCTCATCAGTATTTGAGCTCTTGTTGATAGCACTTGAAGCATAAGGCACATAGCCGTGTATTACCATCTGATAGAACGGGATATCGAAATCAGTGATATCGTATCCGCTGGAAGAAACAGGAATGCTGGATACAGTTGAAACATAAGGCAGGATATAAGCATTAGCTTCATCAGCCAGTACCGCACCCATATTGCTGTTTGCATTCTTGTACTCATCTACCAGTACATTCATGGTCTTATCTCTGCAATAGGTTTTCTTTTTGGTATAATCTCCTACCAGTCTGGAAGACAGATAACCAAAACCAACTCTGTCAATACCCTTATCCTGATAGCTGCTTATCATCTCTTCAAAGGTCTTTGAATACTTGTCGGGAGACAGCAGTGCGGGAGCTACGCCCTTCTTTGTAACACCGAAGGACAGGCTGTAAGAGGACTGTCTTGAATAAGCGTTGGATATTCTTATCGCTGTGCTTGTCAGTGTCCAGTAACCGGCGGAAGATCTGTCCATAGTGAAGTTGTTCATCGATGGGTACACCTGAACGCCGTCAGTATTGATAAAATCGGTGAACGCGCTGTTGCCGCCCAGTGTGCCTGAAGCTTTTGCCTTAGTAGAGATATTACCCTTTATGGAGGCGTTTGTCCAGTCGTTATAGTTAACGTTGAAGCTGTTTACGCCCTTGCCCTTGAGGGCTTCAACTATCTTGCCTGCCTGGTCGAAGCCTGTTATCTCGGTTTTGAGATTGAAAGGCAGACCCAGAATGGAAGTTCTCTTCAGCACGCCGCCGTAGAGATCCATATAAAGCTTGTTGCCGAGAGAGTTCTGCTTTTTCAGACCCTTCTCATCAATAAGGTAGTTTCTGTAAACCTCAGCGCAGTCAGCGTAGTTTACAGTGCCGCCGTCCTTGCTTGTAACGGGATAGTAGTGTACACCGAAGCGCTCGGTCTTGATATCGCCCTTTTCAAATACGTTCAGCTTGTTGGCAACACCGCTCATATAGAACGCATCGGAAGAACGTGTTTCAAACTCGAAATAGCAGTTGTTGTAGACCTGCTTGTTCTGACCGCTGACCTGTGCCCTTGCGTATACGTTGGCATCACCGTCAGTAGCCACCGCAACGATACCGTTACTGCCGTTTACCGTTGAGAGTACAGGCAAATAAGCCTGCTCTGTAACTCTGGGAGCCTGCAGAGGAACCATAGTGTAATCTCTGCCGTATACCTGCTGCTCATAATCGGGATAAGTTCCCTTGCCGTTGTTGTAGTTGATAACAGCACCGCTGCCGTCGGGGATTATCATGTAGCCGCTTGTAGGATTGCCGTTGTAGTCCACAGCAGGAGCAGCTGCAAAGTAAGGACAAAGCTGGAGTTTGGTAAGTATCTTGCCGTCTACCAGAGAAGTGTTCGCCTCTTCCACTTCGGAAGAATTCATGTAAACGTACAGACTGTCCTCGCAAAGCTCATAATGAACTTTCAGCTTTACGCCATCGGATTTGTAATTGTATTCGATAACAGCGCCCTTGTCATTTTTCGTCCACTTGGCAGTTGCCTTGTTTGAGTAAATAGGAGCCGCAGACTCTGTCCTCTTTTCCTGTCTGAGGTCACCGACCTTGATAGCGCAGCTTGAAGCGATCTGCTTTCTCAGCGCTTTTTTCATTGCCATGCCCTTTTCAGGATCGACTACCTGATCCTCTGAGGCTACATTTATAGGTGAAGTCCACCAGTAAGCACCGCTGCTCTTTACATAAAGACCAAGTCTACCATTCTTTTCGTCGCCGTAAAGAATGAAGTTGTTGTTCTCGCTGAGCTTTTCAGCCATAGCGGCAGCCTGCTCATCAGTGATCTTTTCGGGGAGTTCGTCTTCACTTCCCGTAGTATCCTCATCGCCCGAGGTGATCTCATCAGCTGCTTCCACAGCGTCTTCGACCGCGGCGGTATCCTCCTCGGAATCTGCCGAAGTAACAGCCATAGAACCCAGAGGCATCAGCATAGTAAGACACAAACCAAAGACAATCGCTTTTTTATAATTTCTATTATGCATTTTAACACCACCGTTTCTAATTAGCCTCGGATCCTATACGCGATCTCAGTGTAGATCTGATAGAAGAATACGTAAACCTGCTGGAACAGAGAGAGCAGAAGTATTGCCAGGAACAGTATCAGCAACATTGCTGCCAGGGTCAACAGCATAGATATAAGTGTCTTGCCGAATGAATACTGGTGGCAGGCTCTCATTGCCTGTATCATAAGTACTATTGACCAGCCATAGCCCAGATAATACAGGGCGATCAGCCATATAGCCTCTTCCTGTACCAGGAAGTTTGAGAGAAGTACGCTTATAAGTGTACATACTATGTAAGGCACCAGAGAATAAGCGGAGTAGATACAGATCTTTCTGAATGTACCCTCGCCCTCCAGCAGAGTACATATCGACCAGTTGCCGATGCACCATGTAATATAGTATACCACCGACTGAACTATCAGCGGAACGACATTGAAGATCTTAACGTAGTTGCCGTTGAACTGGAAGCCTGTCAGCTGTCTGTCAGCGACCATTGCAACGAAGAGCATGAATACTATCACAGCAGATATCTTCATAGATCCCTGCTTCTTCCATCTCAGATCCTCAAAACCTTCAACAGGGTGGAAGATACAGTGCTTCAACCAGCCTATGGGTGTAAATTCATACATGACTTATCTTCCCTCCTTCTGCTTTTGGAATAATTTTCCGAGCTTGCCCTTGATGATAAAGATATTTCTCTTGTGCAGCTTGGAAAGTACTATCAGCCATACTATCAGTACAGCAAGTACAGTTACGATAACATTGAAGTATTCCTCAATGAACTCGTTTCTTGCGTACTTGAATGCCCTGTCGTAAGATTTCTGAGCGTAAGCTGTCTCAAAGTAATCCAGAGCCTTCTTGTACTCGCCTTCATTCAGCGCAGCCTTGCCGAGACCCATATACGCCATAGGATAGCCGCCGTCTCTTGCAAGGACGTTCTCCCAGATAGGCTTAGCTTCAGAATATCTGCCCTGATCGTAAAGTTCGATAGCTTCATGCATCAGCGAACCGAATGTAGTCTCGGAATAGATAGTTATATCGTTCTTCGCGCCGTCCAGAACGTAGATGTTATTGTTGTAAGCTTCTACCGCATTGGGGCTCGAGAAGCTTCCGCGCTGATCGTTTTTAGAGTTCTTTGTACCGAAGATACAAAGCAGCTCAGCATTTCTGTCGTACTGGAACACACGTCCTGTTGCGAAGTCCAGTACATTTATCAGACCGTTATCGGATATGCATATATCTGTAAGTCTGGTGGAATAAGTCTGGTTCGCAGTAGCATCGTACTCCGAAGCCATATCACCGAAGACGTAGGTATCACCTGTGGAGTTGTTCCAGATGTTGTAACCTGCGGGGTTCAGCTTCTTAACAGCGTCCGTGGTAGCGTTTGCAGCTTCGGTAACGGTGTAGATGAAACCGCCGTCGTCGATATCGAAGTTTGCATACTCAACAGGAACGTTTCTCTGCATACCTGAGATCTGCTCGTTTGAAGCAAACTTTCTCCAGAGTTTCTGTGCGATAACGGCTGCCGTTACCTCAACTCGGTTAGCGCCGAAGTAGCCCTGGAACTTGCCCGTCTTTGTAAACTGCACCGCACCCTGGTTAACAGAGGTACAAACTGCATACACGTTCTCAGCCTTATCTGCTACGACCTTTGAGGGGTTGAAGGTCTCAACGGTGTAGAGGTCAGTCTCTGGTCTTGTGTATTCCATCACAAGCTCAAGTTCTGTATTGGATTCTACCGAAGCCTTTACAACTCTTGAATTTTCATAGTCTGCAATGTATATGTAAAGCTTGTTGTCAATTACACTGCGCTTTACATAAATTCCCGAGGGAGCGGCAAAGTTTTTGCCGTCCGAAGCGCCTGTATAAGCGCCCACGAGTTTCAGTTCTTCGTCAAGTCTGAGGATACGGTTGTTATCGGTATCCGCTACCCAGAACTGTTTCAGCTCGGGATCAAAGTACATATCCTTTGCATTTGCAAGCCTTGCAGAAGCATTCTCGCCGATAAACAGCGGATCTGCGGGATCTGAAAGCCTGTCCAGTCCCATATCGAATCCGGTAACGGCTTTATCGATACGATAAGCATTCTGCGAAGGTATCGGGTCGCCCCAGGCATCGTATATATAGGACTTGTAGGGTTCTGCTGCGTAAGTGTTCAGCGTCATCGACATTGCAGCGACGGCAGCCAGTCCTGCGCAGAGAATCTTTTTAAAAGAATTTTTTATTCTCAACACTACTTATCACCTTTTTCCTTTTCTAGTTCTCATGTCGGATACCTATTAATCCTTCATACCGGAATTCGCCATGGTCTCCATTACGTTGCCCTGTGCAACCAGGAATACCGCCAGCGGAGGAATGAGAAGTACAACGCTCGAAGCGAAGGTAACGCCCTGACGGGCAAGACCTGCTGCGGAGATCTGCTGTACAACAGTAGGTAGTGTTTTGAGTTCTTCCGAATATATCAGAGCGCCGCCCTGCATATTCCATGCGCCCTGGAATGCGAAGATTATCAGGGTCATCAGTGCGGGCTTTGAGTTTGGAACGACGATCTGCCAGCATATCCTGAACAGACTTGCGCCGTCCACCTTTGCAGCCTCTACCATCGCATCGTGTATCGTGGACATCGACTGTCTCATCAGGTACAGACCGATAGATGTGGAGATGCTGGGGAGTATCAGTGCCCAGTAAGTATCTATCATTCTCAGCTTAGCCATTACCATGAACTGCATGATCCATGTTGCGTTTGAAGCGAACAGCAGCGCAAGTACTATGACCTGGTTGATGAACTTATCACCGGGGAAACGGCACTTTGAAAGCACGAATGCCGCACAGCAGCAAACAAACAGGTTCGCACCGCAGATAACGATGGTGATGAAGAAGCTGTTGAAGATATATCTGGAAAGCGGCACCTGCCATGAGTTAGCCGCAACTCTGAACATATCCGAGAAGTTCCTTCCCGTGGGATTGATAACGTAAAGCTTCGGCGGGAACACGAAGAGTTCCTCAACAGGCTTTAACGACTGTATCACCGAGTAGTACAGCGGGAATACCATGAATGCACCCAGAAGTACCAAAAATATGAATATGCAGACATCGCCCGCTCTTGAGCCGTTGATAGACTTTTTCTTATCAGAGACTTTGAGCTTCTCGATAGACTGCTTCTTTTTCTTTCTTCCAGCCATTTGAAATATTCCCCCCTTTTAATCAAGATACTTGCCGAGTATCCAGTTAACACCCTTGTTGGCAAGAAGCATCGCAGCGAACAGAACGAAACATATCGCTGACGAATAACCCATCTCATAACGCACCCAGCCGTAGTCAGTAGCGTGGTTCATTATGGTATGTGCAGCATAGTCGGTGGAAGGCAGACCTACCAGGTTCTGACCTACCATACCAACAGTGAACGAAGTGGATATCTGCATAACTGCAGCGAACAGAAGCTGGGGTCCCATAGAGGGGATAGTGATCTTGAAGAGTTCCTGCCATCTGTTTTTGATACCCTCGATAGCGCCTGCCTCGTACATGGACTTGTCTATGTTCTGGAAACCTGCACGTATCGCAAGGAAGCCTGCACCCATCGACATCCACAGCTGAACGATGATAACTACCGTCAGGATGTACTTGGTGTCTGTTATCCACTGTGCAGGTGATTTCAGTATGCCCAGATCCATAAGTACAGCGTTCAGGTAACCGTAGGAGTCGCCCGAAAGGATCAGCTGCCAGGTAACATATACCGATGTTGTCATGGAAGGAGCATAGAATACGAATGTAAAGAATGTTTTCAGGAACGGGTTCATCTCGTTTATCAGCCACGCTATAAGGAAGCTGAGCACGTAGGAGAACGGACCTGTGAATATCGCGAATATCAGAGTATTTCTTATCGCGATAAGGAACACGTCGTCATTGACGAACAGTGTATAGAAGTTTGAAAGACCGACCCACTTGGGCATCTGGATCATGTTGAAGTTTGTAAAGCCCATAGGCAGTGACATTATAACGGGCACTACCGTAAAGGTGATGAAGAATATCATGAAAGGAATGAGCATGATATAGCAGCCTTTGTTGGCTTTTACCATGTGCCAGGTATAAGCCCATTTACCCTGTTTGTTCATAGGGCCGTTATTGTTTCTAGCCATAACACAACACTCTCCTTTCCTTAGTCTAATCCGAGATCTGCGCGCTTACGTGTGATCTCATCGTTGATATCCTTGTTGTACCAGAACAGGGTATCTCTTGCATTTTCATTTTCATTAACAACTTTTCTGAATGCGTTCATAACGTTTCTTGTTACGCCATAAGAAGCAGGGATTATCGGTATCTCGACCTGAGTGTTCATCTGATCGAGCAGCTTGTCTGCTTCCTTGGTTGTCCATGAAAGACCTCTCAGCGCTTCCTGGTTAGCAGTGCAGTAACGTCCCATAGGTCCGAGTACGGATTCGATATTGTTGCCGTACTTGGTCTGAGTCTCGGTGCTGGTGAACCACTTGATGAAGTCCCATGCAGCTTCCTTGTCGGGAGCCTTGTTGAAGATAACGCAGCCGGTGCTTTCGGAGTTAGCAGTATGATTGATATTGCCGTTTTCGTCCTTGGTACCGGGAACAGCTCTGAAGCTCCAGCATCCCTTGATCTCGGGAGCAGTAGCTGTCAGCTGATTGTAGAATGAATAGTCGTTTACCAGTACAGGCATATCGCCCTGTCTGAATCTTGTCAGTGCATCATACTGCTGCTGGAAGCTGTATGTGGTATAGAACTTTGTCCATGTATCAAAAGCTTCGATAGCAGGCTGTTCACTGAATGTGGTCTTTGTCTGATCCTCGTTGTAGTAGTTGAGACCCTTCTGGAGAAGCATCATAGCGAAGGTGCTTCCGTTTTCGGTAACGGCTGATACCAGTGTAACACCTGCGGTAGCAGTAGCGGGAAGTCTCAGACCTACTTCAAGGTAGTTTCTCTGGAGAGTGGGCAGGCAGTTTATCAGGCTGTCCCATGTTGCCAGATCTGTATCGGGGTCGATATCGTACTGTTCCAGAATATCCGATCTGTAGAACAGCATCGGGAAGTTCTGTGTACAAGGCAGACCATAAACGCCACCGTCGTATGTATACAGTGTCATGATATCGGGAGCGAATCGCTTGGTAACTTCTTCATAGTCGCTGAACTGTGTCAGGTCTACCAGCGTATCTCTTACCGCCAGCTGAATTGGGTAGTCACCGCCCAGGAAGAGTGCCATATCAGGACCCTTGCCCGAGAACGTAGCCTCGGTGATACCGCCCTGTACCAGCTTGAGGTTTATCTTGTTATCGGAATTTGCATTGTAGTCACTGTCGATAAGTTCCTTGATAACTACGGCATTATCACGTCCGAGAGTTACCCAGCACTCCTGTGCTGTTGCATCTTCATCGTCAGAAAGTGAGTTGTAATCCTCAAAGAACGAACCTATAAAGGACTGGAAACCATGTCCGACAGTTCCGAAGAAAGTCTGCTCGCAGTCGGAGAAATCCACATTATCCGAGCAAAGTTCAAGCTTATCAACTTCAAGGGGCTGCATTCTGTAAGTATTGATAAAGGTCGATACCGCAGTTATGTTATCCTTGATCTGTCCCATCATTTCAGGGATTATATCAGGCTTCTTCACACATTTATCAAGTATAATTGCCATTTTTTCAAGAGTTTCGGCTTCTGTTCCGCCTGAACCCGAAAGCTTCTCGATCTTTTCCTTCTCCTCTCTGAGGAGTGCGGCATTATTTTTGAAATCATCGATGATAGTTGGTATAGCAACATCTATCATGTAGTTGTTGTATTCATCGGGAGAAGGACCTGTTATCTGTCTTATCTGACGATAATAGCTGTTGATATCGAAAACGACATCATCAAGCTCACCCATTATCTCACCTATCTCACCGGGAACAGCTTCCAGTGTGAGTGTGTTGGATCCTGCTTCAAGGAAGTAGTACATGGTGTTGCCCGACTCATCGGCAGGTGTTACCACGTTCCAGTCAGTATCATAGTAGAACTTGATCTGATCGGATTCCTTGTTGGGAACAACGCCGTTAACGTACAGCCTTCTGTTGGAGTACATACCTCTCATCTGATCCTGTCTGCTGAATATGCCCAGCTTATAGTATCCTGCCTGGGGAACATTGAATTCCCAGGTGGCAGCCTGTGTTGACTGGTTCCAGTTTCCACCGCCGCCGATGGTATTGTACCTTGTCTTAGTAGGGCTGTAATCCTTGGTGCTGGAAGTCATGTAAGATGTCTTATCAGATGTAGGATACAGTGTTTTTGAAGACTTGTATGTAGCAGTTTCGCCCTCCAGCACTATCTTCTGTCCCGAAGACTGATTTATCTCGGAAGAAGAAGGAGCGCTGTACTTTTCAGGCTCTTCATAATTGTATACCTTTATATCACCTATAACGAACTGTGCCTTGTCTGAATCAAGTGTAAGCACGTGCTTGCCTGCGGTCATATAGAACTGCAGAGGCTCGTTATACAGACCGTCAACATCTGCCAGAGGCTTGTCCATCTGCCATGTGGGATATTCTATCTGTCCGGGACGCATATCATTACCCTTGGCATCCTCACCAATATCACCGTCATTGATCCAAACCTTGTCAAGAGTGATACGCTGTGCCGTACCATAGGGGCTCTCACCGTCGATAAGCAGAGAGAACTCTACATCATTTGTAGTTCCTGCAAGAGCGTAGTAGGACATTTTAAGATTGTATCTGCCGTCCTGAGGGATAACAACCTCATAGGATACAGAACCCTGCTGATTCGCCCAGATGAATACATCATTAACGCCATCATAACTGGTCTCGGGTTCCATAATAAGATCAGCACTCACCGAGTCAGGCAAATAATCCGAACCCTTGATCACGATCTCATCGATCATAGGTCTTGCGGTATCCTCATATTTTTTCAGATACTTGCTGTAAGAGTTCTGACGTACACTATCCGTACCTGTCAGACCCTCCGAGCTTTCATCGGCGGTGCCTAGAGAGTTGCCTGTTTCTGCAAAAGCCGTCGGAACAAAGCAGCTTACACTCAGTGTGAGCGCCATAGCAGAGCAAACAACACGCCTAAACATTGTGTTTTTCACTATTAGATCCACCCTTTCTAAAAATAATGCTGTGAAAAAAACCTGAGATCCTCACTGCACCGACGCATAGTCATTTAAACTGTAAAGAGATCCCATCTATCCTGAGTCTGTAAACCAGACCGAATATACTAACTGTCATCCGAGGGGAAAAGGATTATCCCGCCCCGTTCTTCGTCAAGCTCCACCCTGACTTTGCCGCCGCCCTTTATGCCCAGCGAATGCATATAGTCCTTGGGAAGCTGTAATCTGCCCGATCTGTCCAGCACAGCCAGCTCCTCATGTGTAGCTTCTTCCTCTTTCGTGATGACCTCTCCCATCTCGTCAAGGTCTTCCCTGTACGACTTCTTCCTGATTATCTCCGAACTCGTCCTGCCATCCCTTATCGCCACAACTCTGTCGATATGGTCTGCAAGCTTCAGGTCATGGGTGACTATCACCACCGTGACCCCCTCGCTCCTGTTCAGTTCCTTGAATATATCAAGTATCATCGCCGAGGTCTTTGTATCCACTGAACCCGTAGGTTCGTCCGCCAGCAGAAGCTTCGGGTCGTTCGCCATAGCTATCGCGATAGCCACCCTCTGCTGTTCACCGCCCGACATCTGGTCGAGCCTGCTGTTCTTTCGCTTTTCGAGCCCTACCTTTTTAAGAAGCTCCAGCGCCCTTGCACGCCTTCCCTTTTTGCCTTTCAGCAGCATGGGAAGTTCCACATTCTGCACCGCAGTCAAGTAAGGCACAAGGTTTCTCGCATTGTTCTGCCACACAAAGCCCACGGTGTCCCGCTTGTACTCCATGTAGTCCTTATCCGTAAATTTCAGCAGATTCTTGCCGTCCACCGTCAGGCTTCCCGCCGAGGGTCTGTCCAGTCCCCCCAGCATATTCAGCAGCGTTGATTTTCCGCTGCCCGAATTGCCCACGATAGCCATAAGCTCTCCCTTTTTCACATCAAGGTCGAGCCCCTGCAGTGCCACCGCTTCAACATCGGATGTTTTATAGATTTTTACAAGATTCTCACATCTTATCATGTATTCATCATCGGCTGACTTTATAATAGTATCATCACTCAACTATCTCACCGTCCTCCAATGTATACACCTTATCAGCCACGTCCATCATGCTGGGGTCGTGGGTCGTCATGATTATTGTCATGTTCTGCTTCGCCACAAGCTCTTTGAAAAGCTTGACTATATGTAGGGCAGTATTGGTATCAAGTTCCGCCGTGGGCTCATCAGCGAATATCAGCCGAGGCTCGTGGGCTATCGCCCTTGCTATCGCAACTCTCTGCTGTTCACCGCCCGACATCTCGCCGGGTCTGTGGCTCATTCTCTTTTCAAGCCCCACCGCCGCAAGACATTCTCTTGCACGTGCGTCCCGCTTATCGTAAGGGTATTTCGCGAGCCTGAGCCCGAAATTCACATTTTCAAGCGCCGTCATTCCCGACATCAGCGCCACCGACTGGAAAACGAAAGCCATATCGTACCTGCGCAAATTATCTCTTGCGCCCTCGGAAAGCCTTGTGATATCCTTACCATCGAACAGCACCTTACCCTTGGTAGGTCGGTCAAGCGCCCCGAGAATATTTATCAGCGTAGTCTTGCCGCTTCCCGAGCGTCCTCTCAGCACGGTAAGCTTGCCTTTTTCGATCTCGATATTAACATTTTTCAAGGCAGAAACTGTACTGCCATCGCCGATCTTGAAGTCACGGTAAAGCTCCTCTGTCCTGAGTATTACGTCCATGGGGCTCTCCCTCCCTTCAGCAGCTTTGATATTAATCAATTGTTGTTATCGATTTGTGCAATTTTCACATCTTGTGATATATTCATTTTTATCCATACAATATACAGTATTTGCTGTACAATGTGTTCAAAAATATTAGTTAAGTGAAGTGCACTATGCCACACGATTTATCGAAATTAGCCAAAATGGCATACTTTACTATCATTTATTATAACAATTAACCGACAATTTGTCAAGCGGCAGAAAACGTTTACGCAACCTTAAATTTAAGCTATAATTCAGCTTTCGCCGTACTGCACAATCGTTCACCGCAATTTTTATGCATTTTGCGTCATTTATTCGCAATTTTTGCACTGTTGTAACGTTTTCATATTTGCAATTCACAATTATTTTCCAAAAATCTTTGTATAAAATCACAATAGTATTTCAAACTCTGTTATGCACAAAATAATCGTGTTAATTTAGTCAAAATTTCATAAATTCATAGTCATAAAAAACCGGACTGTCTTTCCGACAATCCGGTTTTGATTTTTTACATCTTACTTCTTATATCAAAGCTTGATTTTGCCCTTGATAAAAGCTGCCAGGCGGAGAATATCCGTAACGTTGATCTTTCCGTCACCGTTGATATCTGCCTTCGAGGTATCTCTGAGCTTCTTTTTGTTCTTTATGTGCGCAGCCAAACGTGTGATATCCGTAACGTTCACAACGCCGTCACCATTTATATCTCCCTTGCCCGATGACGCAGTAACTATGACCTCATAAGCAAGACCGTTCTCCTTGGCATACTTTTCAGCCTCAGAACCCTTGTAAACTTTCATCTTGAAGCCCTTTATCTTGCCGCCATCATAAAAACCAAGTGCATCGGGACTGATTTTTGTAACGCTCTTCGGGATAGTTACAGTACCCATAGCAGTACAGCCATAGAAAGCATCATACCAGATAGTTTTCAGGCTGCTTGGCAGCTGTACATTTGTAAGGCGTACACAGCCGTTAAAAGCATCGCCGCCTATCTCTTTCAGCTTTGAGGGGAACTTTACACTTGCAAGACCGATACAGTCGATAAAAGTATTATCCTGTATCTCGGTGATGCCATCGGGCAGAGATATGCTCTTCAATCTGTAACAGCGATAGAAAGCATTTGCACCTATGCTAGTCAGACCGCTTGGCAGAGATATGCTCTCCATTGCCTCACAGTCATCAAATGCATGAACGCCCAGCTTTGTCACGCCGCTTGGCACGGTAATGCTCCTGATAGCTTTGCACTCGCTGAAAGCATAGTCGGGTATCGCCTTTAATCCGCTGCTTATGGTAAGGGACGTAAGTGCCTCACAACCGCTGAAAGCACAGCTTCCAAGCGAAGTAACAGTCTTAGGCATCGAAACCGAGCGCAGTGATAAGCAGTTCATGAAAGCCTCGTCCTTGATCTCTTTAAGACCATTTGGCAGATTTATGCTCTGCAAATTCGAGCAGTAGAAGAATGCGCAAGTACCTATGCTCTTTATAGAGCTTGGCAGAGTAACACTCGTTACCGAATGATTTCCGTCAAAAGCATACTTGCCAATGCTGACAACAGTCTTTCCGCCTATGGAAGCAGGCACACTGACCTTTGAAGCTTCGCCGTTATACTTGCTTATCTCCACAGTGTTGTCACCAAATACCGTGTATTCGTAATCACCGTAGGTAGCCGCGCTTGCAGTAACGACCACACTCGTACCTATGGGAGCCGCAGGGCAAACTGTCCCCCCGAACACCATCATCAGCGCACAAAGACCTGTTGCTATCCTCTTCATTTTCATAATACCACTCACTTTCCATTTCATTATTATTTATACTTATACCAAATGACCTATACAAAACTAATAAGTATAAACTTTTAACACTATACATTATTTTCCAATAAACGTCAAGCCATATAATGCGAAAAAATTTTTTATATAATACTATAATTGCGCTGAAAAGCCGAACTGTCGCGAAAAACAGTCCGGCTTTGGTTTTATTTATATCAGTTGAGCAGCTTCTTGCCCTTAATGTGTGCTGGTAATAAGTTCTTCGCCATATTTTGGGAACTTCGCATTGTTTTTTGGCAAAATGAAAATAGATACAGTGTAATCCTTGCCCGCTTCAAATGTAATAGGTTCTCTCGAATCATTCCACATAATACCATTAATACTGATATTCTCGTTGTCAGTGGTCGCATTAAAATCAGCTTTCTCGCCTGCCTTGGGCTCGGTAACATTAAAAGCTACGCTCGTTATGGTTTCGGTAGGGATGGAGCCAAAGACTAAAGATACTTGTTTTTCGGTTAATGTGTTATCGCTGACAATACATTGCTTGCCGTTCATGGTTATCTTTGCTTTTTTGAAAAATACCATATTGTCGGACTTTATATTTGTCAAGCACTTGCAATTATATTTTTCAAGGTCAAAGATTTCATTTTCGCTCATCGGGTGTACATTATTATCGAGTGCTATCCTTTCCCAGCTTTACAAACACTTCGCCGTCTTTTGTTGCAGCTGACCTGTCAAGGGCTGCACGGAGTTCATCATAGGTCTTGACGATAATTGGGTCTTTTTCGGTCCTATCCCCTGCGCATTAACGATAATCGCACTGTAAGGCAGATACACAAACAGTGTAAGCACCATTAAAATCGCTGTTGTCAGGCTCATAAGCCTCATTTTTGTTCTCTGCATAATTCTTCCTCAAACTCCGAAAAAGTTAACTTTTACCCTGTCTGTCGGGCGGGGTCAAGGTCTTTACTTTTGGGTAAAGATGTGCTATAATTATTTGAAAATAATTATTATAAAGAGGGATCAGTAAAATGAATGGCTGCAAAAGAGTTGCCGCAATACAGGATCTGTCAGGACTGGGAAGATGTTCGCTGACAGTTATAATACCCACGCTATCCGCAATGGGGGTGCAGGTCTGCCCTGTGCCGACGGCGGTACTTTCAGCACATACGGGTTACAGTGAATTCGTTATCCGCGATCTCACGGATTTCATTCACCCCGCACTGGAACACTACAAACGCATGAACACCCATTTTGATTGTATATACAGCGGTTTTCTGGCTTCCGCCGAACAGATAGATCACTGTCTCGAATTTTTCGCCGCATATCCCGATGCGCTCAAAGTAGTCGATCCTGTTATGGGCGATGACGGAAAAAGCTATGCCACCTACACAGGGGAACTCTGCAAACGCATGAGCGAACTTGTAGCCGTGGCTGATATAATCACACCCAACATTACCGAAGCTGCCATACTTTTAGGTGAGGAATACCCCTCAATGCCCCTTGGCAGCAGCGATGCAAGATCATGGCTGGTAAGGCTCTCCGAGCAGGGCGCCAGAATAGTTGTCATCACCAGCGTGAATCTTGCAGGCGGCGGTATGCATACAATCGGATACGACAGGGCTACCAACAGTTTCTGGAAGATACGCAACGACTACGTCCGCGGCGCCCATTATTCGGGCACAGGCGATATCTTCGCCAGCGTGCTGATAGGCTCTATCCTGAAAGGCGACAGTCTCCCAATCGCGATGAACAGGGCAACAGCTTTCGCGGAACTCAATGTCAAGGTGACGTACAGCTATCAGCAGCCCTGGACAGAGGGTCTTATGCTTGAAAGCCAGCTGCCTTGGCTGACAAGCTACCAGCAGCTTGACGGGTATTCGGTGCTATGAGTAATATGGATAATATGGATAATATGGAAATTTTTGACAGTTCAATGACAGACACCCTGCGGGCGGGGGGGCGGGAAAGCCTGTGTGAAAAAGAACAACAGCTTCCCCCGAAAGAACAACACCCCAAAGCGGACCGCACTCACCGACTGAACATCGTCCTCGTAGAACCCCGTATTCCCCAGAACACAGGCAACATCTCCCGCACCTGCGCAGTAACGGGCGCAGCCCTGCACATGGTCAGACCTTTCGGCTTTGAAATAGACGACAGAAAACTCAAACGCGCAGGTCTTGATTACTGGGATAAACTGGATATATACTATTATAATAATATAGAAGATTTCTTCGCCAAGAACGACGGCGCCTACTACTTCTTCACCACAAAGGGCAGACAGGTACACTCCGAAGCCTCCTACCCCGAAGACAGACCCGTATACATCATATTCGGGCGCGAAGACGCAGGACTCCCCGAAGAACTCCTCTACGCCCACCCCAACGAATGTGTCCGCATACCAATGCGCAACACACTCCGAAGTCTGAACCTCTCAAACTCCGTGGCAATAGCCACCTATGAGGTTCTCCGACAGTGGGATTACCCCGACCTCGGCAGAGAAGGAAAGCTGACAAAATATACATGGTAACAGATAAGATATAAACACCATGAAGGAGGATAACAAAATGACAATCAAATATAATTACAAAAGCAAATTTCTTTCGGTTATCAAGATATTAGGAGTGGTAGTAGTATTCCATCCTATTATTTTTAAACATATCGTGACACACATTCCTGAAGCCGCAATACCCGTGCCAAACGATGCCTCATTAGTTTTCTTGATTTTTTTGCTTGTTTATTTAATGCCCATTCTCGCATGGCTTTTCTGCTTTTCACTGTTCAGCCATTTGCCTTTAGAGATGGTTGCAGATGAAAACACACTGACCGTCAAGGTGCCTTTACGAGAAACCGCTATAAGCTATTCCGATATTGAAAGTATAAATTTAAACCATGAATTCAGAACAGCAGAACTCCGCGGCGAACATGACCATTATAATGAGATACTGACAATAACCGATATCAATAAAAAGAAATATGTCTATTGCCGACCAATAAATCTGGATCAAAATGCGATTGCCATGAATCCCGATTCGCTTAAAAAGCAGTTTGAGAACAGCGATTTTTCTCAGCTGAAACGCTACATCGAGAAGCACATTTATATAAATATATAAAAGAGAACAGACAAAAGAAAGTAACAAAAGAAAGAGAGATAAACATGAAAGAAAAATATAATCGTTTCTTTGACAATGAAACACAACTATTACATGAGTTAGGCTATGAAATTATAATTATTATAATATTGGTTTGGTCCTCTTTAGTATTAGAAAGCACGGTTGTTTTAATACCCATATCTATTCTGCTTGGGTTGATCGTGATGGCTTGTGAATCCCTGAAATCGAAAGCAAGACTTGAAGCCGATGATACACAGGTAAAATTCTCAAGTTTCGGTAATACCACAGTCATAGGATATGATGAGATAGAAAAACTGTTGATTGAACGACGTCATAATGTGCGCAGCATAAAAGGCGTCACTAATAGATGCTATTTCGAGACCATAAAAATAATTACTTCAAACGGAAACACATACCACTTTTCTGCTAAAATGAATATCGACTATGACGAGGTAGCCGCGAACCCCGCACAACTTACGAAACAGTTTGAAAACAGCCCGTTCTCACACCTTATACATTACATAGAGGACAGTCTGAATTCAAACATCATGTTTCCACAGCACATCTACATCGAAGAACAAATGAAATTATAGAACAAGCAAAGAAAAATCGACAAAAGAAAGAGAGATAAACATGAAAGAAGAATATACACGTTTCATTGACAATACTAAAATTTGGGTGCTCAGTGGTGTTGCACTTGCAATGATCATAATACCTACGACTATCATATCAACGGTAAATACACCGAACGCCAAAACACTGGAAGTTCTGGTATTTTCAATACTGATGATCATTATAATCATTTTAAGCAAAGCGTTGCAACACGCAAGCTTTGAAGCAGATGATACTCAGGTCACATTCTCATATTTCGGCAAATACACTGTCATAAGCTATGATGAGATAGAAAATCTGTTAACTGAACGACGTCATAATGAGCTAAGAACAAAAAGCGGCATTCAGAGATGCTATGTGGATACCCTGAAAATAATTACTTCAGACGGGGACACATACTGCTTCTCTGCTAAGATGGATATCGACTACGACAAAATCGCTATGAATCCAGCATATCTTAATGAACAGTTTGAAAACAGCCAGTTCTCACGCCTAAAACACTACATAGAGGACAATCTGGACACAAATAAAAAGATCTCACGCCTCAAAAGCTACGTCGAGGAACACACGAAATGAAAGAAAAATACGACTATGACACTGTCAACGATACTTCTGCCACGGAAGGTTTAATATTTTTCTCCGCGGTTGGACTGATGATATATTTATTCATGAAAGGTGACCATCTCGATAGACGGATATTCTGGATATTAGTTTTTATATCAGGTTCCGTGCTGGCATTCTTTATCGGACGAATCTTAGTCAGTGTACGCTTTTCCGCTGGCGAAACCTCTGTCACATTCAGCAGGATATTCAGGAAACGGATACCCTATTCTTCAATAAAAAGCATCGATCTGCGCACCGAAACAAGATCTTTCAAGAAAAAAAAGACGAAGTACCAAATTGTCACATATACAGGTGTCACCGAAATAATAACTTTCCACTGTGAAGACGGCGATCATTCTTTCGCGAGCATACTTGTCCCATCCCATGAAGAGAACAAACCGTCAGGTGTATCAGCCGAGGACATAGCAAACAGCAAGTTCTCACGCCTCAAAAAATACATCGAGGAGCGCATTTATATAAATATATAAAAAGAGAAAAATAACATATAAAGAGGAAACAACAAATGAAGATAAAATATAAATACAGGAGTCCGTTATTTTACGTTTTGTTTTATGGCGGCATAGTTCTCATGATCTTGCTGGCATATTCAGGCGTGAGATTGCGGGAAGAAGACGCAGGCATCATCCTTATATCCATAGCAGTATACATAGTACTGCTTATTATACTGTCAGTTGTACCTGTGAGTATGCACGCCCGAAAACGTTCGGTGCTTATAAAGGTATTCTTTAAGAAGACCAGAATAAGATACCGCGATATATCAGAAATATCAGTTGAACAAGAGTTTCAAACGGCGATGATACGCGGTGATCAGGATCACTACAATGAAATACTCACCATAGAAACAAAATATGGTAAACGCTATATTTACCGCCGCAGGCTTGATATCAATTATAAAAACCTGATACATCACCCCTGCGATCTAAAGCGTGATTTCAATGACAGCAAATTCTCACAGCTGAAAACTTACATTGAGGACATGATAAAGACAACCTGATAAAGGAAATGAAAAAATGAAAGAAAAATACGAATATGACACTGTCAAAAACTCTGTAATGGATGGTTTACTATTTTTGGTTGGGCTTGGACTGATTATATATTTACTCGGGAGCGGTTCCGAACTTGAAAGACGAACATTCTGGATATTAGCATTTATATCGGGTTCTGCACTGGCATTATTTTTCGGACGTATCGCAGTTTATGTGCGCTTTATCGCTGACGAAAACTCTGTTACATTTTACAGAGTCTTCAGAAAAAAGATAGCATATTCTTCAATAAAAAGCATCGACCTACGCACCGAAACAAGATCGGCCAAGAGAAACGAGACAAGGTACAAAACTGTCACATATACAGGTGTCATCGAAATAATAACTTTCCACTGTGATGATGGCGACCATTCATTCGCGTGCGTACTGATACCATATCATAACGCTAGTAAACCGTCAGGTGTGTCCGATGAGGACATAGCTAACAGCAAGTTCAAACGCCTCAAGCGCTACATCGAGGAGCGCATCCCGATCATGAGTGCTGAAAAAATATAATGAAAGAATGACAACTCATGAAAAGAAAATATGAATTCAAGGGCAATGGCAGATGGCCGACCGTAGTATCGGTCATATTGTTCATACCATTAATGATCTGGTTCGTGATGGCTGCCGTATTTGACAGCGTTTCCGCAATGGGGCTGTGGCTGCTGACGCTAATAGGTGTTATCGCCATAGATCTGACTATCCCCTGCTATTATGATGCGGGAGAGACCTCGGTAACTTTCAGCATACTCGGCAAAAAGACCCGTATCGACTACCGCGATATACAGTCCGTGGAAGTCAGCTGCGGAGAGAACAGACGTCCTGTAGATAAGACGATTACCTTTGTATTCCCTTATGAAAAGCTTGTGATACAGACCTATACAAAGCGGTATGTATTCTGTGCAAAGCTGAGAGACTTCAGCGGCAGGGGCTGTATGGCAGAACTCAAAGACTACATCGATGAGAGGATAGGCTTGAAAGAGTACATATCGTCTATTTGCCCGGAAGATGTACAGATAAGCAATGGTATAAAAGGGAAATTCAAGCACACATCTTTGGCGATATATTTGTTTACACTGCCGATGTTAGGATCATTGTTCCTTGCGGAGTATGCAGTTATCGATGTAAGACCATACAGCGAATTCGGCTTACATCTGGGTATTTTCCTGCTGAGCTGTATTGGGCTGCTGCTTTCGCTATATGCGCCGTTCCGCTTTGAGGCTGATGAAAGCAGTGTGGTTTTCAAAGAGCTTATCCCGCCCCGAAAGCGAAGGATATACTACTCCGATATAAAAAGCATTGAGCTTACAAGAGAGTATATCAACTCACGGGGCGAATCACGGATAGAGGAAACTATCATTTTTCATATGTCAGGCGGTTCGGTCAGATACACGCAGGATAATATAGGTATAGACCTGCGGAAATGCAGTGATGATCTCACCGAGATAACAGACGAAATAAACAACAGTTTATTTTCGCATTTAAAGCGATTCATAGAAAGTAAAATGGATACAATCCAAGGAGGAAGATCAAATGTCTAAAATAAAAATAATGACAGATTCAGCCAGCGACATCTCTATCGAGAACGAGAAGAAGTATGAGATCCACGTAGTCCCTTTCAAGATGAGCATGGGTGACAAGAGCTACACCAGCCGTGTTGATTTCGACAACGAGAAATTCTACAAAATGATGGACGAGTATGACGGCATACCCCTGACATCGCAGATAACCGCCTTTGAGTTCGCAGAGAATTACAAGGAGCTTTACAATGCAGGTTATACCGATGTTATCTATGTCAGCATAAACTCAAAGGGTTCCGCGACATACAACAATTCTGTCATGGCGGTCGAGCAGTTCTATGAGGAAGTTCCCGAAGCAAAGGGTAAATTCCGCGTGATCAACATAGATGGCAAGGGCTACACAGGCGGCTACGGCTATGCAGTTGTTGAAGCTGCCAAGAAAGCGCAGAAAGGCGCATCTGTTGCCGAGATAGAGACTTTCATACGCGACTGGGTAGACAACTGCGTTATATTCTTCGGAATGTACTCTCTCCAGTATGCCAAGAAATCGGGACGTATCCCTGCGGCAGCTGCATTTGTGGGTGAGATAATGGGACTCCGCCCCGTATCCCGCATACAGCACAACCAGATAACCACCGAAGCCAAGGTACGCGGCGACAAGGCGCTTATCCCCAAGATAATCGAACTCACCGCAGGCGAGCAGATACCCAAGACACCCTACTGCATAGTATACGGCAATGACACCGAAATCCGCGACGAGATGGCACAGGCAATGACCAAAAAGTTAGGCTATCCCCCCGCTGACTGCTATCAGATAGGTTCCGAGATCGCAGTAAATGCAGGCCCCAAGGTAATCGGTGTGATATTCAAGTCACAGAACAAGTGATAATAGTAAGGAGCTGTTTTCGGACGGCTCCTTTTTTCTTGCAGATGTCACAAATTCATCGGTGAGGGTATGTGCATTTTGCTTTCGGGTCGATGTTCAAAACAAATGTTCCACGTGGAACATTTTCTTTTTTGGCGGACGAACTGCGGGTTTGTTTTCTTATTACGTACTGCGGGTGGGTCGCCCCTCGTTCCTCGGGTCGAGCCGTCAAAAACGCTTCGCTGTTTGACGGCGTGCGCGGGCAATATCTCCGCATACCAAAAGATACGGTGGTATACTTTGGTACACGCTCGTACTGTTTGGGATTGTCCGCGCCATGTGGTCGGAAGATAGTCTGCTATTGACGGAACTGTTGCCACGTCGCTTCTTCGCCTTGACCGAGAGGCTCTGCCTCTCGAGCTCTCCGCAAGCCTGCTAGCGCGAGGCTTGACCGCGCGCTTTGTTTCCTTGGCAGGTTACTCACAATGTGCTGACCCGCCGTTTTGCAATTGCCCCGTCTCCACAAAACTTTAAATAGGCGGAAACGGCCCGCCCGGCCGAGGGCAATTATGAATTAGAAAACGGTTGACCTAACTCCGCTGATGTGTTATAATATCTGTAAATAGTCCTACACACGAAAGGAGAATCATTATGTACGAAGAATTCGCAGCTTGGCTCGATGAAAAACTGGAGAACGGTCTGCCCGATACAGCAGTGGCAGTTAATTTCAATATCTACGAAGAGGAAAATAACGGCTGGACTGTTCAGCTGGTAGCTTCTGACAGATTTGATGCACAGGACGATGAATGGGCTTGCTTTGAAGTTTATTCCTCGCAGGAAGACCTCTATTACTGGGAAAAGGAATACAGCTGGGAAGAAGCCCACGAAGATGTCCGTGAACTTATATCCGCTTATCTTGAAAAGGGCAGATTCGCAGATATGCTCAAAAACTTCCGTGCAGTAGGCTTCGGCTTCGTTGACGGCGACCTTGAACTTGCCTATGTAAGGGAGTGATATCATGAATTCTCTTGATATTGTAATGCTGGTATGCCTGGCGATAGTTGCGGCGGCACTCACCGTGACAGATATCAGGGTGATAAAGGCATGGAAGTCAGCCAAGGACAAAGTCACGCTGACAGAGATAGGCGATATCCTCAGCATGATACTTTTCGCGGGCGGCGTGACCTGCTGTTATTTCAACGGGAATATGTCCCTGCCTGTATACGTGCTTTCGCTGATAGTCACCGTGCTGTTCTTCCCCTGTGCTTTCACGATAGTCACCCCCGAGGGCATAATCGTCCCCGAGATAAAAAAGGACTGTCTGCGACCAGCCGCTGATTACAGCTACGATTATTCACAGGGCAAGGTCATCAAAGAGACACTCAACATCTACTACAAGGACAGCAGACCCCTGAAACTTTACCTCGGCATAAAAAGCACCAAGCTGATAACTATGCTGAACAACAATTATGAAAAGCACGGGTATGAAAACCCCATGCTGAGGAGTGAATAAGATGGAAATGTATAAACTACTCGCCCTTGCAGACGATACCGACAAAAGCTTTGACGGTCTGTTCAGCGGTACGGGACATATCGTGGGGATAGTGCTTATCATTACGGGACTTCTCCTGATATACATAGCTGTAAAGGTCGCAAAGGGATACAGCTTTATCCCTACCCTCGGCAGTGAGACTGTCGTTAAAGAGGACAACTATGTTGATGGCACAGCAAAGGCAGTCGAAAAGATAGTTACCGCCATGCCCGACCTCAACGGCGGTGCGGACAGAGAGTTCGTGGAATGGAAGATAGTCTACACCGTTAACGGTGAGGAATACTTACAGGTTATCCCAGATGACGGCTATCACGAGGGCGACAGTATAAAGATCAAATACGACCCTGCCAAGCCCGCTACATATTATATTGCAGAGGAAGAAGATGGAGCTTCCGAAAGCGAAGATACTTCCGACGAGGGCAGCAAGAGCAAAATGACAGGATTTATCCTCGGCATACTTGGTGTGCTGGTAATTCTCGGCGGCGTAGCACTTTATCTTAATTCATGATACCAAAGAGGCACTTCTGAAAAAGGAGTGCCTTTTTTGCTTGAATATACTGCTCCGCAATTGTTAAAAATTTATCTGCAAGCATTGACATTGGTCTGCTATTGTTGTATAATTGGTTATGTAGGTTTTAATCTTATTTTCTATACAAAGGAGTTTTTAAAATGAAGAAATCCGTAAGAAAAGCTATCATTGCAGGCAACTGGAAGATGAACAAGACCCGTCCTGAAGCCAAGGAGCTTCTGGAAGCTATCAAGCCTCTCGTAGCTAACGCTGAGGGCAATGTTGAAGTTATCGCGTGTGTACCTTTCACCAATCTGGAGACTGCTGTTAATACTACCGCAGGTTCTAACGTAAAGGTTGGCGCTGAGAACGTTCACTTCGAGAAGAGCGGCGCTTTCACCGGCGAGATCTCTGCTGATATGCTGACCGAGCTGGGCGTTGAGTACGTAGTTCTTGGTCATTCCGAGAGAAGACAGTACTTCGGCGAGACCGATGAGACTGTAAACAAGAGAACAAAGGCTGCTCTGGCTGCAGGTCTGAAGCCTATCGTTTGCGTTGGCGAGCTGCTGTGGGAGCGTGAGTGCAACATCACTGAGGAAGTTATCGCACGTCAGATCAAGCTTGACCTCTTCGACGTTTCCGCTGAGGACGTTAAGAAGACTGTTATCGCTTACGAGCCTGTTTGGGCTATCGGCACAGGCAAGACTGCTACTGCTGACCAGGCAGAGGAAGTATGCGCATTCATCAGAGCTACACTTGCTAAGCTGTATGACGAGGCTACCGCTCAGGCAGTAACAATTCAGTACGGCGGATCCATGAACGCAGGCAACGCTGCTGAGCTGCTCAGCAAGGAGAACGTTGACGGCGGTCTTATCGGCGGCGCTTCCCTCAAGGCTGCTGACTTCAACACCATCGTACAGGCAGCTGTTAACGGCTAATATCTCTGATACAGTAAACACATCGGGGGGCGGGTCAGCCCGCTCCCTTTTTTCATAGAGTAATTGGGGAATTTTGGGGAATTCTTGCAATAAGTATATTCAGCGGTAAATATCCGCCGTTTGATATTATTCATGAGGTGTGTAAAAATGAAAAGAAGCAGGCTAATGCGCCGACTTATGACACTTTCGATAGTATCCGAAGTTGTCTATATGCTATTAACAACTGTACTGTTGATCTTTCGACCCGCATTTTATGACGATGCGCTGATAAAATTCTTCGATATAAAAATCAGCGATATCCCCGCAAATAATCCCGATATGACAATTGCTGCCGTACTTCTCGGCGGCATTATACTCTACTTTATATTCTGGTTCTTGCTCAAACTGATGATGGATAAGGATATGGACCCGCAGCTTATCGGTGTGCTGTCCTTCCTTATGCTTCCTGCATCTACCATTGTTTCAAGACTGCTTTTCTCAAAGTCAGTGAGATCGGCGGCTGAACTTGGTGCTGATGTCAAAGCCTTTACCCAGACACATTTCCGCATTTTGGAATACTGCGGCTGGGCGAACCTTGCGGCATTTATCTTCATGCTGATGGCTTATGCTGTTTGCAGACAGAGATTCTCCGATCTCGATTGAGCAGGCAATTATTGATACGGTAATAAATCCTAAGGTTTATTATACAAACATCTAAAATAGAAAGGACGTATTTATTATGTCTAACAAAAAAATCGTTCTCGTTGTAATGGACGGTATCGGTATCTCCGTTACAAATCTCGGTGATGCTGTTACCGAGGCTAACACTCCCACACTGGACAGACTGAGAAAAGAGTGCCCCTACACCACTCTGAAGGCTCACGGCAGCGCAGTTGGTCTGCCTACTGATGACGATATGGGTAACTCTGAGGTTGGTCACAACGCACTTGGCTGCGGTCAGATCTATTCTCAGGGTGCTAAGCTCGTTAACGAGTCCATCGAGAGCGGCAAGATGTTCGCTTCCGAGACCTGGAATGAGCTGGTAAACAACGTTAAGGCTAAGAGCAGCACACTGCACTTCATCGGTCTGCTGTCTGACGGTAACGTTCACTCCAACATCTCTCACCTGAAGAAGATGATCGCTAAGGCTAAGGAGCAGGGCGCTGCTAAGGTAAGAGTACACGTACTTCTGGACGGCAGAGATGTTCCCGCAACAAGCGCTCCCATCTACATCGAGGATCTGGAGAAGTGCATGGCTGAGCTGAATGACGCAACATTCGACGCTAAGATTGCTTCCGGCGGCGGAAGAATGAAGGTCACAATGGACAGATATCAGGCTGACTGGGATATGGTAAAGCTCGGCTGGGAAACTCACGTAAAGGGCGAGGGCAGACAGTTCGCAAACGCTCTTGAAGCTGTTGAGACTCTCAGAAACGAGACAGGCGCTATCGACCAGGATCTTCCTGCATTCGTTATCGCTGAGAACGGCGCTCCTGTTGGCAAGATCGTTGACGGCGACAGCGTTGTACTCTTCAACTTCCGCGGCGACAGAGCTATCGAGCTTTCTATGGCATTCGACGGCGGCGATGAGTTCACATACTTCGACAGAGGCGCTAAGCCCGATGTTATCTACGCAGGTATGCTGGAA
>NZ_JAILMR010000029.1 GCF_024692365.1 Ruminococcus sp. | reverse complement strand
CTGTTCATCTGAAAGTCCGTCAGCTATTTTTATATTTTTTACATAGTCAAAGTTGTTGTTCAAACCAACGATGCATTCTTCTACGGTAGCAGGCATCGTGAACTCAAAATCTGTCTTTGCCTGCGGATATACAAGCAGCTTGGTTGCTTCTTTGTTATAAAGAATACCATCAATAACTTTATAGTTTGCACAAGGTACATCAACAAACGACTTAAAAGATGTACAGGTCAAAAATGTATTGCGGGTATCAAAATCTTTCGACAGATTATAAGGAAGAGCAACTTCTGTCAGATTTTTACAGCAATAAAATGCGTCTTTGTAAATACTGAACAAGCTGTAAGCGTTATGCATATCTATCCCGCTCATATTATTGTTAGCAAAAGCCTTGCTTGATATTTTATATATCTTATAATAGCTTCCGTTAACGTAAATTCCTTCGGGGATAGTGATGCATCCGGTAGTATCCTCACTGCCGACAACAAAGGCTGCATTATTCTTTACAACACCGTCTGCTTTTATCTGATCGTAAAGTTCATATGTCAGACCGTTCTGTGTAACTTTGCCTATCTTAGCGGCAGATGCAACGATACCAATATTCAGGAACGATGATTTTCCGTCTGCGGGGGCAGGTGCGGCAATTACAGATAATGTCATTGCCAGTGCCGCAACTGCGGCAAATGCTTTTTTAAATTTCATAAATAATTCTCCTTAAAATAGCTGTGCCAGATTACTTGATCTTCTGCTGGATCTTATCAAAGTTGTATTTATAGAATCTGGAATTTACCCATCCGTAGTTACGTCCAAACAATGATTTAAGAGCTTCAAGATCAGTATCGTCAACCTTACCGTCCATATTAACATCTGCGGCAGCTATCATCTGATCATATATATCCTGAGGTCTTTCAAGATAACGTTTCAAAGTCTTATAGTCATTCTCATCGACATATCCGCTGTTGTTGACATCACCAAGTCTTGCATCAATATAGAAAGAGAGTATATCAACATCATTATCGTCAATAACACCGTCATAGTTGATATCAGCATTGACTCTCATATCATCTGACCAATCGCTGCTGTTTTCATATTCACGAAGAATTATCAGATCGGCAGCTGTCACATTTTTGTCGCCGTTCATATCACCAACAGTCCATATAGAATATGATTTTTCAGGAATGTATTTTATTTCATTATCGTTATAATTTCCATCTATTTTCCAATCACGATATATTGAATGACTGCAAAAATCGGTTTCGGCACAACACATGAAATTACCATAATCCCAGCCATAATCGCTATCATCCCATGTTGCATCAACATAATAGCATCTGTCGTTATCCGGATTATCATCGTGTGCATTCAGCACAACTATGTTCCATGCATGACTATATTTTCCATCTCCTGTGGGATAACCATACACTCTTTCACAACAAACACCTGCGGTATTCATAAGAAGCTTATATGCTCTAGCATAACCATCGCAAACCGTATAGTAGCCAGCTTCTGGGTAAGCTTCGCTTGCGTTTTCATAATGCACGAACGCTGATGCATCACAATGGTTCTTTGTTTCACCATCATAAGGCTCATTTTTACTAATAATAGCTGAAACAACAGGGTCATACTTCACGCGGCCACAAAGCCAATCATGGAGTTTCAATGCTTTTTCAAGATCAGTATCATCATCTTTGATGAGAGTTTTTACAACATACTCTACATAACGCTTAGCATAATAATTGGCTCTTTCAACTGAAACTATATCAAGATTATCTGCTATTGCACCGCGGAAAATCGGGTCAATACAAGGTTCCTCCGAATCACCTTCGGAATATGAAAAAATGCTTACTCCGTTTATTGAGATGGACATATTTTCACTGTATCTTAGGAAACCCTGATACTTTTTAAGGATACTTGCAGCATTGCTTTCATTCAGTTCTTCGGGAACGTTGATATTCTCAAGATATTTTGCTCCATCAAAAGCTTTGAAACCAATAGACACTCCATTCTCAATCGTAAAAGAAGTGCCCTGTTTCGCAGGAGGATACCTGAAAATCTTTGTCATATCGACATTGTAAAGCACACCGCCAACGATCTTGTAATTCTTGCCATATGTAGATGCGAATTCTCTGAATGACTCACAGCCTAAGAAGGCAGTAGATGTATAGGCAGTCAATTCCAGATTAAAAGGAAGTGCAACAGTTTCCAGATTCTTGCAGTCACGGAAAGCATGATTACCGATCTCTGTCAGACCGGAAGCGTACTGCATATCGACAGCCTTTATGTTATTATTTCCTTCAAAAGCACTGCTCTCGATCATTTTGACAATATAGTATGTACCATTAGCGTAAACAGCGTCAGGTATCTGAACTGTTCCCGAAGCGGCACTGCCATCCTTGACGTAAGCTTCATGACCGTCAAAAAGACTGTAAACGATGCCGTGCTGTGTGACTTCATCAATTGAAGACTGTTCTGTTGAAAAAGAAGCTGCACTAAGCGAAGTTTCAAGCTTACTTAAAACGAAAGAGGGGGCAGATCTTACAATTTCATCATCGAGCTTATCAGCGTATGCGCTCGCAGGTGCCGCAATAACAGCACTGCCAGATATTATCAGCGCTGAAAGCAATGCACTGGTTTTTTTGATACTATTCATTTTTACTTTTCCTTCCAATAATGTTTATACGTTTCGGTCAACAAGAAGTTAAATCGCATTAATGCTTGTGTTAATCAAATAATAATTTAATCACTCATTAAATAAGTTTAACATTTCGATTTTTGGAGCTGTTAACTCAAAATAAACATTAATTCAAAATATTCCGGTTAAAAATATTGGTCGCGCGACATTAGTTTATTATACTTATACATACTAAAAATGCAATAGCTTTAACAATAATTTAATATAAAGTCTGCTCATTAAATAAACAAAGCATGGATTCAGTATAATTCAAGCAACAATTCAGACAATAATTTTATTGATTTAGCATAATTACCTCAGAATTAACTTGACGATCTTTCATCTTTGCTTTTTGTATAATTTTAAAATGAATATCCGACACTTTCTGTACAAATTGATATAGATTAATTTCAGTTTATAGTTTTAATTAAAGATAATGTATTATCATTTGAAATATAACTTAAAAATCTTTATTAATTACTTTGGCGATTTCAATATAATTCTGCACCACCAAGCTGCTATTCACGTCACATTTCACTACATGGACATAAAAAAGAGACTGCCGAAGCAGCCTCTTATCTTATATCTTAAAACGCATTGTTGTTCAACCTGTTTCTGATTTCACTGAGCGTGTACTCCTTTACGAGTTCGCCATCCTTGAAAACAGTTTCAAGCAGATTGCCCTCTGGAATAGTAGAACCAACATATCCGTCCTTATATGCAAGTTCGCCGTTTTCGTCGCGGTAAACATAGCACAGACCTTTCTGGCTCTTCTTGAAACCACCGTCCTTGGGATCTTTAAAAATGGGGTATTCTTTACCATCTATCTCGGCATAGCAAGCTTTGATGCAGCTGGAGAAAGTATCGCGGGTGAAAGGTTTCAGCACAGTCGGTCTGCCCGTGAACTTCTGACCGTCATCTGCGGTTAGGGTCATTTCTTCAACTTCCTCAATGCAGTGCATCGAGAACGAACCTACGCCAAGTGCAACATTCGAGCAGGCAAATCCGTTGTTCATCAGTATCTCATAGATCTGTTCACAACGCTGAACAGTGATGCTATCGCCGTATATCGCCTTAACGTGAGGGTCAAGAACCTTGAACCCCTTGCTGTTGACAGTTCCGCCGAACTGTTCCCACAGCTTGAATACTGTCTTGGTGACAACCTCAACGCAGTCGCCAGAATCGCCTCTCATCAGCATACAGCCGTTGTGTGCCATTATTTCGTCGTGGAGCTTGGGTAGGATATTGTCGATGACATTCCAGTAATCGTAAGAATCCAGTACAGCCGAGAAGCTTGTGTTTGGGTAGAGTTCTGTCAGCATCTTTCTGAGGAATGTTTCCTCATCTCCGTCAACTGCGAAGTTCGAGCACATTACGAAGTGTTCTGTGCTGACTGCACCATATGCAACAGGTTCCTTTGTGCAGTCTGCCCCGAACATCTTTTCAAGATAGGGTATAGCGGGAACGGTAGCAGTATTCACAAAAGACATACACCAGCCCGCCGCAGCTTTCAGCGCAGCGTCAAGTCCCTGGTCACCGCGGAAATCGAAGGAACCAAGTGCCTTAGCGCGTGGGATATCGTCTTCACAGGTAAGACCGTAGTACTTATCAACGATATCGCGGTAGGTCTTGCCAACAGTTGCCGTTATCTGGGGATACCACATTTCAGCAGAGATAAGGCTTTCAAGCGCCTGTGGCAGCCATGCAAAATCAGGGTGAGTGTTGGTTATGCCGAACATGGGAACGTGTATAGGTACAAGAGTACCCTCGGGGAGTGCGATTATCTCCAGCGGCAGATAGCCAAGTTTGTGAAGTTCACGGATAGAAGATGTATTGTATATGCCCTTGCCGAAAGAATTATCCAGTACTCTCTGGTAATCGGCAACTATCTCCTCCTCGGAAACTTCAAAGAAATTCTCATTGAAATAGTCTATAAGCCAGGTCTTGCAGAACATTTGCAAACCAAACATAACCACCTTATCCCAGCGCTTTACACGGCTCATTCTTGGGGTGTAGTAAGACATGGACTTTGTCATCTTCTGGTTTATCATATCTCTGTGAACTATCTTATAGAAATCGCACATCAGTGCTGCGTTTATGCCTTTCATAGCTATCCTTCTTTCTTATCTGTCAAGCTTTATCTTTTTGAGTATATCGTTATCGGGCAAAGTGCATATGGAATCTGTGGTGTAGATGTTCTTTATCATACCGCATTCAAAAAGCTTACCCTTTGCTATTGAATTTTCACAGTGACTGAAAAACACGTTGATATCGTTGCAGCCCAGTTCTTTAAGCTTCTGAGCCGAGTAGAAAACAGTTCCACCGTATGCGCAGATATCATCTATGATAAAGATGTTCCTACCAGCTGGATCATCGCCCTCAACTTCAAGCCCAAGTATCTTGCCTGTTGACCAGTCACGCTTCTTAATGCCGAAGCCTACGTGCTTTGCTGAGAACATCGAGGAATATCTCTTCATCGAGCCTTCATCGGGAAAGAACAGATAATCCTCTTCAAAGCTGAATCCCGACATTTCCATTGCTTTCAGAATGTACTCCTTGGGTGAAATATTCACCACCCTGTCGATTAGCGCCGCACCTACGCTTGAATGAACATCCAGAACAGTTACCTTGTCAAACTTCATGGAGTTCAAGAAATTGCAGAAGTATTTCAAGGTGAATACTTCGGTATCAGCGTGAATTCTGTCCATGCGAGCATTAGGCAGATAGGGCATGAACAGCGTGAACTCAGCTTTCGGGAAACGCTCTTTCAAATTGCTAACCATATAATAAAGCTGCATCTGTTCCAGCTCATTTTCGTAGTGCCAGCTTATCTCCACCCGGCTGCATTTCTCTGCAGGAAGCAAGTCTATCTTCATTGTGCCATCGGGGTAGTTTTCAAGCTTAGGCTCGATAAATCCACCCTCATCTATACGATAGCTAAGCATCAGACCTCATTCCTTTCTATTTTCATCTGGCATACCGCCATTGCGCTGAGTGCATTTTCGTGGCTTTCGGGAGTTACGCCTGCGCAGCAATCTGCGTTTATCACTATGGGGACTTCGGGAAATGCCGCTTTTACTATCATAGCGTTTGAGATAACGCAGATATCTGTACATACGCCGATAAATTCTATCTCCTCGATATCTCTGCCGTCAGCAAGTTTTTTCAGCACCGCAGGAAGTTCAGCAGAACCGAAAGCTGGCTTTTCAACAAGGATATCATTTTCTTTTCTTACAGCTTCAATGCGAGGGTCAAGCTTCCAGCCATCGGTACCGCGAACGCAGTGTACAACAGGAAGATTCTTGCCCTCCTGAGTATTCATATAATCCTCGGTGTGAGTATCAAGAGTGAATACCACAGGGACATCGGGCTGTTCCTCGCGGAAAGCAGCTATTCTCTTAGCAGCCTTATCAGCAGCCGCATCGCACTCGGCATTACCGAGAACGCCGTTTGTAAAATCCTTTTGCAGGTCTATCGCAACTAAGATTTTCATAATGATACCGTCCTTTCAATTTCTTTGTAGCCGTTAGTTATTATCTCTTTGTTGTTATCATTATAGCACGATACATTCGCTTTGTCAACAGGACTGATTTAACAAATTTAGAAGTGTCACCGCGCAAATAACAAACATAATATACAATTTACTCGATAATTTCTGATAAGCAAATTCATTTGCCGTGAAATTAAACATTAATTATATTCGGCACATTACAATATTGTTAATATTATATAATATCGTCAGTGATTTGTCAACATTGATATTGCCATATAAAAAGCAGTCCATGCAATTATCGCATGAACTGCTAGTTTAACTGTTTCGACATTCCTACGCTGTGCCAATGATATTGGGAGAAATCAAGCGCTATATGCGGGATTTCCGACCTATCCGTGTAAGCCGTTCACTGCGTGACCTTGCATATAAAGTCATGCAGGCAAAGGAAAACTTCATCGCCGAGAATCAACGCGAACCATCGACAGACGAAATAGCCGGGATAACAGGTGAAAAGCGAGCAGATATCGTCATGGCACTTGAATCTGTCACCGATCCTGTTTCAATATACGAACCAGTCTACACCGAGGGCGGAGATTCACTTTATATCGCCGACCAGATATGCGACGGAACCGATGACCGAAGCTGGCTGGAAGAACTTACCATGAAAGAAGCTCTAAAATCACTGCGCCCACGTGAGAAAAATATACTGTTTCTGCGTTTTTTCAAAGGACACACCCAGATGGAAGTGGCAAAAGAGATCGGTATTTCACAAGCACAGGTATCTCGGCTTGAAAAGAACGCTCTTGACAAAATCAAATCACAGCTTTAAGAATGTCGGTTCGTGCTTTTTGAAGTACGCCGCATACTCGAATCCTGCCGCCTTTGCCAGCGCAATTCCCTCGGATATTCCCTTTCCAAGGTCGGCAGTCTTATGAGCATCAGAACCGATGGTGAGAATCTCACCGCCCAGTTCGCGGTAAAGCTTCACAGTCTCAAAGTCAGGAAAAGTCTTGCCGTACTTCTGCCGCAGACCCGAGGTATTTATCTCGATGCCTTTTCCGCGGGATATAAGGGTTTTGAAGATCTCCCTGACGATCTCCTCATGAGATTTCATATCCACCTCTCTGCCGTACTCACCACAGATATATCTAAGAGGATAAGTAAGATGACCAAGAACATCTATATCGGCAAAACGGCACATTTCAAGAGTTTGCAAAAAGCAATCTTTAAGCAGAGTATCTATCTCACTGTCCGACATTTTGCTGTAATCGAGATAATAGAAATCATCGACCCCTGCATTCATATGATGAGAACCTATAATGAAATCCAGGCGTTCATCACTCGAGAGTTCAGCCGCTCTTTCCTTGTCCTGCATAGGCTGACCCATCTCAACGCCGATAATAATATCCAGCTTACCACGGAAATTTTCGCGCAGAACCACCTGTTCAGCGATACTGTCAAAGGCGTACTTTCCTGCCCCGTACATCATCGCATCGGTGACGTTTTTCTTATCCCCGAAGTAATGTTCCGCAGGATACCAGAAATTGACATCACAGTGATCTGTCAGCGCATAGACCGACAATCCACGTTCAGCTGCCCGCAGACACATCGCCTCAGCACTGTCCTCAGCATCTGGAGAATAACTGCTGTGGGTGTGCATATCAAGTAATATCTTTTCCATGTCATGCCCCCGTTACAAGAGCGTCAAGCTTAACAGCAGACAGCTTGGCTCTTTCAACAAATTCTTCGGGCGACATCTGTGCATACTGCGTAGACCTATCCTTGAAAACTTCCAGCGAAAGAGCACCATCGTAACCCAAGGATTTCAGCTTTTTTGCAAAAGGCTCATAGTCGATATTGCCGTCAAATGGCAGCATATGGGAATCGGAATTTCCATCATTATCGTGAATATGCAGAGCTTCCAGAAGATTGCCGTGCTTCACAAGTCGGTCTTCGCCTTTGGTGAAGCAGTTTTCGTGACCAACATCATAACAGAATCCAACGCTCTTGCTAATGCCGAATTTTCCGAACAGAACGTCAAGAAAATCGGGCAGCTGGATATTCTCAAACAGTAGTTTTACCCCATAATTCGCCGCTGTGGAAATCAGCCCGTCAAAATTCTTCATGCCGAAGACCGTCACCTGCGGCGGCACAAGACCGTCCGTCGGGTGAACAACTATCTTGCTGACATTATTCTCTGCACATATCCTTATGCAATCAGCGGTTCGGTTATAGATAGCGGTGCTGTCACTGCGCTTTTCCCACAAGGAATTCATTCTGTCGAATGGCGAATGGACATTCTCCACTGCAAGCCCTGCCCTGTCGGCAAGCTCAAACTGGGTATGCCTGTATTCCTCGAGAAATCCGAGCATAACGCCGTCAAAGCCATATTCCTTTATAAGCGCAAGACGTTCTTCAAGCGGAATTGCGGAAGTAAAATCCGCGAACATATTAAGCTTCATATTTTCCTCCATACAAAGTCTTAAGTTTGAATGCAAAAAGAGGGGCGCAAAGCCCCTCATGATATTTTAGTTTTTCAGCGAATGCAGAGGTGCAGGTATCTGGCCGCCTCTGTTTATGAACTTGCTTGCCGATTCCTTTTTCAGCGGCATAACAGGTCCGCATCCGAACAGACCGCCCCAGTCAAGTTCCTCGCCAACTTTCTTGCCGATAGCGGGGATTACTCTTACAGCAGTAGTCTTGCAGTTTACCATACCGATAGCAGCTTCGTCTGCGATGATTGCAGAAAGAGTATCAGCAGGGGTATCACCGGGAACAACTATCATATCCAGGCCAACAGAGCAAACTGCGGTCATAGCTTCAAGCTTTTCGATACACAGTGTACCGCTCTTAGCAGCAGCTATCATACCGGCATCTTCGGATACAGGAATGAATGCGCCCGAAAGTCCGCCGATACGTGAGCAAGCCATTACGCCGCCCTTCTTGACAGCATCATTGAGCATAGCAAGACAAGCAGTAGTGCCGTGAGTACCGCACTTCTCAAGACCTATCTCCTCGAGGATATGAGCAACGGAGTCGCCCACAGCAGGAGTAGGAGCAAGAGAAAGGTCAACGATACCAAAAGGTACGCCAAGTCTTTCAGAAGCGATAGTACCTACCAGCTGACCCACGCGAGTTATCTTGTAAGAAATTTCCTTGATAACATCAGCGATACCTGTGATATCAGCATCGGGATACTTTTTAAGTGCAGCTCTTACAACGCCGGGACCGGAAACGCCGACATTTATCATGCAGTCAGGCTCACCTACGCCGTGGAATGCACCAGCCATGAAGGGGTTATCCTCAACAGCATTGCAGAACACTACCAGCTTAGCGGCACCGAAGCAAGCCTGATCAACAGTCTTTTCAGCGCACTCGCGAATAATGCCGCCCATCATCTTTACAGCATCAAGGTTGATACCTGTCTTGGTAGAACCTATATTTACAGAAGAACAAACTCTCTCGGTTGTGGCAAGAGCCTCGGGTATGGACTTTATCAGCTCAACATCACCCGCAGAGAAGCCCTTGGGAACAAGTGCGGAATATCCACCGATAAGGTTAACGCCGACGGTCTTTGCAGCCCTGTCCATAGCGTGTGCGAACTTAACTGGTGAACCCTTGCAGGCTGCGGAGATGATAGCGATTGGAGTAACTGAGATACGCTTGTTGATTATCGGTATACCAAGCTCCTTTTCTATCTGCTCGCCCACCTTTACAAGATCCTTAGCCTTGGTGGTTATCTTCTCATAGACCTTTTCGCAAGCCTTGTCGATATCGCTGTCGATACAGTCAAGCAGGGATATGCCCATGGTTATAGTACGTATGTCAAGACAATCGTCCTGTATCATGCGTATGGTTTCAAGAATGTCATATACATTTATCATTTTACAGATATCCCCTTATCAAATATGGTGCATACAGTTAAAAATATCCTCGTGCATAACGTGTACCTTAACACCCAGTTCATCGCCCAGGGCTGTCAGGCTGTCGCTGAGGGTTGCAAAATCCGAATTCAGCTTGGAGATATCAACTACCATAATCATAGCAAAAAGCTCCTGCAGTACGGACTGAGTTACCTCCTCTACGTTTGCATTGAGCTCTGCACACTTGGTGCTTACCTTTGCAAGTATACCAACAGTATCCTTGCCGATAACAGTTACAACTGCTCTCATATATAAAACCGCCTTTCTGTCATATCTTTTTTAACCTATTAATTATAACACATTATCATTATTTTGCCAATAGTATATTTTATAAACATTCTATTAACGCAGAAATCATCTTGTAAGAACGATCTTTCTGGTGTACTCGCTTTTGAATTCGGGACTTCCGCTTACGCACATCTGCTGGAATGTAGCCGCGTTCCTTTCAAGTTCGGATATCCTAGACGCCCTTGATGAAAGCTTTTCAAGTTCAGCCAGAGAGGTCGCATACTTCATGGTCATATTACCGCAAGCAGAGAATATCTCCCGCCCTCTGTCATTCAGGGCGAGTATTCTGCCGTAGGGTACATCAAAAAAATCGTAAGATGTCACACCCAACGCCAGATACATCATCATTCTCCTGACCCTTGCATGAGTCACTGCCTTATGCTTGAACTGTTCTGCAAAATCATTAGGAGTGCGAATCAGCTCGCATTTTGTTTCACGAGTGTTAACGAAACGTCTGGCAAGATGTGTTGATACATCGGGCAAACGCTGTATCTCGGCAGATGAAGCTGTCATAATTTTTAAAAGCAAAGCCTTGTCCGCATTAGTTATAAGGTATGGCTCGCTTTCAAGGGTCTTCGGAACATATGCAGAATAATCCTCACCATCTGCGATAAGTCTACGGATATGGGAAGCGCTTGCGATATCACCAGATACCTCACCGCTGTCATGGTCGGCACCATTTCTCTTCACCGCTGTTGGAGTTATCCACGGAGCGTATTTTTTGATAGCCTTTATGTATTCTATCGCCAGCATATTGTTAGGCTTGTCAAAAAGCGCCTTTATCTCGGGTATCCCCGCAGCCGAAGCCACTGCCGCAGGATAGGGCACTCCGTTTTCCAGCATTTCCTTTACATAGCCCGACTCATCAAGTTCAGATGATATCTCCGCCGCCTTATCAAGCAGTGCGATTTCATCATCCTCACAGCCAAAGGAAAGCATAGAAACTCCACCCTCGCCAAAACCTGCAAGTATCTGCACAGCAGCTCCTGCAAAACGTTCAGCGCTTGAACATGAATAGGGACAAGGAAGCTCGATCACAAGGTCTGCACCGTTTTCAACAGCGGTCTTTGCACGGAAATACTTGTCTGATATCGCAGTATCTCCCCGCTGAACAGCCGCACCGCTCATAACCACAACGATATGCGTCGCGCCCATTCGTCGTGTTTCTTCAAGATGATATTTGTGTCCGTTGTGAAAAGGGTTATACTCGGCTACTACTCCTGCAATTTTCATAGCTTCACCTCCCGGGTTTATGTTAACAAATTCACATAATAAATATTGTGCAATATGTATATTTAGGCAAAACAGACTTGCAATTTATCACAAAAATTGTTATACTAATATTATATGATATCAGGGCAGGATTGTCAAGCCCGATATAATATCCATTTATAAATTGAGAGGAGTTTTTCCAATGAAAATTCTGGTAGTAAATGCCGGTTCTTCATCGCTGAAGTATCAGCTGCTGAACATGGAAGATGAGAGCGTTATTGCAAAGGGTAACTGTGACCGTATCGGTATCGATGGTCATGTAAGCGCCAAGACTGGCGACGGCAGAAGCTATGAAGCTGACTGCAATTTCCCTACACACACTGAGGCTTTTGAGAAGCTGGTTGAGATTCTGACAAGCGGCGAGACCAAGGTAATCGATTCTATGGACGAGATCTCTGCAGTAGGTCACAGAATAGTACAGGGTGCTGAGATATTCAGAGAGACCTGCGCTGTAACCGATGAAGTTATCGACAAGATCGACAGCCTGGCTGAGCTTGCACCTGTTCACAATCATCCTCACGCACTGGCACTGAGAGCTTGTAAGGCAGTTCTTCCCGAGGGCACACCTCAGGCAGTTGTATTCGATACTGCTTTCCACGCAACTATGCCCAGAAAGGCTTACCTCTACGGTCTGCCCTATGAGTGCTACAAGGATCTGCACGTAAGAAAGTACGGTTTCCACGGTACTTCTCACAGATTCGTATCCGGCGAGCTGGCTAAGGTAATGGGCAAGAAGCCTGAGGAACTGAAGATAGTTTCCTGCCACCTTGGCAACGGTTCTTCCATCACAGCTGTTGACGGCGGTAAGTCCGTTGATACTTCCATGGGCTTCACTCCTCTGGACGGTCTGGTAATGGGTACACGCTGCGGCGCTGTTGACCCCTCCGCTGTTGAGTTCGTAGCTAAGAAGAAGGGCTTCACTCCTGATGAGATGACAGCTTACATGAATAAGCAGTCAGGTTTCCTTGGTGTTTCCGGTATCAGCTCCGATAACAGAGATATCCAGAAGGCTGCCGCTGAGGGCAACGAGCAGGCTCAGGCTGTTAACGAGATGCTGACATACCAGATCAAGAAGTACATTGGTTCTTATGCAGCTGCTATGGGCGGAGTTGACGCTGTTCTGTTCACAGGTGGTATCGGTGAGAACGCTCCCGAAGTAAGAGCTGACGCTTGTGAGGGTCTGGAGTTCCTTGGCATCAAGATCGATGCAGAGAAGAACAACTGCCGCGGCAAGCTGGTAGAGATCTCCACTGCTGATTCCAAGGTAAAGGTATACGTAATACCTACCAACGAGGAACTTCTGATTGCAAGAGATACTCTCGCACTGATCTCCAAGTAATTTATAATGAAGATATTTCCGCCGTTAGTCAAGTTGACGGCGGTTTTCTTTTTATAAAAACTAACGGCATACCAAACACGGTATGCCGTTTTTCGTATCTATAATTGCTGACTAAAAATAAAAGCACGGAGTTAATCCCCGTGCTGAAATTATCATCTCTGTTCACAGATAAGCTTGATAGCTGTCCTTTCCTCGCCATCAATAAGGACATTAGCGAATGCGGGAACGCAGATCATATCTATTCCGACAGGTGCAAGATAACCTCTTGCTATCGCAATAGCCTTGATCGCCTGATTTGCAGCGCCTGCGCCGACAGCCTGAACCTCGACAGCACCCTGCTCCCTTATCACGCCTGAAATAGCGCCTGCTACTGAATTAGGTACAGATCGTGATGAAACTTTCAAAACCTCCACCATTATCCCTCCTTTTTACGAAAACGTTATGCGCTTCACAGCAATAACATTATACTACATTTGGGAAAATTTTGCAATAGCAATTTGGCTTTTTTGTTATTTGCGACTAATAATACGGGTTATATTTGTAGATTTTCCCGATTTTTCGTCGAAGCTGACCACAACTCCGTTCAGGAAACAAGCAGAATCGCTCTCTGTAAACTTAACAGGGCGGTGATATCTGAACTTATCTATCACAATATCACTGTCAACACCAAGAACGGAAAGCTCGGGGCCCGTCATGCCAACATCGGTTATATAGGCTGTGTGTCCGCCGAGAATAACTTCATCAGCAGTCTGAACATGGGTGTGAGTACCCATAACAGCAGTCACCCTGCCTTTGAGATAATGACCCATTGCCTTTTTCTCGGAGGTAGCCTCAGCGTGAAAATCTACAAAGATATTGGGAGTATCGATACCCGCAAGAATCTTGTCTATCTCCGTGAATGGATTATCAAGCGCCTCCATATACATCGTGCCCATAAGATTCACAACTGCTATCTTTATAGGACAAAGATCGATGACAGCAACTCCCCTGCCCGCAACGCCTTCGGGAAAATTCGCGGGACGAAGCAGGAACTCGCTGTTCTCATAAAGATCCATAGCTTCACGCCGACGGAAACAGTGATTGCCCGTAGTGACAACATCAGCACCCATACGCATCAGTCTTTCAAAGGACGCGGGAGTTATTCCGTTTCCCTGTGCCGAATTCTCACCGTTGACAACCGTCACATCAATATTATACTTTCTTTTAATACCGTAAAGCTGTTCTTCAAGAAAATCCGTACCCGAACTGCCCACGACATCGCCTATAAACAACAGGTTCATATCTTTACCTCATCATTCGTCATAGAATAAGATTTAAAATTATTATACTACTTCCGCAGAAAAAAATCAATAGCTGACCATAAAAAAGCCGATACCGTTCCCGATATCGGCTTATAAATATCTTATTCGATGCTGTCCTTATCCTTGCCGAGAGAAACGCTTGTGTTCTCGGAGATATCTGCTTCGTCAAGAGTATCCTTGTCCTCATCAACAGTCAGGATCTCCTCAACGGTATCTTTGACGTCGATGTCCTCGACAGTATCCTTTACATCGTCTTCAAAATCGGAAGCGGGAAGTTCACCTTTCATCAGCTTTTCAAACTTGATGCCGTCGATCTTCTCGTTCTTCATCAAATACTTAGCGATCAAATGCAGCTGATCGATATGCTCTTTCAGCAGAGTTTCAGCCTGCTCGAATGCAGTTTCAACGATAGTTCTGATCTCATTATCGATCTCAGCAGCAACATTATCGGAATAGCTGGGAGTATTGGTGTAATCTCTTCCCAGAAATACCTCGTGCTCGCCCTGACCGTAAACAACAGGTCCTAAATTGTCGCTGAAGCCGTATCTTGTAACCATATTTCTTGCGGTAGCGGTAGCTCTTTCCAGATCGTTTGAAGCACCTGTGGAGATATCATCAAGTATCAGCTTCTCGGCAACACGTCCGCCAAGAAGTACCACGATGTTATTATACATCTCGTTCTTGCTGACGAAAGCCTTATCCTTTTCGGGAAGGCTCATTGTAAAGCCGCCCGCCTGACCTCTGGGTATGATAGTCACCTGATGCACCTTATCAGCCTTCTGGCAATAATATGTGCAGATAGCGTGACCGCCCTCGTGGTAAGCAGTAAGTCTCTTCTCTGCTTCGGATACCACCTTAGACCTCTTCTCGGGTCCTGCAACTACCTTGATAGCTGCTTCTTCCATATCAGCCTTGGTGATAGCCTTTTTATTCTTTCTTGCAGCCAGCAGTGAAGCTTCGTTTGCAAGGTTTTCAAGATCGGCACCTGTAAATCCGACAGTGGTCTTGGCAATAGTTTCCAGACTAACATCGGGAGCAAGGGGCTTGTTCTTGGTATGAACTTTCAGTATCTCTTCTCTGCCCTTGATATCAGGGTAGCTGACAAGTATCTGCCTGTCAAATCTGCCCGGTCTCAGCAGAGCGGGGTCGAGAATATCACGTCTATTGGTAGCTGCCATAACGATGACTGACTCGTTATCCTCAAAGCCGTCCATCTCAACAAGCAGCTGGTTAAGGGTTTGCTCACGTTCATCGTGACCGCCGCCCAGACCTGCACCTCTCTGTCTGCCGACAGCGTCGATCTCGTCTATGAATATGATGGACGGTGCGCTCTTCTTAGCCTGTTCAAAAAGGTCACGTACACGGGAAGCACCCACGCCGACGAACATTTCAACGAAATCGGAACCCGATATCGAGAAGAAAGGCACATTTGCCTCGCCTGCAACTGCTCTAGCAAGAAGTGTCTTACCTGTACCGGGAGGTCCCAGAAGCAGAACGCCTTTGGGTATCCTCGCGCCAATCTCGGTATATTTTCTGTTATCTTTAAGGAAATCAACGATCTCCTTGAGTTCTTCCTTTTCCTCGTCAGCACCTGCAACATCGGCAAAAGTTGCCTTTTTACTGCTTGGAGCCAGTCTTGCATTGGTCTTGCCGAAACCGGACATCTTTCCGCCGCCTGCGCTCTTCATCATGAATACGAAGAAGAATATCATAACACCCAACATCAGGAATGTAGGTATAAGATTCAGCCAGAAACTGTTATCTGATATCGGTACCAGATCATAGACCAGTGGTTCCTTCGGATTTGCTGCATCATATTTCAGACGGTAGTTAACAGCTTCCTCACCGCCCAGTACCTCGTTCACGAACAGTGAAACATTCGGTACTTTATAGTTGTACTCTTTTTCAGCATCTTCATCGGTATTCAACTTGTATTTCAGCTCGCCCGAACCGAGATCAAGCTTGAATTCACTGACTTCGAGAGAGTCAAAGTGTCCCATTACCTCGGAATACTTCACTTCATCGCTCTTGGTGCTCATACTCATCAGCATATAGACCAGACCAGTGATTATGCATACAGAAACCACAAGATAGATCAGAAGAGATTTTCCTCCGTTTTTCAATTTATCACGACCTTTTGTTCTAAATTTGTGTTATTATCAGCCTTATCGGTTTATTATAGACCCTTTTTGTGAAAATAGTGTGAAAGTGAGGTCATAATATGAGGTTATTCAGGAATAACTTCAAAAATCAGTACTCGTCTGGTACTGCTGTCTATCCGTACCCTGTCAGCTGCACCGAAATTCTCTGCAAGAACTATGCCATCATCATCAGCGAGAATGACCGCTGAATCGCGCTTATGCACGGGAAAACCCTGTTTCATCAGCATCCTGACATCTGAGCTGTGCTCACGGTTAACAAGACGTATCCTGTCCCCCACACGGCGTTTTCTTAACACAATAACACCTTTTATTTTATCATAATCCAGACAAGAATTTGCAAACTTTTTATGAACATTTTCGAATTTACCGTCATTTGTTACCAATTTAAAGCTTACAGATCTTCCCTGCCAGTTAACAACGCTTTCAGGCACAACTTTCACTTCGTCCTGATGAGTATTTTCATCCTCATTTTCAGTGAAAATATAAAGTGTTCCCGATTTTGTATATGCAAAGCAATTCGCCTTGACATTAGCTTTGCCGCCCTCATTGATAAGTTTTTCGACCATCTCTATCTTATCTTGTCCGACTTCGATATCATACTTTGAAAGTATTCGCATGATTACTCTGCGTCTTACAGGATAATCAAGTTCTCTTATCATCTTACAGGAATATCCATCCCCGCAGGTGACTTTCTCCAAGGCATCATCGGCAAGCTTTTCAAGGAAAGAACTGTCCTCACGCAGAAAGCCAAGTGTCTTCGCGAATGTATCCATGAGAGATGAATTAATCTCCTTAAGTACAGGAACCACTTTATGTCTCAGCTTATTGCGGGAATACTCGTCCAGCAGATTAGTAGAGTCCGTTACGAAAGTCTGACCTTTTTCTGCAAGAAATGCCTCTATATCAGCTCGGCTGCACTCTATCAGCGGACGGATTATATTTTCTCTGACAGGCGGAATCGAAGCTATACCTTTAAGTCCCGAGCCCCTCGCCAGATTGAAAAGAGTCGTTTCAAGACAATCGTCAAGGTTATGAGCTGTACAGATCTTATCAGCTTCGATTTCTTGTAAAGCTTTGTACCTTAACAGCCTTGCGCCTTCTTCTTCGGATACTGGATTTTCCCTGCAATAGGCGGGAACATCAACTCTTTTGACAGTTATATCTATCCCAAGTCCGCGGCACAATTCCTCACAGAAATGCTGATCGCGGTCAGCTTCTTCGCCGCGGATACAGTGATTAACATGGCAGGCACAGATATCATAACCCAGCTCATGTAAACACAAAAGGAGCGCAGCGCTGTCTGCCCCGCCCGAAAGCCCTACCAGCAAGCGCTCGCCCTTATGAGCCATATGGTATTTTTCGATCGTCCGACCGACTCTCTGAACAAGCTCACTTTTCATCTTTTCTGAATTCCAATCCTCTGAACAATGTATACTCGCCTATCCAGCTGAGTTTGATCGTACCAAGCTGACCATGTCTGTTTTTTGCCACTATGCATTCAGCCACTGTCTGGTCTTCCTTTGAGTCGGAATAGTAAGCATCACGGTACAAAAACAGTATTATATCTGCGTCCTGCTCGATAGAACCCGATTCTCTCAGATCTGAAAGCAGAGGACGCTTATCGTCACGCTTCTCGGCGTTACGTGAAAGCTGCGAAAGTGCGATAACAGGAACACTGAGTTCCTTAGCCATAAGCTTTATCTGTCGCGTTATCTCAGATACTTCGTTAACACGGCTGCTGTGCTTATTTGGCGATTCCATCAGCTGTATATAGTCTATGACTACTAGACCCAGATTATTCAGTCTTCTGAGCTTTGCTTTCATCTGCGGCACAGTAACGCCGCCTGCACCATCATCGAGATAGATCGGCAGCTGTGAAAGAACATCGGCAGCTTCGGCAAGCTTTGTCCAGTCCTCGTCCTTCATCTCGCCGTTTCTAAGCAAAGTATTGTTCACCTTACCCTCTGAAGCCAGCATTCTGCCAACCAGCTGTTCTTTACCCATTTCGAGTGAGAATATGGCAACGTCCCTCTTGGTAGCTTTGCAGCAGTTTACCGCGATATTCAGCGCAAATGCCGACTTACCCATCGCAGGACGCGCCGCAAGCACGATAAGGTCAGTCTTCTGCAGACCCGTAGTTACGTGGTCGAGCTGAGAAAATCCCGATCTTGCGCCCTGATACTTTTCAGCATCGGGACCTGAGATTTCTGTCAGATGATGGAAATTCTCAACGATTACATCGCTTATCCTGGTAAGACCCTGTAAGTCCCTGCCCTGTCTTATGCTGAATATCTTCTGCTCAGCACTGTCGAGCAAAGCTTTCGGGTCAGAAGCACCGTCACCAACGCTTGCGATTATCTCATTCGCAACGTTCATCAGAGAGCGCAGCTGCGCCTTCTGCAAAATAATGTTGCAGTAGCTTTCAATATTTTTAGTCGAAGGAACATTGTCCATCAGACCGTAGAGGTACTTCATAGCCATTGCGGAATTCTCGAATATGCCCGCATTGACAGCCTCATCTACGACAGTTACAACGTCCTCTGCCTTACCTGTGGTGAACATTCTCATCATTATAGAGAATATCTGCTGATGCTTGGGACGGTAGAAATGCTCCGGCTTGAGCATTTCCATCGCCTTTTCGCGGCATTCAACTGGATCAAGCAGAACACAGCCTATAACTGCTTCTTCAGCCTCCTGACTGTACGGCAGCGACCTCCCGGGCAGATCAGAACCGCTGACTGCATTGAAATCGCTTATGTCAGCCATTTATTCCTCCACAACTTTAACCTTGATACTGCAGGATACGCCGTGGGACATCTTAACAGCCGCAGTGAAATCACCGAAAGCCTTGATATCCGAGCTAAGCGCGATCTTCTTCTTGTCAACGTCTACGCCGTACTGATCTTTCAGAGCATCAGCAACAACGCCCGATGTAACAGCACCGAAGAGCTTTCCGCCCTGACCTGCCTTAGCCTTGATGACTACCTCTTTATCAGCGATCTTATCGGCAATAGCCTTGTTGTCTGCGGTCTCCACATCTATCTTGTGCTGAGCAGAAGCCTTCTTGCCAGCCAGATCGTTCAGGTTCTTGGAGTTAGCCTCAACAGCCAGACCCTTTGCGATAAGGAAATTTCTTGCATATCCGTCAGCAACGTTCAGGGTATCTCCTGCCTTGCCCGAACCTTTAACATCTTTAAGTAAAATAACTTTCATTTCAAACACACCTTTCTGGTTTACATATTTTTGATGAAATCATCAATGACCTCACGAAGTTGCCTGTCAGCAGACTCGATATCAGTCTTTAACTGAGCCGCCGCCATGGTAAGATGGCCGCCGCCGCCCAGTGCTTCCATGATCACCTGAACATTGAACTTGCCCATACTTCTAGCCGAGATATTCACAGTATCGCCCTGCTTGTACATAACGAATGAAGCACATACTCCTGTTATGCCCAACATTTCGTCCGCCGCCTGAGAAGCTGCGATCCTTACATTCGCAAAGCTGCCGTCAGCCCGTGCAAGAGCGCATTTGCGGTATATCTCCGCCGAATTGATGATCTTGGATTTTTCGTGATAAGTTTCGATGGAATTTGCGAACATCTGCTTTACTGCTATTGTATCCGCACCCATCTTTTTGAGGAAAGCAGCCGTCTCAAAAGTTGTGACGCCAGTTTTCATTACAAAATACTTTGTATCAAGCATTATACCCGAAAGCAGAGCTTCTGCGGCATACGCATCTATTGTAGTCCTGTCGCCCCAGAGTTCGATTATCTCGGTGACAAGTTCAGCCGCCGATGATGCACCGGGTTCAAGACACTGCGCTATCAGTGGTTCAATACCGTTTACCATACGCCTGTGATGGTCTATCACAACGATGTTCTTAGCGCGTTCTATCATTTCTCTTGATTCAACAAGCTCTGGATTGTGAGTATCCACCACGATAACAAGTGTATCGCTGTCAAGCCTGTCAAGTCCCTGCTGGGGAGTTATGTAATAAGGCATCTCAGAGTTCTCGTCGATATAGTCTATCAGAGATCTTGCGAGATTCTTCTCCTTATCAACTACAACGAAGCACTCGGATACAAGCTTTCTCAGCGCACAGCACAAACCTGTAGCAGAACCCACGCTGTCCAGATCACCGAATCTGTGACCCATTATCAGCACTCTGCGGAAGCCCTGTCCCGCATCGCCGTCAGCCCTGTAATTGCCTATGCTCTCGATACTTCCGGGTCTGATTATCTCCAGCAGAGTCTCAGCGAATATCCTTATCTTGACTCTGTTATTGTTATCAGCGCCCGTAGAAACGCCGCCAAAGAACCTGAACTCACCGTTATCACGGTAAGCCGCCTGATCTCCGCCTCGTCCCTGACAAAGCTCCAGCGCCTGTTTTGCCAGCTTTTCGCACTCATCAAGACCCTTGCCTTCCCTGCCGACACCTATAGAGAGGGTGACATTGGATTTTCCGCCAATGCGTATCTGCCTTGCTTCTTCAAGTATCCTGAACCTGTTCTCTATCTTCCGTGAAAGATATCTTTCCTCCATGAAAACATAGAACTTGTCGTCAGATACCTTTTTGGCGATGGCATTTGTTCCTTCAAGGAAGGTCTCCATCAGCTTTTCTATCTCAACTGCAACGTGAGCTTTTTCACTGTCCCTGATATCAGACATCAGCGCATCGTAGTTATCGATAACTATGATTATCACGCTGTTGTGAGACTGATATGCATCATACCTCAATTCGGTATAATCTGTGATATCCTTGAAATACACCATTGAAAGACCGTTTTTAAGGTCGGTGCGCACAGCCTTTGCGATATAGTACCTTTTATTCACGCATATCTGACACCCATCGTCATCAAATGCACGTTCAAGTTCGATATTCATGATGTTTTCCAGATGATCTCCATATGAGTCCTCGGAATACACCTGCTTTTCAAACAGCCTGTTGTACCATACGATAGTTTCATCGCTGTCGAGTATAACACAGGGTGCAGGAAAATGCAGCATCGAATCACGCTGCGTCCTTATCAGCTGTGTTGCAAGTTTTGTAGTATATTTCGTAGTCTGATTTCTGAAAACGAAAGCTTCCAGCAGAAGCAGCATGACGCTTACGACACATACCAGTATCAGTACGCTTCCAGCTCCTCTTTTTTCCTCAGTCGAGCGCAGCATAAAAGCTCCAATCAGCGATGTAAGCGCGATGACCCCCATCGTCGCATACAGCAGCATTAGAAAGCTTTTGTTCTTTTTCACTGCCAGTCAACTCCTTTGCTTGATCCTTTTTTCTGTTCGACCATTGACAGCTTCTATATCTCCATTATAATAGGGAGAATCATAGGACTTCTCTTTGTCTTTGTGAAAATGAAATCCGAAAGATTGTCTTTCATTCTGCCCTTGATAGCATTCCACTCATGCATATTGCTGTCAAGACAGTTCTGCAAAGTCTCGGTGAGAAGTTCTTTAGCTTCATTCATAAGCTCTTCGCTCTCACGGACATAGACAAATCCTCTGGAAACAAGGTCGGGACCTGCAAGTATCTCGCCTACTGTCCTGTCTATGGTAGCAACTGCGATGATAAGACCGTCCTCAGCCAGATGCTTTCTGTCTCTAAGAACGATAGCGCCTACATCGCCGACACCAAGACCGTCAACAAGTACTCTGCCCGCAGGTACTTCACCTGAGATATTCATATCAACACCGTCAGTCTCGATGACATCACCGATACCTGCGATGATGATATTTTCTTCGGGTATGCCCACACTCATTGCAGTCTGCTTGTGCTTCATAAGGTGCTTGAATTCACCGTGAACAGGAATGAAAAACTTGGGCTTTGTTATCGAAAGCATCAGCTTCTGTTCTTCCTGACACGCGTGTCCCGAAACGTGTACCTCGTACATCTTTTCGTATACGACTTCAGCGCCCAGCTTCATAAGGTCATTAACGACCCTTGTCACCAGCTTTTCGTTGCCCGGTATGGGGTTTGCAGAGATTATAATGAAATCCTGGGGAGTTATGCTGACCTTGCGGTGCTCGTTCATTGACATTCTCGAAAGTGCAGACATAGGCTCGCCCTGACTGCCCGTTGTAACGAGAACTATCTGCTCGGGCAGATATCTGCCTATCATGTCAATATCTATCAGCACTCCGTCCGGCACTTTGAGATAACCCAGTTCAATGCCAACGCTTATAACATTTACCATGCTTCTGCCCGATACAGCAACTTTACGTCCTGTATTGACAGCGTTGTTAATTATCTGCTGAACTCTGTGGATATTCGATGCAAAGGTCGCAATGATTATACGCTTACCCTCGCCCTTTGCAAAAAGCATTTCCAGATTATCCCCGACCTTTCGCTCGCTGGCGGTGTATCCGGGACGTTCCGAGTTGGTAGAATCTGACATAAGCGCGAGAACGCCCTTGTTGCCGAGTTCTGCAAATCTGGGCAGGTCGATTATGCCGCCCTCGATAGGAGTGTAGTCAACCTTGAAGTCACCTGTGTGTATAAGAACGCCTGCAGGCGTGTGGATAGCCATGCCAACAGAATCGGGTATCGAATGGTTCACTCTGATGAATTCAACAGCCATACAGCCCATTCTGATGGTCTGACGAGGTGTCACGGTATTAAGCTTTACGCTGTCAAGAAGTCCGTGTTCACGAAGCTTGCCCTCGATAAGTCCAATGGTCAGCCTTGTACCGTAAACAGGAGTGCTCGCAAATTTTTTGAGAAAATATGGCAGTCCGCCGATGTGATCCTCGTGTCCGTGAGTAATGACCACGCCGCGAAGCTTTTCGATATTCTTCTCAACATAGGAGAAATCTGGTATAACAATATCAACGCCCAGCATCTCACTGTCCGGGAATGCCAGACCGCAGTCGATAACGAACATATCGTTAGCACATTCAATGACAGTAAAGTTCTTGCCTATCTCATTAAGACCGCCCAGAGGAATGATCTTCACGGGAGTACGGCGCTGTTCCTGCTGTTTGTTGTTATTGCCGCGCTGTGCCCTGCCGTTGGGACGAAGCTTAGCCTGCGAAGGTTCAGCACCCTGCTTATTCTCTGCGCCGCGCTTTATCGGCACACCTCTCAGTTTTCCTTTTCCTTGTACATAACGTTTTGATGGTTTTCTTTTTCCGTTGTTAGAATTGTTATTATTCATGATCTGCAAAAATGCGCAATGACACACTGAACCAGACATTCAGCGCATGAGAGCGCAAAAAGCTCCTTTCCCGCGGGAAAACGTATCCCGCCCGATATTTGATTTTTCCGTTAGAATAAGTGCAGTCCCATTATATAAGGACATGAGCGGCAGTTTTGGGATGAATGGATATCCCTGTGATAGATGAATGATTAGACGAAACCGCCGACAGAGTCCGCCACATTACAGGCGGGATTGTATCCGAACAAAAATATCTTATTATATTTTACTCTATTTTTGACTGAATGTCAAGTGCATATTCCCGAAAGTCTGCTTCAGAGAAAATAATTGTACTCAAAACCGAAAGCTTCAAAATTTTTCATCTGCCCCCTTTTCAAAACCCTCCCGATGTGTTATAATATATGTCTGAGATAACGGAGGTATACAGATGAAAGATATCGACATGATAAAAAAACAGGCACTTGAAAGATTTTTCAGCCGCATGAACCCCATGCAGCAGAAAGCTGTGTTCCGCGTTAACGGACCTCTGCTGATACTTGCGGGTGCAGGCAGCGGAAAGACTACTGTGCTTATAAACAGGATTGCAAATATGATACATTTCGGTGATGCCTACAATACCACAGGGCAGATTTTCACCGAGGAAGAAGCCGAGTTTATTCAAGATTACGCCGAGGGCAGGACCGATGACGGCAAACGTCTTGCCGCAGTTATCGGCACACGTCAGGTTTGTCCCTGGAATATCCTGGCAATAACATTTACCAACAAGGCGGCAGGCGAACTCAAAGAACGTATAGAAAAGATTCTCGGCGAGGAAGGCAGAGGCATAGTCGCCGCAACTTTCCATTCTGCCTGCGTGCGTATTTTAAGGCGTGAATGTGCTAATATCGGCTTTACTTCAAGCTTTGCTATATACGATACCGACGATTCAAAGCGCGTGATAAAATCGGCTATGCGTACGCTGGATATCGATGAAAAAATGTTCCCCGTGAAAACTATCATGAGCGAGATATCCCACGCAAAGGATTCAATGATAACTCCCGATGAATTTTCAAAAGATGCTGTGGGTGACTATTTCAAAAGCTCGGTGGCTAAGGTATACAAAAAGTATCAGAAAGAACTTCTTGCCAACAATGCCATGGATTTCGACGATATAATCTGCCATACCGTGACGTTGTTTGAAAATTGCCCCGATGTACTCGACCATTACCAGAATTTGTATAAATATATAATGGTAGACGAATATCAGGATACCAACCGTGTTCAGTTCAGGCTGGTTTCCCTGCTTTCACAAAAGTTCGGGAATATATGCGTTGTAGGTGATGATGACCAGAGTATATATCGTTTCCGCGGTGCAACAATAGAGAATATCCTGAATTTCGAGGAAGAATTCGGCTGTACGGCAGATGATGTTATCAAGCTTGAACAGAACTACCGTTCCACCCAGAATATACTTACCTGTGCCAACAAACTCATCAGCAATAATGTTGGCAGAAAGGGCAAAAATCTCTGGACAGACTGCGGCGACGGAGAAAAAGTCATTGTACATAAGTCTATGAACGAGCGTGACGAAGCTTCCTATATCGCAAGGACGATAACTGAAAACAACGATAACGGAAGGCGTTGGGGCGACCACGCCGTCCTCTATCGAATGAATGCACAATCAAACGCACTTGAACAGGCAATGATAAAGGCAAACATACCTTATAAGATCTTCGGCGGACTGAAATTCTATGAGCGCAAAGAGATAAAGGATATCCTTGCATATCTGGGGGTTATCGCAAATCACGCCGATACTTTCAGACTTCAGAGAATTATCAACGAACCCAAGCGCGGAATGGGCGATGCGACTGTCCGCACGGTGTTACAGGTATCCTCCGACCTCGGAGAAGACCCCATTTACGTGATGGAACATTCCACAGAATATGTGCCGCTGGCAAAAAAATCAAAAGCACTTACAGAATTTGCTTTCATGATAGATGACCTCTCCGAACTTTCCGAAGCGGTGACCCTGCCCGACCTGCTTGATGCAGTCGTTGAAAAAACAGGTTACGGCGCACTGATGAAACAGCAGGGCGTTGAGGGTGAGATGCGTCTTGAAAATATTGCCGAGCTTAAATCCACAATGGCAAAATACGAAGAAGATGCGGAAGACCCTTCTCTTGACGGTTTTCTTGAAGAAGTCGCACTTTACACAGATATTGACACCCTTGACGAAACAGGCGATTATGTGGCACTGATGACAATGCACGCCGCAAAGGGTCTGGAGTTCCCTGTCGTATTCGTGGCAGGAATGGAAGACAATGTTTTCCCCTCAAGCCGTAGCAGAGATTCCGAATCCGAACTTGAAGAAGAACGCCGTCTTGCTTATGTGGCAATAACCCGCGCCAAAGAACAGCTTCACCTTGTATACGCAGGAGAGCGTATGATCTACGGAAGCACCCAGTATAACCGCGAATCTCAGTTCATCAAGGAACTTCCTACAGAGAACATCGACAAGCAAGTACCTAAGCTTGACACTAAGCCAATGGGACGCCCTTCGGATAATATCTCCCTTGGCAGACAGATGGCGATGTATAATTCAGCTAAAGCAGTTTCAAACGAACCCGCCGAAACATACAGCGTAGGAGAAAAAGTCATGCACAAAAAGTTCGGCGAAGGTACTATCGTCGGCGTAACACCAATGGCAGGCGATACTATGCTGGAGATAGCCTTTGAAAAAGTCGGCACCAAGAAGATTTTCGCCAATTTTGCAAAACCCAAAAAGATATAGTTTCAGCCCGCGGATGATTCACCCGCGGGCTGTTTTGCGTCAAGTTATATTACTTTATCTGTCATAGATATCAATGATAACATACTCCGAGATACACCCTGTTTTAAAAGGTATAGCCCACCCTGAAATACCCGAGGTCACAATAAATGTGGTATCTCCGCGTACTTCCTTACCGTAGATCTTATCGTTGAAACCCATAGCCAAACCAACCAAACCAGAGGGGAAGATATGCCCGCCGTGAGTGTGGCCCGAAAGCACAAGGTCGGCCCCCGCAGCTGATTCAGCATCGTAGTCCCTGGGCTGATGGTCTATAAATATAGTATACTTTTCCTTATCGACCTGATCCATAAGCTGTTTTGCAGATAACCTGTCCTCATCGTGATGGTCTTTCCTGCCGATAATATTTACATCTTCCGCCTCAAAGACCTCGTCACGAAGTATCCTAACTCCATTATTTTCAAGTTCATCATAAAGGTCATTTATCGTGAAATCTCTGCCGTTTCCGTAGCCCGCGTCGTGATTGCCGTCCGCATAGATCACGCCGTACTTCGCACTCATCTCCCCAAGTGCTTCGCAGGCACGAACCATATCTGAATGCCTGGTATCGTCGTCAACAAAATCACCCGCGATAATTATTACATCCGGTGACTGGGCATCAACACGCTTCATTTGCTGAGCAAATTTTTCGCCATCAAGGGTAACACCCAGATGAGAGTCTGCAAACATTGCTACACGCAGTGGGGATTGCTCGAATTGCTTTTTCGTTTTAAGACGGTAGTCCGTTTCATAAACATGGTGAGCGAAAAACCAACCCGCTCCCAGATAGCCCGCAGTTATCAGAACAGCCACAACACCCGTCACATAACGCGACGACCAGCTATGTCTGCGCTTGCGATGTATGAAAGTCACAAGATCACACAAAGCCCAGATAAGTGCAAGATGTAGAGTGATAATTATTCCGATATACATATTGATGACCGTAACCACACCAAGCCCCGCCACTGGCAGAGCCGACAGCCACCAGGAGAGCCAATTGTGTTTTTCGGCAAGCTTTTGAATAAAGCCGAATTTGTGAAATCTTGTCACAAGATATATCAGCGCCAACAAAGCCCCGATACCTGCCGCCGCAAACAAAACCACCCAAAGCAAACGACCCACCTCCGAAAAATAGTCATCATATAGGACAACATTTTTATCAATTATACAACACCACACGAAATTTGTCAAACTTCCCTGCTTATAAAAAACATGATTTTGCCCGAATTCTCGACGTTTTAGAACGTTTTAAAAATACGCGAATTCTCATTTCAAAAAAAATTTCTAAAAATCAAAAATTTTTTTGAAAAAGTACTTGACAAACGAAACAGGATATGCTATAATAATTAAGCTGTGAGAAACACAGAGAACAAAAACCGATGGAGAAGTCGCCTAGCCCGGTTTATGGCGCACGACTGGAACTCGTGTATGGGTTAATAGCTCATCGAGGGTTCGAATCCCTCCTTCTCCGCCAAAGCGTAAACCGCTTATCTACGATAAAAGACGTAGATAGGCGGTTTTCTTTTGTTCTGTGCTAACACAAAATGTGCATGATATGCACGTAAATTTTGCCATGTTCACAAAAACTGGACATGAAAAGTGGACACGGCAGGACACAAAAAGAGAGCCGGAGAACTCCGACCCTCTGCCCCTATATTCTATCTCTTGTCCGTGTAGCTGTCCTTTACTTGTACTTGCTGATAGCCTTTGCCGCTTCTTCAAGTGTTGAATAATGTTCTACACTCACTCTGTTGTGCACTTCTACGTCTCCCGGTAGAGCTGACACCCATGCTACAACATCGGGGCAGTCCTGCCTATATGCTTCCCACGTGAACCTGGTATCTTCTGCCTTGACAAACTTCACACCGTTGATAACAATTGCCATATTCTACACTTCCTCTCTTATGCCGTCAGACCAGATTCGTGTTCAGTGTATCTTTATGTCTTCTGTATCAAAGTGAAACCATCTCAAATCACGGAGAGCTTTAGCAAGTTCTATTTTGTAGGTCTCTGCTTCTTTAAGAGAGCAGGGATTGAGCAGTCTGCGACGGTACTCAGCTATCAGTATCATTTCTCTGTCGATGCAGCTCAGCAGGTCAACCATAGAATCTGTCGGCGTGTACTGTGGTTCTACAGGAATAGGTGGCTGTATTGACACGCCCTTGATAAACAGCTTTGGAGTACCCACCTTTGCACCAGAGAGCTTCACTAACTTCTCAAAGCCGCTTTTGGTGATGATATTCACACAGGGGACGTTCTTTGGGTATTTGGGGTTCTGTTCTTTGAACTGCATGAGCGTGCGACCCTCGAGCCTGTAATAGTCAGTACCATGAAGAAGCCTGTCCGTTCTGAGATACCACTCAATACTGCTCTTGTATGTGCCTGTCAACTTCGCTACGTCTGTCGTAGTCAGCACAGGTTGTCCGTTGTATGTCTTGTCAAAGTACTCATAGCTGTCGCAGATGGGCTGTTTGCAGTTGTGAACGGCTTCGGGTACAATGTCCTCAAACACCCACTTCTCAAACTCCTGCGCCTTTGGTAGCTTGCTGTGGCAGATCAGGCGGTATACATCGGCTTCGGGGATAAACTTCATAGCAAGCGTTTTCTGTGGGTTCTGGGGGTGCTGAACGTTTCGTTCAGTACCTGTTTTGCAGTGATCTCTAATAGCTTTCTGAGGATTACTGTACCCGAGAGCCTTAGCCACATCAGACCCACACCACAGCTGAGGTTTACCCTCAATGGTTCTAATACTTCCGAACTGCTGACTTGTTTTCGTGATTACGTTTTCCATGATAAAAATCCTTTCTTGACTTTCCCGAAAGGATATGCTATAATCAATGTGTAGCAATACCTTTTGGGTGTTGTTGGTTGACAGTAACGTTTTCTCTTTCCACGGATTGGCGTTACTGTCTTTTATTTTGACAATTCATCATAGACCTTTTCAATGCCCATTCTAATTATATCAGCCCTAGTCTTGCCGGTTTTCTGGGAACAGAAATCTAAGCGCTGAACATCGGTTTCAGACAACCTTATTCTTGTACTAAGTTGTTTAGGGTCATCGGTCGGTCTCCCCATTTTTTTCTTGCCGTTTTCGTTAATTTTCATCACACCCTCTCTTGACATTCGGGGGCAAGACGTGGTATACTTTAATCATCGAAGGGGCGGCGGCAAGTCCGCCCGATCTTTGATTCTGTTTTCGGGAGCTTTGCTTACTTATTGTTGAGCAAAGCTCTTACTTTTTCGATTGCTTCTGCAAGGTTTTCGCATTCCCTGAGAATTTCAAGTATTTCCCAAGTCCTGTTTTCTTTGGCAAGCTTCTCGATTTCTTCTGCGGTGTTCATATCTTCCATATTATCCTCCTTTCCCGTCTTGCCCCGTACTCGTAAGGTTTTCCCTTACTGTATCTATATTATAACATATGTGGATACATAAGTCAATAGCTTTTGAAACAAATGTTATACAAACTTTTGTGGATACATTTATACAAAATGACAAAACAGCCCTCGGGACAATGTCTCGGGGGCTGTTAGTTTCCATTGGTTCTCAAACGCTTGCGATATCTTCGTCTATCGCCGCCATAGCTTCTTCTATGGTGCTGTATGCTTTCGGGGAGAAAGCTCCGTAGGGAGCTATGCAAACATAACTGATGCGTCCGTTGCCTATGATACTGTATGATCTGTACTTGTAGATACCCTCATCAACGATTCTGATTGTTTCTGTCATGGTTCATACCTCCTTAGTCTTTGTACTCGGCGTCGCCGTAGTACTCATTTCCGTCCTCGTCCACCAGAATCTCCATAGCTATCCAAGCCATGTCCTCATAGTGTTCTCTGATCTGGTCTGCATCGATATCTCCGTTTTCGTCGTAGATGTACTCAGGAGCGTCAGCATCATATGTACCACCGTATGCGTTGATGTCGGTATCAACGAACCAGTCTATGCAGCACTCAATGGCTTCCTGTGCGTTATCAGCTTCAACCTCTGCTGTTTCATCGAGCACTTCAAAAACGCCCTGTCCCTGATAAAAACCTGTTGTGTTGAACTCTACTCTGTACTTTTTCATATTGATTACCTCCGTTTATATGTTGTGGGAGGAGGATCGCTCCTCCCTGTTACTTGTTTTTATGCTGTTATTGTTTCAAGCTTGTATCCTGCTTTTATCAGTGAATTGATAGCGTTTTCGAATGTAATTGTTATTACTGTTTCAAAGTCATTGAACGGATATTTTTCGCCACCAGCGTAACGACATTCAAAATTAGAATCGTCTGCTAACTTTTCGATTGTTCTGAACGAATTGTCATTTGTTAAAATAGCTTTCATTGTGTACCGTCCTTTCGTGTTTTCGGGTCGTTGTCTTTACTGTGCTTTTATTATATCCGATTTTTCGGTAATATTCAATTCGCATTATTACCGAAATATCGGTATCATTTTTGTGCAGAATGTTACCTTGTTTTCGGTAATGTTTTGTGATACAATGTAAGCAGGAGGTGATATCATGCCATTACAGTATAAAATCAACGTATTAGCTGCGCTGAAAGAAAAAGGCTACTCGACCTATCGTCTCAATGTCGAGAAGATCATTTCGCACAGCTCAATTCAAAAACTGAAAGATGGTAAGATGCTCGGGGCTGATGGTATAGCTACCCTGTGCAAATTACTTGACTGTCAGCCCGGAGACATACTGTCCTATGAGCCAGACGAACCAAAAAGCGAGTAGTTACAATTTCGGGATTTTTTCTATATAATCTCATATATATGCGTGTAAGGCGTATATGCGCCCATAATATATACTTTTTCCTCTATTATATATTTTATGTAACTATGTAACGTATATAGGGGATAGCCCGATTCTACGGCTTTTGCGGTGGTTACAAAAAAAGTTACACTTTTCAAGTTTGTAATTACAAAAATGGGGTGGGCTACAGTTTGTAACTGCATGGTTTGTAACCAAAAAACGGAGGTATAACATGGATATTTCCAACAAAGAAAAACTCAGACAGCAGCTCTCAGAGCACTATGCGAGAGACATCGAAGGACTGAATGATGAAGATCTGATAGCAGAAGCGCTCGCTTCAATTGAAGCTATGTTCCGCTACACGGACGAAGAAGATGTGTTCAAACGTTCACGCCCTTATGCGGTATCATACCTTGCGCTGTGCGCTGCTCAGGAGCTGATTTCTAAGAAATGAATATTGCTAGCAATAACAAATCCTCTCCCGGAACTGCCCGAGAGAGGACTTTTGTATATGTGGAGGTTTGAAAAATGGCTATTTATGCTTTTACATCTTTTTGGCGAATCCTGCTGCAAGGCATATCCACCCTGCACCACTTTTGAGCTTGCCCCAGGTCTGACCATCAACGACCTTATCAGCCACTATGGTGTATACGCCGTGGTCTTTGATGCTTCCGACCACCTTGTTTGATACGCCTGCTCCTGCTCTGATGTTGAGATCATCGTGCACGACTTTAACCTTGTATGTCTTAGCCGCAGTCTCGGGGTACACAGCGTTGCCCTTTTCATCGAACACAGTATACTCGCTCTTGCAGGCTTTCTTTGCATTGTCAAGGCTCTTATATGCTCCGATCTGGGACTTAGCGTCTGCCCAGGACTTGCGTACACGATATATCTGCGCTGAACCGCCGCCAGTACTGGGGTTGACTGCCATAGGCTTAACAGCAGGCGCGGGTGCGGGTGCTGTGGTAAGGAGCTTGTTCACTTCTGCTGCTATGTAAGGAAATTTACTGCCAAGATAAGGACCAGGGCAGCCGGTAGCAAAGAACCACCTGTGCATGGTGAGGTTTCCCGATGCGTTGCCGGTATAGTTGATGCGCTTAATACCGTTTCTTCTGCAAATATCTGCACACAGCTGTATGCAGGCATTGAGGGCTTTGTCGGTAACTACCCAGTTAGGCTCACCTGCACCCGGAGCATTAGCCACCTCAATTGTGACGGCTCTCATATCGTTCTCTCTGTTTGAGCTCGTCCATGCGCGGTATCTTTCATCGATCATCACGCCGATATTGCCGTTACTGTCTATGCAGTAGTTTGTGGATCCACCTCTGGACTGTACTGCATTACAACAGCCAGACAGTGACAAGTTCCCTGCCATGTGGTGAATGGTTATCTTGTCAATCACATGGTCACGTGTGTTGTAATGGTCGGTGTTTCCGTTCCATCTCCATGTTGCTAAACTGCTGTTACTCATATCTGTATACCTCCTATTAGTTGCTGTGGTTCAGGTCTGCGTTCATGAGTGCTGAGATACCCGCTGCAATTGCCGCAGTCAGCAGAACTCTCAGAGCCTGACTGTCCGAAGTGTCTGTCAGCGCGATATTTGCACCGATGTAACCGATTGCTGCCTGCCCGAATGTCCTGAGTGCTCTGTACAGCCACTCGCTCATTTTCTTCTTGTTCATTAGACCACTCCTATTCATGCGCTGAGACGAACACAGCCGCCCCAGATTTGATTGTGTGGGCTCACCTCGTGAAAGTTGTTCCCCTCAGAGGTAAGCCCGCTTAGAAACGATTTCTCGATACGTCAGGGGTTATTGTTATTCTCCAGGGCGTCAATTCGATGATGTGCAGATTTCGTAGACTGCTCACAGATGATGAGCCTATCACGTATCTCTTGCAAATCAGCCCGAGTGTTACGCACGTCTGACTTCATTTCCGTTATATTGTTGTTGAGTGCTTCAAGCTTGACAATGACTGTGGTCATTTCTGCCGCAGTCTGTCGGTTATCCGTAGCCTGATTCCGTTTAAGATTAGTAAATCCAACGATAGCAGCTACCGCAAGTGAGAGGATTGATATGATAACGCTGGGTTCCACGATAGACTACACCTCGATTTCAACAAAGGCTTCCAGAGCCATAAGCAGATCAGGGGATATAGAGATATCCTCACCTGAGACATTTATCTTGTCTGGTACGTCAACCTCAACGGACACAAGCTCGGTGAAGCTCTTAGCGAACTCCGCCTTTTTGTCGTTGGGTATGAGGTACTGTGTGCCGTCCTCGCTGAGCGTACTGCCTACGCTTTGCAGGAGCTTGATGCGCTGTTCGTTGAACAGTTCTACCTCAGCCGCTACAACCTTGATGAGCTTAGCGACCTTGTATGCTGTTGCGATTTTAAGGTCTTTCTTTGCAAGCTCTGCAAGAGCTGTCTGTGCGTCAAGAATGTTTTCAAGTCTTACTTTCATGATGATTTCCTCCTTAATTCATCAATCTCTGTCTGCTGTTTTTTAACTATTTCCCAAAGTATGGGGATAAACTGTGTATAATCGAGGTGAAGGTCTTTTCCGTCACCGTAGTGATCGTGATATCCTCCGAAGTCCTTCTCCGAGAGCCCGACTTTCTCCATAGCCGCCTTAACGTCCTGAGCAATAAAGCCGCACATGGTCTGGTCGGGTCTGCTCTCTTTGTACTGATATGTAGCCGCTGACAGGTTGTCGAGCAGAGCCGTATACCTGTGGTCAAGGTCTGTGATGTTCTTTTTCTTCCGCCTATCCGATGTCACTAAATAGCCCTGATTGGTGTATGCGGGGGCTTGGAGATATATATTTGTACCCCCGATATATACATCCGAACCTCTGATGTATGTAGCACAAGCGTACTGTCCGCCGATACCGAGGAATACACCAGGATTTGAAACTGTGTTGCTGTACACCAAAGCGAAGTTACCGCCGTAGGTGATGCCCACATTATCCGCAAGAGCAATAGAGTTCTTGAATTTGCTGCCATTAGTAAGCGTGATGTTAGCACCGAGAAATATCTCCGAGCCCAGTATAGAGGTTGAGCAGGCGTCAGTACCGGTGATACCAACTTTCACACCTGAGCCGCTGACGTATCTGAAAGCATAGTTACCACCGTAGGATATGCCATAGTCGTCAGCGAACTGTATAGATGATTTGACCTTACCGCTCGTGAATTTTATATCACCTGAGAACCAATGACGACAACCATAACTGTTGTATGTACTGCCGTAGTTCATCATGTAGTAGGGTGTTACCTCATGATTATATAGGGTTCCTATTGTGATGCCCTGGTAGTTGGTCGATGCGAGCAGAGCATATCGTGCTATTGTTCCGTCGGAGCTTGTAATGGCACCCAGAGCACCAACACGATTGTTGTTCCAGTACGCATTTATTTTACCATCAACAATTTGCAGTTTGCAGCCGTCACCGTCTGCGCCAGTCTCAAACGAGCCTGTCAATGTGGCGTTTGTCGCTGTCATTGTGCCTGAGCTCGTTAGCTTGAAGTTCTTCGTGGAGATAGCACCTGTTGACAAGTTAATGTACGTACCCGCTGTGACTTGCCCCTCTGAGGTAGCGTAGTTCGCGGACTTAATGGAGCCGCCTGTCAGAGTGAGGTTTGAAGCAGTAACTGCACCGTTAGCTGATAGCTTAAAGTACGTACTGTCCACGACAAACCTGTTCGAGGTCATTTTTATTTGACCTGTGCTTGCGTTGATCTCGGATACCAGGTTAGCACTCTTGACACACAGATTGATATTGCTAGCATTCTGTGTTATCGCCGTCTGCTGTCCGTTGACCGTACTGATAAGGGACGTTATCTGTGTAGCCTGCTGTGATATGGTCGATTCTGCTGTTGTAAGCTCAGATACGACCGATGTTATCTGATTAGCCTGTTGAGTTATCCTCGATTCGGCTGTTGTTACCCTCGATGCAATACCGTTGACCGTCGTTATAGTGGCGTAGGTTTGTTGCACTCTCGATTCAATGCCGCTCGCTGTCTGCGAGATAAGCGTGGAATACTCACTTGTGATCTGTGTATAGAAGTCACCGTCAACATATTCCGCAAGGCTTTCTGTAGCCGATACCGCCGATGATATGCGGTTATCGAGTATCCTTAAGTCTGCCGTGTGCTTAGTTGTTGTGACGTAGTTTCGTAGTTTATTGTCTGTCGATGCGTTTGCAGAGTTTAACGCGCTTGCCGCCTGTGCCTGAGCGTAGGTCATAGCTCGTGTTGTCTGCCTGTTGACCGACATTGAGATTTCTTCCTGTGTCTGCCTGATAGCTGTATCAAGCTGTTCGGTCGTTACGAACTCCACAAGTCTCATATCGGTATACGCCGCCGCAGTAGCCGCCGCATCATCAGCCACAGCGTTTATACTCTCCTGCACGTCCTCGGGAGCTTGTCTGTAATCAGAAGCCTTTGTACTGGCTTCAAGCATGGGGTGCCAGATGTAATATGTGCCTGCGGGTAAGTATATGTCACATGAGCTGTTAGCGTCTGCCAAAGCCGTGAACTTGAACACTTTCCAGTCCGCAGTAACTGCCATACTGAAAGCTGTCGCGCCGATGTATGCAGTCGCTGTCCTGGCAGAGCCTGCCTTTATCCAGAGCCTAAGTGTATAGTTGCTTTCTCTGGCTAACTCGGCAAGGGCAAAAAGCCCCGCCGAAGTAACCACGAGTTCAGCCATAACACTTGATTCGCCGTTCGGGTCTGTTCCGGTATAACGCGATACAGTGTTAGTAGCCATTAGCAGAGACCTCCCTCTTCAAATGTAGGCATAAGCTCTTCGAGCTCGTTGATCTCGTCACGAAGTGCCTGTCTCTCAGCGTGTATCTCGTTGATGTCGTAAGGAGCCTTTTTGTTGACCGCCTTGTACTCAACGATCTTGATTACCTTGTAATCAGATGCCGCGAGCTGACTTTTGAGCATACCTATCTTGTGCAGTGCCTCGAATGTTGTCATGTAATCACCTCCTGCTTATAGTGTCTATTCTATACCCTGCTCGGTATTAGCCGAACAGGATAACAGGTCTAACATAAGATGCACTAGACGCGCCATTACCGCCTGCAAGACCTGAGTTATTGCAGGTGCAGAAGAACGCCGCACTCATAATAGAGCGGAGCCATATGGTGGAACGTCCGAACTGAACAGGATTTACGAAGTTGAATACTGCCAGTTTCTCAGCATCTACACCGATA
>NZ_JAILMR010000025.1 GCF_024692365.1 Ruminococcus sp. | reverse complement strand
CACGGGTCGCACTAAGCCCCGAAAAATACACATTTACTACAAGTTCCTTGATAAGGAGCTTGCTGACAAGCATAACGCCCTTGCGTGAGTGAGGGCGGTTTATTCCAACAATTTATAGTGTCCATAAGTATTCCTTACATTCTTCGTGATGTATGCTATCATGTTTTTTAGAATAATTATATATTTTATCCTATTAAAAATTGAAAATATTGGAGGTAACAACAATGAGAGTAAAAAGAATTTTAGCAGTAGTAGTGTCACTGTGTATGACGGCAGGAACTGTCAGCGTTGGCGCGCCGATAATAACACAGACTATAACCGCGCATGCCGAATTTGCAAACAAATTTTCTTATGATGAAAATTCAGGTGTGCTGTTTCTTAGAGGTGAGGTAGATGGTACAGCTGTAAGGAATTTTTGTTATCATTCGTATGTAAAAACCATCGTAGCTTTAGAAGGAACTGTTTTGCCTGAAGATTGCAGCGAGCTGTTCAGCGGTTTTAATTACTGTACTTATATTGATCTTTCAGATGCCGATACAAGCAATGTTACTGATATGAGCAATATGTTCTCAGGCTGTAAAAAGCTGAGTACACTTAATATCAGCGGCATTGATACCAGCAAAGTTACAAATATGAACAGTATGTTTTATGATTGTTCCGAACTGACTACACTTGATGTAAGCGGATTTGATACCGGCAATGTTACAAATATGGGTTGTATGTTTTTACGTTGTTACAAACTGACTGCACTTGACGTTAGCGGATTCGATACAAGCAATGTTACAAATATGGCTGGAATGTTTTTGGGGTGTATCGGTCTGACATCACTTGATGTAAGCGGATTTGATACCAGCAATGTTACAAATATGGCTGGAATGTTTTCGGGGTGTACTGGTTTGACATCACTTGATGTAAGCAGATTCGATACCGGCAACGTAACAAATCTGGATTGTATGTTTGAAAGCTGTTCAAAACTTACTTCGATCGATGTAAGCGGTTTTGATACAAGCAATGTCACGAATATGCGCGGTATGTTCAAGGAATGTAAGAAAATATCATCACTTGATATAAGTAACTTTAATACCGAAAATGTCACGGATATGTGCGATATGTTCTCATCCTGTTATGGCTTGACCACGCTTGATCTGAGCGGTTTCGATACAAGCAAGGTCACAAATATTGGATGGATGTTCTATGGATGTAAAGGTTTGACTGAACTTGATGTAAGCGGATTTGATACGAGTAATGTCACAACTATGTCCTATATGTTTGGTGGCTGTAAAAATCTGAGCGAAATTGATGTGAGTAATTTTGACACAAGTAATGTTACATATATATATGGAATGTTCCGTTACTGTTCCGGTTTGAAAAGACTTGATGTAAGCGGCTTTGATACTAGCAAGGTAAAAGATATGAATAATATGTTCAGTGATTGTTCAAATCTTACTTCGCTTGATGTGAGTGGATTTGATACAAGCAGTGTCGATAGTTTCTCTTTTATCTTCAGTCATTGTACTAGCCTTACCTCAATTGATGTAAGCGGATTTGATACCCGAAATGCGAAAAATATCTCCGGAATGTTCTATAATTGCTCCGCTTTGACAACGCTCGATGTAAGTTCATTTAATACAAGCAATGTAAAAATAATGACCAGTTTGTTCAACGGATGCTCAGGTCTGACGTCGATAGATGTTAGCGGATTTGATACAAAAAATACCACAGGTATGGGTTGGATGTTCGGTGGTTGTTCAAGTTTGACCGAACTTGATCTGAGCAATTTTGATACAAGCAGTGTAACAGAAATGCATTCAATGTTCAACGGATGCTCCGGTCTGAGTAAACTTGATCTGAGTAGTTTCAATACAAGCAATGTCAAATATATGAGTAATATTTTCTTTGGTTGTTCCAGCCTGGAAGCACTTGATCTGAGTGGATTTGATACCAGTAAGCTCACAAGTATGGGATTAATGTTCCGTGATTGTAATAATCTGAAAAATCTTACTCTTGGAGAGAATATCGCAAACATAAATGTAGAAGCAGAGCTTCCCAATGGCTACGGATGGGTGAATATTAATGAACCCTCAACAGTTGTAAGCGGAAGCGGAGAATTCGCTGATATCAAAAATGATGGTACCAACACCTACGAACGCCGTACTTCAGGTACAGATGATTCGCTAACATATCCTACCAATATCAAGGTTGAATACAGCGCAAAATACCATCAGGTAAGATTCACATGGGATAAAGTCGAAGGTGCAGACAAATATGGTATCGCTGTATATCTGGCAGGAAAGTGGACAGTGCAGGCACAGGATATAACTGACACAGTTTACACTTCTCCAAAGAACCTCACCCCTGGCAAGTCTTACAAGGTAGCTATCGCGGCAAGAGTAAACGGCAGTTGGGATACAGCGAACGCTATCAAAAATGCAGGAACTATTACTATAAAGTGATAGGCTGAATTTGTTTTAATTTGATAAATGTAAAACGGATAGAATGTCAGTATCAGACGACTATCCGTTTTTTATTAAACTTGCGTAAATGAGGTAACCGTCAGACTTTCCTCATCCCCTAAAATATCATACCCTGCAAGGAATCAACATCCCTGCAGGGTCATATTTATTCCTCTCCAATAAACGTATAATCCTGAGCCTCAATAGCAACCTTGATTACATCAACTGGTACGTCCTTGCTGAGCGTGATAACAGCTGTATTCGTGTTGTGGTCGGGAGCAGCACTCTCGATACCGTCGATAGCTTCAAGAGTTTTCTTTACTCTTGCCTCACAGTGCCCACACATCATACCGTCGATCTTTAATGTCTTTGTCATAGCTTTTTCCTCCGTTTTTGTTATTTTGGTTTTTATCTTCTTGTCAAGACTTGCGTCATGTATTTTAACTAAGTTCAGCCTGAGTGCGTTCATGCAAACACAAAAGCTGGACATCGCCATAGCTGCCGCACCATATGCGGGTTTCATCTCGATACCGAACAGACCAATCGCAAGGGGGATGCAAACGGCATTGTAGATAAATGCCCAGAACAGATTTTCGTGGATATTCCGTATAGTTGCGCGACTGAGACGAATAGCCGCGGAAACATCTTTCAGCCTGTTCTTCATGACTACAATATCAGCCGCATCTATCGCAACGTCCGCGCCCGCTCCTATTGCAATGCCCGTATCGGCAGTAGTCAGTGCGGGAGCATCGTTGATACCGTCGCCCACCATGATGACTTTGCTATGCTTTTTCAGTTCGGATATTTTCTTTGATTTACCGTCAGGGAGAACTCCTGCGATGACCTTATCAACGCCAGCCTGTCTGCCTATGGCATTTGCCGTGCGCTCGTTGTCGCCCGTGAGCATATACACGCTCAGCCCCATGCCTTTAAGCTCTTTTATCGCTTCTGCAGAGTCACTTTTAATCGTGTCGGCAACAGCGATTATACCTATGAACTTTCCGCCCTTTGCAAATAACAGAGGTGTTTTACCTTCGTCGGAGATTGCAGTAACTTTTGCGGTAAGATCCGATGGGATATCGTACTTCTGCGAGATATACTTATAGCTTCCGCCCTCAAGGACTTCGCCTTCAAGTACAGCCGAAAGACCGTTTCCCTCAAGCGCCTTGAAATCATCGACTTCGGGAACAAGCATACCATTAGACCTTGCGATGACCGCCTTTGCAAGAGGGTGTTCACTTTTGGCTTCAAGTGCAGATGCGTATGTGAGCAGTTCGTTTTCGGTGATGCCATTCGGGATAATATCCGTAACATCGGGTTTGCCCTCGGTGATAGTTCCCGTCTTGTCAAGTGCGATGATATTTGCCTTGCCCACAGCTTCAAGTGAAGCGGCCGTTTTGTAGAGTACACCGTTTTTCGCACCGACGCCGCTTCCCACCATTATCGCCACGGGAGTAGCAAGACCCAGCGCACACGGACAGCTTATAACAAGCACGGATATAGCTCTTGCAATGGCAAAGCTGAATTCTTTGCCGGCGATTAACCAACCGCCGAGTGTAAGCAAAGCAATTGCAATAACAGCAGGAACGAATATCCCAGAAACCTTATCGGCTATCCTTGCGATAGGTGCTTTTGTAGCAGCCGCATCCGATACGGTCTTTATTATCTGCGAAAGTGTTGTATCTTCACCGACTCTTGTGGCACGGCAGCGGATATAACCCGATTTGTTGATAGTTGCTGCTGAAACAATAGAGCCTTCTTCCTTGTCAACAGGTATGCTTTCACCTGTCAGTGCCGATTCATCAACGGAAGACGTACCATAAACCACAACTCCGTCAACCGGTATGCTTGCACCGGGTTTTACTGCGAAAATATCGCCCTCACGGACTTCCTCGATACCGACTTCATGCTCTTCGTCGTCACGATAGAGTACCGCTGTTTTCGGAGCCAGCTTCATAAGTCCTTTCAGCGCATCGGTGGTTCGTCCTTTCGACATGGATTCCAGCATTTTTCCCACCGTGATAAGCGTAGGTATCATCGCCGCCGATTCAAAATACAGGTTCATGCCGTATTTCATAACAACATCATGCTCACCGTTGCCCTGTGCAAGTATCATTATGAAAAGTTCAACTAATGAATATCCGAATGAAGCACTCGAACCGAGTGCGACCAGCGTATCCATATTAGGGTGTCCGCTGAAAAGCGACTTGAAGCCGTTTGTGAAGAATTTCCCGTTTATCATCATGATAACGATTGCGAGAAGCATCTCGAATACGCCCAGAAATACATGATTATCAAAAGCCACAGGCGCGGGAAATCCCCACATCATATGCCCCATTGAGAAGTACATCAGCACCAGCAGAACAATCACCGATCTTATAAGTCGCTTTCTCAGCTTGGGAGTTTCCGTATCTTTGAGCATATCGTCATCAAGTGCCGCTGTTTTAGTCTGTGCGCCTTTTTTTGAAGCACCGTAGCCTGCATTTTCTATGGCTTTTATGATGTCCGACTCCGATGCTGTACCCTCAACGCCCATTGAATTTGTGAGCAGGCTCACCGCACAGCTTTGAACGCCGGGTACAGCCGATACCGCTTTTTCAACCCTTGCACTGCAAGCGGCACAGCTCATTCCCGTCACATTGTATTGCTCCATAGATATCCTCTTTCTATTTCATGATCTTCTGCATTGTTGTCACCAGCTCGTCTATGACCTCATCATTTCCTGCACGTATATCATTGACCACACAGCTTTTCATATGCGAAGCCAGCAGCTCTTTATTAAAGCTGTTTAGTGCGCTGTTTATAGCCGATACTTGTACCAGTATATCGGGACAGTAAGCATCATTTTCCAGCATTTTTTCAACTCCCCGCACCTGACCTTCTATTCTTTTCAGTCTGTTCATCAGCGACTTGAATTCTTCCTCACTTCGTTTCTTTTTGCGGTCACAACAAGCAGCTTCTGATTTCTTCACTGATTTGCAGCAGCATTCTTTTTCTATCATGAATAACACTCCTTGTATACCCCTGCGGGGTATCTCTTTGGCTCTATTATATACCCTTGTGGGGTATTTGTCAAGAGGTTTACAGAAATTTTTTTGTTTTATCACTAAATTCTCTGATCTATCGTGATATCGCGAAATGGGTTGATCAATAACTGCAAATAATAGATATCGGGTTTGTTGGGGGGGACTATGAAAATAGGGTGAATGATATTGAAAGCTTGAAAACTATAATTTAAAATATGGTTATCCCTTTAACACACCACAGATAATTTACACAGCTGTCCAAATAAACAGCCCGCAAATTACAGGAACTATAGTATAATAGTGACAGAAACCGAATGGAGCTGTCGCTATGTCTAAAAGATTTCCGAAGCCTGAGATCACACTCGATGGAATATACTCAAAGTTCGCAGACGATGACTTTTGCAAGGATTTTCTACTTGATATCCGTTTTGAAAACGGCTTTGCCTGCCCTTTTTGCGGAGGTTCGGAATGCCGCAGGATCAGAACTCGTCATCTGCTGCGCTGCAAATCCTGCAAAGCTGATATTTCTGCTACAAACGGCACTTTTATGCACAGGACGCGTCTCCCGCTGAGGCTGTGGATAATCACCGCATTCCTCGTTATGAGCAACAAATGCAGCGTGTCCGCTGTTGCTCTCATGAGAACTCTTGGCGTAACTTACAAGACTGCGTGGTTCATGCTTCATCGAATCAGGAAAGCTATGAAATGTCGTGAAGAACGCTATTTACTGGATGGTATAGTTGAGCTTGACGACACATATCTCGGCGCTCCAACGCACGGCAAAAAGCGTGGCAGAGGTACAGAAAAGACCAAGATGATCGTTGCTTTGTCGAAAAGCGAAGCTGGTCATCCGATGTACCTCAAAATGACCGATGTGCCGAATTTGAAGGGTGTTACAGTCGGCAAGTTTGCCTGCCGAAATATTCACCAAGGTGCGAAGATCGAAAGTGACAATGCCCGCGGCTACAAGAAGCCTCTGGCGCAGAAGTACTTTCATGTTTTTGAGACATACGACCCTGAAAGCGGTCAGCTGAACTGGACGCACAAGG
>NZ_JAILMR010000024.1 GCF_024692365.1 Ruminococcus sp. | reverse complement strand
TTTCGTCGCACGCTGAACCGCACGCCCACGGTCGTTGACCGCACTTTCAAAAATCCTGTATAATATTCATAGCACACAGCGATGTGTGACTTGAATAACAGGAGGTTCGGATATGACGAACTATCGAAAGATCTTGGAGATGCATTCTCATGGCTTCAGCCAGAGAAGTATCGAGTCAAGTGTCCACAGTTCCCATCAGACTGTCAAAGCAACTCTTGACCGTGCTAAGGAACTGAACATCTCATGGCCGCTAGATGACAACGTGACCAATGAGGTACTTGATGAGCTGTTCTACGGTGAACGCAAAAGCGGTATCACACCCTATGCTGCCATCGACTACAACTACATCCACCGCGAGCTGTCCAAGAAAGGTGTTACCCTCACACTGCTTTGGCAAGAATACTGTGAGCGTGCATACGCAAACGGTGAGAAACCTTACATGAGTACGCAGTTTGGTGACAAATACCGCCGCTGGGCTCGTGTGACTAAAGCGACCATGCGTGTTACGCACAAGCCCGGAGATACCATGCAGGTGGACTGGGCGGGCGGAACTATTCCGTATTATGATTCGATCACAGGTGAAGAGTACAAGGCTTATCTTTTTGTTGCTGCGCTGCCGTGCAGCGGTTATCTCTATGTCGAAGCCTGCACCGACATGAAGCAGGAGAACTGGCTCATGTGCCATGTTCACGCTTATGAATACTTCGGCGGTGTGACTCGTGTTCTTGTCCCGGATAATCTCAAAACCGGCGTGACAGCGAATACTCGCTATGAGACTCAGTTAAACGAAAGCTACCGTGAGCTTGCTGAATACTACGGAACAGCCATCGTTCCCGCCCGTGTACGCAAGCCGCAGGATAAAGGGCTCGTTGAACGCTCGGTCGGATTCTCTACAACATGGATAACCGCTGCTTTGCGTGAACGCAAGTTTTTCTCTTTTGCAGAAGTCAAAGATGCTGTTGCAGAACGCCTTGAAGTCATCAATACTAAGCCTTTTCAGAAGCGCCCTGGAAGCCGCAGAGAAGCCTATCTCTCAGAGGAAAAAGAATTCATGCTGCCGCTGTCGAAGTGCAGATACGAGCCGTCTGTATGGAAACAGCAGACTGTCGGAAATGACTATCTCATAAGCGATGGAATCAACAAGTATTCCGTTCCTTTTGATCTCATCGGTGAGCAGGTGCAGATCAGGCTAACAAAAGATTTGATCGAAGTGTACTTCAAAGGCAGCCGCATGACTTCGCACAAACGTCTTGAAAAGTTCAGCGTTCAGCCTGTCGTGAAACCTGAGCATATGCCGACGAATCACCGCGAGTATCTGAACTACAATGCCGATGAATTCAAGGAATGGGCGGAAACGGTTGGCAAATCCGTTGAGGAAGTCGTGAAGCATTTCCTGACCTCCGGCAGCGTTCCCGAACAGGGGTACAAGGCCTGTGTAAGCCTAACGAAGCTCGGTAAGCGTTACGGAAAGAAGAAACTTGAAACCGCTTGCGAGCGTATGCTGGCGTTCTCGTCTTCGCCTTCGATACGCACGATAACTACGCTGCTTAAAAACAGCAAGGGATCCGATAAACCTTCGGAAAAGACTGATGACAGCAACAAATATGGCATTACCCGCGGTGCCGCCTACTGGAGAAAGGTAGGTGGCGGCAAATGATCAACAGCACGATTGAACGTTTAAGAGCCATGAAGATGAATTCAATGGCTGCCGAGCTTGAACGTCAGATTGAAGATACCGATAGCTACAAACAGCTTGGTTTCGAGGATCGACTTTCTCTTCTTGTCGATGTCGAATGGAACCGCAGGCAGAACAACAAGCTCGTAAGATACATCCGAAATGCTCATTTCTCCGATGCTAATGCAACCATCGAAGGCATTGAATACATCGAAGACCGGCATCTTGACAAAGGCAAAATGCTGCGCTTTGCGACCTGTAATTATGTTGACGAGGGTAGGCATATTATCCTTATGGGTGCATCAGGAAACGGCAAGACATATATTGCCTGCGCCCTTGGAAACGCAGCCTGCCGCAAGTTCAAGTCTGTGCGCTACATAAGACTGCCCGAGCTGCTTGATGAACTTGCCATTGCGAGAACAAACGGGGAATTTGCTAAGGTCATCAAGGCATACAAAAAGGTCGATCTGCTTATTCTCGACGAATGGCTTATCCGCAAGCTGACTCCGAATGATGCATACAATCTTCTGGAGATCATTGAAGCAAGGATTGAAAAGTCGATGATCTTTTGCACACAGTACCATGCCGAGGGCTGGTACGAACGCATAAATCCCGATCCTGAAAACGACAGTCCGATATCCGATGCGATAATCGACAGGATCATTAACACCGCATATCCTGTGATGATCGATGGCGATGTGTCAATGCGAAAGAGGCACGGACTTCCGGAAGGGGCTGAGCCATGATGAATGACTATTGTGCTTTCAGCAAAGATCACAAGTGCCTGAAATGGGAGGATTATCTGCTCACCCGTCACGAGCTTGAAGAGGCTGATGATCTGTGTCATGGCAACTGGATAGAGATTCAGAGGTTGTATGATTACATTGACAAGCTCAAAGCTATTCTTGATGAAAATGAGATTGACTATCCGGAGATCTGATCAACTTTAATAGGGAGGCTGTTGCAACTGTAGCACCCTCTAACCATATCCGAACATCAGAATAAAAAAACATAATTACTGGTGAAATAAGCTGTTTCAGAGCGCACACCCCCAAGCCCTCTTCAAAAAAGAGGACTCGGGGGTGTTATGTTCTGTTTGTATTTATGCCGTTTTTAATTCAAAAAGAGAAATTCCAAGTCAGTTTTCTGAGATCTTAGCCAAAAGCTTCTTTATGTTGTATGCAAGTCCCAGCAAAAGGAACTCAGTTCTGATGTTGTTTTTGCCCCTGCACAGGAATCTTCTGAAGAGAATCTACAGATTGATGCAGATACTTCATATGAAATCTGTTACCCGAGTAAAGAAAAAGACCTACATACCTTCGACACCGCAGGTCACAGCTGAAAACATACTGAACAGAGATTTCCACGCAGATAAGCCGAATGAGAAGTGGCTTACCGATGTGACGGAGTTCAAATATTATGTCGGTTCGGTCATCAAGAAGTTGTATCTGAGTGCAATTCTGGATCTTTATGACAGACGAATCGTAGCTTACAAAATCGGTGACAGCAATAACCATCATCTTGTATTTTCCACATTTGACGAAGCGATAGAACACAATCCTGATGCCCACCCGATCTTCCACAGTGACAGAGGTTTTCAATATACCAGCAAAGCATTTCATCAGAAACTCATTGATGCCGGAATGATACAAAGTATGTCCAGAGTTGGAAGATGCATTGATAACGGACCGATGGAAGGCTGGTGGGGCATACTGAAATCAGAGATGTACTATCTGCGGAAGTTCGCATCCAGAGAAGAACTGATAAAAGCGATCGAAGAATACATAACATACTACAACACAAAGCGTTATCAGATAAAACTAAACTGCATGACACCGATGGAATACCATGAGGCATATGCAGCATAATTCAGTCATACAAAACAAA
>NZ_JAILMR010000006.1 GCF_024692365.1 Ruminococcus sp. | reverse complement strand
ATGTATATATATCACGAAAGAAGATATTTGATTATCTATGGTTAGACAGTGACCTTGAGATCGAACCGGAGCATTTTGAATATTTGCTGAATAAATATCCCATCATAATCAGCCTTAAAGTATGCATCCGGGAATTCAGGGAAATATTTGATAAAGGTTACAAGGCATTGCTATATTCTTTTATAGACAAATACAGTACCTGTGCACTCAAACTTATAAGAAAGTTCTCAGAAAGTATGAAAAACGATCTTGAAGCTATTGAGAATGCCGTGTCATCGCTTTTATCAAACGGATTTGTCGAAGGCACAAACAACAAGGTCAAAATGGTGAAACGTACAATGTATGGAAGATGTGGGTGTAAGCTTTTGGCAGCCAAATTGATGGTGAAGGTTTAGGATTAATACGGATATTTGAGGGAGAACTAATAGTGACTCCAGAAGCTCCACATGCTTTGAATGAAAAATCGGAAGTCAAATGAAACAAATTCTAACTTACATGAACTGATGATAAAGATGCCGAATGCTACGAATCGTGTCGATGATTTTCTGTTCCATCATTTTTTGTGACCGCACGCTTTGTTTCCTTGGCATTCTTACCTAAGTTCTGCTACCTCGCCGCCCTGCCAATAATTATGAATTGTGAATTATGAATTATGAATTAAAATGCCCAAATTTGACACCCCCGCCCTTTTGTGCTATACTGTATACGCAAGAATATGCCCGTTCACGCCTTGCGTCTGCGGGTATCCCGATCATAACCCAATTCAAGGAGATAATCATGAGCCCTAAACTGAAACTCAGGCAGCTGGCTAAAATGCTTTTGCAGAATGTTCTGCTGCCATTTATATATTTTATCTTTTCCCGCGGAGAGACCGAAAAGGGTCTTGTCATATTCGCTGATGCCCATCATGCCAGCTGTCCTTTCAGTATGCGCGTTATGCGCCACAAGGTGGCAAAGCTGGAAGGCGTTCACGTCAAGGAGTTCTATCTTGATTTCAAAAAATGTTCCAAGCCCGCTCTTGTGCGCTTTATACTGGATTTCATGATTGCTTTTGGCAGGGCTGAACAAGTATTTATCTGTGATACTTTCCTGCCCGTTTCAAGCTGCCGCAAGCGCAGTGAAACTTTTGTCACCCAGCTCTGGCATTCGGGCGGTCTGCTGAAAAAGGCGGGCTACGATTCCGAGGACTGCGTACCATCTTTCTACAAAGGGGAAGTTTTCGGCGGTTACGACCTCTGGACTGTCAGCGCACCCTGCGTTGCACCTATTATAGCCAGTTCTTTTCACCAGAGGTATGACAATGTCCGTCCCTTGGGCATAAGCCGCACTGATATCTATTACAGCAAAAAGTACAACGAACTCTGCCGCGAAAAATTCTTCAAAGCCCACCCCGAAGCTATCGGCAAACAGATTGTTCTCTGGGCGCCTACTTTCCGCGGGAATGCCGCTGAACCCTATGTTGTTGGCGGCGAGGATATCGAAAAGGTCTGCGCTGCTCAGGGCAGATACCTTATAAAGAAACTTCACCCCCATATGCAGCCCGATGACGGCTTCCCAACGGAGAGCCTTTTTGCAGTGGCAGATATACTTGTTACAGATTATTCCAGTGTTGTTTTCGACTGGCTGCTTTACCGCAAGCCATTCGTATTTTTCGCGCCCGACCTTAAAGATTTCGATACCGAGCGCGGTTTCTACGTAGATTATCACAGCTTCCCCACCACCGTCGCACAGACAGCTGATGAACTGGCAGATGCCATCGACCATGAACTTATCGAACGCAGTACCGCAGATCTGGAAAAATGCGTATCCTACCACATGGGCAGCTGCGACGGACATTCCACCGACAGGATAATAGCTGAGATATTCGGCAGAAAGGAGGCAGACAGATGAAGCTTTCAGTATTGCTGACAGTCGGCGCCTCCGACAGGGTCGCCATTGATACCGTGCAGAATATCGCGGGGCAGTCGGGTGAACTTGTAAAGGATATCTTCCTTATCATCGCGGGCGATTTCACCGAAGATGACAGAAAAAAGCTTTACCTTGAACGTGCCTCCGCTTTCGGCATGACCGCTTTCATAAACATCGGCGGCAAAAGCGAAGCCGAACTTCTGAACACATTTATAAAGTACGCCAACGCCGATTACTGCACTGTTATGCGTGCAGGCGGCAAGGTAGACCCCTCATATTTCACAAGGCTGATAGCCGCACTTGACAGCGACCCCGAGTTACATATCGCCTGCGGCAGACTTGCAGGCAGCGGGAAAAATATCTTCTTCCCCACCTCGGTTAAGGCAGCCGTTTTAGACCTTGACAAAAATTTCAGCTGCTTCCCCTCGACCTTTGAAGCCGTTGTGGTGCGTACAGCATTTGCAGCTGAACACCATTTTGAGACCGAAGCGGGTGATTTCACGCAGCAGAAATGTATGCTGAAAGCCCTCTGCGAGGAAAAGAAATTCTTCTACGATGACCGCCTTACCGCATGGCTGGCTGAAAAAAGAACTTCCCCTGCGCAGAAAGAGGTCATTCCCGAAAATGCCGATAAAGCCGAAACTTACACCGCCATTTTTGATAACTGCCTTATCCCCCTTATCGATATCTGCAAAGGCAAGGACGGCAGACTTCCCCTGTTTTTACAGCATTTCATCACCGCAAAGGTTCTCGAATGCTGTGAGAAAGGTCTGCATATAAACGAATTTCCCGATGAGGAACGCGAAAAGCTGATGGACTCACTGCTAAAAGTCCTGCGCCCCGCCGAGGACAAGGTCATTTGCGATGTCTATGGTCTGATCTCAGCAAGTGCCGAGGAAAAGCGCCTGTTGCTGGGATTGAAGCACGGTCACGAGAACTATTTCCCCGATATAAGCTACAACAGCGACAGAATGTTCTCTGTTCAGAAAGATATCGTACTTTTTGACAGCACAAGGCTTTTCATCGATATCGTTCAGCTGAATCTCTACAAGGATAATTTCGAGATAGACGGCTGTTTTGACAATATTTTCAGCGAGCGCCGCACAAAACTCACCGCCGAATACGCAGGCGAGGAATACAAACTTAACTACGACCGCAAAGGTGAACCTGTGATGTTTTTCGGCAAAAAGCTGGAAAGACAACGCACATTCCACCTGAGCATCCCCATAGCCGAGGGCAGAGCGGAACTTCGGTTCTTCATACTCTTCAAAGGCTGCAAGTACGAGCTTAAAATGCTGTTCCGCACTGAGGGCAGCCGCCTTGAAGACAGCTGTCCCGAAAGCATATTCCCTCTTGGCAACAATTATTTTGCCCGCGCCGAAAACGGCAGGCTGGTCACTCTGGAACTTTCCGAAAAGGCACAGCGCAGAGCTTTCCGCGGGTCGATGAAAAGGGCGGCAGAGGGCTATGTGCCTTTCACTCTCAGGACAGCCTACCGCTGGACAAAATTCTGGTTCAAAAACAAGAATATATGGCTGTTTGCAGATGACACCCGGAAAGGCGGCGGCTCCGCAGAAGATATGTTCCGCTATGCCATGACCCGCCATGACGAACTTTACTGCTACTACCTGACCGACAAGGAAAGTCCCGCCGCACAGCGCCTTACCGAAGAGGGCTACAAGCCCCTGTACAGAGGCTCTCTGCTGCACAAACTGCTTTTCCTGAACGCGCAGGTATACGTCACCACCAAGCCCGATGTAATGCAGAAGAATTTCCCGGGAAATGATGAGGCTCCTTATAGCCTGACAAGGCTCAGCCGCATGAACACCGTATTTTTGCAGGATTCCCCCGAGGACAAGCCCGATATCAGCAAGAACCACCGTCTGCATGACAATGTAAGGCTTTACTTCTGCGGCACAGGTGAGTACATCGATGAACTGAAAAAGCCAGAATACGGCTATGAGAACACCGAGGTGCTTAAACTAACGGGGCTTACAAGCTACGACCTCGTTAACGATAATTCAGCAGGTAGCAACATGCTGCTGATGCTTGCGAAGTACGTCCCCGAAGAACAGGCGCCTTTCAAGAATACAGCTTTCTTCAAAAATCTGGAAGAACTGCTTGAAAATGAAAAGCTGAAAGCAGCCCTCAATGACAGCAATTACACTCTCACTATGGCTTTTGAGGGCGTTACCAATGATGAAGCCAATGCTTTGCCTAAGCTTGATAAAGTCACAATACTGACCGACGATTTCCGCGCCGAGGAACTGAAAAGCCGTGCATCGCTGATAGTCACCAACGACCCAGACGATCTTTCCGCAGGAATAATGCACAAGCCGCTTGTTTACTTCAATACTCCCGAGGGCAAGCCTTTCGGTGAACAAGCCGAGAATCCCGAACAGCTTGCAAAGATCCTCTGCGGATATATGGAGAACGGCACGGTGATGAAAGAAGAAATGTCCAAAAAAGCAGACGAATACCTCGGCAAAGCCCGCAATGGCTTTAAACGAGAGATATATAATACAATCATAACCTATCTCTACAACAACCATGAGATCGAAGGCTATGAAGATTTTGAGGTGGCAGACAACTATGACGAAGAAAACAATTAAAACAGCCGCGGTGATATTCGCCGCAATGCTGATGATGTGCGGATGCAGCGCAAATAACAAAGCAAAGGAAGACTCCCCCGCCGCAAATACCGAGAAAGCCGCAGATATCACCGCGGAAGAAATGCTGGCAGATATAAGCAGTGAAAATCTCGACGGCAGGATAAGCAAGGGCGACGGACTATACGACAAAAACGCCGCAAATTTCTATGGCACGGGCTTTGCCAACATCATCGACGGCGCTATACTCTACAATGACAACGGAGGATATGCAGACGAAGTTTCCGCCGTAAAGTTCGATGAAAGCGTTGACGGTCAGGAACTTCTGAAAGACCGCCTTGAAAGCCGAACAGCATCTTTCCGCGATTACCGCCCCGAAGAAGTGGGCAAGCTTGAAAAAGCAAAAATATTCAACGCAGGCGGTTTCGATGTACTGATAATCTCCGATGATGCCGATTCTATCGAAAAACAGATCAAAGATAAGCTGTCATAACAGCATCAGCGCCGTATTTTTAGCATAATTGTCAATTGAATTATGAGCAAAATATGGTATAATGATTATATATTCATTAAAACAATTTACTGGAGGTAATCTACATGGCAATGATACTCGTTACAGGCGGCGCAGGCTTCATCGGCAGTCACACCGTTGTTGAACTGCTGAATGCAGGATATGACGTAGTTATAATGGATAACTTTTCAAATTCCAAGCCCGAAGCCCTTAACAGGATAAGGAAGATAACAGGCAAGGAATTCGGTTTTTACGAGGCTGATATGCTTGACCCCGCTTCGATGGACAAGATATTCGAGGAAAACAAGATAGACGCTGTTGTCCATTTTGCTGGACTCAAAGCAGTTGGCGAGAGCGTTGAGAAGCCCGTAGAATACTACCATAACAATATCACAGGCACTCTCCTGCTGATACAGGCTATGCGCAAGGCAGGCTGCAAGAAGATAGTATTTTCATCATCTGCAACAGTATACGGTCCCGTAAACAAAGCGCCCTATACCGAGGATATGCCTACTTCTGCCACCAACCCCTACGGTTATACCAAGGTCATGATAGAACAGATACTCCGTGATGTATGCGTTTCCGACCCCGAGTGGTCTGTATCCCTGCTGAGATACTTCAACCCCATCGGTGCCCATGAAAGCGGACTTATCGGCGAAGACCCCAACGGCATACCCAACAATCTGCTGCCCTATATCTGTCAGGTAGCAGTTGGCAAGCTGGAAAGACTGGGTATTTTCGGTGATGACTACGATACCCCCGACGGCACAGGCGTCCGCGATTATATCCACGTTGTTGACCTTGCAAAGGGTCATCTCTGCGCACTGAAATACGTTATGGAACACACTGGCTGTGACGCAGTGAACCTCGGCACAGGCAAGGGTTCTTCCGTTTATGATGTTCTCCACAGCTTTGAAAAAGCCTGCGGAAAAGAACTCCCATACAAGGTTATGCCAAGACGTGCGGGCGATATCGCGACCTGCTACGCTAACCCCGAAAAAGCAAAGAAAGTCTTCGGCTGGGAAGCTAAGCTGACCCTTGATGAAATGACAGCCAGCAGCTGGAACTTCATCAAGAACAACCCCAACGGTCTATAAAAATACGAAACAGAAATGATACATTCTCGCCCGAAAAAAATTCACGTTTTTCGGGCGTTTTTTCGTTGACAAAGTTTTCCTGTTGTGGTAAAATCAGAAGAAAGAAAACACGTTCACCGCTGTAAAAAAGCCGAACTTTTCAGGGAGGTGCTGTGATGCTTGGAACTATCGGGCTTGTCCTAACATGGATATTTCGCATATCGCTGGTATACTACGTATTATGGCTGTATCTCGGCATTCACTGCGCCATTTTCGGCATCGATTCGGGCTGGGCTGCCCCCGCCCTGAGAAACAGCAATTCTCCCCGCGAATACGGCAGAGAGGGTTTCACCAGCGGCATTGCTATGGGATTTCTTATTACAGCCTGCGGCGGCTGGGTAGTTCCGCTGTATCAGGCGGTGTACCTCATCGTCAGGCTGATATTATGGTTGATAAAATAACGGATATGGAATTTGGGCAAAAACAGGAGGGTTAACTATGTTGAAATGTTCTCAGATGTTTTCTGACAGTATGGTTCTCCAGCGGGAGAAGTGCATAACTGTCTGGGGCACGGGTGAAGACGGCAGAACCGTCACCGCGGCTATCGGCGATAACAAAGCCGAATGTACAGTAAAAGACGGCAAATGGCAGTGCGAACTGCTTCCCATGAAAGCGGCAGAGGGTCTTACCATGACCGTCACAGACGGCACCGACACCATCATTTTCACCGATATAGCTATTGGCGAAGTCTGGTTCTGCGGCGGTCAGTCCAATATGGAACTTGAGATACAGAACGCCAAGGACGGCGCGAAATATCTCGCTGAACTGAACAATGATACCCCTATTCGCTACTATTATACCCCGAAGGTCGCTACCGCCGAAGAAGCTGAAACTCAGGGCGCACAGACCAGATGGAACAGGGCTGGCAGCGAAAATTCAAGAAACTGGAGCGCAGTCGGTCTCCACTTTGCACGCAAGCTTTCAAAAGAACTCGGCGTTGTAGTGGGACTTATCGGCTGTAACTGGGGCGGAACTTCCGCTTCAAACTGGCTGGACAGAGAATCCCTTGAAAACGACAAGCGAATATCTTCTTACATCGAAGAATACGAAGAGACCATAAAGGGCAAGACCTTAGACGAACAGAAAGCCGAGTACGAAGGCTTTCTTCAGCACGAAAAGGACTGGTTGGCTAAGGCACAGGAATTCTGGAAAGAAGACCCGGGAATGTCATGGGGACAGCTTGAAGAAAAAATCGGCGTATACGGCTGGCCCGGACCTAAGAACGAGTTCAACCCCTTCAGACCCTGCGCAATGTACGAGAATATGGTGAAGAGGGTCTGCCCCTACACCATGCGCGGATTCCTCTATTATCAGGGCGAATCCGATGACCATAAGCCCGACAGCTACTACGTACTCTTCACAACTCTCATCGCAAAATGGCGCGAGATATGGGGCGATGATACACTGCCATTCATAATGGTACAGCTCCCCATGCACCGCTACGCCGCTGACCCCGACTACAAACACTGGTGCAAGATACGCTCTGCGCAGATGAAAGCATTCCGCACAGTGAAGAATACAGGCATCGCCGTTATCCTCGACTGCGGAGAATTCAACGAGATACACCCCAAGGATAAGCTCCCCGTGGGCGAAAGACTCTGCCTGCAAGCCGAAAAGCTTGTCTACGGCATGGACGTTGACGCTTTCGGACCTATCTACGAGAGCTGTATCTTCAAAGACGGCAAAGCCGAGGTGAAGTTCTCACACTCCGAAAACGGTTTCAAAGTCAAGGGTACCATAAAGGGCTTCGAGATAGCAGGCGAAGACGGAGAATTCTTCCCCGCACAGGCAGCCATAGGCGGCGGAAAAGCCCTTGTATGGTCAGAAAAAGTCCCCTCACCGAAAGCCGTGAGATACAACTGGACAAATTACGGCGACGTGACCGTCTTCGGTAAAAACGGCATACCAATGGCGCCTTTCTCCACGTCAGAGGATTTCTAACATAACATGAATGTAATATGAACCAATGTTAATTATATATTATGCACATCCTGTACGGATATAACAAAAAAAGTTGTAGGTTTTAAACAAAGTTGTATATATGCCCTTGAAATTTTAAACGATTTATGCTATCATAAATAATGTCAAAGAGGGAATAGTTTAGGCTATGTCTATAATCTAAAATTTGAGTTTGGAGGAAATTAACATGATCAAGAAGATCTCTGCATTTGCAGCAGCTGCAGTTATCGCAGCTTCAATGTCCGTTTCTGCATTTGCTACAACATATGAAGATGCAGTTAACGCAGCAAAGTCCGCAGGCGTTCAGTCCAACAACGTTCAGGAGCTGGATAACTTCCTGCAGGTACACAAGGATTGCTTCACCAGCGATGAGTATGATGATATGATCGCTGATCTGAACAATATCAGAGATACTTACGTTGCACCTTACTGCAAGGGCGGCGCTAAGGAAAAGTTTGCTAAGGCTCCCGCAGATCTGAGCGAAAGCGAAAAGATCCTGATCGGTAAGGAGTGGACTGAGGAAGAGAAAAAGGCTATCCAGAATGACCTGATCAACCTCGGTAAGAAGCACAACGTTGTAGTAACCATCACTAAGGTTGACGACGCTCACTTCGCAGTTGCAGCTCAGCACGATCACGACAGCAGCAACAGCAGCGGCACCAATTCCGGCAGCGGCAGCACTAACAACAATAACAACAACGGCGGCGGCACTACTATCAAGAGCGACAATCCTGTTGCTTCCACAGGTGCAGGCGAGACCAAGACTTCCAATGCGGCAGCAGCTGCAGCAGCAGTTACTCTTGCAATGGCTGGCTTCGGCGTGTTCGTAGTTGCTAAGAAGAACAGAGCTTAATCAAAAACATATTTCGGAGTGAATTATCATGAGTGATGCCGTAAAGAAAACGGAACAGCACGCTCATAAAAATAAAACTTCGTCATCACGGGTGTTGAGGACAGTCACTTATGTTCTCACACCCTTTTTGATATTAGTTTTATTGTGCAGCACAGCTGTTCTTGCATTATTTAAACCATTTAAGGAGCTTAAACCCACCTTAGATACAGCTTTCGGTGCTACGCCGATGGATGTAAAAAATCTCCGTACCATCAATAAATACCGCGATGACAATGCCCCCGAACAGATCAAAGAGGTCGAGGTCGAAGTAAATGGCAAGCAGGAGACCCATACCATAGTCTACCCATATTACGGCGATTATTATGCCGAACTGAACTGCGAAGCCGCAGGTCTTAAAAAAGTCCCCGTTTACAGCGGTCAGAGCGGCGATATACTCGAAAAAGGCGCAGGCTGGTATAACGGTTCTGTATTTATCGGCAGACCCGGCAACGTCGTTATTGCAGGTCATAACCACACATATTTCTATAATCTGCCAAAGTGCGAGATAGGCGACGTTGTCACCCTTGAAACCTCTTACTGCAAATGTACTTACATTATCAATGAAAGAGTCGTTTTCAAAGAAACGGATTATACCTATGTCTACCCCACCGATGATGACAGGCTGACTATGTATACCTGCTGGAACGACGGCAGACTCGGTATGTCACAGTACCGTCTGGCTTTCATTTGCAAGCTTGAAGATATAGAATGGAAAGAGGTCGAAACAAAGGAATGAAAAAACTATATCACTATCGACCTATGCTGACCTTAGCCATCTTCGCAAGCCTGTTTGCGGTTCTGGCAGAAGCCCTTATCTTCTGCAGTACAATGGTGTTCAATACCAGTTATTACGTGTGGAATATCAGCGACAGCGGCGCAGATAAAGCCCTTTATAACGAAATCAATGATTATTTCGACCATTTTTCGGACGCTACGTTTATACCGAAAGAGGTCTACACCAAAAGCTTTACAGAAGAAAATGTTTCCTTAACTGCTAAAAAACTAGCAAGAAGTTCCCTTGAATATATGTTCGGCAGATCTCTCGCGAAGCCCGAGGTCGATTACGATTTCACGAAATACGAGAACGATGTTATCGAGTTTGTAGAAAAAGATGCCGAAGAGCGCAGCATCGAGAAGGACAAACAGTATTATGCCGATCTGGAAAATACTATCACGGTATCTGAAAAGAAAGTCAATTCATCTTTCGATATCTATATGTTCAAACAGCTGGCAACCGGTTCAAACGTATCGGTACTCAAAAGGTTAGTTCCCGAACTCAGCACAGCTATCAGCATAGTATTTGCAGCATTTATTATCCTGATCGGTCTGATGATATACATCGACCGCCACCACCCCTTCGATATGCCCTACTGGTTCGGCACGATATTTTTCGCCTGCGGCGGCGTATTCCTGATACCCTGCCTTTACTTACGGTTCACAGGCTATTTCGACGGACTGTTCATGGAAGACCAAAGCATTTACTATGCTATCACAGGCGCTATCTACGGCGTTCTCGACAAGCTTATCCTTGTCAACAGCATACTTGTTGCGCTGGGATTAGTCCTGATAGTTTTTGCACAGATAATACACATTTTCCGTATCCGTGCTGCAAAATCCAGATCACATGAATATTGATCCATAAACACAACTCCCCCACCCGCGCAGGGTGAGGGAGTTTTTATTATGATTATCGTTTTACTATTTTAAATGCACGGTAACACCCTTGTCAACAAGTTTTACTAAAGCTCCGTCGATAAGCCTTACTTCACCAATACTTACTTCTTTAAGTGAATCAAGTTCACATATCTCAGTTCCTATCGGCTGACTTGAATGGCTTATAGTCAATGATGTAACATTATCCAGTTTATCAATCCCTGTAACCTTTCCATCGGACTTCAGATATAACGTTTCAAGATTTTCCAGCTGAGAAAAATCTTCACAGTCGATATCATTCTGACAATTGATAGATAGTACCTTTAAGTTTTTCATATCGTTCAATTGGGTCGATATCTTTCCTTTTGAACTTAAAATCAATACTTCCAGATTTTCCAGCGATGAAGTATCTTCACATTCAATATCATTCGTACAAACGACCGTTAATTCCTTTAAGTTTGTAAGTTCATTCAGTTTGTTAAAAGAGATGTCTGTTTCTTTTTCATAGATACTCAGCGTTTCCAATTTTTTCAGTTCGCATATATCTTCGTAAGTTGAAAAATTGCTGTCGGTAATAATCAGATTTTTCAAGTTAGTACATTTATTCAAACTTGACCAGTTAACACCTTTACCGCTAAACTCTATTGTGTTAAGATTTGGATTTGCAATATTCTTTATATCGAACTTTCCTGAATTATCATTAACTGTTACTTTTTCAACTTTGGTACAATATTTAACAAATTCCACACAAGGGTCATTAACATCTAAATTATATATACGCTTCACTTTGCTTGAAAGATGAAAACTATTCCCCGAACCGCCATCACAATAAATCAAAAACGGCTTACCCAGATAAGGCGTAAAAAGCCTTAACAATAAAATACCTAAAATGTACACGGCAATTATAATTTTCTTCTTGCCCATAATTATTCTCCTATCCCTGTTGCCTTCAATTTTGTTCTACTATTATCTCTCAAAGCTGTGTCAGCTTAATCTCTGTAATTTACGATAACACCCTTTTCCCTGAGTGCGCTTTCAACTTTCTCTGAAAGCTTATCATGATAAACTGTAACTCTTTCAAGCGAATCCATGCCGCAGAGTTCATCTTCTGTTACCTGATCGGAATAAATTCTCAATTCTACAACACTGTCCAATTTATCAAACCCTGTTATTTTTCCACCAGAGCTCAAATAAAGTGTTTCCAGATTTTCCAGGTTTGAAAGCTCTTCAAAATGAATATCAGACTGACTATGGATCTCAAGTCTCTTTAAATTTTGAAATTCATTCAATTTGCTCAAAGAATCTGCTTCGTTTATATAGAGCCACAATGACTCCAATTTTTTTAGTCCGGATATATCTTCGAACATATTTAAATTGTCAGCGCGTATGCCCAAATCGTCCACATCAGTACATCTGTTCAAACTTGACCAGTTTACTGCTTCTGTCAAAATACCTATTCTTTTTAAATTGGGATTTGAAATATCATTTATATCGAGCGGTATATCCGATAGAAATGAATCAGAAACCATTATATCTTCCAGTCCAGAGCAGTATCTTACAAATTTTATACTTGGGTCATCAGCACCTGTGAAATACATACTTCTTACTTTATTCGATAAATAATATCCCCGTTCACTTCTTTCATCATCTTCATTATAACACTTAATCAAAAACGGTCTGCCCAGATAAGGCGTAAAGATCCTCACCAATACTAAGCATACAACGCACACACCAATGATTATTTTTTTCTTTTTCATGATCAGTCTCCTATCCATGTTGTCTTCCAATTAGTTCTACTATTCTCTCTCAAAGCTGTGTCAGCTTAATCTCTGTAATTTACAATAACACCCTTTTCCCTGAGTGCGCTTTCAACTTCTTCTGAAAACTTGGTATTATATATCGTGATCTCTTCAAGCGAATCCATACCGCAGATCTCTTCTTCTGTCACCTGACCGGAATATATAGTCAATGATTCAACACTGTCCAATTTATCAAGTCCTGATATTTTTCCCTCTGTTTTCAGAAACATCCTGCCCAAGTTTTCCATCTGTGAAAAATTATCACAGTCAATATCATTCTTGCAAAAGATACTTAGTTGTGCTAATCTTTCAAGCCTTGAAAAATCTTCACAGTTGATATCATACTTACTGCAATAAATATCTAGATTCCATAATTGCTTTAGTTCGTTCAATTTATTCAACGAGACCTCTGTATTGTCTCCGATGATACTCAATGTTTCCAATTTTTCCAGACCTGATATATCTTCAAAACTATCTAAATTGGTATCGTATAGGTCCAAATATTCCAATTCCGTACATTTGCTCAAAGCTGACCAGTTGACTCCTTCTCCGCTAATATGTAAACTTTTCAATTTTGGGTTTACAATATCGTTTATATCGACCGGTATCACATCACCCGATTGATGAGCATCATAAACATATATATCCTCCAGTTCAGGGCAGTACTTTACAAATTTTATAACCGGGTCATCAGCTTCCAATGAATGTATCCTTTTTAATGTATTTGAAGGATAAAATCCCCGTTTACTCATCTCTTCATCGTAACAATACATCAAAAACGGTCTGCCCAGATAAGGCGTAAAAACTCTCACCAACGCAACCAATACAATGCATAATGCAACGCACACGGTAATTATAACTTTCTTCTTTTTCATGATCAGTCTCCTATTCTTTTTTTATTTGTTATACTTTTCTATCTCAAAGCTATATCAGCTTAATCTATGTATTTTATGGTAACACCCTTTTCCCTGAGTGTACTTTCAACTTTCTCTGAAAGCTTAGTTATGTGAATCGTAATTTCCTTAAGCGAATCCATACCGCAGATCTCATCTTCTGTCACCTGATCGGAAGATATATACATTTCTACAACATTGTCCATTTTATCAAGTCCTGTTATTTTACCATCTGTTTTTAGAGACAGTGTTTCCAGGTTTTCCAGATTTGAAAGATTTTCACAGTCGATATCATTCGCACAATAGATATCTAATTCATTTAAATTTTTAAGTTGCAAAGGCTCTACCCAGTCGATATCACTCTTACAATTGAGTTCAAGTTTCCTTAAATTTTGTAATTCATTCAATTTGTTCAAAGAAAGCTCTGTTTTATTTACAAGGATACTCAATGTTTCCATTTTTATCAGTTTGGATATATCTTCAGTAGTATAAAAATCACTAAAGGAAATACACAGATCTTTCAATTCAGTACAATTGTTCAGACTTGACCAATTAACACCATATCCGCTCATGTCCAATTTCTTTAAATTTGGATTTGAAATATCCTTTATATTGAATGTATACGGATAACCATAAACAGTTAACTCTTCGAGATCAGAACAGTATCTTACAAATTTTACACAAGATTCACGAGAAGAAAACAGGTCTATTTTCTTCAAGTCGCCGGATAGATAAAATTTTTCCTTGCTGCCTTTATTACCATAATAATTCGTATAACCATGACAATAAATCAAAAACGGTCTGCCCAGATAAGGCGTAAATACTCTCACCAACGCAACCAATACAATGCATAATGCAACGCACACGGTAATTATAACTTTCTTCTTTTTCATAATCTCTCCCGACTTTCTCTCTTAAAATTTTACCCTGACTATTATATCAAAAAGCACATCAGCTTATTCTATGTATTTTACCGAAACGTGCTTTTCTTCTAATTCTATGTCAACTTCATCAGAAAACTTCGTTCCATAAACCTTGAGTTCTCTAAGTGAATCCATACCACAAATATCTTTTTCAACTTCCTCATTGGGATGATGTAAAATAAGTGATGTAACACTATCCAATTTATCAAGTCCCGTTATTTTACCGTAAGTGCTAAGATCCAATGAATCCAGTTTTTCCAGCTGTGAAAAATACTCACAATCAATATCATTATCACAAACGATCTGAAGCCAATATAAGTTTTTCAGTTCATTCAATTTATTCAAAGAGAATTCGCTAGCGGGTGCAACAATATGCAATACTCTTAATTTTTCCAGTCCTGATATATCTTCAACAGTTTGAAAATTACCATGTAAAATATCCAAATATTCCAATTCTGTACATTTATTCAAACTTGACCAGTTAGCACAATCACCGCTAATTATTATACTTTTTAAATTGGGATTTGAAATATGATCCAAATTTTTTTCGGAATAACCTGAAACATCTATCATTTCAAGTTTCGGACAGTATTTTACAAATCTCAAACATGGATCATAAGCTGAATTAATATCGATTTTTTTAATCGAAGTCGATAGAATGAATCCCTTTCTCTCACCATGATCACAATATAGTATAAACGGTCTTCCCAGATAAGGCGTAAACAGCCTCACCAACACAACAATTAAAACGCATACGGCAATTATAACCGGCTTCTTTTTCATAATTTTCCCGACTTTCTCTCTTAAAATTTTACCCAAATTATTATACCAAAAAACTGTTAATAAATCAACACACAGCCCCGACCCGGCACAAAAAAGCGCAGTACGAAAAATACTGCGCTCATATAATAAAATTAAAAATCACCTATCAGAGCACAACAGGCTCATATTCTATCCTTATCTTAGGCAGTTTCTCAATGGTCTGGTAGCTGTTGAACATTCCGTCCTCAGCACTCAGATCATTCTCGCCGCTTGCAGGAGGTGCAAATATCCTCAGTGTCAGATCTTTAGCACCGTCAAGTCTGTTTTCATAGAACGCGCTCATCAGGTCGATGACCTTAGCCTTAGGCGATTTATAGAACCACTTGCCGTTGATCTCTATCATCAGATTGCTCTCGTCCTCAAAGGTCAGCTCACAGAAATGGGGGTCGCCCTCAAAATGTATGGGTATCTCCAGACCCTCAGCATCCTCGGAATTTCCCCATCTCAGCTTAGCAGGCAGGCTTATCTCCCCGCCGCGCTTCATCTCGGGGCTAAAGAAATCATCGTGTATCAGCTCCCTGTAAGTCTTCATTACAGGCTGTTCGATACCAACATTCTGATTGTTCGGGTCTTCAATTTCAAGACCAAGTCTGCCCCTGTCGCGGAACTGATAGAAAGTAAATCCGCTGAACCACTGCTCGGGGTCTTCTTTCAGCAGATCGCAGAAACCCTTTACCATCACCGCCTGATCGTAAGCGCCTGTAACATCGCCGTCCGCGTTGAATTCGCTCATGACCATAGGCTTGCTGACACCGCCGTTTATCACCTTGAAGCGCTCATAGCTTCTCTTTGTCATATTGTAGGTCATCTCGACTTTGTCGCGCTTGTACTGCTTGCGCTCCTGATCTCTAAGTGCCACATCAAAAGGCCAGCCCCAGTGGAGTGCCATATACTTGTCCACCGACCATATATCCGTATCCTTAACGGACTGGGCAAACTCCTTCTCCATAACGATCTTTTCGGAGTTCGGGTCTTCGATACCGCCTGTGCAGAGTATCATCTGAACATTTGGCGCGGTCTCATGAACGATCTTCACGAACTTGCAGTAGAAATCCGCAACTTCCTGATAAGTCGCCCTCTTGTTGAAGCTGAACCAGTTGCCTGTGTTCTCGTGATTCACTCTCAGGAACACTCTGCCGAAAGTTTTCAGATCTTCCGCAATAGCCTTTATCTGCTCGTCCGAGATATTGGGGTCAGCGGTCAAGGTCAGGGTAACGTCCTGTCCGTGACGTCTGATATCTCTCATGCAGGTGAAAGGCTCGTCCTCCCGATTTCCCTCAAGTCCGCCCTTGTAGGTAAAATAATCATCATAAGGATAATCCCACTGGAACTTAACATCAGCGTCTTTCATAACTTCTGATATCCTGCCCGGGAACTCCTTGTCCAGCGGATAATAGCAGTACATCAGGCTTATGCTTCTGTGAGGTCTGCCAAGCTTGTGGAGAATGTAGTCCTGATCTACATACTCTCCTCTTTCCGAACCGTCGCCCAGATCGACCGCACACTTAGCCTTGCCCATGTGTACCGAATATACTTTGTAATCGCTCATAAAAAACCTCCGTTCCACCCCATGGTGTACTCTCCCCTATGCCTGTATATCAGGCTTTTGTCTTACTTTTTCGCTATCAGCGAATTTATATCATCAAATACCAGCGCAAGATCTTTGAAGACCTTGCAGCTCTCCTCGGTCTCGGGATACTGCTCCGTCATAATGCAAAGCACGAAAGGAGAATCCGCATAGACTATCGCGCAGTCGTTGAAAGCTTCTTCCTGATAATCCGAACCGTACTTCTGCGCCACCGTGTACTTGTCCCCAAGCGCCGCACCTATCTGTATGTTCAGGTGCGTCTTACTCAGCAGTTTGATAAGCCATTTTCCGTTCTTGTCCTTCTCACCAAAACGGTAGATATCCTCATAATCTTTCAGCATATCGTCCGTATTGCAGTAGGTGAATATCCACTCCGCATTGTAACCGAGAGTGTAGTTCGAGCCGATCGCATACTGATTGTTGTTGAAATCTCCCGTGCCGTATCTGAGGCATAATAGCTGATATGCTGTATTGTCACTGTCCAGAATTGTGTACTCGATAAGCTTCTTCGCCGTGAATTCCTTGCCGTACTCCTCATTCACGATACCCTCACAGTCGCCTTCCCACTTAGCGGTCAGCGGTATCTTCTCTTTCAGGTCGATGCCCTTCGCCAGCAGAGATTTCACAAAAGGCGCCTTAACGCAGCTGCAAGTCATGAACTGATCGTACCGATTGTACCCGACATACGCCCCAGTATCAACGTTTTTGAATGAGAACGCCATGTGGAAATTTGCCTCGCTGCATATCTTCTGCAGCCTGTCGAAACACTCTTCCAACTCTTTGTTTGAGTATACTTTCTCGAAATCGCTCACCGTGAACCAGTACCCGCCGCCGACGGTACATTCCTCCGCTTTCCTCGTCGGCTTAGGTTCTTCCTTTTTCGTTTCGGTGACTTCACTGCTGTCATCTGCAATGCTTTCCGTATCCGTTTCGGCTTCACTTGAATCATCAGGCGTCATCACAGATGTTTCGTTCTCCATGATGACCTGTGCCGTTTCTGTCGCCGAAGACGAATTTTTCTCGTCCACCTGCTTTAATTCCGAAGCTTTCACCGCCGAACCACAGCCCGCAAGCATGAACGTCCATGCGCAGACAAGGGCAGAAAGCGCCGCACACTTCTTTTTAATGACCATTTAAACCCTACCTTATTAACGGGCACGCGCCCGCCTGAATTATATGTCCAAAAAAACGAACCGCTGATAACGTCCCGAGCTGTTCGTCCCGACAGAGATATTCTCTGCCGTTTATGTGAAAATATTATACCATATCCATAGGCGAAAGTCAACACAAAACGACATTATTTCCCCGAAAATTGCAAAAAAGTACCGCCCGCACCCGAACAAATTGTTCCCCGCAGACGATACCCGATACTTATCTAAAATCGCTATTTGTACAATTATTCGTCCAGTAAAGCAGAAACCCCTATCACACCGAACGCCAGATCAAGTCAAATCCGCCAATATTTTCCATCTTGTCGCTGAACCTTACCATTTGAAGTCCAAAAATCTTCCCACAAATTCTATCCCCCTACTTCCACACGCTCACAAACTTCTCCCTCACGGTAACTCATCACCCCCGACATTATCGCAAAAGCCACCTGCTGACGATATCCACCATCTTCCAACTTAGCCGCTTCCTCGGGATTTGAAAGAAACCCGCACTCCACCATCACCGCAGGGGTGTCAGTCCTGTCCAAAAGAAAAAGCTCATCGTCCACAGGCTTCGTTTCACGCTCATTATCGGGCTGTAACAGCGAAACGAACTGCCGCTGAACCGCCCCCGCCAGACGTTCTCCCGCACCGTTTCTCCGCGAATAAAACACCTGCGCACCGCTGTATCTGCTGTCCGTGAACTGATTCTGATGTATCGAAACAGCAATACCTTTGCACCTGTCAAAAATCTCCAGCCTGTTTTTCATGTCCGATTGCTTCTGCTTTGAAAGCCCCTCGATACCTTCATCATAAATCGAACGGTCGTCCTCTCTCGTCATCGTGACTTCAAAACCCAGCACTTCCAGCATATCCCGTTCCACCAAAGCAATATCCAGATTCAGACCCTTTTCAGCCACCCCGTTCACCGAAACACAACCACCGTCCACACCACCGTGACCAGCATCGAGAACCACCTGCGGACGAACCATACTCTCCGCCGCCGAAGCCTTTGTCACCCTGTCAAAAGCCTTGTTGCTGACAATATCACCCACCCAGATTGACCCGCAAAGCGCGATAAAACTGCCACAGCAGATAGCGATCTTTTTCATTTTTGAAAACTCCATGTATGTACCTCCAAGATGTTCTTTGTAGAATGATATGCAGGCAAAAGGCAATTATGACACGGAGATTCGCGGCAACAAACCATATAGATATGCCAAGGAAAAGAGCTTTGGCTCAAGCCTTTCGCGAAAGGCTTGCGGGGAGCACGAGGGGCAGAGCCTCTCGGTCAAGGCGCAAAAGCGACGCGGCAACAAAAAAAGCAGTAGCAGACTATCTACCGACTACATAGGCGCGGGCAATATCAAAATCCAGAGCGTGAACAAAACAATGCCACACGCACAAACTAAGTCCGTATAATATTGCCCGCGCCCGCCGTCAAACAGCGAAGCGCCTTTGACGGCTCGACCCGAACGGAGAGAGGGGCGACCAACCCGAAGTACGTACATATAAAGCATTAACCTCTGACAACCGAACCGCGTGTATCAAAGGGACTGTGGTAGACAATGTCGCCCCTGACGGGTCGAGAAGATAGTCTGCTATTGATTTGATTGTGTTCACGTCACATTTTTTCCTTGACCGAGAGGCTCTGCCTCTCGTGCTCTCCGCAAGCTTTTCGCGAAAAGCTTGACCAAAAGCTCCTCTCCTTGGCATTCTCTCCCCCTTTGCTCGTCATCTTTACTTTTCCAAACTTTTATGCTATAATATAAAAAGATCATTACCAAGGACTGATAAAAATGAAATACCTGACAGACTTATTTTCAAATGTATTCGTCATCACCGCCCTCGCTTCTTGGGCTGAAGCACAAGTGCTGAAAACTATCATACACGCAATTGTCAATAAAAAATTCGATATCACTCGCCTTTTCGGTGACGGCGGTATGCCCAGCGGTCATTCCGCTACCGTGACTTCCCTCGCTGCTTGCATCGGTCTTGTGAAAGGTCTTGGTTCCGTGGAGTTCGCTATCGCAGGTATAGTCGCAGTGGTCGTCTGCCACGATGCAAGCGGTGTCCGCCTTGAAACAGGCAAACAGTCCACCATACTAAACGAGATGCAGAAGACCCTTAATCTCCTGACTTCCAAAGACCTCCCCGAAGTCAAACTCAAAGAGTTCGTAGGTCATACCCCCATGCAGGTCGCCGCCGGCATCACCCTTGGTATTGTGAACGCTATCATCGTTTATAATCTGTTCCTGCGATGACAGTCACCATCAGAAAATCGGAGATAAAACAATGCGCGATAATACCATAAATGATTTTTATAACATCACCATGACAGGCAGACTGTGTTATATTTTTATGTGCATAGAACGCTATCTGACCTCACTATATCCCACCAGTGACTGGACACCAGTTGCCGAAAAAATGTGGCAATGGACGACCCATTGGTGGGACGAATCTTGGGATATTTACTCCGAAGCAGTTCCCGAATATATCCTTGAATTTGATTCCTATGAGGAAACAAACCGTCAAAATTATGACGGCAGGCTAAGCAAAAATTATTATGATTCTGTCACCGCTTTGTTCAAAGATATCACAGATTGCGACAGTGACAACGCCGATGAATTTCGCCGTGTACTGATGATACCAAGTGATTTCGGCAGTATTTGCGACGGCACTTCTTTTAAAGCCGCCGAACCTCCAGTGGCTGAACTTATTGAAGAGATAGAGTGTATTTTACATAAGCATGACATCCCTCTGCCAGATAAAACTCTGCTAAGCAGATTTCAATTTGAAAGAAAAACTCCCCTGTCCCCCGATGAAAAAAATCTCGGTTGGGGCGATTTTGAAAACACCGAATTTCTCTCGGTCATACTTGATAAGCAAAACTGAATGCAAAAAAATGCAGAGTGTCAAACCGCTCTGCATTTTTTTCGTATAAATATCACTCGTCACTTTACTGCGATGTGATAATCTTTCCCACAAACAGGAACCGTGCATTTTCATAATCGAATGAACAGGTCGAAAGTGCTATGTACCTGTCCTCATCGGTCAGTTCTGTATCCGCAAGACATATGCTGTTCTCGCGAATGATATCGACCCACTGCGGATTTTCTGCGGGAACATCATACACCATATCAAATGCGCTGACGATTGACAATGCAAAAAATTCGATATCGTAACTGTCCGTCAGGGTTATCAGCTGACCTTTTCTGTGACGTTCAAACTCCGCAGGTTCTCTGAATTTTCGTATATCCCCAAACATACCATACTCCATATTATGCCCGTACAGTATACTCTGCGGGTCTGAAAAATCTGCCGAACATACCTTATCCAGAAAGATGGTACCGACCACATTCTCCGAACCGTCTGTCGCGTGATGAAGATAATACTGATTATCTTTTCCCTGAACAACAGGGTAATCAATGTCCGAATCTTCAACACATATCCACCCGATAAGGTCGGGACAATCCTTTGACAACAGCTTCAATTTTTCACGAATTTCATCCTCATAGGACTTCTCGGTATCCGCTTTTTCAGCCGCAGTTGGAACGGCTTTTTGTTCCTCACGCCACAGGATAGCAGGAGCGAGATCGTCAGCAGATACATCATTATCCTCACTCGTATCCCGATTTTCTTCCCCCGCATCGGCGGCATCGGATGGTACAAAATGTACCGCCGATGTACCAAACTGCCGCATTAATCCGAGAGAAATTGCCGCCACCATAAGTATCGCTGCCGCCCGAAAACGTGCCGATCTAAACATAAACATCACCGCTTTTTATTGAATGCCCCTGTCCTGTTTCGGTAATATCCGCCGCCGTTTCGTCAGATGACCTCGTTATCATTTCTCTGCTTTCTGTTGCGGATAACCATAACTATCAGAACAGCACCTGCACCTGTTATGATTATGAAAGGTACTACGCTGAACAGCAGACCTGTTACGGAAATGTCCTTCATTGAGTTGGTGAAGGTTATGGTTTCTGTACCGTCGATATCATATACCGCGTTCATTTCTGCCGTCGCATCGGGAGAAACTGCAACAGATGCTGCCGCAGCCGCTGTTCCGCTTTTCAGATTTACAGCCGCATTATCAGTATCCTTTGCCGAAGCAGTGTAGATATCACCTGTGTCATTTTTCTCTGTAACTTTGATCGTTGTTCCTGCGGGCAGACCTACCAGAACGATCTCATCGTTTTGTCCGAGTTTAAGCCCCGTGGTTGCATTTGTTATACCATCAAGAGTCCATGAACCATTAGCTGCAAGATTTGCATCGGTCAGTGTACCCTGTGCTCCGCCTATATTTATCTGATAACGGAAATCATCAGCAGATGTTACACTACTATTGCTAAGCTCGACCTTGAATGGGAACTTGTGGGTAGTATCTGCAAGTTCACCATCGATCATCTTCTTGACTTTTGCATTGTAGGTATAGTACTTATCGGACTTGAAAGTTATTTCATTCTGACCGTTGACTCCCGATACTGTCTCGGTTTCAGTCTGAACATCAAAACCTGTTACCTTGCCTTCGGTTGCAATCGTAACCGTATTGTCGTAGGTTATGCTGGTGGTATCACTATCGCTCTTGAACAGTACATAACCATATATATCCAGACCGTCCTTATTTGTATTATACTTGGTGTAAACATCAAGATATATCTGGCTTGCCGCACCACCGTCGGTAACACCTGCTGCTGCCAGTGTTTCAGCCGTAGTAACATCAGCTATCTTATAGCGGTAAATTCCGGGAGGATTTACCTGTACTTTGGTTGAAGCATCATTCGGGTCATAATTCGGGTTATAGATCTTCATAGCGTCTACGGATATCGTCATATTATTCGATATCTTTTTATTTCCATTGATACCAGTTACAGAAGTATTATTTGCATGGTGTACAACATCTCCGCTGCCGCCAAATGCTATGCTTGCTTCAACTATATTTGCCGTATTCGCATTATCCCCTGCCGAGGATATAGCTTTTATCTCGCCGGGGTGAACTTTAACTGCTATCGGTACTGCACCCTCTTTAGGCACGCCGTTTTCAAGGTCACTGTTTGCGTAAGTAAGTATCTGTGTTTCAGCATTTGTTGCCGCACTTGTGATATTATAACTATATGTAATGTTCGGTGCATAGATATCAAATCCCTCTGCGTTGAACAGTATGATATCCTTGTTGACGGAAATACTTGCTGTGGAACTCGGAGTAACAGTATTTGCGTTTCCGCTGTTTATCATTCCCGTGCTTGCTGCCGATGCAGTAATCGTCTGTGCCATTGCGCAGGCTGTACATATAGCGATCAGTGTTCTTTTCATAGTAGTTTTTTTCATAATGAACCCTCCTTCATATCATGAATATACCTTTTCATTCTTTTGCCGAGTTGATATTTTTTCCTTAGTTGGTGTTTTACCTTTGTAACAGAATGTCAGATGATCTGCCAGCAGACTTATCGCCGCTATAACTATCATAAGCCCTGTCCATTTGTCACTCAGTGTCATCTTTTTGGTCAGGTCTTCCGTCATCAGGAAGACTACTATTGATACTATCAGCAATACACATTCAACTATCATTCCGATATGCATATTGTCTGTAAATCTCCTTAACTGCTTACATATCTTTTCGTCCTCTTCATGGCATCTCCGTCCTTCCCTATCGTAATTTTCAGTATTTTCCTGACTTTCCGAACCGTCATCGCAGTTCATTTTTTCTTCAAGCTGTTTCGCTAATTTTTTGCTGTATGATATCTGCCTGTATTTTCTTCTTATGGCTGTTATGGGCAGGAATATCAGGAAAGTTTCCGCCACGCACAGCAGATTCAGAAGTGCCCAGTGGTCGCTGTCTGTAAAGTACCCCAGGGGAGAACGATGTACCTTTTCCCCGGGCGTATCATCAGAACTGCGCTCCAGATACTGCACAGCCTCTTCCTGACTGAGCGGTTCTGCACGAACGAAAAGTACTATCCTGCCGTTCGTTACCACATCTGTACAGGTGGAAAGACCTATCAGTTTTTCTCCCGAAAGTTCCTGCGGTATCTCCGTATGCTGTACCGCGTGTTCGCTGAGGAATTCCCTCAGTTCGGGAAATTTCGCCTCTGCATCTTTCGATACGTTGTAGATAACATTATCGTAAGCGTCTGCATAAGCACAGGCAAATACTTTTATCAGGTATGTCCCCTTTTCTGTTTGCAGAAGTCCCTCCTGATGGGAATCGAAATATTCCTCATCGAGGAAATTCCTGATATCACCGAACATCGCACCGTTATCCATGTGATGTCCGTATATTAAATTATACCAGTCGCTGAAATCACGCTCGTTCTCACTTGCCAGATATATGGAACCGCTGAGTGTGGAATCTCCGTAAATATCCTTGTTCAGGTATTCAAGATCGTTCTCGCCCTGCACCAGAGGATAGTTGATGTGGGTATCGAAAAGTTCCAGCCAGCCCACAACATCGGGATTTATTTCCCGCAGTTCAGCGAATGTTTCCGTGCCGCTCTCTTCTGCTGTTACCTTCGGGCGGTATTGCAGAAGATCCTGTGAGATATAAGCATTCTGATTGGTATACCTGATATCATAAAGCACATACGCTCCGAAAGCGAGCATCAGCACTCCTGCACCTGCCGCGGCAACCATCAGAAGTGTATTTGCAGCTGACGCTATCTTGTTCAGGAGTTTCATGATACCACCTTCCTTAGATGTTATGTCTTCTCAGGGTGATTACGACTTTTCCCTTTATCTCGCTGCGGTCAACTATACCGTAGTATCGGCTGTCCTCACCGCCGCTGCGGTTATCAGCAAGTACAAAGCAGGTATCCTCGGGCAGCTTTACGGGATATTCCACAAACCCCTCATACCTCGGGGTGGAAGTGTAAATATTTGTTTCCGAAACTGCTTTGCCGTTTATCTCCAGATGTTCATCGTCCGTTATGTTCACCGTATCACCGCTTACCGCCACGATACGCCCGATATATACTCTGCCGTTCTTGTTGATGACCACCATATCCTGTGCGGTGTACTGGTCTTCAAGCCGATAATACAGCAGCAGATCTTTCATCTTGATATTCGGTGACATATCGTTGTTCGGTGCAGTTACCGCACCCATCGCGAACCCGAACAGCAGCCAGATAAGTATTATTATAACTAACAGATCAAGCAGAAATACCTGTACGGGCTTCATCGGTGACCTGTGCTTTTCAGCGGATATGTTCTCACTGTTTGGTGCTCTCGCTCCACGGTTATCAGCCGTTTCTGCATTAGTATGTTCAAATATCCTCATAGCTTTTTCTCCTCCTGAGTTGAATAATTATCAGCCAAACCGAACCTGTCAGTAATACTGCACTCAGTATCAGATAAGGCATCTTGTTTTCTTTCACTCCCGTCACGGGAATTGGCTTCACGTTATTGTTAAGAACTATTTCTGTATTATCATCGATGATTATATGGAAAGAATTTTCCTCATCAAGTGTACAGTTGAATCCGTCTGCCGTTGCTGTAAGTTCGTAGATCTCCGTACGGAAAATTTCCGTTACCAGATATCTTCCTCGGGGAAGTCCCAGCACAGTAACGTCGCTTCCGTCCTTTACCTTGAACTCAACATAACCTGTCATTGTTCCGCCGATGACCTCATGTTTTACTTCAAGTGAGGTTATCTCACTGCCATCGGGTGCAAATCCGCTGGCGGGCAGAGAAGTCATATCCTTGATAAGCGAGGAGTTTATCCTTACAGTGAATTCCTCATTTTCGGGGGCATCACCTGTAACTGTTTTCTTCACATTCATCTGCAAGCCTTTGTTGCGGTAGATAACATATACCACAGGTTCCGACGGCATATTGTTCCAATCATCGGTATCCGCTTCGCGGTATGCCATATGACCTTCATTGAATCCTGTGATAAGCTGTTTTTCCGGATAAGCAGCCTCCAGATCGGTCATTCTTACAGCATTTCTTCTGCCGATACCTATGCTTGCGTAGTTCAGGAACAACTTCCAGCACTCACCATGGTCGGTATCGTACTCGTCCAGATCGGGGGGAACTTTGAAAGCGTTTGAATCTGTCTGATCGATAAGAAGTGTCTCGTATGCGTTCAGCGGCAGATATGCGTTCTGATCCACCGTCACTCCGTTCAGCTGAACAGATTCCAGATTTCTTGTAACAGGCGTTATGAGTTTCAGCCTGCCGTTCGGTTCCTCGATGACGTAGCGTACTGTCGGCTTTTCGTAGTATATCAGCCAGATGTCTCTGCCACCCAGAAGTTTTTCATCATCACCGTTCAGCCACAGCTGATAGATATCCTGTACGCTTGTCTCTTTGTAACTGAGGGTCGCAACAGGCATTTCGATATTTGCTAGTTCGCCGTTCGGTTTCTTATCAGCCGCAGCTATCATGCTGAACATATACCTGTTAGTATCGCCGATGATGGAATTTGCGTCTATTTCGGTAAGAGTATAGTCTGTGCCTATACCGATACTCTTTGTATAAACGCTGCTGTCACTTACTCTCAGATTGTCCTTTGCGATGAAAGCGTCGTTTTCAGCAACAGCCACATGAAGTACCAGCGGCAGCGGTGTGTGAGTGTTTGTATAGGTTACTGTATGATCGTTTTTAGTCCCGGTCGAAGTGTACGAATAGGTAAGATTTTCCCCATTTATCGTACCACCTGCCGCCGATGCAGTTACAGCCGTTTCAAATTCAGGTACAGCTGTCTGCTTAACCGTTAAGGTCTGGGTTATCACAGTATCAATATCATCGCGGTATTGACTTTGTCCTGTTGTGGAATATTCCGAACGTGACATTTTTGAATAGAATAACGCAAATGATTCTGACTGACCATTATGCAAGTCTAAATACTTCTTCAAAGGGTCTGATGTTGTACTGTTAGAACCAACAATATTTCCATGCGATGAATAACCTCCGCCGTATAGTGATTTATTATGTCGTGTCGTTGTAACAGTTGTAGTATCAGTGAAAGATACTTCATAATGAAAATTCTTTTCAACATCCTCCGGAAGACCTATCGTCTTCTCGTTCAGAGTGATGATAGTAGGTTCACTTTCGTAGTATACAACATAAAGCTTCAGATCATATCCGCACTGTTCAAAATCAGTGCCGTTAAGTGAGTACTCAAAACCGCGCCATGTGTTGCGTATCTCCAGATACGGACGATTCTCATTACTGTCCGATGCCGCAGTGATTATCTTCAGTTCTCCCGAATTATCACCGAATGCGAATGAGTACCACTCGCGGTTTGTAGTATCTGTCGGATAATTTTTCGGTGTGGTCAGTTCATCACTCATCACATAATTTGCGACCGCCGCAGTCCTCGGTGCTTCCGCGATGGTTTCCACCTCGTTGAGTTCGCCTGAAAACTGCATTTCAACATACTCGATATCAACGTCTTTAGGTCGCTTGTGGTATACCAGATATACTTCCATGTCCGAAGGCAGAGGGCTTTCGGCGCCGTTGGTGTACCTTACCATAACCGCCCTCGCATCAGTATCATAGCGTATATCTGCTATGCTTCGGCTGTCAGATACATTGTTAAGACCTGTCTGTACAAAGGCATCGCTGACGCAGGCAAAGTCAAATGTGTAGTGGTCGGTCGTATTGGTCGGCGGTTTCGCATAGCTTCTCGCCACGCTTTCCGTACCGATAGTGATGGGCACATCTGCCGTGAATGTTATCGCGTTCTGTATGCGCCATTCGCTGTCTTTCAGCGCCAGAACAGGTTCCGATGCATCAACTGCGTGTACGATTACCTCGGGGGGACTGTTCCAGTAGCCGTAAAGGGTCATTTCCCTTGTTATTATAGTTTCAAAATCAAACTCGGGTACATAACTCTGACCGTTGCTGTAACGCTGTGCACTCCAGTAATGGAAAACTATCAGCGTGTCATTACAGTGTGGTGTACAGGGCGGTTCATAGTGAAGTGCCGAATTCAGCAAGACTTCGCGGTAGTACAGACCGTTGATATCGTCGTACTGATAAGAACTGTCAGCCTCGTTCCAGTTTCCGCCCCAGTTTGAATCCTGTTTGTTCTTGTCGAAGTATACCTTTACTTCCCATTCAGCGTACAGCGTCTGGGGAGTACCGTCAAATCCCGCCGTCCTCTCTGTATCGATAAGACGGTTAGCACCTGCTTCAAAGTGTATCCCGCTTCCGTCAGGCTTGGTGTTCCAGCCTGTAAAACGGTAATTTTGGTTCTCAAATATATCTCCGCTGAGTTTCATATGCGAATTGTTCAGCAGATGACTTACTCTTACAGAAGAATTTGTAACGCTGTATACAGGACGGCTGTTCTCGTAGTCCCTACCGGGGTCAATGTCTATTCGTCCGCCGTAGTTCTCCAGACAATCTTCGTACCCCTCAGTGGGCATACCGCTTTTCAGCGAACCGCCGTTTGCATCATAGATAACAGTTGCCGTATCAACGGGCACATATACTGCCTCCATGATTATTATGCGCTTTTCCGAACCATCTTCTGTCATGGTTATCTCTGAATATGTAGCGTTAAGCTCAAAGCTGTGTCCCGGGGGATATATGCTTCCGCTCTTATCGCCTCGGATACGCCAGCCAAGGAAGTTCATTCCTGCGGGGGGAACTGCTGTTCTTGTAACAACAGCCTTTGCGCTTCCTGAGTAAACAGAATCTGCCAGCAGCAGGAACACATCATCTTCCGATTCATCTCGTTCGTCTATCGTACCGTCACCTGCATGATAGTCGATATAGTAAGCACCAAGTTCTTTCCAGTGCAGGCGCAGCAGGATATCATGATCCACTTCCTGATCGAAATTGAAAGGCGTTTCATGACCTGTCTCCCTGTCAACTTCATACCAGCCCGCATACTGATATATCTGCTTTTCTTCCAGCCTGTATCGTCTGCTCAGGTCTGCACCCTCCAGCTCCTGCGAATAGAACGCGCGTCTGTCCGTGCAGGCAGATTCCGCAGGGTCCCATTCCTGTGAAAGATGGTAATAATTTCTGTCATAAACGTGGTAGTAATACTCACCGTTAGGGTCCTGAACATAATTTCTTGTGGTGTGGATATACTCTGCTATCTTATCACCGTGATAAGATTCCCAGAACCATGTTGATGAACCCTCGGGCAGCTGACCGCCGTTAGGGTCTATCTCGATGAGATACCATTCTGCTTCCCAGCCTGCGAATACTATCATGTTGTGTGCAGGCATCGTCATGTCATCAAGGTCAGCTTTTGCTGAACAGTTACTATCAAAATACCAGCCGCTGAAACTCATGCCCGCCTCCACCGCGGGAAGCTGTATACCCGACAGATATTTGCCGATAGAATCACCGTAAAGTATCCATGTTTCCGCAATTTTGGTATTGTCTCTTGAATCCACGAATTCGATTTTGTAAGAATTTCTTGTGTAATAGAAATTCAGCGTCGAATCAGGAATGCTATTATTATTCCAGTGGGTCTGATTTCCAACTTCCACAACATGGTCGTTTTTATTAGCTGCACACTCTCTTGTAAAACCTGTAAGTTCCCAGAAATCCGCAGCGTAGTTTATATAGTTGAAATCATGGACAAGATTAAGGTAAAGAGAATACCTTTTGTTCTGAAATACTTTGTCTTCAGCAACATCGGGAAGTGCCTCAACGTAGTAGTTGAAATAACGTTTATCATTAGTAGTTGTCATATGATCGAATACCAGATTTTCATCGGGCATTATCTCCATACGTGTGATACGCTCTTTGTATGTCGTTGAATTAACAGGCTTCCACGATGTAGGCGGATTTGTCTGAGGGTAGGTCACATTGTTGCTGCCCGTGAATGACCATATACCGCTTATATCCTGACCATATCGTGTATTCACGGTATGTATCACATTTTTGTTTGCTGTTCTGAATGTAACCGTATGAACATTACGGTCATAATACACATTCAGTATTGTAGTGCCGTTGCCTTCAACTGCTTTGCTTTCATCACAACGCGCATAGTGGAATCCCTGATAAGGACAATTATTCTTATAGCTGTCAGGTACGGATACTATGTTTTCTGTATGTTCAAAAAGCTGTTCACTTGTTTCAAAGTCGTAGTCATCATCTTCATCATAATTGGCTTTCTGTTTCCAGAAGATGATGGTATATTTCGTTTCCGCAGGTATCCATTGTGCTGTGAGTTTAAGATCGTGGTCGAACATCAGCCGCCCATTTTCGATATGCATATGTTCCAGCTGTTCACCGTCAAAAGCAGGCGACTCCAGAAGATTAGCCGAACTGTCCGTTATCTTTACACGTTCGTGTCCCTCTTCTTCAAGATACCAGCCAAAGAAATCATAACCATCTCGGCGTGGTACACGGATATCCTCACTACCCGCACCGTTCTTCGCTTCAACCGAACAAGGCGGGATATACGAAGCACCGCTTCCCGTTGCGCCCGAAATAAATGTTATCCAGCGCAGGGGTTCAAATATGGGGTAAAGGTCTATTGTATGTGAAAGTCCTACATGGTTCTCAACATCAACTTCCATTTCCGCAGGCAGCGGAGTTCTGTCTGCGTCGGGGTCTTCATTTACTGCGTAATCATAAGACCAGCCCTTGAACTCCATGTGTGGTGCCTGTATCTCCTGATGTTCCGTACCCTGTACAAATGTACTTCCATCGTGGGTAGCAATAATATCGTCTGTTGTGAATGTATCGGCACCATCAGTCAGCATCACCAGTTTTGTGGCAAGTATCGCACCCGGAGTTCCGTCAGCATTTCTCTGATCGTGAAATACCACGAATACACAGTCAGCATATACCGCGCCTATCTTTACAAGCCCCTGACTTTCTGCCGTAACAGGGGGCACGTTTGAGAAATCTATCTTCTCATCATAAGTCCCTGTCTCTTCATTGTAGATGAACCAGCCCTGAAATGTCTTTGTCCTCGAATCCAGCAATATAGGAAGCTGGGGGAATATAGGCTTTTCATCGCCCTTTATGGTCTGCTCGCATATCTCTCTGCCCGATGATGTTGGGAAGTAATAAAGGGAATATACACCGTTGTTATCAGGTGTGTAGAATTCATAAGTTCTCAGGGGCATAGTCCCGTCGTCTATCTCATAAAGGGAGAATCCCTTCGCCTGAAAGATAACAGTATCTCCCTCCACGGAAAAATCAGTTATCTCCTCGCGTATGCCGTCATCGGATATATGCCAAAGACGCATATTCTTGTTGTCGGCATTTGCCTGACCTATCTTCTTGTTGGTTATCTTGGTGGTGATAGGTGCTTCCGATTCAGGCTGAAAAACCTCGCCGTCCTTGGTTATCGTTATATCGTAAGAACATATAGCGCCGTTTTCAGTGTCGCTGTGCTTCTGAACTTCAAGGGTCGCATTCGTTGGCATCAGTCCGTCCAGCGATACCGATTCCGAATCATCTCTGCCGGGATAAGCGCTCAGCTGCTGATATTCAAGCCCGTTTTCCTCGGTCTCTGCCGTTTCAGCCGATGTCTCAGCTGTTATCTCATCTGCCGATGCTTTAAGCAGTTCTATCGGACAGCAGTTCATTATCATAACTGCCGATACCAGAAGCGGAATCACCCGCTTTATATTTATCTTTTTCACAGAGATCCCCCCTTCAGAAGTATGTTTCTACCATATCTGTTATGTCAATTTGTGAATTTCTCGTTAAATAGTTTCTCTCAATTAATTCATATGTTTTATGATTTTATCTATTATGATTATAGCATATCGAGTGTTACAAACCCGTCACATCGAAATCGTTTTTCGTGTTCATATTGTGAAAGTTAAATGAAATTTAAGCGAAAGGCAAAATTTCTTTAGACGAATCATTCACCCCGTGAAATCCAATAAATTTCACCATCTAAACATTTTCAGTACAGTTTTTCACCCGTTCGCAAACCGATGCGAAAAATCTGTAAATCATCACCATCTCCCCAACCGAATTTCTTCACAAAAAAGACCTCTCCTCCGTCACCGAAGGAAAGGTCTTGCCTTTATACTTTATACCCAGGAAAATTCATCAGCTATCCTGTCCAGTTCACCCTCACACCGCACCGAACCGTGCCTGATGCCTATTTTTCCGTACTTTTTATCGATTATATCCCTCTCACCGATCTCATCAAGGGATTCTATCATATCCTTTATCAGCTGCCGCAGATACCCCGCCTTGTCGGGATCACCCTCCCATAGTATCCCCAACAGCTCTCCGTTTGAACACAGCGCACCGTCGCGGTATATCAGATACGCGAACATCTCCAGCGTTCTGCTCCTGTGAAAAACGAATGCGTTCTCATTATCGAATACCGCAAAAGGCGAACACCTCACCAGAAGCCTGCTCTGCGGAGCATCTATCGGATACCGCAGATTCTGCAATTCCCGCCGCAGGTCTTCCTCAAAAACAGGTTTACGCAGATACCCGCTGGGGTGAACTCCGTAAGCCTCGTAGCAGTACTTCGTAAATCCTGTCACAAATATGATATTCAGCATGGGATAAAATTCCTTTATCTTTTTCGCCAGATCAATACCGTTCATGCCCGGCATCTCCACATCAAGAAAAACTATCTGCGTTTCCTTTGAAAGCAGCTTGAAAGCCTGTTCCGCAGTGTTCGCCGTCATGTGTGTCCCGTTCGGGTCGATCTTCGTCATTAAATGCTGTATCATCTCAGATATCTCAGGCTGATCGTCAACCGACAGCGTTATCATTCTCCTCATCTCCCGACTTTTCTTTGATGGTTATCCGTGCCAGCGTGCCGTCAGGTATTTTCATAAGCTCCACCCTGCCGCCGCAGACAATATCAAGCCTTCTTATGATGTTCTCCAAGCCCACGCCCCTGCGTTCTTTCGTATCTTCGATATATGGGCGGTCACCCGTACCGTCATCTGTTACCTCAATGATTATGTACCCGTCCTTGCGGAATGAACTGATACTGATCGTACCCCCGTTCTCGCGGGATATCCCGTGCCTGACAGCATTTTCCACCAGCGGCTGTATACTCAGGGCAGGCACCGTAAAATCGTCACATTCAATGTTGTACTCCACCTGAAGCTTGTCCTTGTAATTCATGCGTTCCAGCGTAAGATAAGCCTCGATGTTGTCCATCTCCTGCTCGAAGGTTATGGCGCACACTTCACCCAGTATATCAAAATGCGACCGCAGATACATGGAAAAATATTTCAGTCCCTCATACACCTCGGGATAATCCCGACTCCGTGCGCAAAGTGTCATCAGCGAGTTGTTTATAAAATGGGGCTGTATCTGCGCGATAAGCAGCTGATTCTTGCTTTGCTCCAGCTGATAGTTCGATTCAGACAACTCTATCTGTGTCTTCTCCAACTCCTGAACACTCCGTATAAAGGTGTCTTTCTTGTTCTGTTCGTGCAGGGTGAAAAGTATCAGCGCCGAAAACGAAGCCATCGTGCTGTTAAGATTATTGTTCGTATAGTAGCTTATCATCAGGGCAACTATCTGGAATCCCGCCGCCGTAACCACCGCTTTTCCCAGAAAACTGTATATCCGATTCCATTCATGCACCGTCACACATAGTATGAAAGCATAGGTCAATACCGTTGTCAGATGCCATATCGGGAACCCCCAGGAACGTTCATAGCGGTTATCCGAGGTGATATGGTAGAATATCTTTGTGAACGGTGTGCTTAACAGCAAAGCAAACAGCATATACTGCATCACCTGAAAAGCTATCATAGCCCGCCGCAGACGTTTCAGCCCGTGTTTATCGGCAATGTATTTTCGTATCACTCGCAGAATGAACAGTGTTATACCCATCGATGAAGCATAGTACATGAACGAACCGAAACGTATATGATAGTGTGCAACACTGCCTTCCCTGCCGCTGAATGCCAGATAAAAAATGTCGCTTAAATTGTAGATAAGCACCGATAGATAATAAAGGGTGAGTTCCTTTGTAAGCAGAACAGCCCTGCTGTTGATGACTTGATAGCGCTTATCGTCCTGCCTGCCCATAAGCATCGAAAACAGCAGAAACAGTATAAAGCACTCATTCCAGAATTTTACGATGACCTGTGCAAGCTGAAGCGGTCCTATCCGCGATAACATTTCTTTCATACTAACAGCATCACCCGCCCGAAAATTTTCTTGTTCCGAATATTATGTGATATTGTCTAAACATTTGTTTATTCTATTATAACCCAAAACTTTGTTCATGTCAAGTTCATTTTTTAATAATTCATGAATTTAACTATATTATTATAAATGAGGGGTGAAACCCCTCATGCTCCCTCTGCGCAGCAAGACCTTCGCGCCGAGTGACACTTGACCTGCGTTCGTTCGCTCGTTCCTCGCTCTCTCACTACGGTCAAGAGGCGCTAACAGCGACTGCGTCGGCTGTGGGCTCTTGCTTTGCTGTGGGGTTTATCAACTTTGCAAAAATTACACTTACTCAAACACGTTGCGTGAAGCCGTTTCCATTTCAACAGACCTCACGCACCAAACTTTTATTTCCGTTTTCTCCGACGTATACTGCAAACCAGAAACGATATCGAAAAAATAAAAAACATCAATATCCCGAAAGCCAAAGGCTTGTTATATATCTTTATCCCAGAATCTGTCGGATAATTGTTGCTCCAATAATACTCAACCTCGTTCTTTGAAATATCATATTTGACATCACTTGAAATGTAACCCTTGTCCTCATTATGTACTTCAAAAGGTTCTGATATCCGGAGTATACTGCCTTCTTTATCAAGTATGGCTATTTTGAATACTCTTTTTTTGTCATAAAGAGCTTTCATCACATTCAGATCAATTTCCAGATCCTTATCAAGCGTAAAACAGTTTTCTGATATCAACGTGTCTCTGACTGTTTTTTTATTTATTATCATATCAGAATAAATACCCTTGTAATGACAAGAAAAACTAATATAACCGTCTTCATCTATGTATTCTGATAACTTGGTCTTATCAAAATCAAAACGATCCATATTATCATTGTTGAACTTGGTATAATCTTCATCATCACTGTCCATTTTAACGAGCAGATCGATATAACAAGCATCATCAGTGAAATGATAAGTATCAATTTCGATCTTTTGTGCATTTTGGTGAGCATATGCAGTTATCACAGAAAAACATAATACCATAACTATTGAAATAAGTAAAAACGCTCTTTTCATTATCTATCCTCCATATATAAAACCCTAGTACTACATTATCAGATACAGAATTTTCACTATTCATGTATCTTCATTTTGGATCGGTACGTTTAACAGTATATATACGTATAAGTAAGAAAGAATTTACGGTGTGATTTTTCACAAACATCGATCTGTAAATTTATATAAAATCAACAATGTCGCATTCGGATACAACTCACCTCGCCCCATAACAAAAGCCCCGACAGCAACACCGCCGTCAGGGCTTCAATATCCGTTATCCGTTTACGCCGTTTTCAGCACCGTTTCACCCACATCAGACTTCAACTCTCCCACTGCTATCTTTTCCTTGCCGTCAAAAATATAAAACATAGTCCCCTTAGCAAAGTCAACATTGTTATCCGAAAGCGGCACAAACTTTATACTGCTTGTAAATTCTTTGGCAGAACCAAACTTCACATCTTCCAGAGATACACACAGCATATGCGAAACAGGAGTCTCATTCTCATCAAAAAAGCATATCACGAACATCTGATTTTCCGAAAAAATATATCTCCTTTTAATGAAGTTATATTCCCGCAGAAGCTTAACGCTGACCTGCGCCTCTTTCCGCGGAACATACTTCTTTGAATCAATTTCAAGCGGCAAAACCAAGCCGATAAACCCATACCAGATAATCATACCCAGACCAAAACTCAATTTAAAATACCTGTGCAGCGCAATAAATGATACAAATACCAGAACAGCCCCGACCAGATATACCCAGCCGTATAAACAAGCCCTGCTTTCATTATTGCACTTGTGACAGTAATATTTTCTTCCCGGATGAGTATCTAACTCTTCACCGCACCACGGACATCTTTTTTTCATCATTATTACCCCCAAAAATTCTCCGTCATTTCTTAACCATCTTATCATACCACATCTCCCGAAGAAATGCAACCACCTTCCCAACAATATGCACAACCCTGTAACCGCCCCGTCATCAAAATTCGTAAAGAATATAGCACCAAAAATAGTAGCTTTTTCGGGGAAGATGTGCTATAATATCATCGGTGAAAGGAACAGCCTTCACCCGTTTGTAATGTACCCGCCCCCCATAGCGGGATATTAACAAGGAGGGATTTCAATATGAAAAAAACATTAAACACCAAAGTGATCATCATCTTGGGTATTCTCTTTGCATGGGAGATCGTCTTTGCAGTAACCCCCATCGGCACAATACCGATAGGACCTCTGTCCATCACTTTGCAGACTATCCCCGTAGCTATCGCAGCAGCAGTCCTCGGACCTGTCGGCGGAGCAATTATAGGCGGTGGTTTCGGTCTGCTGAGCTATCTCCAGTGCATAGGCTTCGGTATCCCCAGCGGAATGGGCGTTGCCCTCAACCAGATAGCCCCTGTACTGTGCTTTATTCAGAGATTTATCCCCAGACTTCTCGTAGGTCTGCTTGCAGGCGTTATCTTTGATTTCACAAAGAAAAAGTCCAATCCTTACGTAGCCTGCGCTGTTACAGGTTTCTGCACAGCACTCATGAACACCGTGTTCTTTATGAGCTCACTTATCCTGCTTTTCGGCAATTCCGATTATGTCAAGAATCTGCGTGCAGATAAAGCACCCGGCGCAAATGTATTCGTATTTATATGTGTTTTCGTAGGCATAAACGCTGTTGCTGAAATGATAGCCACACCCCTTGTGACTTCCGCAGTCGGCACAGCACTTTACAAGGCACGTCTTATAAGCCCAAGAAATAAAGCTTCTGCCGCTAAAGCTTAAACACGCAGGATAATAGTAAAAACCATATCAAAGGTGCGCCTGCAATCCTGACAGACGCACCTTTTCTTGAACGGAGGAACTAACAATGCTTTTAGCAATAGACGTAGGCAATACAAATATAGTTCTCGGCTGTATCGAGAATGACAATATCCTTTTCTGTGAAAGGATATATACCAACCAGCTGGCGACCGACCTTGAATACGCCGCAAATATCAAGACCGCTATGGAGATGCATGATATCTCCCCCGATAAGATTGACGGCGCCATAATCTCCTCCGTCGTACCCACTATCACCGCAACTTTCTCCGCGGCTGTACGCAAGCTGATAGGCGTTAAACCCATGGTCATCGGTCCCGGGCTGAAAACAGGGCTTTCAATAGTTATAGATAACCCCGCCCAGCTGGGCAGCGACCTCGTTGTTGACGCAGTCGCAGGTATCAACGAGTACCCCGCCCCCATGATAATAATCGATATGGGCACAGCTACCACCCTCTCCGTCATCGACGAGAAAAAACGCTACCTCGGCGGACTGATAGTAACAGGTATGGCTGTTTCTACCGAAGCCCTCATATCCCGCACCGCCCAGCTGCCGAAATTCGCATTTGAAAAGCCAAAGCACGTAATAGGCACCAATACAGTTGACTGCCTTAAAAGCGGACTTATGTACTCCAACGCAGGCGCAATCGACGGCATGGTAGAACGTATCGAAGAAGAGCTGGGGCAGAAATGTACCGTCATAGCAACAGGCGGTCTGGCAGGCACAGTAGTCCCCCTCTGCCGCCGCGATATAATTCTTGATGAAGACCTGCTTCTTAAAGGTCTTAACGTGATCTATAAGAAAAATATCTGAACAACGAATAGCCCCGACTGTGGGCTGCTTGTACAAAACGTTTGTGGATATTATTGGGTGAAAACCCTTTTGAAAAAGGGTTATTCCCCCCCCCCTTTCCTAAAACTTCTATTTCTTTTTGGCAGGGGGCAGCTATACTAATAAAAGCGCAGTATGTTATCGTACTGCGCTTTCTTTATTAATGTGTCTGCCCCCTGCCAAAAAGAGGCAAAAGTCTTTGGAAAGGGGTCAACATCAGCAAAGCTGACGTTTAGGGAACAACCTTTCTCCAGAAAGGTTTTCCCCAGTAGTGACCACAAACGTTTTGTATAACAGCCCGCCGCCGCGGCTATACATCGTCCTGAATCTTCTCATACTCCAGCCCACCGTCAACAATGACCCGCTTGATACATTCTATCGTCCTTTTGTAGACCTGATACGCTCTGCCGAAACTGTCCAGCGCGCTTTCCCTGTCGCCGCCGCGCAAAGCGTCCACCGTGTCATAACACAGAGTATACAATTCGTACATCGAAAGCGTACCCGTCACCGATTTCATCGAATGCACCGCACGCATGACACCCTCATCATCGCCTGTTTCCATGCACCGCTCCGCCTCGTCGAAAGTGTTCTCTGTCAGAAAATTCACCAGCAGACCGCAGTACAGCAGTTCTTCCCCCATGAATTTTTCCAGTCCGTCCTCATAGTCGATACCGCACTTGATAAGTTCTGCTTTATCATTTTCCGTCATAGATAACACCTCCTTCCGATGATTCTTTAGTATATTATACACTATAAATTCATAAATTTCAATAGTTTATTAATATTTCTGTAAAATGTACAATTGCTGCGCAATATTAATCTCACTATTTATATACTATACCACCTTTAGTTAAAAATTATACTATTAGGTAATATTAACTTCACACTTACTAAAATTTGCGTTTCGCGAAGTATCATAAACATATGAAACTCCACATGACTCCCATGTAGATTCCAGAAAGCGAATAACTCGGGATTTCACAGCAATTAATGATAAACATATTAAACAAAACAAATTCCCGAATAAACCGAAAACTATTAAAAACTATGATACTGCCGTGCTAACGATTGACTTTGATAATATTTGGTGATATAATTTACAGTGTTAAGCTACGCTTAATATTAACAAGTTCATAGAAAAAGGAATGAAGTAAAATGAAAATAAAACTGTTAACAGCCACCCTCGCCGCTATCCTCTGCCTTACCGCCTGCGGTGAGACAGCTTCAACCGACAATTCTTCCGAGAAGCCCGCAGATGCCACCACCGAGTCCGCCGAATACGAGGAAGTGAACACCGAGACTTTCACCGACCCCGCTGTTGTCGAGGACGTTCCTGTTGAGACTATCCCCGAGACGAACGAGAGCGTGGTCGATCCCCCTCTCGCGGATTTCTCCACCCCCACCGAGCTGAGTACCACCTACGCCGACCTCAGCAACAGAAGCTTCAAATACAACGGCAAACTCATGACCGTAGGCGTTTCCACCCTGCAGGATTTCATCAATGCAGGCGCAACTATCGAAAAAGGGAGCTCTTCGGATAATTCCGAAATGAACTTTGATAAGGAGTACAAGCATAAGTTCAGGGGACAGTTCCCCTATGGCTGCCTTGAATACAGATTAGATGGCTTTGGTTCCCATGTTGAACTGTACTTTATAAACCCCGATGAATCTCCCAGAAAAGTAAGAGACTGCGTTCTTGCAAAGATATCTGTCCGTTTAGACAATGTTCTGACGACAGGTTCACTCGACGGTTTTTCCGAAAAAATGGAGTTCGCTTTCGATACTTCTCTCACCTATGACGAACTTGTGGCAAACAGCGGCGAACCCGCATACGAAGATCACGGATACCATTATGCTGTCGTATCCGAGAAGACCCCAAACCACGACAGCGGATATGTATTCGGTTTCGACAGCAATAACGTATTCGATGGATTCGAGATCACATGGATACCATAACGCCCAAACCCGCCATATACCGCAAAAATCCTCTTGACCTTTTTATCATAATATGGTATAATATAGCTGGTAAGAAATTCTGAACATAAATATATAAGGGGGTACAGAAATATGAGTTCATTTGCTGAAAATCTCCGTGCCGCTATGGCAGAACGTTCCCTTACACAGGCAGAACTCAGCAAGCGTACAGGAATATCAAAATCATTTATAAGCCAGTATCTTTCGGGTAAATTCAAGCCCCGTGAGGATAAGCTGTCAGCTTTGGCACAGGCGCTTGGCACCACCAAAGGCGCACTTCTCGGCTATGAAAGTTCAAACAATTCAAACAGTGATAATTCAAATGATATACATAAAGTTCAGGTATTCAGTGCCGATGACCCCAAGAATCCATGGGGCGAGGAATACGCCAATACCGAACACGGCACCTACCGCTTCTATATATGCCGCGATGATAAGAACCGTCCTTTCGTAATGTTCGGTGACTATCTCCTTGTCAGCATAGATGAGATAGGCGCAGCAGGACTTTACGCCGTGGTCAAGGAAGGTTCACCCGACCGCGTATATTTCCGCGAATTCTCCGACCCCCGAAAGGAAGCCGCAGACCTCGACCTCCGCATCATCGGCAGAGTATGCGAGATACGCAGAAAGATGACCTGATAAAGCAAAAAAATGTTAATAGCCTACGTCGAGGGAAGCCTTTTTCTGAAAGGGCTTCCCTCAAATATAGTACTGATTTGAGAACGGAAGTGATAATGTGAAAGTCTACATACAGTCCGATAAAAACGGTATCCCCCGAAATTATAATATCATGAATGCCTGTCAGGGGTTCCGCGAAATGGGCTTTGAGATAGTCCCCTTTCATGATAATGAACGATTTCAGGAAAGCAAAAAGGAAGATATCATAGTCGGATATGTTGATACAGTAAGGGCGCGTCTTGCTGATTTTGGTATCACCACTCCCGAAATGGACTACCCCGATGAACTGCAAAAATATCTCGGTCGAAAGATATGGCAGACCAAAATGAACGAAGTCAACAATGACCCCTCTCTCTGGCCTGTATTCGTGAAACCTGTTGAAGATAAACAGTTCACAGGAGTGGTCGTCCGTTCACCGAAAGACCTTATCGGCTGTGGTATACAAGGGGTGAATCAGGACGTTTTATGTTCCGAGGTCGTTGAGTTTGAAGCCGAATGGCGATGCTTCGTCAGGTACGGAAAGATACTTAGTGTAAGACCTTATAAAGGCGACTGGCGCAGGCATTACGACTATAAAGTCATCGAAAATGCCGTAAAAGATTTTAAATCAGCCCCCGCAGGATACGCAATTGATTTCGGACTGACCTCCGACGGCAGAACCCTGCTTATCGAAGTCAACGACGGCTATTCCATCGGCTGTTACGGATTATTTTACATCGACTACGCCAAGCTTTTATCCGCACGCTGGGCTGAACTGACAGCAACCGAAGACGAATGTGCGTTTGATATACGATAGATACCCATATTAAAATTTTGCCCCGAAGCATTTCAACGTGCTTTGGGGCTTTGTATTGCCTGATAAGATAAATCAGGGTTCAGAGTTTTAAAATTATTTCCATGATCTCATTGATAATAGTTTCAAGATCTTTTGTACCGTCGATCACATGATCAGATGATGGCAATACTGTTTTGAGATAGTGAACATAAACAACTCTTGCGAATTTCAAATATGAATCCATTTCCTTACGGATATCATCAGCAGAAGCATCGTTCATATCTCTGAGTACTCTCCGAGCCATTGCAATGTCTAAAGGCGTATCAATAAATATACAGCAATCCAGATAGTCTTTCATCATTGTATTAAGATATGCATAGGGGTAATCCAGCAGCAAATAATCATATTCACCGCTGTTTATCATATGTTCGACATCAGCTTTCAGCGGAGATAAATCCGTTACATCATAACTAGCTCCTTCGGATAACCATTTGCTGAAATCTTCGACTTCTCCTTCAAATGTGTAGTCATCAAAGTGAAGCGATGCTGTTCTTGGAAGTCTGGATCTTATTGCGTTTACGACTGTTGTTTTACCGCCTGCTGTAACTGCTCCGATAGCTATTATTTTCATTGTCTGCTCCTCCATAAATCCCGATTTAAGATAGTAACTATTATAGCATGACACATCTGTGCTGTCAACAAAAACACCATAGCACTTCCGACTGCATAAATACCAACTTTTCCCATGTCATATCTATTTGTGCAAAAAACTCAAAACTTATGTCTAATGTGATGAAAATTTCACCTGACACTTCTGCCTAACGATATTGACATATTCGCTGTGATGATATATAATTAATAATAGGTGTTTTGTTAATAACTGCATAAAGAAAAATACGGATATTGACCATCATTAAGGAAAGGCAGACTTGCGCATATCATATCAATATATGAACTTACCGCCGATGTTCCGCTTTGTACGGTGCTTTTACAGCCGTTCGGGATATCCCTTGTCAAGTAAAGCGGAAAGCCATATTGAAACTTCGTGCGCACAGATCGTTAGGAGGATTAAAATGAATAAAGTATTGCGCAGCACCATAGCTGCGGCAGTCTCTGCATTTATTTTTGCAGGCTGTGCCGTGCCGGGAATGAATTCCAACAAAAACGGCGACAATGAGATGACAGATTCTTACAGTTACAGCCCCACCGAACAAAGCGAAAGTGAACAGGTATACAACTGGCTGATACACCCATCTATACAGGCAGATAATATAATATCTTTCGATGCCAGCAGGATAGACCCCGACAACGCCGATAACAGGTCATACCTCAACTACTCGGTAATAAGGCAGACAGGCAAGTACGGTCTTATCGATTACGCAGGCAATATCGTTATAAAGCCCGCTTATGATGACTATTACGTTTGCAGCTGCGGCGAGATAGTTCTTCTGAATGTTCTTGATGAACGCAACGAGGAATACGAATACTGCACCATCGACAAGGACAAAAAGGTGTCTTCTTATCCCGAACATACCGAAGATTCTTTCCCCGAATTCTACCTTGATATCAAGTCACAGAAGGTGTTCGAGGGCAAGCACGGCAGCAAGAGCGTATCTGAGTATTCAGGCAAAAAGACAGTCCCCGTTACCGAAGCAAATATTGAGATGGACGACTACGGCAATCTGGAAGTTTCAGTACCCGAAGGCGCACTCTGCGGACTTGCAAAGAACGGCAAGCTCCTCACCGATATGGTCTATACCGCTTACTACGCACCTTCTTATAAGGGCGTAGGTTCCACACTGGTGGCATTCAGGAACGAAGACGATAAGTGGGGCTACCTCGATTCGGAAGGCAACACCGTTATCGACTTCATCTGCGACGGTGACCCCAACGCATACAACGGCATGATGACCGATGACCAGACCGTTGTTCACCCATATCTCTTCTGTGATGATTACGTTCCTGTTTACAAGGACGGCTATTACAGCTACTACGATTTTGAGGGCAATCAGGTAGTACGTGCGGGCGAATTCGCACAGGCGCGACCCATCAACAACGGCAGGGCTTGGGTAAAGCAGAACGATTACTGGGGCGTTGTCCAGATGGGCGAGATAATCGAGGAAGAAAGACCCAAGGACGATTCTTCGTCAATGGCAACGACCACAACAGGTTCTACCTACTGGACTGCTACCACCAGCGATACCACCGACAGCCAGCCCGAGTATACTGACTGGGCTAATGTTGTTACCGATGAGTACGGCAACGCGGTAACTTCACAGTCCGAATGGGTCGATCCCAACGTCACTGACCCGATATGGACTGATCCCGTTGACCCGAACGTGACCGACCCTGTGGTTCCCGATCCTATCGTGACCGACCCTGTGGTTCCCGACCCAGTAGTGACAGACCCCGTAGTTCCCGATCCGACAGTCGATCAAGGCTACTGATAATATGATATACCTAACGGAGGACAGCTGATATTCAGCCGTTCTCCGTTTTTTGTTTGTCAGTTCTCCAGTTCCGTAAAAAGCTTTCTTATAAAGCCCTCGCCTGCTATGCCGTTCCTTTCATAACCCCAGCGTTCCAGCAGAGTGTCCACATCGTCTTTCGTCCCCTCACCGAACTCCGTGTGATCGCCCAGCTTGTATTTTACAAGACCCTCGTTATAGGCAAGCCCCAGAAGCTTTTTCAGCGCATACACTCCCAAGCCCTTGTCACCGAACCTGTAACCTGTTCTGTCCAGAGGTTTTGCGCTCCCCTTTTTGAATCCGTTAAGACCTTTCTCTTTCATGATAGCGGGATAATCCATGTAGGACATATCACAGTCGCAGTCGCCTTTGACACCGTTCACCCTGCCTGTTGAGGTGTACTGCCACATACCGTATGCCATATCGTAAGGCGGCTTAGCAACATCGTGCGCCGCTACCCACACATCGTACTTTCTGCGGCACTGCACAGGGACTTTTTTTGTAAGAAAATCCGCGTAGCTGTAAACTGCCGCATAGTAGCCCGATTTTTCAAGCGCCCCGCAGAAAGAATCCACCATATCACCTATCACAGCATTTGAAAGCCCCCGCTGTGATGAGTCCTCGATATCAAAGCAAAGGGGATATTCAAAGGCTTTGCCCTTAACCGCCTGTTTGAAGATTTCTGCTTCCTGTGCGGCTTCGCGGGCTGTTACCGCGTAGGAATACCAGTATGCCCCGATATCCAGCCCCGCCGCCTTTGCCTTGCGGTAGTTGTCCTCAAAATAACCGTCTTTCTGCGAGATGTACCTGCCGTAACCCGCATTTATTATCACAAATCCATACCCCGCCCCCCTGACTTTTTCAAAATCCACGTTGCCCTGCCATTTTGAAACATCTATCCCCTTAACAGCCATAGTTTTACTCCTTTCTCCATTTAAGGCAGTATCCTCACGCTGAAAAGGTCGGACTTGAAGATAAGCACCTCGCCGTCCTCGACTTTCAGCGCACGGAACTGCGCTTCTGCTTCACCGACTTCCGACAGCGTATCACTGTCGAGAGATATCTCTTCCCCCGAAACCCGCACAGCGGTCTGACTGCTGCCGAAATCCAGAACTATATCATAGTATGCACCCTCGAATTTCGGGTGAATGACCCTGTGTACCCGCAGACCGTTCTCGCCACTGTGACCCAGCACATTCCCCCGCGGCAGAGTGACCCTGCCGCTGTCATTTATCGCGATAATCATAGCTAAACCTCCTTCTGACCGTACCTGTCGTTGTAGCACATAACCGTGGTGGTGATGCCTTTTCTGCCGCCCACAACTTTCACATAGTTTATGTTCTTCCCTGTCAGCGTGCTTTCTCCCGATGCCTTGTCCATAAGGTCTTCACCAAGCCAGCCCATGTAGGTCATGCCAACTTTTCTGACCCCCTTGTTTGAATAATCAAGCTTGTGCTGAAGCCCCACCTGCGGGTCGTAAAGCCACTGCATATCCAGCGGGTAATACCTTGTCCTGACGATATTCATTCTCGCCGCAGAAGCATCGTGGGCTTCGTAAGGGTAAGTGTCGCCCAACTCCTTCATGTAAACGTCCGAGAGAAGATATCTGCTGTCAAGAGAACTCACCACCGAAAGCTTCTTCACCCCCGAATAATCAATGGTATTGCGGGTACCCGCTGTCATTCGCACCATGTTTTTACCCCTTATGAAAGGATAGTAGCCCCTCGCCTTTATGCAGTAAGCCACCGCCGCTTCCCACACCGTTGAACCCTCGTTGACGTAGATGTTGCCCACAACAGGGGTAGGGTCTTCGTAGGTTATGTAGGGGCTTGCCAGATTTGTCTGACAGAGAGTTTTCAGCGTGACGTTGGTGTTTATGCGGGGATAAGGTTCGTTCTGCGCCAGAAGCAGAGTGTACCCGCGGGAAGTCACCCGCACACGATGACCTCTGCCGTACCTCTCGATATTCACTTCATCCGCAAGACCGCTGTGAATCTCATTCACCCCAAGCCTGACCCGCACGCCCACAACATCAAGGGCTGAAATATCGGACAGACCGTCCTCGTAAAACGAGCCAACAAACCTCGTATAAGGCACATATAAAGCCTTTTCAAACACAAATCCCAGACATAGCCCGTAGACTTTTTCAGCCACCCCGCTGCCTGTGTCAACATCAAGCACCAGATAACAATCCATTTCATATCTCCTTTCACTTATATCTCATATCCGCCGAATCTTAGCCTGTACACGCCCCCGACTTCCCCGCTTTTCTCCGTCAGCGTGCCCTCCAAAAGTATCATCGCGCCGTAACTCCTGTTGTCAGCAATAACAGTGCTGACATCGGACGAGAAATCCTCGATTATGTCCTGCAAGACAGTCCTTTCGTCTGGGGAGAACTTCCCGACTGCAAGAATCTCCAGACCCTTTGAACCGTTAGTGCGAAGTTCGATGCCGCCCCCGACTTTTACATATTCCACCTGCGAATCACGGCGAAAAACGCTCAAAGCATCGGGATAAAGGGTGTTCAGCCCCAGTTCAAGAGTATGCCCCGCAGGCAAAGCTATCTCAAAACCCATTATTGACCTCCGTTCAATGATACTTCTTTCAGGCACACCCCGAAGCTGACTTTCATCTCGCGGGTCAGCCTCATGTGCTGCATATCGCTTGCCGATGCACCGAGTTCCACCGTGACCCTGCCGAAATCGCGTATCAGCGCCGCCCCCGCGCAGACATCAAAGCATTTGTCATCAAAACAGATATGGTCGCCGAACATTTCCGCCTTGCCCATCAGCTTTACTTTGAAGACTATCTCCCCCGTGACCGCGGCATCACCCGAATCTATCCGCCTGCCCGAATCAGTCAGCTTAACACCGTCCAGCGCCCATACCGCCGTACAGCCCTCAACCTCACCGAGAACGATGTCCGTATATTCCTCAAACGCCTTGAATCCTGCATTTTCCAAAACTTCCGCCAGAGCCGACTTTATATCACCAAGCCCAAGACTGTCCAAAATTTTTACCATATAAATTCCTCCTCACATAGTTTCAAACATAAACCCGCCGCCGGGCATAAGCCCCTCGATGCGGGACATAGCCTGTTTTTTGAGTTCACGCGCCGCATCTATCCTGTGGCTGAAATTGCCGTTGATATCAGCACTTCCCGATACCGTAACCGCGTTCTGTTCGCGGAAAGCTTCGCGGCAGACATAGTCGTAAACCGCCGTACAAGCCGCGGCGTATTCGCAGGCATAAATATCCTCGCCGACGATTCTGTTACCGTCAAGAGCGGATTCCACGGCTTTCATGGCTTCCTTTACCAACGTTTCGACTTCGTCGGTTTTGTCATTTTTGCAATTGCTCAGCTGATAAAAGCTGAGGAGTACCCTGTCAAAATCAAGCATAATTGCTCCTTTCTGCCCGAATGGGCGATTAAATAGTTTAGCAGTACAAAGCGAGGTATGCCAAGGAAACAAAGCGCGCGGTTTATGCGACTGCGTCGGCATATGCCTCGCGCCAGCAGGCTTGCGGGAGCGCGAGGGCAGAGCCCTCGCATCAAGGCACAAAAGCGACGTGACCACAATAAAAGCAATAGCAGACTATCTCCCCAACCACATAGGCGCGGGCAATCCCAAAATTCCGAGCGTGTGCCAGACTGATTCCCCGCACAAACTAAGTCCGTAAATATTGCCCGCGCCCGAAATCGGACAGCGAAGCGAATCCGATTTCTCGACCCGCAGGGGCGACAAACACGCAGAACGTCCGCCTAAAGCACCCCACCCCGACCAACGAACTGCGTGATAAATCCGTTTTTATCGTAAGAACTGCGGTGAACAGTGTCGCCCCTGCGGGTCGAGCCGTCAAAGACGCTATCGCTGTTTGACGGCGTGCGCGGGCGGTCTGTGTACCCAAATAGATTGCATTGGACGCTCATTTCGTTCACCCATGGATTTTTGTGACCGCCCGCGCATTTTTTGGTCGGAAGCTTGCTTTACTCTTATTGTTAGCCGTGCATTTTGGTTTTGCGCCTTGGTGATTGAGGGCTCTGCCCTCAAACTCCCGCAAGCCTGCTAGCGCGAGGCTTGACCGCGCGCTTTGTCTCCTTGGCATTCTTAACCCCAGTACAGCTACGTCGCCGCCCTGCCAACAATTATGAATTGTGAATTATGAATTATGAATTAAACAAGCCCTGTCACCAGCACCCCCACAGCATCTTCACATACCTTAGTCACCCCCGCCAGAAGTGAACAGCTTATCTCGTTCATCTGCGTGCCTATCAATCTGTCACTGTCTACTACCACATCACTGCCAAGTATCAGCTCAGCCGCCGCTGTGCTGTCCACACCAAGTACCTTATTCGCAGGCATCTCCGCACATTTCACCACCGTCACACCGTATGGCGTTTTTATCCTGCCGCTGGTCATAAAGTCTCCCACGCAGAACTTCATCTCGGGCAGTGCAAGTATCTCCGCCATAACCGCAGGACTGCATACCATCACGTCCATATCATGAGTGCTCATGTCGCTCCAGAACTTCGCAATATCCGCGTAGCTTATAGCGTCACCAGCAATTGTCGAAGGCTCAACACCTGTTATCAGCATCGAGCAGATGTAGCTGTTCAGCCCCCTGCCCACGGACGCACCGATGTCCCTCAGCACTATGCCGAAAGCCTCTAATCTCTGCTTTCTCACCGCTTCATAAGAACAGCTCAGCATCCTCGCGAACTTCATCACCTCGCTCGCAGTACTGTTCAGAACCACCGTAGTTTCGGGAAGTTCCTCACCCTGATCCACAGGGTCACTGCCCGAATGTGTTATCGTGAAACCCCTGAAATCCATGCCGTCCGTGCGTGATACCGCCCCGCATACCACGCTCGCTATGCTGACTTTCTCCACGCCTTTCTTTATCATTCTTCTGCAATATTCGGGGAAAAGCACCGCCGACTGCGATGTTACAAAGAACTTCTCAACCATGTCGCTGTCCGCCCCCGAAACCTTTATCCCGAAGCGCTTCAGCTGTCTTTCAAAAGCGTCCAGACCTCCGAGTTCCGTACCCTTGTAGCCCTCATCGGGGTCGAGTTCCGCCAGCGCCTGTGTAAAGCTCTTGCCTGTGATGTTGTAAAGTGATTTTTCAAGTCTGATATTATCGTACATAATAACCTCCGTTTTCTTCTGCCGTCCTATTTTCCCGCACCCCCCGACAGATAAGCCTGTGCGTTCGTTTTCTTTTTCCGACTTTTCTCCGTGTTCTCGCCGCTTAATCCCCCATAAGACCATCAGTCCCGCTGTCGGCTGACACATAAAAGTCCAAATTAATTCCCACCATATCCCACCCGTTTTCATCTCCCGAACTTCTCTGCCTTTAAACAGAAGTCCAATAATTTTCCCTGCTGATTGCTATTCTCTACACTCTGAAAGCTTCCATCTCACCACCGTCACAAGCCGCCGCAACTCCTGCCGCCCTGCCCGATGCCGCTTCATCTCTCAGCTGACGTGACAGCTTCTTTTTCAGCTCCATCAGCCCGAAAACGTCCATATTCTCCGTATTTCCGATGTCTGTGCTCTTCACAAAGCACCCCAGCCTGATGATGTCCCCTCTCAGGTCTTCGCAGAATCGCTCCTGCGCCGCCCTCAGCTTCTCTATCTCCGCGTTTACTTCTCTATCGCCGTAGACTTTCGTCACCCCAGCAGCCCTCTGCGCAGGCACCGCCACAAAGCTCCACTCGTAAGCGTCCAGAGGTTCGTCAAGGGTCACATAACACAGCTTTCCGCCGTAGCTTCGCCCCTTGATGTGGCTGCAACCGCCCTTAGCACCGTCCGCACCGCATACCGAGCATATCCGCTTAGCCACCGCGCACCCCACGGAGACTTCTTTCTTGATGCCGCCCTCAATTTCCGCTATCAGCGACTTGTTTCTGTCCGTCCTCACCATGTAAGCAAAGCCTATCAGCGCCCTGTAATCCCTGCCGTCAGCGGTCTTTCTGTCGGGATACCCCCTCACTTCCGTGTCGTATATCCTCGCCGTCTGACCCTTACTGCTGTTGTCATGGTCGAATATCCCTGTCCGCCCGCAGAACATCTCCGCCAACTTTTCCAAAGCCGTATCCGAGAACCTCTCATAGTCCCTGTCAACCTCATTATCGCAAAGCAGTACGCTGAAACAGTATACCTGTTCAGCTTTCAGCGTCCCCACCGCGTAACGGTTTATCTTCTCCATTACCTCATCCGTGATTCCTATCTTCTCACCGCTCATATGCCCTCTCTCCTTTCGGTCTCCTCGTTTTCAAGTTCTATCTTCCGCGCCTGCGCATTGTACAGCCTTGACCTCGCCAGCGCTTCTTCGTCCTGAAGATTTATGTTCCCCCATTCGATGTCCACACCGCAGTCCGTACCGCAGGTCATCAGAAAAGCTTCGCATATATCCCTCAGCACAGGTTCAAGCAAACGCCTGTAATATTCCAGTTCGCTTGTCAGTATGTCCGCCTGCTGACTGCTCATCCTCTCCGTGGTAGACCAGTTCAGCCCCAGCAGAAATGGCGGCACCGAAAGCTTAGCTATCAGCTGTTCCAGCAGCTGCCGCACAGGCACTTCCGTGTCGATAAGCTGATTTTCCGCCCCGATGACCTTTATACCCACATCACCCACTGTGATGAAATCCTTGACCACGCCGTTCTTTGCGCTCTGCATACCGTCCGCCCATGCCGCCGCAATTTCCTGCGCCCTCTCGCGGGCGTAACGCTTGTCCGAACCGTCCTCCGCAGGCTTGTAAGTCACCGCATAGCGCACGTTTCCTACCCTGTCGAAATTCTGCCCTATGCACTGGTATATCCTCATCAGCACACTGCTTATTGCAGGCAGACCCCGCAGCACCGATACACCGTCTGGGTGCTTGGGACTGGGATTCATCGCCGTGTAAAGCAGTTTCTCGGGCTCGGGAACTTTCATCACCTCACCGCCGCCGTAAAAGCAGAATTCCTTGTCCAGCGCCCCCTTACCCTGCTTCACCCTGAAAAGACTGCTGTCCCCCACAACCAGCCCCCTGACCGTCATGGTCTCCCTGTCCGTAACTATCCTGCCCACAGCCCTGCCGTAGGTCAACAGACTGTCCAGATACATATCCGCAAAGGTGTTCAGGCTTTTTCCCGATATCCCAACAGTAACCTCACGACAGAATCTCTCCAGTTCGTCAGAGTACCTTTCATCTTTCGCGATAATTTTAAAATCCCCCACCAGACGTATTATCTTCCCGAAACAAGCGTCAATCACAGGCACAGTCGCCCTTAAACCGTCATATATCCCCCCTTCAAGACAGCCCTCGTCTGCCGCCAGACGGAATATGCTCTCCCCCGCATCAGCCGCAAAACACTGCCTTTCGTAGGATTTTTCTTCCCTGTCCTTTCTCCCGAATATCTTCAACTTTCTTCCTCTCCTTTCCTAATTCAGACCGATATCGCCGCAAACCCGATGCCTGTATCTTCTTCCAGCGAACACACAAAATACCTCATATCGTCCATAGCATGATCGTTCTCCTTTATGGGACAGTCCTTGCCCGAACTTTCTTCCCAGCGGTAAAGCGTGAACTCCCTCAGTATGTCCTTACATTCCGATGCGAACCTCAGCCGCCCGCCGCGAATCATGTCCTGTGTCCTGCGTATCCCCGATATCACATCGTTCTTCGCCTGTACCACACGGTACTTTCCGTGCCTGCGTATGCACTGTATGAACGAAGCCGCCGAGGGGTCACATACCACGTAGTCTAGCTCCCTCTCCCCCGCCAGATTTTCCAACGCTTCATAGTGTTCCTCATCGGTACGCCTGCTGCCCTCTCTCGCCGAATCGTAGTAGTACTCACCTATCCTGTACCATATGTCGTCTTTCAGCCCCCAAAGCCCGAAACTGCTCGGATTGACTGTCCCGTAGTCACAGCTCACCGCGAACCTTTCGCAATCATTTGGCGCTTCATCGATAACATATTTCTTCTCGTCAAACATCGGATATACCAGCCCCTCAGCCGCACTCCACTTTCCCCGAACAAACCTCTCGTAAAACGCACCCGAATAAAGCCTCTCGTACCGCCTTTTCACTTCCTCGCTCAGCGAGGGGTTGTCATTCAGCTCAAAATGCTTGTACAGCAGATTCTTCTCCGCCGCTTTGTCTATCCATTCCCGCTTGAACCAGTGATAGGGATTGTCGGGATTGCAGTTGAACCACAGTTTCGACCCCCTCACCGAACACCTCGCCACCGCCTGTTCCACAAAACTTCGGGGCATAAGCGCCGTTTCGTCCATAAGTATCCCCGCCAGCGTAACGCCCTGTATCAGCGCCGCCGAAGCCTCATCTCTTCCCCCGAAGAGGTAATACCTGTTCCTCTTCCCGCCGAAATCCACGTCCATGTAGTTTTTTGAAACATTCTCCATCACCGTGAGCCCCAGCTTTTCCGCCCATTTCAGCAGTTCCGTCACAAGATTTCGCCTGAGCCCGATTATCGTCTTACCGCAAAGCCCGAAATTCTTCCCGTTAAACCGCCCCATAGACCACAGCAGAAAACTCAGCGCCATGCAGCTCGTCTTTCCCGACCTCACCGCACCGTCGCAGATTATGCCGTCATACTTCCTGTACGCAGGGTTAGCCCACCACTTGAACAAGAATTTCTGCTTGTCAGAAAACTCCAGATTCCGCTTTCTACTCATCATCATCGCCCCCTTTCGGACAGACTTCTCCCCTGTCGGGCGGACTTACCCCCACCGCCGCCAGAAACTCCTCCGCCGTCATTTCCTCATTCAGTTCGGGGTCATACTCCGCCAGCTTTTTCAGAACATTTCTCCACTGACTATCCCTTTTCTGCGCCATATTCTTCATCATCTTCTCCTCCATCCATGTCCATATCGTCTATATCCTGTGAACCCGCATACACCGCATTCAAAAACTCCTGCGCCGCCGAAACTTCCTTCAATTCGGGGTCAAGCTCCACCAGCTTCTCCAGAGCCTTCTGTCTGTCATAAAACTTCATCTCAACACCGCCCCCCTTGACCTTCTTTATTTCAGATACGTTGAAAAGGTCAGCCGAAAGCACTTCCGCCCTCGTAGGTTCATCCGCAAAAAGCAGAGCCGCCGCATCGTTTATGCTCCCGAAAGCAAGGCGCGAAAGCCCCGTTTTCACATAGCACAGGTTCTGAATGTCCTCATTGTCCAGCTTGCGTATCGCCTTCTTCACCGACTTCCGCGCCAGCATATCTGCCTCCAGCTCCTTAGCCTCCGCAGGGCTGAACCCCAGCCGCACCGCTGTCTCCGAACCGTTCCTCGTTCTAACAAATGTCTTCGCAAATTTTGTTGGTGTGATTCTCATAATGTTTCCTCCTTTTCTGACTTTCCATCTCGAAAAACTCCTTTCACTATCACCCTTTTACCCCCAAAAAGTTGTACGTTTTTGTACAACTTTTACAGAAATAAGTCCGAGTTAAATGATAAAACATTTGTTTGACTAAAATCTAAAGTATAAATCTATGCAGAAATCACAAGAAACCCGCATTCAAAAATTAATATGCTAAAATATCAAAATATTAAAATTCCCATTGCAAAACCGCCCCCGATATGCTATAATTAAAATGCGGAATAATACAGAAATTTCCTATAAACTTACGAGTTTTTGTACAATATCAATATTTTGACTTTTCAATCTGCAAGATCGGAGGTCTCCTAAACTGTGCTAGAAAATCTTACCAATATCTTCAACTCCTGCTACCCTCAGTTCAGAATGTCCCCCGACCGCTTCAAAAGCCTTATTCTAGGGGAAAATGCCCACATTCTCACCCACGAGGAACAAGGCGATATCACCGCATTCGCCATAACCGAAAACGCCGCATTAAAGCTTATCTGCGTATCTCCCGACCACCAGCGTCAAGGCATAGGCACCCACCTTCTAAAGCAAACCGAAGACCACCTTAAAGCCAACGGCTTCACCACCATCTACACAGGGGGAGTGACCTCGAATTTCCTGATCGGCGCCGACCAACAATCCGCAGATTTCTTCGTAAAACAGGGCTTTTCCACCGTCGGCAAATGCGACGAAATGCTCCTGCAACTTAGGGACTACACCTTTAACGAATCCCTCTTCCGAGGGCACCAAACCGCCGAATACGGCTGGTATAAAGGCGAAATCACGGCACTTCACAAAGCCGTCGCCCAAGTTGACGAAAGCTGGGTGCAGTACTTCACCGAGGGCGCAAAGGTCTACACCGCCACGATAAAGGGCGAGATAGCAAGCTTCTGTCTGGTCAGCACCGATGTCGCCAACTACCTCACCGATGCTTACGGGCGCGTGGGTATGCCCGGCTGTGTGGGCACCGTCCCGAAACACCGCAATAAGGGCATCGCCATCGAAATGATAGCCCACGTCACACAGTATCTCAAAGAAAGCGGCATGGATATCTCATTCATCTATTTCACAGGCGTGGCAGACTGGTACAAAAAGTTGGACTATCAAGTTTTTCTAACCGAAATTTTCATGCAGAAACAACTGACATAAAAAAATCGCCAAGAGAGCATCTGTCCGTTTTATCGGATAGATATTTCCTCATAGCGATCCCCGAAAACATCGATCATAATATCTTTTGACCATCTGAAAGGAGTGCGACCATGTTTGATATGAAAAGACTTCCACCCGAAGTCCACAAACTCCGCGAAGTCCGCGGCTGTGGCTACGAAACACGCGATGTTCTGCAGCTTCTCTCCAATATGTCAGCCGAGCTTCATTCCCTCGAAGAATGCTGGCAGCTGAAATCATGGAACAAAGAGTATACACTCCCCGAGCCTTACCGTAAAACAAAGCTCCGCGCAGCCCGTGTCGAGGGCTACAACGCCGAAGATGTCCAAAAATTAGTACAAGATCTCGACTATAAGATCAACCAGATGCGTGCCAAGCTGAAAGTCGAGCGCGATAAAAAGAACTGGAATCAGGAGTGGCACACATAATTTTAAACAGAACTTCCGACCACCGCAATCTTGCACTGTGCGGCGGTCTGATGTATAAATTTGCCCCCAAGATGAGGGCAAATAGGGTATAAAAAAAGCAGCAGAAAAATCTGCTGCAAGGAAAGGATATGGTAAAATATGAAACCAAAACAGATCATGGCGATGGTCTTCGCCTGCGCACTGACTTTCACCTGCGCATCATGCACCAAGACCAAAACCGAAGAAAGCAAACCGTCCACCGAGAGCAAGCCGGAAACAGTGTCCAATGAAACGGACACCAACCCCACCGAAGACACTCCCGCACAGCTCGACGAATACGTTGCAGGGCTCCCCGAAGAGCCCTATAATACCACCTGCGACGGCTCCGCAAAGGTCACCATCGAAGACAACAAATTCATGGCAGGCGGCAAGGAGATGTGGTTCAACGGTGTCAACACCCCCTGGGATAAATGGAACGACTTCGGCGGCAGCTTCAGCCTTCCCTTCTGGCAGGAACACTTCGCAAAGCTCCATGAATCGGGGGTCAACGCCTGCCGCGTATGGATATCCTGCAACGGCGATGTGGGTATGGTGATATCCGCCGACGGCGATTTTGAAGGCGCCACCGTCGCCCACTGGGAAGACCTTGACAGCCTGTTCGCCCTCGCGGAACAATACCAGATATACATAATGGCAACTGTCCAATCTTTTGACCACTACAAGGACACCAACAAGACCTACGAGAGTTGGCGCCAGCTGATACAATCCACCGAAAAGACCGATGCCTACGTGGATAACTACATCGTCCCGCTGGTACAGCGCTACGATGCCTGCGACTACCTCTGGGCTATCGACCTCTGCAACGAGCCCGACTGGATAGTTGAAAACAAGGAGTGCGGCAAGCTTGACTGGCTGAGCCTCGAACAGTACTACGCCAAAGCAAGTGCCGCTATACACGCAAATTCCGATGTCCTAGTCACCGTAGGGCTTGGCATGATAAAGTATAACTCCGATGAACTAGGCTGCAACGTCATCTCCGATGCCGAGCTGCAAAGCCTTAGCATCGGCAAATACGACAGCTCCCTCGCCTACGTTGACTTCTGGTCGACCCACTGGTACGAATGGATGATACCCAACTGGGGCGTTATCTACGACAAGACCCCCGCCGACTTTAAGTTTGATACCTCAAAGCCCGTGGTCATAGGCGAGATACCCGCCAAAGGCAGCGAGAGCTATGACCTCACTAACGTCTACGAAACTGCCTATAATAACGGCTATCAGGGCGTTTTCGCATGGAAGACCAGCGGCGGCGACGACGGCTGCGGTCTCTGGAATGACTGCCAGCCCGCCATCGAACACATGATGACCGTCTGCCCCGACAAGATATTCCCAAACGGCAAAAAATAACACCAACACAAAAAGCGGAGGACACCTCGTCCTCCGCTTAATTTATGCCATATTATTCCAGCCCTGCCCACTCGTCCATCATCTCGTCGAGCTCCGTTTTCTTGGCTTCAAGGGCGTTGCACTTCTCCGTCATAAGCTCAAAATTCGCCGCAACATCGGGGTCTGCTATCTCGTTCTCCAGCCTGAAAATATCCACCTCAGCCTGCTCGATAAGCTCCTCCAGCTCTTTCAGACGCGCCCTGCGCTTCGCCTCCAGCTGACGCTGCTCCTTGCTGCGGTAGCTTATCTCCTTCTGCTCACGCCTGTCCTGCTCCGCCTGAACCCGCTTCTGTTCCGCAGCCGCTTCTGCCGCCGACTTTTCAGCCGCACTTATCGCCGCCGCATAAGCGTCAAAATTGCCCTCGTAGCAGTTCACCTCGTCCGCCTTGACCTCGATTATCCTGTCAGCCACCTTGTTGATGAGGTAACGGTCGTGGGATACCAGTATGATAGTACCTTCGAATTCCGCCAGCACATCTTCCAGAACTTCCTTGGTGTTCAGGTCGAGATGGTTGGTCGGCTCATCGAGGATAAGCACATTGCCCCGTGTATACGCCATTATCGCAAAGCACAGCTTAGCCCTTTCGCCGCCGCTGAGCACCGATATGGGCTTGAATACGTCCTCACCCGTCAGCAACACCGACCCCAGCGCCTTTCGCGCCTCCGCAGGGGTCATGGCAGGGAACCTGTCAAGCATCTCATCGATGACCGTGCTGCCCATGTGTAGTATATTGTGCTCCTGCTCAAAGTAGGAAATCTTCACGTTTCCGCCCCACACGATGTTGCCCCGCTCGTGGGGTATGATGTTCTGTATCAGCTTCAGTATGGAAGTCTTGCCGATGCCGTTTGACCCGATTATCGCCGCGTGTTCGCCCCGCCTGATGTGCATATCAAGGCTGTTTATCAGGGTCTTGCGGCTCTCGCCCTCACCCACCACCAGCGGGCAGTCTATCACCTTGACGATGTCCTTGGTGGGCTCAATATCGTATTCCAGCTTTATCTTAGGCGGTCTGGTGAACATCAGAGGCTTCTCGATGCGCTCTATCCTGTCCAGCATATGCTGACGCGATTTCGCCATCTTCGCCGTCGAAGCCCTCGTCTTGTTGCGGACGATGTACTCCTCCAGCTTCTTTATCTCCTCCTGCTGAGCCTCCCACTCTTTCAGCTGACGCTCGGCGTTGTGCTTCTTCTGCACTACATAAGCCGAATATCCGCCCTTGTAAGAGGTCAGCCTGCCCAGCTCTATCTCACATATACGGGTGCATATCTTGTTCAGGAAGTACCTGTCGTGGGATACTATCAGTATCGACCCCTTGTAGCTTTTCAGATAGTCCTCCAGCCACATCAGCGTGGTGAAATCCAGATGGTTCGTGGGCTCGTCAAGTATCAGCAGGTCGGGACTTTCCAAAAGCAGTTTCGCCAAAGCCAGACGCGTCTTTTCACCGCCCGAAAGCGAGGATATCACCCTGTCGCGGGGCACGTTGCCGAAGCCCATACCGTTGAGTATACGGCTGATGTTGACATCGATGCGGTAGCCGTCGTTAGCCTCAAAATACGCCGATAATTCGGAGTATTCCGCGCTGACGGTATCCAGCTCAGCCCCCGTAAGACCTGACATCTGCTGTTCCAGCTCGTCCATTCTCTTACGCGCCGCCAGCAGCTTGTCAAACGCCTTGTGAAGCTCCGCATCAATGGTGGAGTCACTTTCAAGACCGCTGTTCTGCCGCAGAAAACCGATGGTGCAGTTCTGTGAAACTTCCACCGAGCCAAGACCGTCATCAGTCTTGTCGAAGCCCATGCTGCCCGTGAGAATATTCAGCAGCGTAGACTTGCCGCAGCCGTTGACACCGATAAGACCGATAGTCTCGCGGTTTTCGATGACGAGGTTGATATCCTTCAGAAGCGGCTCGCCGTTAAAATATTTATATAAATGCTCAATTTTTACCAGCATAACTTTCTCCTGTCATTTTTACCTTTACTTCATGCGTCACTCATTTAAGCCCTGATATGTAGTCGTTAAGCTCATTTTCGTTATCAGATGATATCACAGTCGGGATATTATCATTCCAGAGAACTTTTGAAATCTCGTTCATTGTTGGGATAATATCCTTATATATCTCGACTTCAGCAGTAAGCTCATAGTAGAGAAAACCATCGGGGCACATACGAAGTTTGTCCGCGTGATAGGAATCGTTCCTGCTTATCATGATATCGAAGTTTGGGAATACAAAGTCCGAAATTCCGCGCTTTTGAGCCTTACAGAAATGTTTTTCGAGAATAGTGAGAACCTCTTCACGGGACAACGGCGTGTGCATATAGAGCCTGCAAAACAAGAGCTACACCTCCATGACGCAAATGTGTGCATTATCTTTTTTATTATAGCATATTGTGCGGGAAAAGTAAAGATGAAAAAAATGAACTATCTTTAGATGCCTGCCAAGGAAACAAAGCGCGCGGTTTATGCGACTGCGTCGGCATATGCCTCGCGCCAGCAGGCTTGCGGAGAGCTCGAGAGGCAGAGCCTCTCGGTCAAGGTGCAAAAGCGACGTGGCAACAACGCAATAAATAGCACAACAATCTCCCGACCCAATAAGGCGCGGCAATATCACAATTCCGAGCGTATGCGACCGTATGCCGCCGCTCAAACTATCCGCGTAAAAATATTGCCGCGCCCGCTGTCAAACAGCGAAGCGCCTTTGACGGCTCGACCCGAACGGAGAGAGGGGCGACCCTGTCAGCCGAAGTCCTTTGGATAAGAATAGCCCAAATGCCGCACTACCGTCGTTGAACGGTGATTTCAGACGTACTGCGGGTTTGTCGCCCCTCGTTCCTCGGGTCGAGTCATCGGATTCGCTTCGCTGTCCGATGACGGCGCGGGCAATATCTACGCACTTAGTTTGTGCGGGTGAGCTGGTTTTGCACACGCTCAGATTTTTGAGATTGCCCGCGCCCTGTGGACAGAAGTTTGTCTGCTATTGCTTTTATCGTGTTCACGTCGCTTTTGCGCCTTGACCGAGAGGCTCTGCCTCTCGAGCTCTCCGCAAGCTTTTCGTGAAAAGCTTGACCAAAAGCTTGTTTCCTTGGCATTCTTTTATCAGTTCTTCCCGACCCTCTTTTTCTGCCCCCAAATCCACCCCCTTATCAAAACTTTTACACCCCAGTCTCTTTACATTTATAAAAAAATATGTTATAATGATTTATAGTTTTCTGTATTAAGGTATCAGCAGAAAACCTCACTACCAAAAATCACCGCAAGACCCCGTATTTTCGCGGCTTGCTCCAAATACACCGAAAGGATAGATGGCAGATTGGAGAATAATAAGATCACCCTTTACGGCTTCAATAATCTCACTAAAACCCTCAGTTTTAATATCTACGACGTTTGCTACGCTAAGGGACAAAAAGAACAGAAGGACTATATCGAGTATATCGACGAGCAGTATAACTCCGAACGTCTTACCAAAATACTCTGCGACGTTACCGAAATGATCGGTGCCCGCGTACTTAATATTTCCAAACAGGATTATGAGCCCCAGGGCGCTTCCGTGAATGTCCTCATCGCTGAAAAGGAGCTGGATAAGGATTCTATCGACCCCTCATGCAATCTGGGCATTCTTCCCGATACTCCCGAGATGATACACGCTCACCTCGATAAGAGCCATGTTACGGTGCATACTTTTCCAGAGTATCACCCCGATAACTCTATCTCCACCTTCCGCGTGGATATAGACGTATCCACCTGCGGTACTATCTCTCCGCTGAATGCCCTGAATTATCTGATCGCCAGCTTCGATTCCGATATCATCACCATCGACTACCGCGTCCGCGGTTTCACCCGTGATGTGCTGGGCAAAAAATTCTTCATCGACCACGATATTACGTCCATTCAGGATTATATCGACAAGTCTACCCTTACCAGATACGACGCTATCGATGTCAATGTTTATCAGTCCAATATTTTTCACACCAAACTGCTGATAAAAGAGATCGACCTCCAGAACTACCTGTTCAAAAAGGACGTTTACGAGCTGACCCCGAAACAGCGTCTTGATATCACCGACAGTCTCCGCCGCGAGATGATCGAGATATACAGCGGAATGAACATTTATTAAGTTAACAACAAGCCCCTTCCCCGAAAAACGGGTCAAAGGGGCTTGATATGCATATTCTCTTCAGATGTAATACTGAATATATGCTTCGATAACGATTTTTACAGTGACATTTTTTGTACTTTAGAATATCACAATTATACGCGAAGTCAGATGCTTTGCGTTAATGAGGAGTGAGCATTTTGAGCTTAGACCAGAATAACGCGCCCTTATTTAGCGCATTAAAAAAACACATGAAAAACCGTATCGTCCGACTTGACGTGCCCGGACACAAGGGCGGTCGTATGAATAAAGAACTGAAAGCTTTTCTGGGCGACCAGTGTATGGCTTGCGACGTCAATTCCATGAAAAACCTGGACAACCTCTGCCACCCCGTTTCGGTAATAAAGGAATCCGAACAGCTGGCGGCGGACGCTTTCGGGGCTGACCACGCTTTCTTCATGGTGGGGGGTACTACCTCCGCAGTGCAGACCATGGTCTTCACTGCCTGTAAGGCGGGGGAAAAGATAATCATGCCGAGAAACGTTCACAGGAGTGCCATAAACGCCCTTGTTGTATGCGGTGCGGTGCCTGTCTACGTTGACCCGGGTACCAACAAGCGTCTGGGCATACCTTTAGGTATGTCGGTAAGCGCAGTCGAAAAGGCTATCCGCGAGAACCCCGATGCCAAGGCGGTGCTGGTGAACAATCCAACATATTACGGAATATGCTCCGATATCCGCGCCATAGTCAAGCTTGCCCACGAACACGGTATGCTGGTGCTGGCGGACGAAGCCCACGGCACCCACCTCTATTTCGGTGAGGGTCTGCCCTGTTCTGCAATGGCGGCAGGGGCTGATATGGCGGCGGTAAGCATACACAAGACAGGCGGAAGCCTTACGCAGTCCTCACTTCTGCTGTGCAAAAACACGGTATCCGAGGGCTATGTGCGCCAGATAATCAACCTGACCCAGACAACCAGCGGTTCATATCTGCTGATGGTCAGCCTTGATATCGCAAGAAAGAACCTCGCCATGAACGGCAAGGAGCTATTTGCAAAGGCAGTGGCTTATTCCAACTACGCCCGCGAGGAGATAAACAAGATAGGCGGCTACTACGCCTACGGCAAGGAGTTGGAAAACGGCGATGATTTCTACGCCTTCGACTCCACCAAGCTAAGCGTACACACCCGTGATATCGGGCTTGCGGGAGTTGAGGTATATGATATCCTCCGCGACGACTACGATATACAGATAGAGTTCGGCGATATCGGCAATATCCTCGCCATAGTATCGGCGGGCGACCGCGAACTGGAGATAGAGAGGTTCATATCCTCACTCAGCGAGATAAAGCGCCTTTATTCAAAAGACCCCACAGGTCTTTTCGACCACGAGTACATCGACCCGCAGGTGGAAATGACGCCGCAGAAAGCCTTTTACAGCGACAAGCGTGCAATGTGGATAAACGAGAGCGAGGGACAGATATGCGGCGAATTCGTAATGTGCTATCCCCCCGGCATACCCATACTTGCCCCCGGCGAGCGCATAACAAAAGAGATAATCAGCTACATAAACTACTGCAAGGAAAAGGGCTGCCTGCTGACAGGTACGGAAGATCTGGAGATCAATTATATTAATGTGGTAGAATAACTAGGGTAATAATATGGACAACAAAACAACTAAAAAACGGCTGTGCTGTATAATAATCTTTGCGGTCATAGCTGTCGGACTTGCGGTGATGGTCATATTTGCTCCCGATATAGCGAATTTTCTGCTTATGAAACAGTCTTTTCAGGAGTACACATCTTTCGGAAATAAAGAGATAAAGATGATACGCGATGATATGGGCGTGACTGTTGAGGGCAGCACTGAACCCGTTAAGCTGACGGTCAGCCATGCCGCGGGGGACTATTGCTATCAGCTTTGGTTAAAAGATATCGATGATGCCGAAAAGTTTATGGAAGAATGCTTTGACGGCACATACTCCGCCGCTGAGATAACTGACCAATATAATATGGGTGTTTATGATTACGAGGACTATAAATTGGACAGTTCGTGTGCTTCGTACAGCTGTGAGTTTGTAAACAGCAAGGGTGTTAAAAGGTTCGATGAATATTACATAGTGTTTTACAAAGAAGACGAGAGCTTTAAAGCAAAGCTATTTGCAAGAAAAACATAGCAGACGCAAAGAGGGTAATAATATGGACAGCAGAACGATTATATCAAGGTGATAAGCGGTTAAGAAATATGAATAAAGAAAAAGTAAAAAATAAAGTAGTCAATGGCTGTCTGATCGCCATTATTGGTTGGTCGCTTTTTTTCGCTGTCATGCTTGCTATCAGTGTGCTTCCAAAGACCCATACATCTTTTGGCGATAAAGAGATCGAGATCATTCGCAAACATATGGGCATTACGATCGATGGCAATTCTACTCCCGTAAAGCTAAAGGAAACTCATGGCGGCGGGGATAGTTTCTATGAGCTGTGGCTTGAAGATATCGATGATCCCGAAAAATTTATGGAGAACTGCTATGACGGTTCATACGCTGTTATTGAGGACAAAAGTGATCTGCAAGAATTAGGCGGAGGATTTCCGTATGAATACAATTACGATGACAGGTTATTATTTGAGGATTCATATATCGTGTACACCCGTGCGTATAACAATGGGTCTAAACCCAGTCGCTATGATTATATAATAGCGTTTTACAAAGACGGCGACAGCTTCAAAGCGAAGGTCGTTGATGAATGACAGGTAACAAGATATAAAGAGGGTAATAATATGGACAACAAAACGATCATATCAAGGTGGGCAGAAAATGGGATTTATAAAAAGAAATAAAGTTGAAAGCGGAGATGTCCTTGGCTGTGGGTGCGTTCTGATACCCACGATCATAGTTGTCATTGTGATCCCCTTGCTCATATTTTTTTCGCGTAATCATTATTTTATCTTCCTCAGCGAAGAAGATAAAGATACCATACACAGAATGTTCAACATTACGATCGACGATAGTGTAACTCCCGTAAAAATGAAGTTAGATGCGGGTCCGGGAGGTCACCACGATGAACTTTGGCTGAAAGATATCGATGATCCCGAAAAATTTATGGAGAACTGCTATGACGGTTCATACGCTGTTATTGAGAACAAAAGTGATCTGCAAGAATTAGGCGGAGGATTTCCGTATGAATACAATTACGATGACAAGTTATTATTTGAGGATTCATATATCGTGTACACCCGTGAGTATGACGATGGTTATACACCCGACCGCTATTATTATGTCATAGCGTTTTACAAAGACGGTGATAGCTTCAAAGCGAAGGTCGTTGATGCAGATTGATGAATGGCAACAAGATATAAAGAGGGTAATAATATGGACAACAAACAGAATTTCAAAGACCCCAACGAAGTAAAGCCGCCTTTGAGCAGCAGTCATATGCAGGGGTTTCAGGGTAACGGCGCGTTCTATCAGGAACTGGCACCCACAAAGCAGAAGCGGGATCTGCGGATAAACGCAAGCATATCGGGCAAGACTTTCGGCAGGCTGGTACTGGGATTTATCGGGCTTTCCGCCGCGGGACTTGTGGCGGTCATCGTGCTGATAATCAAGCTGATATCGGGGTGAGGTCATGGCAAAGTACATCATACGCAGGGCGGTTATAGCCGATGCCGAGGATATCGCGGAGATAAGCCGTGATGATCTGGGATATGAGTGCGACGGAGAGTTCGTGAGGGCTAATCTGTCGGGGCTTGACAGTTCCCGCGAGGCTGTTTTCGTTGCCGTGACAGACGGCAGGGCCGTGGGATATATCCATGTGGAAGAGTACAAAACTTTGTACTTTGAAAAGATGGTGAACTATCTCGGGGTGGCTGCAAGCGGCAAGTACAGACGTCTGGGAATAGGTTCAGCGCTGATAAAAGCGGCGGAAAACTGGGCTTTAGAGCGCGGTATACATCTTGTCCGCCTGAATTCGGGCAGTACCCGCACAGGAGCTCACGAGTTCTACAAACGTCAGGGCTATGACGGCGACAAGATGCAGGTACACTTCACAAAGAGATTATGAGTACACAAAACAGGACAGGAATGAATTTGAATGATAGAGAACTTTGACGAAAAAAGATTCTCCAAAAAATTAAACACAGGCTGTTTCACCACGCTGATAATATTTGGCGGGCTGATACTTATCGGTTTGGGTTACCTGATATATACTGCAATACACTACGCAAGGATCACCAATATCAAGTGGGACAGTTTTGATAAGGAACGCATAGCAAGGATCGAGATATTTCTTGATATGACCATGCCCGATGATGTCACGCCTGTATGGTTCAGGCGGCAGTCGGGTGCGGGGGACAGCTATTCGAGGCTGATAGTTGAAAATATAAGTGACCCGCAGGCGTTTCTTGATAAAGCTTATCCCGATTCCGAGATAACAGAGTTCACCACCGATGAGGAAGATTTCTGGGAAGATAAAGTATCCTCAAACGACAATGCGAAGAAAAACGAACTTCAAAAAGTCAGCCCCGATAGTAAAAATTTCAGCGGTATAAAAGACAATCTGAACTCGGCGATAGAGGGAAAGGGATACAGCATTGAATTCACCGATATATATATCCGAAACCCCCACGATGATCTCAGTGTTGATTATTACATCGGATTTGGCAGAACAAACAGCGGATACAGCGCTGTGATAACACGTATGAAATCTTAAATACAGAAGATGAGGAATACCTCGACAAGAGATCATAAGTACATAAAAAAGGACAGGAGCAATTTAAATGGTAGAGAACGTTAACACAAAAAAAGCCGCGATCAAAAAGAGTAATGGCTGTCTGACCGCGGTAATAATAGTCGTGGTGCTGATACTTGGCTTTATCGGTTTCATAATATATACTATGATAGACTTCCGTAATAAGCACCATATTAACTGGGACACTTTCAATGATAAACGCATAGCAACAGTAGAGAAATATCTCGATATGACCATGCCCGACGATGTCACCCCTGTGTGGTTCAGACATGCTTCGTTTTTGGACAGCGACACCAAGCTGATCGTCAAAGGTATAGCCGACCCGCAGGATTTTCTGGGTAAAGCATTTCCCGATTCCGAGATAACAGAGTACACCACCGATGAGGAAGATATCACGAAAAATGAGGTATCCTCACCCGGCAATGAAAAGAAAAACGAACTGCAAAGAATCAGCCCCGATAGTGAATTGTTCAGCAGTTTCAAAGACGACCTGAACTTTGCAATCAAGGGAAAGGGCTACAGCATTGAATTCACCGAGATATATGACCGCCTGATCGCTGATGGTAAAGATAGTATGTATCAATATTACATCGGCTTTGGCAAAACAGACAGCGGATACTGCGCTGTGATAAGGTTTTTGACATATTAAAATATAGAAGAGAGGGAACACCATGGATCTTTGGTTTACTGAAAAGCATACGGACGATGTTAATTTTACAATAAAAGTCAAGAAGCAGCTTTACTCTGGCAAAAGCTATTATCAGGAGATAGATGTGTTCGACACCTACGAATTCGGGCGGGTGCTGGTGCTTGACGGCTTCATCATGCTGACCGAAAAGGACGAGTATATCTATCACGAGATGGTAACAGCCGTGCCTATGGCTGTAAATCCCGATATCAAGAATGTACTGGTCATCGGTGCGGGCGACGGCGGAACTGTCCGCGAACTGACCCGCTATGAATCCATTACAAATATCGATATGGTGGAGATAGACGAGCAGGTGGTGGAAGTCTGCAAGGAGTATCTCCCACAGACAGCCTGCAAGTTCGATGACCCGAGGGTGCATCTGTTTTTTGAGGACGGTCTTAAATACGTCCGCAGAAAAAGCAGTGAATACGACCTTATCATTGTGGATTCCACCGACCCATTCGGTCCGGGAGAGGGACTTTTCACCAAGGAATTCTACGGCAACTGCTTCAAGGCACTGACGGACAGCGGAATACTGATAAATCAGCATGAGAGCACCTACTATGACAGCTACGTGGATATGGTGACCCGCACACACAAGCGCATCGGCGCAAGCTTCCCAGTATCCATGGTGTATCAGGCGCATATACCCACATATCCCTCGGGACACTGGCTTTTCGGCTTTGCCTCGAAGAACCTGCACCCCGTATACGACCTCAAAGCCGACCGCTGGAAAGAGTTCGGCATAAAGACCCGCTACTACAACACCGACCTCCACAAGGGCTGTTTCGCACTGCCGAATTATGTGCTGGAGATACTGGAGAATTCCAGAGATTAAGCTATGGAAAGATCAGAATTAATAGAATTGCTGGAGAAATATACTAAAATCGAAAAGCAGGAAGATATGTATGAGCTAATGGTCACAGACGAGATCTTTGACGATATGGACTTTTCTCCTTATTATCTCGGCGGCACACGGTTTGCTTGCAATCAGTTTGATCACTGCAAATTTAACGGTACCAAGCTGACATATTCAAATTATTGCAGCAACATCTTTCGCGACACCACATTCAGCAAAAACTACATTACAAAAGGCAATTGGGATAATAACCGATTCGTTCATTGTTCTATGGATTCTGTTGAGACACTGAAAGTATCTTTCTTTAATATCATTATGGAAGACTGTGAGGTAACAAACTCCATTTTCACAAAAGGTATCTTCAATGTACTGGAAGAAGACTGGCTGGAAGAAGAAGGAATGGAAACAGGACGGTTTTCAAAAACAGTGTTCAGGAACTGCACATTTGACAGATGTTCCTTTAAAGACTGCGTATATGATTCAGTCAGGTTTATCGGGTGTACGTTTATCGACACCGATATTGATACAACGAACAACGGCGTACTTTTTACAGACTGCGTGTTCAGGGATGCCTGATCTATCTCATACATTTCAGGCGTTCCATATCTATGAGAACACCTTTATAATTAAACCACCCACACCGAAAGGAGAATAATAATGTTAGAGAAAAATGTACAGACTTTCATCGCCTGCGACTGCGAGTACGATGAAGCAAAGATAGTAATGTTCGGCGCACCCTTTGACAGCACCACTTCATTCCGCCCGGGCACAAGGTTTGCAAGCCAGGCTATGAGGAGCGAGAGCTTCGGCATCGAGACTTTCTCGGTATACCAGATGAAGGATATGCTGGATATAAAGGTGTTCGACAGCGGCGACCTTGAACTGCCCTTCGGCTCTCCCGAAAGAGCACTTGACGATATCAAGGAAAGAACTGCCACCATACTTGCAGACGGCAAGATACCCTGCATGATAGGCGGCGAACATCTTGTTACCCTTGGTGCTGTACGTGCCTGCGCCGAGAAATATCCCGACCTGCACGTTATTCAGTTCGATGCCCACGCAGACCTGCGTGACGATTATCTGGGTGTGAAGCTTTCACACGCTTGTGTAATGCGCCGCTGTCAGGAGATACTGGGCGACGGCAGATTATTCCAGTTCGGCATACGCAGTGCTGACAAGAGCGAAGTTGAATTCGTTATGCAGGAGCATACCTCCCTCAACCTTTTCGACTTCCGCACTCTCCGCGAGGTTGCGGGCTATCTCGGCAACGCCCCTGTATATTTCACCCTTGATATGGACGTTCTCGACCCATCGGAATTCCCCGGTACAGGCACTCCCGAAGCTGGCGGCGTGCATTTCGATGAACTGCTTGACGCTATCGAAGTGCTCTCCGAGCTGAATATCGTGGGCTTTGACATGAACGAGCTTTCACCTGCATACGACCCCAGCGGCAGAAGCACAGCCCTTGCCTGCAAGACTATGAGGGAGATGCTGCTGAGATTCCACAATTGATATAAAAAAACGCAACCGCCCGTTGCGGCATTGCCTTTGGCGGGCGGTTGACAGTATTGTCTGTCTGTGATATCATGAAGTTAAGGTCAAACGGCTGACAGGTCGGGGAGGGTATATGGAATTTGAGAAAAAGCCTGCGGCAAGCTATCTTGTGAGAGATGAGATAGAGAAAGTCCGCAGGGATAAGGGCATAGCCCCCGATAGGTTCGGAGAGTTCGCAAAATCGGGCTGGAAGGACATCATCACAAAATTCTGCTATACATTCCTCGATATGAAAAAACAGCGCGGGAGTAACCTTGCGTACAGCTGGCTGAATTTCAGAGAGGGGCTTGAACACAGCGAGCCTTTGCGGTGCGGTGCGGACGAATTCGCCTATTTTGCGAAGGTCTGCGAGATGATACCGCGTGAAGACAGGGACAAAAAGCTGTTCCTGATACTCTCCGAGGGCTGGGTGTACGAGGGTCATGCGGAGGAGATATCCGCTATTCTTCCCGAGCTTTTCTATCTGGAAGATGCTTACATAGTTTCGCCGAAATTCAGTTGGGTGATATGCCACTGCGATGACGGCGAATGTGCTGTGTTTTCTGCCGTTAAGAACTGACCTTTGGCAACTATTGCATGACTGTTGGATAATGTGGTTTGGCTTGATTTCTGGCTGAAAATTTGACGTACTGCGGGTTTGTCGCCCCTTGCGGGTCGAGAAATCGGTTAACAGCGACTGCGTCGGCTGTGGCTTCGCTGTCCGATTTCGGGCGCGGGCAATATTTTACGGACTTAGTTTGTGCGTATGTCAAAGATTTGCTCACGCTTGGAATTTGGATATTGCCCGCGCCGTTTGGTCGGAAGATTGTCTGCTATTGTTTGGATTGTGGTCACGTCGCTTTTGCGCCTTGACCGAGAGGCTCTGCCTCTCGAGCTCTCCGCAAGCCTTTCGCGAAAGGCTTGACCCAAAGCTCCCCTCCTTGGCATTCTATCCCCAGCTACGTTGCCACCCTGCCAATAATTATGAATTATGCATTATGAATTATGAATTAATTCGGGGGTGATATTATGGACAGAAAACTCATGATAAGCGCAGTGACAAAATTCCTTGCAGGGCTTATATTGCTTGCTCTGCTGATATTCCTGCCTGCGGGGACGCTTGCTTTCACACAGGGGTGGATATTTATGGCAGTGCTTTTTCTGCCGATGCTTCTTATCGGCATCGTGCTTGCTCTGAAAAGTCCCGAACTGCTGAGAAAACGCCTTAACAGCAAGGAACAGGAAAACACCCAGAAAGGCGTGGTCATATCAAGTCTGCTTATGTTCCTTGCGGGCTTCATCACGGCGGGGCTGAGTTTCCGATTCGGGTGGCTGAGACTTCCCATGTGGGTCAGCGTTACTGCGGCGGTGATATTCCTCATCGGCTACGCCATGTATGCCGAGGTTCTCCGCGAAAACGAATACCTCTCCCGCACGGTGGAAGTACAGGAGGAACAGAAAGTCATCGACACGGGGCTTTACGGCGTGATACGTCACCCCATGTACACCGCAACGATACTGATGTTCTGTTCCGCACCGCTGGTGCTGGGTTCGGTGGTATCCTTTGTGATATTCCTCGCCTACCCAGTTATTATCGTAACAAGGATAGGCAATGAAGAAAAAGTCCTGGAAAACGGACTCAAAGGCTATACCGACTATAAGAAGAAAGTAAAGTACAGGCTGATGCCTTTTGTGTGGTAGATATCTGCGTAAAAAGGCTTTCTCCGCTGTATTTTTACCAATGAAATGTTTTGTGAAAAACATACATCCAACGCTCTGTAAATTTATGTAAAATCACGCCAAAAAAAGGCGTCTGCCGAAACGTATATTAAATGTACGCGGCAGATGTCCGCAGAAGTGATAATACAATTACGGAGGAACCAATTATGAAGACAGACAGGAAAATCCCGTCAGTGAACTCTATTTTAGATAAGCTCGGAGTTTTACTGATAATATTAGCTATAGCAGGAATATTTTATCTTACCCGCTCGGTATTCTTTTTGATCATTGTGGCAGCGTTGTTGATCTTCATTCGATATATGGAATTATTTTCCGAAAAAAGTGAAGATGATATGCCGGAAGGCTATGAAAAAAAGCCAAGTAAACTCACAGCTGTGATACCTGTTTTGAAAAAGGTATGGGTTGTGATGATACTGTTAAGCATATTTTTAATAGCTTTTACTTTTAATAACTTAAGAAGACCCACACCACCTTCGCGTGAACCCGAGTTTGAAAATATCGGAATACTATCTAAGCAGGTGCCGGAGGGAACTGCTTATGTAGATATTCTTTGTAAGATAGACAGCAGTGATGAAACATATACCGATTTCAACGTTATTCCACAAAATCTGACAGTCAGGTACGACGGTATGTTACTTACCGATGGTGATCAGTTTGAGATAGATGAAAACAGCGAGATAGCAAAGTATAACGATGACGGCTATGTGTCTTTGTCTTTACATTCAACAGATGTGTGGTTCTACGATCTACACAACGGTGCATCTAATCGCTTGCTGCTGAACTGTAGTGTTAACGACCTGTATAAAAAGTACAAAGGGTTCAAGCTTGCTTATGTAGGAGAACACGGCGAGGTGCTCGGTGTGACGAAGAAGGCTTCTCACAGATATGACAGCGTTAACGACAGTGCCATTGTTGCCAAAGGCGATAAGGTAACGTACCGTGAATTTGTTGACATCTCATATTTGAGATCGTCAGTTTTTATCATCATTTTTCTCACGTTTCCTGTATCGATAATAGTGTTGAGCTTCAAGCCGATAGTTCAGAAGATAAGCTGGGATAGCTGGGTTCGGGAACAGACCCGCAAGAAGAAAGGGTAAGGCTATGAATTCTGTTTTTAATAAGATATGGGCTTTGGTGATAATATTAGCCATAGCAGGAATATTTTATCTCACCCGCTCGGTTTTCGTTCTGATACTCGCAGTAGCAGGGCTGATCTTTTTCCGATACGTGAAATTATTTTCCAATACAAGTGAAAAAGATATACCGCCAAGCAAAGAAAAAAAATCAGGAAGATCCGTATCTGTGGTACCTCTATTAAAAAAGATCTGGGTCTTGATGATATTTTTAAGCATAGTATGTATAGCTTATCTTTTTAATTCCTTCGTTACAGCTATGCATTCAAATCCTGATGGGAGATTTCCATCAAAGTTTGATATAAAAATAGGATACAGAAATGCGCCCGAGGGAACCGTATACGTAGATGTTCTCGGTAAGATAGACAGCAGTGATGAAACTTATACCGATTTCAATGTTGCTCCCCAAGAGATAGAAAACGGAAACAGCACCAAATACGACTATCTGACTGATGGTGAACCATTGGATATAGATGAAAATAGCGAGATAGCAAGGTATAACGAGGACGGCTATATGTCACTGTCCATACATTCAACAGATGTGAGATTATACGATCTTGACGGAGATGGTTGTGACAGACTTATCCTGAATTGGAATGGCTCCGACTTCTATAAAAAGTACGGCAAGTACAAGCTTGCTTATGTTGGCGAACATGGCGAAGTACTCGGTGTTACGAAGAAGGCTTCTCACTCCTATGATCCAAATGAATCTAATAGTGTTTTCGCTGATGGCGACAAGGCAACGTACAGTGAAGAGGCTGAATCACCTGCGTTTTATGCGGCAGTTACCACCATTGTCCTTACGATCTTATTAACGGTCATCGTTATAATAGCTTCGACCGTGGAAAAGATCAGCTGGGATAGCTGGGTTCGGGAACAGACCCGAAAAGACCGCGACAACAATGGCGAAAGTGGTAGAAATCTATGAACAAGGAATGGTCCGATCTTAACAAGGCTATGCAGCAGCTGCTGAAAAAGCGAGATACTTTCAATGAGGGCATCGCCGCACTTTTCAGACTGCGTGACGAGCTTTATAATACAATGCTTTCTCTGCGGGAAGAACTTTCACGCGGG
>NZ_JAILMR010000105.1 GCF_024692365.1 Ruminococcus sp. | reverse complement strand
CCTGCCTGAATTTTGGTGAAGCGTATGCGCCCGATGAAATCAAAGAGCAGAGTGTTCTTATCAATGGGGATATTCATGAGGTGCTGAATAACTTGGCTTAATAATTATTTGAGCCTTGCTCTCTGTTTTGAGTGCAAGGCTCATTTTATGTCAATAGGGTATGTTGTTATTTCGGTATGCGCCACAATGCCTGATAGGACTTGTGCGGAACGGCTTGCAGGTGTTCCAATAGCCTACGGTCGTATGCAATACCCTATAATTATTTCTCCGACATCACATTTCCGGAGTGTCTTACAAATAACTGCTATCTTTATGATATTGCTGTTTCTTCAAAGAATAAGTCTGCTTCCCTCGCTTTAATTCATTAAATTATTTTTGTGCATTTTGTCAAATCCATTGTTGAAATGCTCATTTATAGTTCCATATTTACACCTCATTTTCAGTTTAAACTAACTGCCACGATAAGATTACCCCAGCCTTCGACTTCGGGATTATTTTTTACAGCTTCTCTGAACTCCTCCGAGTCATTTATATAGCCCACCTTTGTAAAATCACCTTCGATCTGAGCATCACCAAAGAAGAGCATTATGCGGTTTGGAGTGCTGTAATATACCTCTCCCGATTTTTCGGCAGTGATATGTTCGGGCACTGAGGGTATCTCATAGCGACTCGGTATATCATAATACTGGAACACATCATCGCCCTCATAGCCTTTGAAGTCATAAATAGGCAGACGCTTTCCGTCGCTGCCAATATTTCGGATAAGCTCTGCTGCTGTGTCATTGTTGTAGGGGTGCATTGCAAATCTCTGTCCGCCGCCGAATGTTACATAAATGTCAGACAGCATTTCACCGTCTGCGGTCACGGTCGGCTGAGTGTTTTCTTCCTCCGGCATACTTTCGCTGATGTGATATTCATAGCCTGCGCTGTTTTCTGTACCGCCAGACTGTTCGTTATTCTGACTGTTTTCATTTGATGAGCATCCGCTCATAACAAGCAAAGCAAATGCAGATATTACCGATAAAACCTTTTTCATATTGTTTCTCCTTTCAGTCCTTTGAGGTCAAAAGTGTTATAGGAATAGTTTTTATCCTGCGTGAGAATATGTATGCGAACGCCCCGAACAACAGGCTGACTGATACCGCCGATAGTATCGCAAAAAGCACGCCGTTTTTAAAAATAAACTGCCCGATGCCAAAGCCTACCATTATCTTTGAGATAAGTGTGTCTGCCGAAATAATACACACCGCAGCGCCTATGGCAGAGCCGATAAGAGCCGCAAGACCTATCCTCAGCGTAAAGCCCAGCCGCAGCTTTTTTGATGTGATGCCGATACTTTTAAGTATCGCCATATCCTTATGCTCACGGGCAAGCATTTTGCCGCCCTGCAAGCCTACCGCTGCAAGAATAAACATCGCAGCTGCCGCATACATAAACACAGTAAGCAGGTGCATTGTGCTGACGATACCCGAAAGCCCCGACCATGAGTTTGTGTGGATATCGGCTTTTAGCTTGAACCTATCCTGCAAGGCTTTCAGTATCTCTTCATTCCGGTAGCCGTTTTTCAGGATATAATGGTAGCACCAGATATACCCGTCGGTGTCTGCAAGGCGCTGATAGCCCTGCTCACTCATACCGATATTAGCTCCCATTTCGTTGGCACACTGATATATGCCGCTTATATGAAACACAGCACTGTTGCCCTTGCTGTCAACGGTCACGTTATCGCCGGTGCCGATACTAAGGCTCTCGGCTATCGTCTTTGTTATAACGATCTCATTGGGATTTGAGGGTTTGTGTCCCGATATGATATGGAATTTATCCACATTGTCAATGATATTCGCAGTGCAGTCGGAGCCGTTTATCGCCACACTCTGCATAGCAAGACCGTATATCTCCTGAATGCTGTCATACTGTCCGATAATATCCTCGACAGCACTCATGTGAACAGCCGTTTTCGGCTGAAAACCTATGTCGTGGTCTGCGGCAGAGAATGTGTCCATAAGCCCCTCGCCGTTTTTGCCGAGCCAGCCGTTCATATCAAGCACGATACCGCCGAATACTGTCAGAAACGCCGCTATGAGGCAAACCGCAATATAATGCCGCTTACTGCTCAACAACTCTCTTACCGCAAAAGAAATGGTCAGACGTTTAAGGTCAAGGGTATGCTTTGAAACGGTCTGACGGCTGTTGTCTCTGTCAAGTATCGCACTGACAGGCGTTATCCTGTCAAGTCTGCGGCAGGGCAGGATTGTGATGACCGCCATTATGATTATCCAGACAACTGAGAACGCCGCTGCAAACGTCAGGGATATTTCGGCAGGTACGATAATTCCCAGCGAGGTCACAGCTTTTGCGGAAACTATCTTAGATACGGGCATTGATATTATTATCCCGAACAGCAGCCCAAGCATTGCCGCTGCACCGTATTCACAAAGATACACACGCTTTATAAATCCGCTCGTGCAGCCGATTGCCTTTAGTATGCCGATATTGCTCTTTTCCTGCCCGATCGTAAATGTGATCGTGTGGGTGATGATAACAATGCATATTATAAGAAGCACTGCCGCAAAGCCGAACAAGAAACCCGACAGTACATTCACAAGCAGCAGCATAAAGCCCGAAAGCGTTTCCTTTGTATACATAAACTCGGTATATTTGCCAAGGTCGGTCTGCTGTCTGAGCGTTCTGCCAAGCCCATCTGCGGACAGGCTTTTATCATCCGAGAACACATGGAGAATAGCACCCTGTCTCGCAAGAAGATTCAGCTTCGGGATATTGTTTATCCTCTCCGTCAGCTCATCATAAGCCGTTTCGGAGATCAGAAAGCCCTTCATATCTATCATCGAACTGCCCATGATCGGGTCTTCGTAAAAGCCTGCAATAGTAAATTCCGCCTTGTCGGTCGTTCTTGAAAGCTCGAAGGTAACAATGTCGCCTATTTTCACATCATAGCCCGATACAAGCGCAGGTGATACATATACTTCTTCATCAGCGATTGCAATATTCGGGGTATAGCCGTTCATACTGCCATTTATAAAGCGGTAGTCATTTTCATTGTTCCGATATGGGATAAGCTGCCCCTCGTTGTCGGAATGCGTGCCGTTAATGCTGTAGTCCGAAAAGATAAGCTGCCGGATTTCGGCACGTTCTGCCATACCGCTGCCTGTCACTTCATTGGCAAGAGCGTTATAGTCCTGCGCTTCCGACAGCCAGTAGATAATATCACCACCGCCTAAACGCTCGGCTTCGGCTGAAAGATACTCCCGTGAATTGTGCAGAATTGTAAAGGCAGTATTCACAGCGACGCACACCACAGTACAAAGCAGAATGATGACCGCAAGAGTTATTTTGCGTTTGCGTATATTGCCGAGTAAAACTGTGCGGAACCTCATACTACCACCCCTGAGCGGCAAGCCAATCGGATAATCGCTGCTGCCTTTGTATGTCTCCGGGAACAAAACTGCCCAGTGAAAGCTCACCCTTGATATGCCCGTCATCAAGGTAAATTATCCTGTCACCACGCAAAGCGCAGTGCATATCGTGTGTGACCATAAGCACTGTCTGCCCCTCGTTATGTATGCCGCTTAGCAGATCAAGAACTCCATCGGTGTTGCTTCGGTTGAGTGCGCCTGTAGGCTCGTCAGCAAAAACTATACCGGGGTTTTTGATAACAGCCCTTGCCACAGCCGCACGCTGTCCCTCGCCGCCCGATACAGCAGAGGGCAGCTTGTTTCTGACACCCGACAGATTCATTTTTTCAAAGAGCTTTTCGGTGCGCTTAATTACATCTGCCGTGTCCGCTTTTCGGGCACAGCCTGCAACAGTCACGTTCTCAAAAAGTGTGAGACTGCTGACAAGGTGTATCTGCTGAAAAATAAAGCCGAATTCCTCTGACCTTAATTCAGCCATTTGCTTTTCCAAAATTCCCGTAATGCTTTTGCCTTTGTATTCTATTTCTCCAGAATTGGGCTTATCCATTCCGCTGAGAGCGTATAAAAGCGTGGATTTTCCTGCGTCCGAAGAGCCCATTATCACGGTAAAGCTGCCCTTAGGAATATCAATATCAATATTTTCAAGAACTTTGATACCGTCAAAGCTCTTGCTGATGCCTCTGCCTTTCAGAATTATTTCCGCCATAGCTCACCTCTTGTCTACGATCAGACGTTTCTTGCCTGTCTGTTTGTCTGCACCTATCGTATTTACCGGTTTTATATCAAAGTTCACATTTTCAAGTCCGTTTGAAGCGAGGATCCGTCTGAGATATAATTCCAGTTCCTCCGTAACATTTTTATTGCCTGCGGTCTGAATGTGTATCTCAAAATGCGTACTTGAAGTCACAACAAACTGATAGTCGATCAGCCCCTCAATGCAAAGCCCCTCAACGGAGAGCGGGTGGAGAAATTCCTTTCTGCCGTGAGCGTTTGTAAACCACATGATATCCTCACTTCTACCAGAGATGTTTCCGAGCCTTGAAAAAGGATAGCGGCTGTCACATCGTTTGGGGCTTACAATATCACCAATTTTATAGCGGATAAGCGGTTGAGCAAAGTTATACAGGCAAGTCAGATAGATACCGTCCTCTGCGGTTTCGATGTAATTCATATCGTCAAAAAGATAGATACCGCCGCTTTTGTCATCGCCCACTCCGATAGCGATCGACTCGCTTGCACCATAGAAATTTATGACATCACACCTGAAATGTCTGCGGAATGATCTGTGCATATCTCTGCCGAGCGGTTCTCCGCAGGTGATGATCCTTCCGGGTGACAGATTCAATTCGCTTATCTGCGAAAGTATATTTATGGCTGTGGGATAGCCTATAATGACATCCGGCTTGAAATTGGAGAGCTTTTTAATAAGCTCATATGTCGGTATCTGAACATCAAGCACCAGTTTTTCAAAGCCGAGATCGTCAAGCCCGTCACCGACAGCCATTGCTCCGCCATACCTGCCGTCTGTTGCGGCTATATAGAGTATCTTTGGCTTCTGCTGCTTGAAACGCAGTATTTCAGGCATTGACATATTCCACAGCGCCGCACGGATAATGCCGATCAGCATTGTATCCCACGCCTTATCATCATAAAGGAAATAGGCAGGCTTTCCCGTACTGCCCGAACTGTGAACGATGTGATATTTGCCGCCGAGATTTTTGCCTGCGTTTTTTTCGGTGTCAAAACGGCGCATCTTCTCTTGTGTGATACCCTTGACGGTCACTATATCCTCAAAGCGGTCGATAAGTACCTGCTTGTCGATAGTCGGGAAGCGCTCTATCGGCATCCGGTCGATGTTACACTCATTTATGTGAGCGGCTTTGAATGATGCTCTGTAATACCGTGAATGCTCAAAGGCGAATCTCAGCATTTTGCGAAGCCGCCTTTGCTGTATATCGATCACCGCTTTTCGTGGCAGCCTTGCAGCTGCCTTTGCCGCTGTCAGTCTTAAAGCGACTTCTGCAAATGTCATAGCTATTCCTCCTGACCATTTATGCTGAATGTGTATTTTTTAGCATAGTTTTCTCTGTGGCAGTATACTGCTTCACCTGTCTTCTGATCGAATACTGCGCTCCATTCCGTTGTCTCGCCGTCATTATAGTGGTGCTTTGAAACGCTTTCAAGTGCGCTCATTACACTTTCCGAGTCAAAGCTCTCGGTATCGGAGATCGTCTGCATCAGTATATCGTACCTCTCGTGAGATTGCTGCGTTCCCTTGCCGTTTTTCTCGCCCTGTGCAAAATAGAAGTTTGTAACAACAGGTGTTTCGGTGACGATCATCTCATCATTCAGATATTCAACAGCCACGCATTTTCCGCTGTTATCCGCAACAGCAAAATGCACCGTCATTCCCTTTGAAGCGTGCATATCGTACTGCTCTAAAAGCTCTGTTGCTTCATCAACAGTTGCAGCCTTGTCAAGCAGCAGCCGCACCGCTGTAGTCGTAGTTATATCGGGCTTATCGGTATTCTGATCTACCGCCTCATTGTCCTCGATCATGTTGACCGATACGCACAGCCCCTTTTCATTCATTCCGTCAAGGGGAGCATATATAGCCGCCGTAACAAGCGACTTGCTTGACAGCAGACCGTCAATGCCGATGAAGTTTGTGTTGGTCGTGCATATCGAGGAATAGCCGTTCTCGGGGTGAGTGACTACTACAAGCGCATTGCAGTTGTACCAGTCAAAATTGCGTCCGAAATAGTATCCGTTCTCGTCCTTTACAGAAAATGCCGAGCAGCCGAAATTATCGCCGCCCAAGCCGCCTGTGATATCTCCAAGCATATTTTTGCCTAAAAATGCGATAACACCTGTGTCACTTTCCGCTCCGCCCTCGGCTAAGAACTTATCAAACCGGTAGTCGCCGTCAAACTCAGCATAGGACAGTCCGCTTTCAAGCTCCGTTATATCACCTGATACAGTTTCTTCAATTTTCACCGTTTCCGCCTCCGAGGAATCCGTTTGGATATCCGTGGTGACGAAGCTGCTGTTTCCGCTTTCTGGTGAGTTTCCGCAGGCAGTCAGCATGAGCGTACACACTACCGCAGTAATTATCTCTTTCCTCATTATGTTCTCCTATTCTGCCGAAAAGCGCACCGTAACGCTCCCTGTGCCGACTGCATTTTCAAGCTCCTCAGTGTTTTCTATGTACCCAAGTTTTGTATAGCTGTAGGGCGTATCAAAGTTGTCATAGAACAGCACTACACAGCTGTCGCCGTACAGCATAAGCTCACCCTTGTTGATATGTCCGACCGATTCAGCGGATGTGGTAAAGCTCGTATCGGTGTAAATGTATTTCTCATTTCCGTTAAGCTCCGACATATCGAAGGTCAGCGGCAGCATTGTCTTAAATTCGTCGGCGGCTTGCGTGTCACAGAACTTTGCTTTAAACTCTGCTCCGTTTACTGTTACCCAAAGTGTGTCTTCCACAGGAGTTTTCTCTTTCAGCGTTGTTGATGAAGTAGTTGTAGTTGTAGTGGCTTCGGTTTCCGGCATATCGGTTATGAACTCAGTTTCTCTCTGAATGGCATGACCTGTGTTTTTTTCCGTCGCTTTTATATCAACTTTCTGTTTAACTGTGGTCGTTACTACTGGACTTCCTGTGGTGCTTGATGTGGTTGTGGAGGCAGTTGTCGTACTCATCTCAGTTATCTGAGCAGTCGAAGTTGTTTGTGTTGATGATGCTGACACAGAAACAGTGCTTTTCTCAGTTTTACTGCTTGCTGTATCATAGCTGTCAGGATCTGCTTTATTTTCACAGGAAGACAGTATCACTGCTGCCGCTAATGACAGGAATGCAGCTTTTTTCACATCCGATCACCTCGCTTCAAATTTTGCCGTAACGTTTCCGCTCCCGAGGGCTTCTTCAAGACCGTCCGTGTCCTCGATATATCCGATGTTCGTATAGGAATAGCCGCTCATAAAACCCTCGTAGAAAAGCACTAAGCAATCATCTCCGAACAGCTTTATATCTCCTTTTGAGATATGCCCGG
>NZ_JAILMR010000101.1 GCF_024692365.1 Ruminococcus sp. | reverse complement strand
CTATTCCACATATCATCAGTATGATAAAATTACAATTTACTCAACGGGTACTTCCGATCTGTTTGAAAGCGGTTTTTCAGGTTTGGGTACTCAAAACAAGCCCTTTGCAGGCTCGATAGAGATTGCCTCAAATACAGATATCACGCTTAATCTGGACGCACCCTTATTTAATTATGTATACGATTCTGTAATAATAAATAATGGAAATGCACTCCCAATCTCAAGATACTACATGGTAAACGGCGGTGCAGATGAAACAACGCCTATCGTTGCAAATCATGTATATCATGATTCCGGAAGCTCTGATGTGGTGACATGGAATATTGATCTGACCACACCATCTGACAGTACAGACCATTATCTATCGCAGTTTGGCGGCTTTATCGGAACTATGGACGATGATAAAGGAGCACCTAAGCTCTCATTGAACGTTACGATGAACACAGTATCCATGACAAAGGATGGTGTGACTAAAACTGATAATGGTGCAGTTGCAATTGTTGGGAACAGCGATCTCGGTCTTGCCTGCGGTCATATGGACGCAGGAGCAGAGCTGACATTTACATATACTGCCAACAGAGCTGTTTCAGGTATTTCTACCAGTGGTGGAGATGTCGGCGGTCTTGTCGGTGAGATGGAAACCGGTGCAGTATTCACATTGAAGAATGAAAACACCGTGACAAGCGGTATAGATATAATCACTACGGCTGGCGGCAGTTACGCAGGCGGTCTTGTGGGCAAGAATGTCGGCGGAACGGTCAATGTGAACGACTCATCTTCTGCGGCAGCAGTCTATCCTGTCACTCAGCACATGACAGGCACAAGCGGTGCAGGCGGTGTATTTGGCTACCATAAGCCGAACGCAGCACTTGCATTTGATACAAGCAAATACAGTATTAACTGCCAAGTAAACGGAACAGGGTACACGGGCGGTCTTTTCGGTGTGCTTGATGTTACAAATGATGTGACTATATTCGGCAGTTCGACTGTTACAAGCAGCCACGCTTTGGGTGACTGCACGGCATACGGCGGACTTATCGGACAGTATAAAGCTGATAATGTGAGCCGTACTCTTTCCGTAAGTTCAGTTACAGTGGTTTCTACTAAAAACAGCGGAGCAACATATTACGGCGGCGGTATCGGTGAGATCGAGCAAACTGCTCCGACCTATGTCGAGTTCAATAGCTTTACAGCAACCACATCAAATGCTGGTTCGCTCACCTTTGGCGGACTGGTGGCTAATGCTGAAAATGCTTTTGTAAAGGCAACCGGTGTTTCCGTTACGGCAAACGGCTATAAAGGCGGCGGACTTGTCGGCGATCTGGCTAACGGAGTGCTGCAGATATGCGGAACGAATACAATAACAGGCTCATCAGCCGAACCGGGTAATGGTGAAGAGCTTAAAGTCGGACAGCTCGTCGGTTACCGTGACAATGGTATTGCTTTCATGGACGCAGGGGCAAGCTGTACCTGCGGAAACGCAAATGTTGATGACGTAGGTTCGTGGGGCGGAGTTGTCAAGCTTGACGGATTTACAACACCCGCAAATGTGCTGTCCGTAAGCGAACATGCTGTAACGATCGGTACAAACGGCTACGGTTTTACTTCTATTGCAAATAACGAGCAGTTTGCTGTTACTGCCCTGCGTTTTCAGATAGACGGATCAGAAAGTGCAAACGGAAATCAGTTCGTGACCTTTGCAAATGGCACTAAAGATTCTTCATCTATCGCTTCCGAGAATATAAATCTGACAGGAACGGTTACTCTTACAGACACAGGTGTTTACGGTCTGACAAGAGATAATGATATATCCTCCGACGGCTCAATGTCAAAGTGCGTTTACAGTGGTACTTTCGGAAATGCATCTGCTGCACAGACGATAACCTTTGGTACGGGTACGATCTATCGCCATAAGTATAACGGACTTTTCGCAAAGCTGGACGATGGTACTGTTCAGAATGTGACCTTTGGCGGCACTATCAGCGTGAATGCCAAAACAGATATGTATGTCGGTGCGGCAGCAGCAAGGGCAACGGGAGCTTTTAATGCAAGCAATTTGACTATCAGCACAGTTATGCCTTACAGCGGTTCAAGTAATCTGTATATGGGCGGTATTCTCGGTGAAGCAGATGGCAGTATCGGCAGAATTGATGTTTCAAACTGTTCTGTTGCGGCTAATATCACAGGCGGCTGTGATAAAGCTGTTATTGGCGGTGTTATTGGACAGATCAGCCATAATTCCGATGAAGGCAGAAGCTGGAATATCAGCACTGTAAATGTCAGCGGAGAGATCACAAATACTGCCTCCGGAAAAATCGGCGGTCTTGTTTCTGTCATTAACGGAAGCTATAACGGAAATTCTGCTCATAGGGTTCTTACGCTTAGCGGCATTACCGTTGACGGCTTGACAGTATCAGGCAGTGATGCTGATTCTATGGGTGGTCTGCTTGGTTACTCATGGCTGAAAACAGATGTGAATGTTGGTGTTAAAACAACAAGCGGCACAATAACCACAATAACTTCTGTGACGATACAGGATAAAACTGTACAAAGCGAGTCAGAAGAAGAGACTATTTATAAACCTACCGTTTCAAACAGCGGTGCAGGCGGCATCGGCGGCATGGTATACCGTGCAACAGGAAAATGGACTGTGACCTCTCTTGACATCAAGGATATTGATGTTTCGGGCAGCGGCTCTGTCGGAATGATCGTCAATAAGGGCATTTCTAATGATGGCGCTGCATTCTACACAAACGGTTCACGCTCGGCGATCTATCTCTGCCTGCCTTCGGGATATACTTATAATATTACTTCGGCAACTTTGCCGTCAGTGTCGGTATTTGATGAGCTTTGCGCTTATACCGCACCTGATGCTGACAGCGTTCTGAGAAACGGTAATGGCGTAATCTCGGTCAACACCACGTTCAAGACGGACGGCACGACAGCAAGCGGAAGCTATCACGCACAGACTGCTAACGGTGCATCTGCAAATCCCAATTCCAGATATTATTATAATCTTGATACGGTAACAGCAAATTCTTCCACTAATGCAATTCTTACCTACAACGAATCTACTAACCCCAACGCATACAAAAATCAACTGATGAGCTGGGGCTTGAATCAGTATGCCTGCACGAATTTACAACAGTACTTTGCTGATGTGTTTGGTGGTACTATTTCAGATCATGAGTACGATATGAAGGATTACAGTTGGTATCCTGTTGACCTTGACAAGAACATAACTGTAAACGGTACATTCAAGTTCTACAGCCACGAGTTTGAGCTGAGTGAAGACGTAAAAGCGGGAAATGAAACCAATTCTTTTGACCGCACAAATCTTGAAAATAATCAGCACTATACAATGCACTGCGGTCTTTTCCGCAATGTTGCAAGCGGGAAGACTCTGACCATAGGCACGACTGTTTTCAAGGGCGATGTAGGTCTGCTTGAAGGCGGGTCAGGTGCGCTCATTTGTGGAACAGTACAGGGGGCTTCCAATACTTCTAAGGCAACTGTTCAGGTTTCCGATTCGGGTTCTATATCTCTGAACGGCGTTTATGTGTATGACGTGATAGCAGATGATCCAAGTACTGCATCGACAGATGAGTCTAACTATGCACCACTGCTTATTAACAATGTGGGCAGCTATGTCAATTTGACAATTATAAATGTGACCTCAACCGGTTATCTAAAGGCAAGCTATTCAACCAATTCGCCATATTTGTCGAAGGACAGCAGTGATTATCCGAAGGCTGCAAGCAGTCTGATCGGTGACGTGGGTCTGTCTGATTCTCCGACAGGTATCACTGTTAATTTCGTTAATATAAAGCTGGACGGAAGAACAGCTGCTGTCGGTAATGCTACATATAATGCGGAGCTTACCGCTATTTACGGCTCTGATCTGACTATTTTCACATGCTCTACTTTGCTTAACAAGTTCAAATATGCTTCGGGTTCGACAGGCAAGTACGACTATACCTCGGAGCAGGACTGGAACAGCGGACATCACTACTCTGAGGACGGCTCGGGAAATAAAACCTATATCGGAGTAACATACGGTAAAGAGGTTGGTTACACTGCCGCTGATACAAATACGGAATATGGCGGAAAAGAGCAGAAGTATTCGGGCTCAAGCTATTATACAAACCCTGTTGCAGCGGCATCTGAGAGTGCATACACAGGATTTGGGAATTTTCTTCCATATGTATATATTCCCTACAACAAAAATAATAATACACATCAGCTGCGTGTAAACCATGCTGCTTCTACTGCAACAGGGTGCGGAACCTATAACGATCCTTATATCCTTTCAAGCGGAGATAAGCTTGAAGAGTTTTGCAAGTGGATCAACAAAGGTGAGTTTAATAACGGAGATAAGATATGCGTTCCTTCCTCCGAGCTTTCAAACACTGCGATTACAGGAACATGGTGTAATGATAAGAATTCTCATGTTGAAATGACATTTGACGGAACATATTTTACAGGAACAGCAGGCAGTAATAATTATACAATTTCACCTGAAACAATGCGTAAATACCTGACTGGTGCATATTATAAAATACCGGACGAAGTCAGCGAGATCACAGTTGAGAACTCGGGTCAGACAGAAGATTTTGACGGGCTTGGAAACACATCAGATAATGAATATGTATTCCGTGGTGTGATCGACGGTAACGGTAAGACCATTATCAATAAAACACCATACCCTCTGATAGAAAGAAGCAACGGCAGCGTTGTCAAAGATCTTACAATTGAGGTCGGTTCTAATATTTCTTTAGCAGGAACAAATAACGCTTTCAATTCTACTGAAGAAGATACTGCTCCCTCTAATCAAGCCTACGGCGCAGTTATCGCCAAGATCTTCGGCGGCGACAACATCATTGACAATGTTTCTGTATCTCTCGGAACTGAAAGCAACAATATGAACATTGCGCTCACCGGAAACTATGCACAGCTAGTGCCTGTCGGTGGCTATGTAGGCGTCGTTGTGAACGGTGGTCTGATATTCAGAAATATGCTGCGTGTTGATGGCAATAATAACGTGCTCACTTATGATGAGGGCTTGTTCAGCAATGTAAACATCAGTGCTGCAAGTAACGCAAACAAGTCCCCACAGACGGCAATTTCAGATGATAACAGAGCGTGGCTCTATGTCAACCCGATCGTTGGCAGAGTTATCAATGGCTATGCTGTGACCGAAAGTGATAAATATCGTCCCTATGAGGACGGAACACGCACCTATCAGGGCGGCACAACGGACGAGGTTCGTTATTGGGACGAGGTAAATCAGACAGAGGTGACTTCTGCGCCGTCTGCACTCAGCCATGTCACTATGCAGAACGGCACGAAGCACTATTCGATAGCGGATATTGATGACGAATTAACCAAACTGTCAGCTTCCGATTCGACTATAACAGTTCCGAACGGGCAGGCTTGGTTCGTCATGTCCCTTATTGTAAACAGTGGAGCGAGTTATCACAATGGTTCAGGTGTTGGATACGGAAACTCCTATCTTATGAGCCGTCAGGCAAAGTACACCGACATTGGCGCATCAGGCAGCAGTTCGGATTGCAGTGATTACAATACCCTTGCAAAAGATGATAAGCTCAACAGTTCAAACAAATCGAGTAACAAGAGCTATCTTTACAAGAACTATTATGCAAGCACTGTACAGCTTCACAATGAATCCCTGACGGTCAACCTTTCCGAAGGAACGTATTATATCCCTGACGGTTATAAGGGGCTTGGAAACATCTTCCAGGATTCTGATAATTACAGAATGAAGATCAGCACACTGAACGGCAACGGTGCTACTATTTCGCAGAATACGGAGTTTTATTATTACTTCAAAAAGAATGGAGATAATAGTGATGTGTTTGATTCTGCACAAAATAGTAGTAATAAATACATCTATACTCCTCCGGAAAACGTCGGTATTGGATTCATCAATTATCAGAATCAGATTCTCACAGCAAATGACCTGATGTTTACAGGAAACGTGATAGTTGATGCGATAGACAGTACATCACCAAGCGGAGCACATTGTTATTACTTTGCCTCTTGTAAGGCATGGGGCGACATGAGCAATGGCAGCGGAGACGGTATA
>NZ_JAILMR010000068.1 GCF_024692365.1 Ruminococcus sp. | reverse complement strand
CTGGTAGAGCGCTCGGTAGGTTTTTCGACTACCTGGATAACCGCTGCTTTGCGTGAACGCAAGTTCTTCTCATTTTCAGAAGTCAGAGAGGCTGTTGCCGAAAGACTTGAAGTCATCAATACAAAGCCTTTCCAGAAGCGCCCAGGCAACCGAAGAGAAGCCTATCTCGCAGAAGAGAAGGAATTCATGCTACCGCTCCCCAAGCGTCCCTATGAGCCATCTGTGTGGAAACAGCAAACGGTAGGTAATGACTATCTGATCTCAGACGGTGTCAACAAGTATTCCGTTCCCTTCGATCTGATCGGTGAACAGGTGCAGATCAGACTGACAAAGGATCTTGTTGAGGTTTACTTTAAAGGCAGCCGTATGACCTCGCATAAGCGGCTTGAAAAGTACAGCATTCAACCTGTAGTCAAGCCTGAGCATATGCCTTCAAATCATCGTGAGTAACTTAATTACAATGCCGATGAATTCAAGGAATGGGCGGTAACTGTCGGTAAGAATACAGAAGAAGTAGTCAGGTATTTTCTTACCTCCGGCAGCGTTCCCGAACAAGGTTACAAGGCTTGTGTCAGTCTTACCAAGCTTGGCAAACGCTACGGAAGGAAGAAAGTCGAAGAAGCCTGTGAGCGTATGCTGACATTCTCGTCTTCACCATCGATACGCACGATAACAACACTGTTGAAAAACAGCAGCGAACCAGACCGCCATGCTGCATCAGGTGATAACAGTAACAAGTATGGAATTACCAGAGGCGCTGCCTATTGGAGGAAGGGCGGTGATGGTAAATGATCAGCAGCACGATAGAACAGCTGAGAGCTATGAAAATGAATGCTCTTGCAAGTGAATTGGAACGTCAGATCAAAGATGCCGACAACTACAAGCAGCTTGGATTTGAAGACCGTCTGTCACTGTTGGTAGATGCCGAATGGAACCGCAGGCAGAACAACAAACTTGACAGGTACATAAGAAACGCAAGGTTTTCAGATGCGAACGCCACGATCGAGGGCATTGAATACATTGAGGACCGACATATTGACAAGGGTAAAATGCTTCGTTTTGCGACCTGCAACTATGTTGATGAGGGGCGGCATATTATCCTAAAGGGCGCGTCCGGAAACGGAAAGACTTACATTGCCTGTGCCCTCGGGAATGCGGCTTGCCGCAAGTTCAAAACAGTGCGATACATAAGACTTCCTGATCTTCTAGATGAGCTTACGATCGCAAGAGCCAATAATGAATTCAGGAAAGTCATAAAGGCATACAAAAAGGTAGATCTTCTGATACTCGATGAATGGTTGATACGCAAGCTAACACCGAATGATGCTTTCAATCTGTTGGAGATCATAGAAGCAAGGATCGAAAAGTCAATGATCTTTTGTACTCAGTACCATGCAGAAGGTTGGTATGACCGCATCAACTCAGATCCTGAGAATGATAGTCCTATTTCCGATGCGATAATAGACAGGATAGTCAATAACGCCTATGACATTATGATCGACGGTGAGGTCTCCATGAGAAAGCGTCATGGACTGCCGGAAGGCTCGCTTTTTACCGGGCAGTCAGCGGCAAAGTGTGGCACTTGATCCGTGACGATGGCTCTCAACGTGCGGCAGCGTGGCTCTGAGAGTCCGTGCAGATGGCTCTTAGGTGACGGCGTATACAACTGTTACACCACTTCTTGTATTTCCTTGAAAACGCCTTAACAGTGAGCTTTGATATCATATCGCAGTGAGGAAAGGCTAATGCAAAATCAACCCACTTTTCATGACCATCTGATTCCCTGGAAGGTGATGTGAACAGCTTATTTATTCCGGGGAAAGTCATGTCAAGTAATGATACAAGGTTATTGTTCATCATGGTTTTCAGTTTTGAAGCTTGTTGATACTGTCTGTTCAGTAGTTTCAAGGACTTTCTTAAGTCTTCCTGAGGAGTATATTTCTTCAGGTCAGTCCAATAGCTTAAAGCATAGGAGGCTATTTTTAATGAATCCTTCTTATCGGTTTTAGGCTTTCTCAATGTATTTCCACCGAAATCACTGATAAGCATAGGATTGACTACGGAAACAAATATGTTTTGTTCGTGGAGGTATCGGGCAATGGGTTCATAATAGTTTCCTGTTGCTTCCATGACAACCTTAGTCTCGCCGCGAAGTTTCTTTATAAAGCCAACTAATGCCTTTAATTCACTTCCGGTGTGAGCAACATCAAAAGGCGAAGCCACAACTTCTCCGAAGGGACGTAGTACAGCAACGGTACTCTTACCTTTGGAAACATCAATACCTACTGCGTTCATAATAAATACATCTCCTGAATTGAAATTGTAATCGGGCAAACCACACTTTACTCATTACCTATTCAATCTGTTTGGTGACACGAACGCACATACTGTGGCTCAACCTGCATAAAACGAACGCTATAATGAAAGCATGGATGACAGTCTTAGATGCGGGCACTCTGTCCCAAGGGGATTATCGTCATTCCAATTACTGCTTTCATTATAGCTTAAGTAACAAGTACGTGTAAATCCTTACCGGTGTGCAAGGTTTTACCCGTCAATTATATTGTAACAGGGGATTATATCATGTCAGGCGGGCTAGCTTTTTTTGCCGGGCAGTGCCCGTGGGCAGTCAGCGGCAAGCGTGGGCAAAATGTCCGTGCAGCTGTGGCAGTCGGAGCGGTATATACAGAAGTAGTCTTAACTCTTTTTTTGGCATCTAGTTTTCATTTCTATTTAGTATTTCGAATGAGTTAAATTAACAATAATTTTATTGAGAAAAATCAAAAATAAAGTTCATTAACCAATTGACTGATTATTTCACGACTTGGAACGCACCAATCCGCAATAAGGAAAACGTTAATCCGCCACAAGGAGATTCTTCCGCATTTTTCCGTAAATACTAATATAGTTTAATAGAATCATTGCTATTTAAAGTATATCTGTAAATCAATCTTCCTTATTACGGACTTTTGCGGAAGAGCCTTCTGTGAGCGGTATATACAGTGATTATCCACAGCCTCAGCGGAATATGTGGTCTATGCATAAAAGTTCCGTTTGTGGCAGATATATCTGCTTTACAGAACTTGCAGCACAGCAGATGGCGTGACATTATCCTGCGGTACTCAGAGCCACCGCAAAACGGGCAGGCAAAGCCCTTTTCAAAGCGGATATCAAGCAGATAATCCTTGCAAAAACTTTCATCTGCGAACTTTGAGTATATCCCATCAAGTGTGATCTCAGGTATCGGAAATCTTTTTGACATAGCGACAGCTTCTTTCGGTTTCTGTCACTATTATACTATATTTTCCGGTTTTTGAGATCTGTTTATTTGGACAGCATTGTAAATTATCTGTGGTGTGTTAAAGGGATAACCATGTTTTATTTTTGAATTCAGCTCAATCTGCTTATGTTATTGCTTATCTATGTAAGCAGAACAGGAAGGACAAAAACCATTTTCTGCTAAATATGAACTAACAATAGAACCACATCTGTTGCATTTTACGATTTCATTTTCAAATCCACAGTAACAACACTTGCCTATTGGAAGTAACTCTTCATTAATTGAAACACCTATTTTCCCACACTGTTCACATGGAAAATCAGCTACAAATTCAACTGCTCCTTTATTCATATAAGATAAAGCGCTAAGTATTTGAGGATAAGGATTTAATAGATATACATATTTAGGAATATCATCAATAAACTCTTCCAATTCAGAATCATCATACTCTGCATCTTCCGTAGGTTCCATCAATCCTTCATCATTCTCAATTCCGTTTCCGTTATGGAATCGAATATTACAATGATTTATCACTTTATTAGTGCTATCAATACATTGAATCTCGCAGTAACTATCCTCTCCAATGTCATCACAGATGTTATACTTTACTTTTATATAAATGCAGCTTGAACCATCATCTTCAACAGGTGACAAAATTGAAAAACATGGCGTATCGTCATGATTTAACGTTAACTCAGATATTTCATAACAGGGATCAAGCTTATATTTTGAATACAAATTATGATACAGCCTTCCTATAATCTCATCAAACCATACTTTAATTTCATCGTAATTTAAAATATCAATACCTGTTTCATTGGCAAGGCGATTTCTAAAATAGTTGCGTTCTAAGTTTTTTTCATATTCTTTTTCTCTCTCCATCTCTTCCACGGCATCTCTAGTGTCAAGTATTTCTTTTGATGCCTCGGATTCATCAAATTTTATTATAGCTTTATCTAGAAGACCTTTAAAATCATCAAAATCTTTATCAATGATTTTATACGAACACCAAGATAATATTTTACTATGTGCTATGTGATTTCTACCACTTATAAACTGGTTCGTACAATCTAAAAAAGCTTTAAGATCATCAATATACTGTGTAAACAAATCATCCCATATATGTTTCTCAATTTTCCATTTTTCTTTTAAATAACTTTGAATGCTCTTTCCGGAATCCTTCTTTGTTGCCTTATCATAAATTTTATTGTAATCTTCCCTATTCAAAGATACTTCATTATCCTTTAGTATTATTCCTTTTGTCATCACTTCAAGCAGAGTTTCCAATGTCATTGATAGAAAATCAGTATCTATATTATTAAATTCAGGAACTTGTTTAATGAAAGATACTTTTAGTCTCTCTACGGAGCAATTATATTTCTCGAAACCAAATTTCTTGATCCAATTAATACCCAAATGATGTATCAATACCTTACTAGCGAATTCTCTCAATTTACTTTCAACAATAAATGCTTTAAGATATGCCTCTTTGCACAATAAAGCCGCCTGCTCATCTACTAGCCAAGTGCATTTTTTCCAATCCCTCAGTAATCTATCCTTTAGAGATACTTTTAAGAATTCAAGATCATTATCATATGTATCAGCATCATTAGTATTAATAGTACATTTCATTTGTGCGTAATTCATATTAAATGTATTTATCTCAAACGATACTCTGTACTCCCTACCAGTAGCGAATTTTATAATGAAAACTTCATTTCCTAAACGTTCAAGAGTTCCTTCATATTTATACTCTATACAGTTTGAGAGAGTAGATCTTATATCATTTAAAACACTCTTACAATAATCTGTTCCATTATAGTATTCGCTAGTTCTACTAATAGTGCTATAGGATTGTATCGAAGAAAAAGTATATAAATAATTCATGTCATTTATATCATTCATAGAAAAATAAATTAACACGTATCTCACCCTCTATCTTGTAGTCGATAATGCATTGAATAGTACTAAAAGGATGTTTTTGCCCATCCTATTTATCATCCAGAGGACATTTTATCTTGCTACTTGCTTCTATGCCAAGTTTTTCAAACAAAATGTATCTATCATCGCCAACCTCGATTTGTTTTTTCAAACCGCCGTACTTGATAAGTGAAATCAAACCTCTGATTAATGATCTTAATATACCATAAATCCACGCAAATGGTTGGAATACTGAGTATTTCTGACACAATTTCCATTTCCTAAGTCCCATATCTTGAAAATAAGGAAAGAACCCATTCTTTTTTATATTATAAATACCAAATGAAATCACGCTATCTGTTTTTTTCTGATCTGAGGCTATTTTACTTCCAAAATTTCCACTTTCAAGTATCATATTCAAAAGCAAATCGGAAGTATCTTCATCCGATTTATTATCTATTAAATAGCATTTTGGTGATTCCAAATACTTAACACACATCATTGTGATATTATCGGCAAGCTTCTTCATGCCAACTTTTTCTGCAATAGGAGCAAATTGGTTGTTCCATATTTCTTCGTTCATCACTTTATTGACATACATTAACCAGTCAATCACTTGTCGCAAACCAAGATTTTCAGCTACTAGATGTTGATTGAGATGTCCCAAAAGCACAAAACCATTTTCAATATCAGGCAGCATAGGAATTCTATACCCATCAAGTTCACGGTACTCTATTTTATCAAATGCCAGATCAAGATAATTATCTATATCAAAGCCTTTGGAACTGAAATGATGATGGATTTCATACTCAATACCATTTTTCATATATCCGATGTGACGAACTTCTTCTGGGATTTTTCCGTCCTGAGTTTTGCCATGATGATACTCATATCCGTTTGACTCTAAAAGCTTTACAGCAGTCTCATACTTATCGTGTGGCACAAGAAAATCCACATCTCCCATAGCCCTCAAATGCGGCTTCGGATAATACTGTGCAGCAGCAGATCCTTTAAGAATAACACAAGGAATATCATTTGCATCAAGCAACTTTATAAGTTTATCCTGCTCAAACAGGAGCCTCATGTATGTCGCCTTACCCATTTCGACACTTACATCCTTTACAGGAATAACAGTGCTAATTATTCCTAAGACAGTTTGAGCTTTTGCTTCTTTTACTACCTCATCCCAATCTGTATCAGCAGGAAAATTAGGCTCAATATCAAATAGTGAAGCTTTTATTGCTTCTAATAATGCTACTTGAGTCGTGGTCAATTTCATTTCAGCTTCACTCCTTGATGTTTTTGAAAAAGCACCCCGAAAGGTGCTTCATCGTTATTCCCTGTCTTCCTTATGAATGATCTCGCCGTTGTCTTTCCAAATCGAATCCGCAGGCACAACACCACGCACGCAGGAAGTAGGATAAACATTACTATGTCTGCCAATGACCGTACCAGGATTGCACACAGCATTACAGCCGACCTCAACATAGTCTCCTATCATCGCACCGAACTTCTTGATACCGGTTTCGACCTTCTCGCTGCCGTCACGGACGATGACATTTTTCTTGTCGGACTTCACATTCGATGTGATCGATCCTGCACCCATATGACTGAAATAACCGAGAATGCTATCACCAACGTAGTTATAGTGCGGAGTTTGAACGTGGTCGAAAAGAATAACGTTTTTCAGCTCAACACTGTTACCGACTACACAGTCTGCACCAACAAGAGCGGAACCACGAATGAAAGCGCAATGACGCACTTCGGTGTTCGCTCCGATGATGCAAGGCACACCTAGATAAGCAGACGGGAAAACCTTTGCGGTCTTGTGTACCCATACACCTTCTTCGCGTTGTTCGTATTCATTTGGATCAAGATTCTTGCCGAGTTCAAGGATAAAATCCTTTATGCCGCTGAGGGCTTCCCAGGGATATGTAAATTTGCTCAGGTAGTCCTTTGCAAGTGTATGTTCGAGATCGTAAAGATCGTTTATTGTATACATAACTTTCTCCTTATTCAACTGTAACGCTCTTTGCGAGATTTCTGGGCTTATCAACATCATAGCCCTTACCAACTGAAACATAATACCCCATCAGCTGTAGCGGTATTACCGACAGACTGCCTGCGAACAGCGAATCAATCCTCGGGATATACACCGTGAAATCGGCAGTGTCTTCCATAGCGTAATTACCGTAGGTTGTCAATCCCAGAACGTGTGCTCCACGACTCTTGACCTCAACCATGTTGCTGACAGTCTTCTCATAAAGCTCTGGCTGGGTCACAACGCTGATGACCATCGTGCCGTCCTCAATAAGACTGATCGGACCGTGTTTCAGCTCACCTGCAGCATATGCCTCTGAGTGGATATAGCTGATTTCCTTCATTTTCAGGCTGCCCTCAAGGCTGATGGCGTAGTCGATGCCTCTGCCGATAAAGAAAGCGTCCTTTATGCCGACCAGCTTGGTCGAGAACCACTGAATACGCTCTTTATCTTCAAGAATACGGCTGATTTTATCGGGGATCGTATTTATCTCAGCGATGAGCTCGGCATATCGCCCATCGGAGATTTCCTCTCTCGCTTTAGCGAACTGAAGAGCAAGCAGATAGCCCGCGATAAGCTGTGTGCTGTATGCTTTGGTTGTCGCTACGGATATTTCAGGACCCGCAAGAGTGTAGAACACATTATCCGCTTCTCTTGCGATAGACGAACCGACAACGTTCACGATACCGAGCGTTTTTATGCCCTGATCTTTTGCAGAACGCAGTGCCGCAAGGCTATCGGCAGTCTCACCGGACTGGCTGATGATAATAACAAGGCTGTTGGGATTAAGCCTCATCTTTCTGTAACGGAACTCACTTGCAAGCTCAACACGAACCGAAAGGCTTGTCAGCTCCTCTATGACATACTGCGCCGCCATTCCGACATGATATGCCGAACCACAGGCAACAATGTAGATCTGCTGGATATTTCTCATATCATCATCGGTCAGACCAACACTTTCAAAGCTGATTACGCCGTCCTTAACAACGGAATTGATAGTGTCACGAATGACTTTCGGCTGTTCATGGATCTCTTTCAGCATGAAATGCTCATAGCCGCCCTTTTCGGCAGACTCAGCATCCCACTTGATCTCGGTCAGCGGCTTAGCGATCTCTTCCTGGTCGATATTGTAGAAAGTCGCCTTGCCTTTTTCAAGCTTTGCGATTTCATTATTTCCTATGTAATAAACATTTCTGGTATATTTCAGAATAGCAGGAACATCAGACGCAACATAAGTTTCGCCATCAGCAACACCGATTATCATCGGGCTGTCCTTACGGGCGGTGTATATCTCATCGGGATATTCCTTGAACATCACGCACAGCGCATAGGAACCGCGGATACGCAGCATAGCACGAACGATGGAGTCAACAGGACCTTCGTTGTACTTTTTGTAATAATAGTCGATCAGCTTGATAGCGACCTCGGTATCGGTCTGCGAATTGAAGGTGTAGCCCTTCTTTGTGAGCTTTTCACGCAATTCCTGATAGTTCTCTATAATACCGTTATGTACGGCAATGACATTTTCATCGTCGGAAGCGTGAGGGTGAGCATTGAGTGCAGATGGCTCTCCGTGAGTTGCCCAGCGAGTGTGACCAATACCGCAGCAGCCTTTGACTGCATTGCCGTTGTCTGTCATCTCCGCAAGCACACGCAGCTTGCCCTTTTCCTTTAAGATCTCAGTTTCATTCACACCGTCACGAACAGCAATACCCGCCGAATCATAGCCTCTGTATTCAAGCTTAGCAAGCCCGTCAAGAAGTATAGGCGCTGCCTGTTTTGTTCCAGTGAAGCCTACTATGCCGCACATTTACGATACCTCCTATTAGCACAAAAGTTAATATGGTTATCCCCTTAACACACCACAAGTAACCATGAAAGTTAATGTAATACTAAATTGAATAAAATATTATCACTTAAACAACGCTGTAAATTCATCATACAGGCTTTGTGCTTCTTCAGAAGGAATAATATTTCCGCTAACGCCAAAATATTTTGAACATTTTTCTACAAATGATTCAATCTCTTCATTTTCATTCGTATAGTTTGTTTTATCTCTCAAAAGTATTATCATATCTTCTACAAAATGATTATGTTCAATACTATCTGCATCAAATATTTTATCAAAAGGTCTATCTAACCATTGAAAATATCTTATTGCATCACCTTCAAGAGATACTGCAATATCTCCATGAAAATTCCATCCTTCACGCATAACTTAAACCTCCTTTAATACTTTCTCCAAACCATCTTATCCACAACCCCCGTATAGCTCTGAATGATCTTCACGACCTTAGAAGAAACATTCTCCTCCACATAATCAGGAACGGGAATACCATAATCGCCGTTGAGATTCATCGTCACGGCAGTATCGACAGCCTGAAGCAGTGACTTTTCATCAATGCCCGCAAGCACAAAACAAGCCTTGTCTAGCGCTTCAGGACGCTCGGTGCTCGTTCTGATGCAGATAGCAGGGAACGGATGCCCAACGCTTGTAAAGAAGCTGCTCTCTTCAGGAAGCGTACCGCTGTCGGAAACAACTGCAAAAGCATTCATCTGTAAGCAATTGTAGTCGTGAAAACCAAGAGGCTCGTGCTGAATAACACGCTTGTCAAGCTTAAAACCGCTTGCTTCAAGGCGCTTTCTTGAACGAGGGTGACAGCTATACAGAATCGGCATATCGTACTTCTCAGCCATCTTGTTGATTGCCGTGAATAGGCTCATAAAGTTCTTCTCGGTGTCGATATTCTCCTCACGGTGCGCCGAAAGCAGAATGTACTTGCCCTTTTCAAGACCCAACTTGCTGTGAATATCGCTCGCTTCGATCTCAGAAAGGTTTTGATGAAGAACCTCAGCCATAGGACTGCCTGTTACATAGGTGCGCTCCTTCGGCAGACCGCAATCAGCGAGGTATCTTCTTGCGTGCTCACTGTATGCGAGGTTGACATCGGAAATTATGTCAACGATTCTTCTGTTGGTCTCCTCAGGCAGACACTCGTCCTTGCATCTATTACCGGCTTCCATATGGAAGATCGGGATATGCAGACGCTTCGCTGCTATTGCTGACAGACAGGAATTAGTATCTCCCAAAATCAGCATAGCATCGGGCTTGATCTGCGCCATCAGCTTGTAGGAACAATTGATAATGTTGCCAACAGTGGCACCCAGGTCATCACCCACAGCGTCCATGTAAACCTCGGGATCAGCGAGCTTCAGATCCTTGAAAAATACGCCGTTGAGGTTGTAGTCATAGTTCTGACCGGTGTGCGCCAGAATGCAGTCGAAGTACTGTCTGCACTTGTTGATAACAGCCGCAAGTCTGATGATCTCAGGACGTGTACCCACGATGATCAACAGTTTCAGCTTGCCGTTGTCCTGCCACTTTATATCCGAATAATCTGTTTTGATTTCCATGTTATCCTCCAATCGGGAACGCCCGCATCTGAACGACCTCTCCCGCTTCGATTTTAGTACACTCGGCGATCTTGTTCTCGCCTTTCACAATCGCACCAAGACAAATGTGACTGCCTCGGCCGATAATACAGCCATGATCGACTATCGCACCACAGTTGATGATACAGCCGTTTTTGACAACGCAGTCGGTATTTATCACCGCTCTCGGAAGGACTATAGTCCCTTTGCCGATTTTTGCAGTTGGGCTAATATACGCAGTTTCGTGAACAATAGTCGGCACATTAATACCCTCCGAGATCAGCTTGTTTATCCATTTAAGACGACTCTCGTTGTTGCCGAAAGCCGGATAGACCTCAGTATCTGCGTTTGCAAATTTGGTATAGTCGGAACACTTGCCAACCGTGTAATCCAAGCTCTCATTATCGTCAAGAAAATCGACTGAGTCGTATCTTCCCGACTGTCTCGCAATATCGGCTACGGTTTTGCCGTAGCCACCTGCTCCTATGATTAGCAGCCTCATACAGGCTCTCCGAACGTGTCGGGGTGATTCGGGTCAAACTGCTCGTTTGCCCACATCACAGTCACAAGGTTCTCGGTATCACTGAGGTTGATGATGTTGTGTGTGTATCCCGGCAACATATGTATAGCCTGGATCTTATCACCAGAGACCTCAAACTCTTTCACTTCATCGGAACCGATCTTGCGCTCCTGAATCAAACCGTGACCTGCCACAACGATGAAAAATTCCCACTTGGTGTTATGCCAGTGCTGACCCTTAGTGATACCCGGCTTGCTGATATTCACGCTGAACTGACCGCAGTTGACGGTCTTAAGCAATTCGGTGAAACTCCCGCGATCATCGCAATTCATCTTCAAATCGAAGATAGTTTTCTCCTTGGGTAGATAGCTGAGGTAAGTTGAATACAGCTTCTTAGCAAAGCTGTTGTTCGGAATCTCGGGCATAATCAACGTGTCAGGCTGAGCCTTGAAAGACTCCAGCAGATCAACGATTTCTCCGAGAGTGACCTTGTGTGTTGTCGGCACATAGCAGAACTTTCCGCTATCACTCGCAACGGGCTTCAGCTCGTTATACTCGCAGCGGAGCGGCTTGTCCTCGATAGCGTCAAGCATTTCCTCTATCAGATCGTCAATGTACAGCAGCTCCAGCTGAGTGCTGCGATCATTGACCTGAATCGGCAGGTCATTTGCGATATTGTTGCAGAAAGTAGCCACGGCACTATTATAATTCGGTCTGCACCACTTTCCGAAAAGGTTCGGAAAACGGTAAACGTAGACCGTTGCGCCAGTCTCCTTAGAGTAGTCGAAAAACAGATTCTCGCCCGCCAGCTTGCTTCTGCCATACTCGCCGTCATATCGCCCGATCAGCGTAGCCTGCAACGACGAGGACAGCATAACGGGACACTTGTTGCCATGCTTTTTCAACGTGTCGAGCAACTCGCTCGCAAATCCAAAATTGCCAGCCATAAACTCGCTGTTATCTTTGGGACGGTTCACACCCGCAAGGTTGAAAACGAAATCAGCCTTAGCACAGTATTCGTCCAGCAGAGACTTGTCCGTATCTATATCAAATTCAAATATCTCGTCGATCTTGATATTCGGACGAGTGCGGTTCTTGCCGTCACGGATATTTTTCAAATTCTCTACTAGATTCTTTCCAGTAAAACCATATGCCCCAGTAACTAATACTTTCAATATCAATATCTCCTTTCTTAGATGAAAATATAATAAATCATTTTCCAAAGAAAAAACTAAACTCTCTTATTTCTTGGATTAAATATTTTTTTCGATAGAATTGTAGAAATATATGCAAAAATTATTGTAATGATAAATACAAGCACTACATATTTCCATTCTTTTATCCACCCAAATGATATAAAAATATTGACTATTATCATATGGTATAAAAATATACCATATGATATATCCTCATGAATCTTTAATTGAGGAAATTTGTAGGCAAAACCTATGAGACCACTTACAAGAATAATTGATTTTATAACTGGATATCTTGCATTGATGTCAACATTTACCAAATGAAGAATGAATCCTAAAATCAATAATATATGCCAATTCTTTATTAGTTGCGGTATAATCTGTTCTTTGAAATTTGCAAGAAAACAACCAAAGAAAAATAACCACCCATACCGAATAATTGATGTATTATATAGATCTAAAAATATTTTTGGGAAATAAGTCTCTATTACAACATTTACTATAATGCTTATTAAAACTAAAGCTACAAAACTGATTATCCAAAAAATATATTGCCTGTTTTTGTAAACCTTTTTAATTAGCCATGCTATAACATAAAACTGTATTGTAATACTTATAGTCCACAATGTACCATTTGGCGTTCCACAACCATAATCCCTTAAACAATCGGGAGTCCAAAATTGTAATATTGTACCTTGAGTAAAAAAGAAGACAATCAGATCAATAATAATATAGTTATTTGCTAATAAGACTATAGATATTATTTCGATTACTACAGCTAACCATAATTCTGGGAATAGTCTAAAGAATCGCTTTTTTGTAAACGATTTTAATGATTGAGTCCTCTCCATTGAAATCCAAATTAAAAAACCTGAAATAATAAAAAATATAGGTACTCCATGATAATAAGATATAAACCGTGATAAAATTGAATCTTCATTACTTGAGATTTGTAAATGTGCTATAATGTGACCATACATTACTTGAAGAGCAGCTAATATTTTCACCAAAGAAATACAATTATTTGTGACCTGAAATTTGTTTTCCTTTTCCATCTAATACACCAATAATCAAGTTCTTCAATTTTATTCTTATATCTTACCAAGCAATTCCTGAATATATGAAAGTGATAAAATTTTGGCTTTTGTTTCTTCGACATTCAGGATTCTTGTATTATTTGAATTAAACTCGGAAAGCGTAACTCGCTTTTCATCGCCCTCCTTGAAGAATTTGTCGTAATTCAGCCCACGATTATCGGCGGGAACACGGTAGAAATTCCCCATATCGATAGCTTTAGCACATTCCTCATTAGTGAGCAGAGTCTCATACATCTTCTCTCCGTGACGGATGCCGATGACCTTGATATCTTCCTTCTTGCCGCCAAACAGTTCACAAACAGCCTCAGCCTGTGTCTGGATAGTGCAGGCAGGAGCCTTCTGAATAAGTAAATCGCCGTTTTCGCCATTTTCAAAAGCAAATAACACAAGATCAACAGCTTCTTCAAGCGACATTATGAAGCGAGTCATCTTCGGCTCGGTCAAAGTAATAGGCTGACCGTTCTGTATTTGATCTATCCAAAGCGGAATAACTGAGCCACGGCTACACATAACGTTTCCGTAGCGAGTGCAGCAGATTTTAGTGTTGCCAGAAGTTCTGGACTTTGCAATTGCAACCTTTTCCTCCAAAGATTTTGAAATACCCATAGCATTGATGGGATAGGCAGCCTTATCAGTCGAAAGGCAGATAACGCTCTTTACGCCTGCCTCAATTGCAGCGGTCAGAACGTTGTCTGTTCCGATTACGTTGGTGCGAACTGCTTCCATAGGGAAGAACTCGCAAGACGGAACCTGCTTCAACGCAGCTGCATGGAATATATAATCAACGCCGACCATAGCACCACGAACAGACTCCAAGCTGCGAACATCGCCTATGTAAAACTTAATCTTATCAGCCACCTCAGGCATGGTTGCCTGGAAGTGGTGACGCATATCGTCCTGTTTCTTTTCGTCACGGCTGAAAATTCTAATCTCGCCGATATCGGTTTTCAGAAAGCGATTAAGGACAGCGTTTCCAAAGCTGCCGGTTCCGCCAGTTATCATTAAGGTTGCATCTTTAAATAAACTCATATTATTTCTCCATTCTATTAACCGTTAATAATATATTCCCTTAGAATTACCTTTATAACCATAAAAGTGTTTTAAAGCATCGTCCTTTTCTTTGCCTTTTAGGTGTCCTAAGTGAAGTGATTCTTCCTTTATTTTGTTAAAATATTCTTCAGATGTTTTTATGACTCTTGCAGGTACACCCACAGCTACTGAATTATCTGGAATACTTTTTGAAACTACTGCCCCAGCTCCAATTATACAGTTATTTCCGATTGAAACCCCAGGAAGAATAATTACACAATTACCTATATATACATTATCTCCAACTGTAATTGGTTTTGTTATTTCCAAATCAGGAACTTGGCTTCTATATAATAATGTACCACCATCATGAGTTACAAATCTTACACCATCCGTTATATGAACATTCTTACCAAGACTAATTATCCATGGTTCTGTACTCCAAGATACTCTACCATAGATGTGAACATCCCCACGCATATTTACACCAATAAACTTTGCCCATTCAACTGGATTACTTCGTATTTTTTTCAAATGAATCCTTTTAATAATATTCATTTTATTTAGTAGACTATGAATACTCATAAAAACTCCTTGTCAAATCAACAATAACATTACATAAATTTTTTTGCTATAGTATTTAAATCATATTCACTATACATTTGCATTATATTATTGTATGATAATGGTGAGGCTTTTCCTTTTTTGATTATAAATTCCTTAATTTTTGATGAATCCATATCTGTTTCTGATACACATAATGCGTTGCTATATCCAGACAACAACTCTTTTACAGGACAATTATTTACTTTATAAAAGTGTATAATAGGTTTTCCAGTGCCAATGTATTGAAGAATCTTAGATGGCATTTGCAAACTGTTATTATTTCCAATACTGATAAGGATATCTGCTAAATCATAATAGTATCTAACATTTTGAGGTTCGACTGATCCTGTGATTGAAAGTTTATCATTAAATGCGTTTTTCCAGTTATCAATTTGATCATCTGAAAAACCTACATTTCTTCCAACCAAATAAAGATTATAATTAAGCTCTGATCCTTTAACAATATCAGCAAAACAATTCAATACAGATGAAGGATCTCTTATATTTCTATATAAGGTTCCAATATGAACTAAATTCATTTTTTTATCGTCTCTGCAGCTGTTGACACATTTATAATATGATATTGGAAGATTCACATCATAAATAATACTATTTGCAACAACATTCATTTCAATGTACTTCTTCTTCATCCATTTTAACATTATAACTCTATCAGCTAGTTTTAATTTATTCTTCTCTTTTTTCGCGATATAAGAGGTAGATGAAAAAGAATACTGAGGATTTGAAAAATATGGATCCAAATAATAGGCATACCATTTAATATTTGGATACTTTTTTTTGATTCTTTCACCAATAATAATATTCATAAATGGATAACAAACAGTTACAATTGTATCTGGATTGATTTCTGCTATTATTTTATCTACTTTACGTATAATTAAAGAATCAATTAATACGCAAAAATATTGTATTCTTGAATTCTTTGTTATCCTCCTGATTTTTTCATTTATTTTCTTTAAGTTTTCCCTATACCTACATCGAAAAACATTATTCTGTACAACATTATAATCTGAACCCTTGGTAGTAATCACATAAACTTCATTTCCTAATTCTATTAGCTTAGCAGTTAATAATTGAATATTTACAGATCCACCTGATACATCCGGAGGATAACCATATGATATGAATGCTATTTTGGACATTTATAATCACCTTGAGAATAGACTATTTCTGTTTCATTTCCATAATAGTGTCTTTTATAAGTTGCCTTTTATGTACCCCAAAGAAAAGAATTAAGAAAATAACTAAATATCTTAATATGATAAAAGAATATAGGAAATTACTTATTATTACAAATGCGAAAATTACTATTGATAATACAATAAATACTTTTTCATCATATATATTATCTGACCCATGCATCTTTATCATTGCAATATACTGCGTGATTGAAAGAATAATAAATGATGCTAAAGTCGTATATGCTGCGGCTACATATCCAAACTGTTGAATAAAAATATAATTTGCAATTATATTAAATACGGCAGCTATAGCGGTTGACAGCATAATATACATGGTCTTTTTATAGAACAAAACAACTGTAGAATACATATTATACAATGAAGTAAAGAATATCCCTGCTGCCACAGGCGGAATAA
>NZ_JAILMR010000058.1 GCF_024692365.1 Ruminococcus sp. | reverse complement strand
TCGATAGCTAATATTTTCTTATAAGGAGTGTGCATTATAATGGCAAAGAAAACAGGAAGTATACTTGATAAGCTGGAGCTGAATGTCGATGAAGAAAAGATATCACTCATAAACTTCTACATAAAAGAGGACGGTGATACTCTTGATCTGGCAGCTGAACTCTCTGCTGTCATCAACAATCACATTGATAAGCTCTACAAAAAGAAAGTCCCAAAATCCGTAAGACACTACATCGAGAACAAGGACAAGGAGGATAGTGATGGACAACACTCTGATAAAGTGCTCGTTCAGCCTGATGCTGGCGGGTCATCGGATCAAAGCGAAGGGATATAAAGTAAAGGCACTTTCCCACAAACAGCTGAATAAAATATGCTTGCTGATAGCTTATACCTCAGATACGATCTACTATCTATCAGCAATGGAGTATATGGATCAAAAGCCAAATGCGAAGATAAAATACGGTACAGTATCGGATACCGGGACGGATCTCATAATGACAGAAAAGCTTAGTCTTGATTATGATGCTATCAATGATATGCTGCAAGCAGGAACGATTTTCCCCATTTCTTCTTCTCCGGGAGAAAGAAAAAACGGTCGGCTCATTGATACCGATTCGGATTTTACAAGCTGGGCAAACAAAAACGGACTTAGACCATATCTAAGAGCGTATCGGTCCGAGATCGGTGCCGATGATATTCATTATACTACAAAGTTCTGATGAGACGAAAAATTATGACTGACGATGCTCTGTATACAGATAAAAGCGGTAGACTGTATGAACTGAAGAAACAGTTCTATCATACAGCTGTACTGCAATCTATGACAGAACATTCATATTTAATTGCATCAAAGCCATACATTACAGACGATGGCTGTATTGAATGGCGTAATGCAATAGTATCAACCAATTATCTTAATGCAGTTAAATCTGCAAAGGAGAAGGATATAATGTACGAAAGCATTGAAAATCGTATTTCACTGAAAAATACAGCAAGTGACATTGATAAAGAGATCTCAGCATCAATGCATGAACTGTATCATTACGATCTTGATGGAGCTTATGATAAGCTTTCTCTCAATCATAGCGATTTCGATATAGCACAGGCGGTAGCACTTACCATTCACGGTAAGTCATGGGACGGGAGATTTTCAGATCTTAACAAAGCATGGGCTGATAACTTCATACAAGCCTATGATGTAAAAATCGAAGAGTATAGAGATTTCTTCGGCTGTGATACTCACCCATCTGTGCTTGACGGTTTTACGGATGTTGTACGTATGAGGATAGCGAACAGGAGTATAGATCAGACTCAGGATATTGATAATGATTACGATCAGTCCTACGAACAATCCGAATCAATGGGTTACGGAAGAAGATAGTAATTTTTTAAATTATCATTTTCGCCTTTTAGTAGAACTGGAAAATTTTCCCAATTTGCACAAAAGCACAGATATATCTTTGTTAAGGTTTTCTCTTGTTTATTCATGACTTTCATGATATAATATAATTGGGAAATAATTTGAAACAAACGAAAGGTGGGCTTAGTATGAAAATTAATACCGAAGATGAGAACATTCTGAGACTGAAACACACTCCCGAAGAAGTAAAAGCATTTATCGCAGATCAGATGAAACTGCATGAAGAATACATGAACAGCCCTGATAACGATGATGTTCCCGGTGGATTTGAGAACAAAGCTGTTCGTGAATTTATGGGTGAAGAATTCTGGAATGCGACCAAGCTGCCGCAGTTCGATTATTCCTGCGAGATAGATTCCGATGTTCAGTGCCGCGCATATCTGTGGTATAAGGATATTTTCAGGGCAAATCTGCGCTGTATGCTTGAGGAGAATGAAATGCTGACACAGCATACAATAGTAACTGATCGAATGAAGTATCTGTCCGGTGATGCAGCACAGATACGTTGGCTCAATTATCTTCTTGATACAGGTATTAGTCAGGACGAATTCAAGAGGAATTTCGCATTGAATGCGTACTATGATTATTACAGTAATTACTACGCGTCTGTGACACTTACCGATGTCCCCCGCGATATGGTCCGCAGGCGAGAAATGTATGGTGAGATACCGTCAGAAGATCGTGTGCGCTACTCCAATATGGTCAAGTATTCGGTCATGGAGTACATCAACGAACAGTATGTTTATAATCGCTTTGTTGGGGCGGGTGCAAAACTCAATCTACCATCAATCTGAATGTGTCTATAGACACACTTGCCCGACCAACTTCTTGATTTATTACAGACGATGTGATATATTTAGATAAAACAATCAGGAGATGACCAAAGATGAAAAGAATCACAATTTCACTAATAGTAATGATATCAATGCTGCTTACATCCTGCGGTAATATCAGTGAGAAAGACAATGCAGCAAATACATCTGCCGAAAGAACCACAACGACGGTAGCCGAGGACACTTCTTCTGTCACAACAACAAGCGAAACAGAAGAAACAAGTGAAGCGGTTACAACGACTACCAGGACCGAAAAGGACGATAGTTCATCGCAGGCTGAAACGACTGCTGCTACAACAAGTAAAAAATCTACTACTACTACCAGCAAAAAGTCTTCGGGTAAGGTAAAGGTCACATCTTCAGGTCGAACCGGGTCATCAAATAACAGTAACTATGGCGGAGGTTATTCCGGTGGCGGGAATGTTGTTACTCAGGCTCCTGCACAACAGCAGGCAGCACCTACACAGACAACAACTACAACTCAACCGCCTGTAAAGAAAACAACTACTACCACAACAACTACACAGTACATTCCTGAACCTGAGCCTATTCCAGAGCCTGTTGCACCAAATACTTCTATAGTGGATATTGATATGACAGACGATCAGATGTATGTTTTCTTGACTCTATATCCTATCGATTATGAAGGTATGTATCAGGCTGGACAAAACCTTTCTTATGATGGAACAAACTATGGAAAGGCAAAGGCTGTATGTGAATACGCATACAATTGTGGTGGTAGAAACTGCATAGAATACGCACTTAATGCATACTTCGTTGCTCAGGGCGCGGGTCTTGAGTGTTACCTCGCACGCTCATCACAATATGACTGGTATGGTCATGTAGCAAATATTGTAAACATAGATGGACAGTATTACTACATGGAACCAATGACAAACGAAACTACAGCAAATACAGCCATAGCTTTCGGTGGTTATCGCGCTGACGGTAGTGGTATTATTGACCCTGTTCCACTTGATATTTTCTTTGATATCTATGATAATAGATACTCACTTGACGTTTCTTCATCTAAATATGGAGAATAATAGCTAAACATAACTTCAAGCACTTAACAACATCATGTTAGGTGCTTTTCTTTTTCTCACGGAGAATATGATAGATCAAGCATTTCCTTAATTTTGCCGAAAAGGAAATGCTTTTTTTATATTAAAATTCAGAAAGGATATGATAATATGTTCAAAGGCAAACTTTTGAAGAGAATCGGCACTGGAATAATGGCTGCTGTATGCGCTTTTTCTTTTGCAACAGCAGAAGTTAAACCGATGAAAGCTAAAGCCGCATCAGAAGCAGTTTTCCCAAACGCCGATCAGATCATCGCACAGGCAGCTACTCTACTTGGAGGTAATTATTCAAGCGCAGGTGGTAAAGGATACTACAATATGTATGATGCCAACAAAACACCTGTTGCTTACGATGTGAATTATACTCGTTCAGCCGGGGTAGACTGCTCAGGATTGGTGTACTATACCATGACAAAGTTAGGCTACAAAACATCAGGTTTCGCATGGAATCACCCCGTCCCCGTAGATACTAATCATTGGCTGAGCTACACCAATCCTACTATTTCCTATAAAGGCACAACTAAGCCACTGGAAATAGAAAAAATAAGAGTAAGTACCAACAATCACCCCTACTGGGAGAGGTCAAACGGTAGTACGATAGAGCCCGGCTCTATTGTTATCGGTGATCCTACGAATGGCAGTACTGATCATGCATGGATTTATATGGGTGAATTTGAGAATAAAGCAGCTGTTAAAGCTTATCTGAAAAAGATAGGTGTAAATCCTGCATATATCAACGATAAAAACATTCACGACAACGGTGACGGTGGAAACCACTGGCGCATTGAAGCACAGAGTACATACGGTGTTGTTATAAATAATGACACTAGCGGTAAATACACAGGTGCCATGAGAGTTTCATCGTTTAAATTAAACAGAGAAGTCACATTTGAAATTCAAAAAACAGAAATAGGCACAGGTGCTATTGTCGGTAAATCAAAAGTTGACGGATCATCTGCTGTTTATGGTGTTTATACGGATAAAGCTTGCAAAAACAAGATAGATGAAATGACCATAAAAGCAAATGGTCGTGCTGCAATCAGCCTTCCTTACGGCACTTACTACGTCAAGGAAATAAAAGCTCCGACAGGCTATAATGTATCAAATGATGTTTATACTCTTGTTCCGAATGAAACTGTAATCGTTAATGAGGTTAAAACGACTGGATCTATTCGCATTAACAAGACAGCTGAAGATGGTATAAAAAACAGAGAATTTATGATCAGTTGGTTTGAAAACGGTGCAATCCATAGGGAACGTTTAAACACCAATACACTCGGTGTAGCAAAGATTGACGGGCTTAACCTCTATGATTATGACGGTGATGTTATAAATTACACTGTTTCAGAGATAAACAACGATCTGAGAAATGTTAATCCTAGCGCACAGACTGTT
>NZ_JAILMR010000042.1 GCF_024692365.1 Ruminococcus sp. | reverse complement strand
GTCGGGAATGATAGAAGTTATGTAGTTGTATGCGGTCTTGGGCTGATTGTTTCCATCATAAAGCAGAGGATAGTTAGGTTTGCCCTGATTATTCTTACCAACCCAGGAGTTATTATCGTTAGGACCCCATACCTGAACAAGCGTAACCTTGCCCTTGTACTTGCCGCTCTTGTTTACGTCAACACAGTGCTGGAAAATAGCCTTGTACTTATCAGCCTGCTGCTGATCCGAGAACTTTCCGCCATCACGGGAGATATCAAGCTCAGTTACCTGAACATCGATACCCAGGCTGAGGTAATCATCCATTGCAGCCAGGTATTCCTGAGTTGAACCCCAAGAATTGTATGCACTGCAATCAATATGCGACTGCATACCCATGCCGTCCAGCAGACCCTTGTTGTGCAGAGGAACAAGTATTGTATTCTTTATGCAGTTTTTCTTATCACGAGCGAACTCATTGTAATCGTTGTAGTAAAGCTTACAGCCCTGAGGTGCATACTTTCTTGCATAAGTGAATGCCTTTTCAACGAATGAGTTGTTTCCGTATACTCTTACCCATGCAGAAGAACCGTTCTGTCCGTTAGTGCCGTTGGTAGGACGCAGACCGCCGTTATTGGCAGTTCCGTCATAGATTACCTCGTTACATACGTCATAAGCGTAAAGGTTTACAGAAGGATACTGTGTAGCGTATGCATTGAACATATTCTTGATGTAGCTTTCCATACGCTGATCCATAGTGTAGGAATTTACATAGCCATTGTTGTTATTGAATCCCTGCTTGAAGAACCATTCAGGAGTCTGGCTGTGCCATACCAGTGTATGACCACGGAAAGCGATATTGTTCTTTGCACAGAAATCAAGTATAGATGCGCAGCGGCTGAGAGATACTTTTACATTGGTATCGGTAGAACCGTTCTGAACGATAGTAGCGTCGGGCTTAGTCTCGTTCTCGCACTCGATAGCATTGTGATCTTTGAGCATTATGCCTTTGATAGCGGAATTATTAACTGTACTTCCGTTCAGGATATTACCTACACGGAAGTAATCTGCAAACTCATCCTTCAGACCCTTGCCGTAAGGAGCTGCAGCAGCTATAGCAGCGGTCTTATCAGCAGTTACCTTGACATCATCAAATATAAAATCGTCAGTATTATCGTTAGTAAGAGTCAGTTCATACTCGTATGTGTTTTCAGGTGCCTTGTAATCACCTGTAAGTTCAGCCCACTTGCCGCCCTTGACTTTCTTTTCGTCAAGAGTTACAACAGTAACTTCATCTGTCTCTTCATCAATGTACTTCAGGGTGAGTTTGAAAGTAGTATCCTTTTCACTGAGTACCTGCATCGAATAATCGTAATCAACACCACCGAAGAGGTAAAGACCCTTTGACGAAGCAGCGCCGTCCTCGGTTGAAGTACGACCTGTGACCTTCATACCTCTTGAAGAATCAAAACCGCCGTTATCAACAGCAGTAAGTTCTATTGAGGTATCTGTACCGTGCCAACCATCATAGTTGATCTCGAAACTGTCGTAAACGATTTCCTGCGCATAAACAGGGGCAGTTAACTGCGGCATAGCTGTTGTCAGACAGCTGAGAGCCATCAGCGATGCCAGAATTTTCTTATGTTTCTTCATAAAAAAAGACCATCTCCTTAAAAATAAAATCGTTGAATAACGTGTGAAAATTTAAATATCAAAAATAACATATTGTTATTTTTTCTAACTATATTGTACAACAATCGAGGTGAACTTTCAACCTACTATTTGCAGATTAGGTGAAAAAAATGCAGATTTGCTCTTGATTTTTGTGATTAATGTGCTATAATAATAATTAGTAATCAATTATAAGCTGACAGAATGAATGAAATAACAGGAGTATATTTTAATATAAGCTATCATGTGTGCATTTATCTGCTCACAGGGTGTAAGATGTGATACCATATATAAATGGTAAGAAGGGGTATGAATATGAATACTAACAAACGCCCGCTCATCGGCGTATTGACCGCCCGAGCGTCGGAAGCTGAACAGCGGCAGCTGCTCAAAGGCATACTATCTAAAGCCGATGAGCTTGACATGGATATCGCTGTATTTTCAAATGTATATAATATTTCGGAGTACTATGAAGATGTTGAGGTGGAAAACAAGGTCTACGAACTGGTACATTCCGAACAGCTCGATGGTGTTATAGTCACTTATGAATCACTTATTTATCCCGATATGCAGAAGAGTATCTGTGAACATATCAAGGCTCTTGATATACCTGTTGTTATGATAGATGCCAAAATAGACGGCTTCACCTGTATAAATACAGATGTGAAGAGTGATCTGAGGGATATCGCCCGTCATCTAACCGATGTACACGGTATCAGAGATATAGATATACTAACAGGTCAGGAAGATCTTGAGACCTCACAGCTTCGTATCGAAGGCGTGAGGGAGATCATGATGGAAAGAGATCTTCCATTCAGCGAAGAAAATGTGATATACGGCAACTTCTGGAACACCTCGGGTGAAGATCTGGCAGAGGATTACATAAGCGGAAAGCGAAGGATACCTCAGGCTGTGATATGTGCAAATGATTATATGGCTTACGGACTTCTTGATATACTTTTCCACCACGACATATCTATCCCTGATGACCTTACAGTAATAGGATATGAACATATCGGAGAAAGGATCTATCACTCCCCTGTTCTGACCACCTATCAGCGCAACCGTGCAGCCATAGGTGCAAAAGCCGCAGCACTTATCTATTCAAAGCTCACAGGGGCTCCAATGCAGGATATCGACACTTCGGGATACATGATACCAGGCTACACCTGTTCCTGCGGTATGGAGAAAAAATATCTCCTTGAAGAACTAGTGGATGTCAGGGAAATCAAAAAATATAACGATATGAATTTCTGCGGAACATTTGAACAGCAGGCCGTCACCTGCCGATCCATATCCGATTACATACAAACTCTGCAGAACTTTTCCAACATGATAAGAAATGTTTCAGGGATATATCTATGCCTGTATGAGGATTGGTGTACACGTTCACACAAGGCTTCTATAAAAGATTTCTCAAACAATGAACCTATGATATGTTACACCATAATCAGCCCCGACAAAGTCACGGATGACCCCGCTTTCTTCACAAGGGGTCAGCTGTACCCTTCTGAACTTATCGGTGCAGAAGACAAAAAGTTTCTCTTTTTCGTACCATTGTTTTCAGAGGGAAAGGAACTCGGGCATTTCATTTTCCGGTACACCACACCCGATACCTATGATCAGGCAATGATCGTGTGGCTGAAAATAACCGTTAATGCACTTCAGGTGCTCCGCATGAAAAATGACATCAACACCCTGCTTGAATGTACCAATCTGTCAGAGTATCATGATACTGCTACCGGACTTTACAATAAACAAGGCTTCACCAACGAACTTGCAAACGCTTGTAAAAAGCTGGGCGAAAATGACAAGCTTCCTCTTATAATGGTACGTACGGGCATCTATTCGGATGACAGCCGTATCGACAAGAAAAATCTTTTGGTAAGACTGGATATCGAGATCTCAGATTGTCTGAACCAGATCACTGCCAATATCAAAGGTTTCTGCGGAAAGCTTTCAGACAAGTTGTATGTAGTTGCTTTTGAAGGGCAATTCACGGAGGAGGATATCACCCTTATCATGGATAAGTTGGAGATAATCATATCCCATTCTCCCCTTTATATTCAGGAGAGAGGACTTGACACTCTCATTATTGCTTCAAGGATGGTTTCAGCGAATGAAAATATTGATGAATGTATATCGGCGATGAGCGAAGATATCAATACGAAAATTAAGCAGCTTTCCGACAAACGGCATCACGCATACTACAACGACTATCTCCAGATCAGGAATTCCATGTACCGCGACCCCGGTGAAAAATGGAATGCCCAGATGACCTGCCGCGATTTCCGCCTGAGCTACGGTCATTTTCGTGCAACTTACAAGGATATTTTCGGCATAAGTTTCCATCAGGATCTCATAATGAGCCGAATCGCTATGGCAAAATATCTTCTGCTCACAACTACAATAGGCATACCAGCAATAGCCTTTAAATGCGGTTATACTGATGAAAAGTATTTTATGCGGCAGTTCAGGCAGTTAACGGGGTTTACGCCTAATTGTTATCGTAACTGGAGTATTTGATTGGCTTAAAAGAGATTAAGAATGTTGACACCATTACTTAGTTTTACCAAGTATTTGAAATTCTCTTTTGCAGGAAACACTAACTCCACCAAGCCCGCTAAAATATTGCTTTTGGCAGGCTACCATATAGGGGGAGACCCCACCACATGACAGTGGTTTTGCCTTCAACCGTTGCACTCGGATCAGCTATTACTAAACGCCAGCGTATATTTCCAATCAAGACAAAATTTGAACAATTTTATAAACTTGGAATAAAAACTACATCTCAAGACGATATTTCAAAGGATATGAATCTGATAGATTTGCCACTTTCAGTCACGATCTTTGATATGGAAATCCTTTGGAAGCCACTATTTAGACCTAAATTAAATGAGAAGACGGGAAAACCAATGCTTGAAAATGACGAGAACGGCTTTGCTCAGCCTGTGACCAACTGGAACGATGTTCATAAATCATTTGAAGCACGTAAAAAAGTCAAGCTTGAAAAGAATGTCCGTACTGATTTTGCTAATAATGCTGTTAATGAAAGCGTTGCTCTCAATTCAACGCTGCAAGTCATCATTAAAAAGCTGGACGAATTGTCCGGCGGACAGTTCACTAACGAGTATAAAAACAATAATCTGAGCGAAGTCGAAAAAATAATAAAAATGGCTATCGGTCGAGGCAAGCTGGATATGACAGAACGTGAAGAAATACGTAAGTACATCGAGAATTCTCACAATGTGTAATCAATTAATGAATTATCTAACCTTTCTTGTAAAAGAGGTTGACAAACACTCCTGTTTCGGATATACTATAATCATAAAGAGGTGAAATAATGCTTGAAAATAAAATAAATGCACAAAGCTCGGCGGAGCTTGCAAGAGAAGAAGAACGCATTTCAAAACAGAA
>NZ_JAILMR010000044.1 GCF_024692365.1 Ruminococcus sp. | reverse complement strand
TTTTTTTCATCTAAGAAGTACCTTGAAGAAACAAGCAGTAATACTGTTCCTAAGCAACAAAAGCTTATCAGTATTACTGCTGAGCAAATCGCAAAGTACCTTGTAAATATACTTTTGCCGTTATTCATTGTTGTTTTCGGAAACTTCGAACTTGTAGCCTACGCCCCAGACAGTTTTCAGTGCCCACTTGTCGGAAACGCCCTCAAGCTTTTCACGAAGTCTCTTAACATGAACGTCGATAGTTCTCGAGTCACCATAGTACTCGAAGCCCCAGACTTCATCAAGAAGCTGGTCTCTGGTATAAACCCTGTTGGGGTTTGATGCCAGATGGAACAGAAGCTCCAGCTCCTTCGGAGGAGTATCCATTACCTGACCATTTACCCTCAGCTCATACCTTGTCATGTTTACAGAAAGCTTGTCATACTTGACTTCCTTGATCTCGCTCTCTGCAGAGGACTGACCAACTCTTCTGTAAACTGCCTTGATTCTCGCGATAACTTCCTTGGTATCAAAGGGCTTAACGATATAATCGTCAGCACCGAGTTCCAGACCCAGTACCTTATCAAAGGTCTCGACCTTAGCTGTTATCATGATTATCGGAACGTTGGATTTCTTTCTGATCTCACGGCATACCTGCCAGCCGTCGATGCCAGGCAGCATGATATCAAGCAGAATGATATCGGGCTTCAGCGCATTGAATTTTACGACCGCTTCTTCACCGTCGTGAGCCAGGATAACGCCATATCCGTCCTTTTCCAGATAAAGACGCAGCAGCTCGCAGATATTCTTATCATCATCAACTACCAAGACTCTTCCCAGTGACATATTCATCTTCCTTTCGTCGCCTCAGCCACTACCCGGACTGCAAGCTTTTAATTTTATGCCGTCTTAATTATTGACAGCAATATAATTTAAATTATAATTAGTAATTACAGTATAACAAATTTACAATCAGCCTTTGTGAACTCGTTGCTAATTTTTTGTGAACATTTTATAAATTTAATAAACTGTGTGTAATAATATTCAAAGAATAATCACAAAGTCAATATGAGAAGATATTTGTCACATATACTAATTATAATAATTATAGCATAAAACTTCATAAAATAACAGACACATACTAACACAATTTTCATGGTAGTTGCTACTATCAATTTGTGCAAATCTCCGAAAATCAGATAGACGTATTGCAATTTATAAAAATCGTGGTACAATATACTTAGCACTCGGATATCAAGAGTGCTAAAACGAAATTTGCAACATATTTTTTCATATACAAGGAGGAAATTAAAATGAATATCAAACCCCTTATGGACAGAGTCGTTATAAAGATGACCGAAGCTGAGGAGACCACAGCAAGCGGTATCATACTTGCTGGCGCTGCTAAGGAAAAGCCCCAGGTTGCTGAGGTAGTAGCAGTTGGCCCCGGCAAGAAGGACGTTGAAATGAATGTCAAGGTCGGCGACAAGGTGCTGGTAAGCAAGTACAGCGGCACAGATGTCAAGGTTGACGGACAGGAATATACCATTCTTAAAATGGAGGATGTTCTGGCTGTTGTTGAATAAGGCAGAAGTCTTTCAGAAAAAATTGACATAAGATCGTAAGCTGTCCGTGTTTTGCGGGCAGAAGAATATGGAGGTAATTTACAATGGCTAAGCAGATCATATACGGCGAAGACGCCAGAAAAGCATTGCAGGCAGGTATCGACCAGCTGGCTGATACCGTTAAGATAACACTGGGACCCAAGGGCAGAAACGTAGTTCTCGATAAGAAGTACGGCGCTCCTCTCATCACAAACGATGGCGTTACCATCGCTAAGGAGATCGAGCTGGACGACGCTTTCGAGAACATGGGCGCTCAGCTGGTCAAGGAAGTTGCTACCAAGACCAATGACGCAGCAGGTGACGGTACCACAACCGCAACTCTGCTTGCTCAGGCACTGGTACGCGAGGGCATGAAGAACATCGCAGCAGGCGCTAACCCCATGATCCTGAAGAAGGGTATGGCTAAGGCAGTTGAGACCGCTGTTGAAGCTATCATAGCTAACTCCAAGAAAATCGAGGGCAGTAAGGATATCGCAAGAGTTGGTGCAGTTTCCGCTGCTGATGATACCATTGGTCAGCTGATCGCTGAGGCTATGGAGAAGGTAACTGCTGACGGCGTTATCACTCTTGAAGAGTCCAAGACTGCTGAGACATACAGCGAAGTAGTTGAGGGTATGCAGTTCGACAGAGGATACCTCAGCCCTTACATGGTAACAGATACCGATAAGATGGAAGCTGTTCTTGATGACGCTCTCGTTCTTATCACCGATAAGAAGATCGGCAATATGCAGGATATTCTCCCTCTGCTGGAGCAGATCGTAAAGATGGGCAAGAAGCTCCTCATCATCGCTGAGGACGTTGAGGGTGAGGCTCTGAGCTCACTGATACTCAACAAGCTGAGAGGTATCTTCACTTGTGTTGCTGTTAAGGCTCCCGGCTTTGGCGACAGAAGAAAGGAAATGCTCCAGGATATCGCTATCCTGACAGGCGGCGAAGTTATCTCCACCGAGCTTGGCATGGAGCTGAGCGAAGCTACTCTTGAACAGCTGGGTTCTGCAAGACAGATCGTTGTTCAGAAGGAGAACACCATCATCGTTGGCGGCGCAGGCGAGAGCGAGGCTATCCAGGCTCGTATCCACCAGATCAAGGGTCAGATCGAGACCACAACTTCCGATTTCGACAGAGAGAAGCTTCAGGAAAGACTGGCTAAGCTCTCCGGCGGTGTTGCAGTTATCAAGGTCGGTGCTGCTACCGAGGTCGAGATGAAGGAAAAGAAGATGCGTATCGAAGACGCTCTTGCAGCTACCAAGGCAGCTGTTGAGGAAGGCATCGTAGCAGGCGGCGGTACAGCGCTCATCAACGCAATGCCCAAGGTAAAGGAACTTGTTGAGGGTCTTGAGGGCGACGAGAAGACAGGCGCTCAGATCGTATACAAGGCACTTGAAGAGCCTCTGAGACAGATCGCAGCAAACGCAGGCGAAGAGGGCAGCGTTATCATAGATAACATCGTTCGTTCGGGCAAGGTAGGCTACGGCTACAATGCATACTCTGATGAGTATGTTGATATGATACCCGCAGGTATCGTTGATCCTACTAAGGTTACAAGAAGCGCACTCCAGAACGCAGCTTCCGTAGCAGCAATGGTACTGACTACCGAGAGCCTTGTAGCTGACAAGAAGGATCCCGCAGCTGACGCAGCTATGGCAGCAGCCGCAGCAGGTGCAGCAGGCGGAATGGGCGGTATGTACTGATCCCCATAAATCATGAATATACGGACGGAGAGTCGAGAACTCTCCGTCCTTTTTGTGTGGCTCCTTATTTAAAAAAGAAACAGGACTCTGCTTGGCGGCAAAGTCCTGTGTGTAATGATTGTCGGTTCAGTTAAGTTCAAAGCGCATGGGCAGGAATTCATCGAGCGTGAATTCGCCGTTTGTGAGAATGATAGAAAAATCATCGTCGCAGAATTCGCTCATGACCTGCAAGCAAGCACCGCAGGGACAGCATGGGTGGCTGAAATTGCCCTCCGCACCGCCGACGATGGCTATTGCTTTGAATTTTTTGCAGCCCTCGGACACTGCCTTGAATATCGCTGTTCTTTCAGCGCAGATTGTCAGTGAAAATGAGCTGTTTTCAACGTTGCAGCCTGTGAATATCCTGCCGTCCTCGGTAAGAAGTGCTGCACCTACCGAGAAACCCGAATACGCGCAGTAGGAATTCTGCGCAGCTTCGATGGCAAGCTGCAAAAGTTCCTTGTTTTCCATTATGATACACCCCAAAATCTATTTATTTCGCCATATAGGCTCCCAACCTCTATCATTATAACATTTGAAAGATAAGCTGTCAATAGGTTTTAAACCGAAAATAAAGCGAAAATGAACGTTCGGAGAATCAAATATCTCTTGTTCATACTATCAGGTTGAAATCGGAAACAGATTATGTTATAATATAAGTTATGCTATCAAATCAGAAAGGACTGAGCGCATTGATATATCTTGATAACGCCGCTACCACAAAACCCTGCGAAGCCGCGAAAGCAGGGGTGATGAAAGGTCTGGAGGTATTCGGGAACCCGTCGTCGCTGCACCGCTGCGGACTTGATGCCGAGCTTCTTGTGACCGATGCGAGGACAGCGATCGCCGAAAGTCTCGGCTGCCTTGCCGAAGAAATTTTCTTCACATCAGGGGCTACCGAGAGCAGTAACACCGCAATTTTTGGCGCGTATAAATCACAGGGCAAGCGCAAGCACAGAGTTGTCACCACAACGATCGAACACCCCGCTACCGCACGCCCCATAGATGAGCTGGAACGCCTTGGCTGCGAGGTTATACGCATATCTCCCGATGAGAACGGTGTCATATCCGCCGAAGCAGTGGTAGATGCTGTAAACGAGGATACATTCCTTGTGAGCGTGATGCTGGTCAATAACGAGACTGGTGCGGTTCTACCTGTTAGCAAGGCTTTCAATGCGATACACAGGCGTTTTCCTAAGGTGATCACTCATTGTGACTGCGTTCAGGGATATATGAAACTGCCCATAAAGACCAAGACTCTCGGGGCTGATCTCATCTCGCTTAGTGCCCACAAAATTTGCGGTCCGAAAGGTACGGGTGCGCTGTATATCCGCAAGGGACTGCATATCCCTGCACTGCTGATGGGCGGCGGACAGGAGAAAAATATGCGCTCGGGAACGGAATCCGTACCGCTGATATGCGGCTTCGGTGAAGCTGTAAAGCACTACTCGAAAAATATCGCGGAAAGACTTGAATCTGCCAGAAAACTGGAAACTCTGCTGTTTGAACTTTGTGAAAAGAACGGGAGTATCGGAGTGAATTTCCTCGGAGAAAAGTCGCCCTATGTTACAAGCATAACGGTGGACGGTCTTAAATCGGAGGTGCTTTTGCACTATCTGGAAAAGCGCGGGATATTCGTTTCCAGCGGATCGGCTTGTTCAAAGGGTAAAAAGAGCGGTGTTCTTGCTGAGTTCAGAATACCTGTACAGGCTATGGACACCACTCTGCGCATAAGTTTTTCACCTGATACAACAGAGGAAGATCTCTATGGTCTGATGGAAGGTATTTCAGCTGCGCAGAACGAATTGGCAAGGCTGAAGTAATGTGAACAGACGTTTTATACCATATTAATATATAAGAGGATCGTCGGAAGAAGTCGATAAATTATCGGATACAACCGACAGTTACCGACAAAAAAATCAATGAAGGAGCAGATATAATGAAGGAAATAATTCTTTGCAAGTATGGCGAGATAGCCCTCAAGGGTCTTAACAAGAGCACTTTTGAGAGCATGATGGTCAAGACGATAAAGCGCAGACTGGCTAGTGCGGGTGAGTTCAGAGTAACTAAATCGCAGTCAACTCTGTATGTTGAACCTTTGGGAGAAAATCCCGATGTTGACGAGTTCGAGACAAGACTCTCAAAGGTATTCGGCATAGTAAAGCTTTGCAGAAGCGGTGCTATCGAAAAAGACCTGAAAGCAATATGCGAACAGGCGCCCGAATATCTTACGGAAGTGCTGGAGGGCGCAAGAACTTTCAAGGTGAACGCAAGACGTGCCGACAAAAAGTTCCCGCACAAGTCTCCAGAGATATGCTCTGAGCTTGGCGGTGCTATCCTCGATAAGTTCCCCCATCTTGAAGTTGATGTACATAACCCCGAGGTAACAGTCACTGTTGAAGTTCGTGAGGATTATGCTTATGTACATTCCGACCCTGTTGATGGTGCAGGCGGAATCCCCGTGGGTTCCAGCGGACGTGCTCTGCTCCTGCTTTCGGGTGGTATCGATTCTCCTGTTGCCGGTTATATGATGGCTCGCCGCGGTGCGGTGGTCGAGGCTATACATTTTGAGGCTCCGCCCTATACTTCCGACAGAGCAAGAATGAAAGTTGAAACTCTTGCAAAGCTCATGACAGCTTACTGCGGTGATGTGAAATTCTTCTGCGTTCCATTCACCGAGATTCAGGAATTGCTGAGGGATAACTGCCCCGAGGAACTTTTCACGATACTCATGCGCCGTCTGATGATGGAGATCGCACAGCGCATCTGCGAAAAGGATGGCGATATCCAGGCGCTGGTAACAGGCGAGAGCCTCGGACAGGTTGCGAGCCAGACGATGTATGCTATGGTATGCACCGATGCAGCCTGCCGTATGCCTGTGTTTAGACCTTGTATAGGAATGGATAAATCCGAGATAGTTGAGATCGCGCGTAAGATCGGCACTTTTGAAACTTCTATTCTTCCGTATGAAGATTGCTGCACTGTATTTACACCCAAACACCCCAAGACAAGACCCTCTCTTGCTGAGGTTGAAAAGGCGCAGGCAAGCTTTGATTTTGAGCCATATATACAGAAAGCGGTCGAAGCTACGACCGTGACACTGATCAAAAACAGGTAACGTATAAAGGGCACTTGTGACGAAGAGTTAGTTTCATATTTTCACATAAATTTGGCATTGGTAACTGTACAATAATCCTCTCAATTTGTACGATGTTACAATTGGTAAATTTGGTTACACAACGGTTACAATGTTTCCAAATTTTAATTTTTACGTACAAATTTCGGTACTTTTCTATTGTGAAAAACAGGTGAACGAATATGAACAGAACCCGATTTTCCGAAGTTTTGAATGTGTTAAATGTCCAAAAAATCAAACACTTATGTCGAAAGTGTGTAACAGAAGCGTAACAAAATCGGGAGAAAAACCCTTGATTTTTTAGTAAGATATGTTCACTAAATTTACGCAATATTCAAAAATAGGGTCATTTCTTTGTGTGATGTGTCAGTAAAAGGCGGGAGGAAGCGAATGAATTTTGCGGAAGACTACAAAGTGGTAACAGAAACTATTGACATTGTTACAGAGGGTGTAGTAAAATATATGATAATGAATTCGGTCACTATGTCAACAGCTGAAAGTTGCACGGGCGGAATGGTGGCTGAATATATCACCGCAGTGCCGGGCGCGTCCGCTGTGTTCAAAGGCGGCGTCTGCACGTATACCGAGGATATAAAGATGAAAGTTCTGGGCGTGAAGAAAGAAACGCTGGACGAATATACAGTCTATTCTTCCGAGGTAGCAAGTGAGATGAGCAGAGGTGCCATGGAACTTTTTGGTACTGACTGCGCGGTGGGTATAACGGGTCTTGCCGGACCCACGGGAGGCACCGAGGAAAAACCTGTCGGAACGGTATACGTTTCGGTAAGGTACAAAGACAAGGAATTGTCGCGAGTGCTGAAGTTATATGAAGAGTATGAAAAACTTGACAGAGGATCAATAAGAAGGTTAACTGTGCTGAAAACTATGCAGATGATCTGCGAGCTTTGCGGCATACAGACAAGTCAAGGAGATCATAACGATGGCAATGTTTAACGAGACGGCAAATCTGACAGAGAGAGATGAATCGAATTTCTTTCTGCGGTTTGTGAAATATTTTATCCCCTGGAAAGGTGATAAGGTCAACGAGATCGTCCGCAAGGTAGCTTTCTGTGCATCGATAGTTCTGTTTTCGATGTCGCTGAATGAACTTAGTGATTACCTGGGCGCCAGCCGCGAGAAACAGAAGTCCTATATACAGAAAGTTGTGGTTGAATATGAACCCAAGTTCGATGATAATGTCAACTACGATGCAAATAACGGCGGCGACGATTACGATTCGGCAAACCCCGAGGCATCAGCCCAGAAGCTGAAGCTTCAGGACTGGGCAAAGCCACTGCTGAAACGTAATAAAGACGTTATCGGCTGGATAAAGATACCGGGCTTCACCGATTACAGCGGCGAGGAATATGTAAACTTCCCTGTTGTACAGGGCGAGGATAACAATGAGTATCTTGACAAGAACCTTGATAAGGAATACTACGAATCAGGCAGTATCTTCATTGATTACGCAAGTGTGATGGACGAGAACGGTCAGACCGATAACATTACTGTGTTCGGTCACCATATGGGTTATGTAGGTACAAGCTTCACCCACCTGTCTGAATACGAACGTGGCGTGGATTTCCTGAAAAAGTACCCGATAATCGAGTTCAATTCCATATACGAAAGCGGTCGCAAATATGCGATAATCAGCTGTTTCGCTATCAACACTAAGGAAAAGGACGACGGCGGCGATGTATGGGCGTATGTGGGCTGCAGGGATTTCAATGATGATGATAATAAGTTTGAAGACTGGTACGATCAGGTAAGCAAAAGATCTTGGTATTCACATGATATCAAGTGTACCGCGGACGATAAGTATATCACACTTTCGACCTGCTCAAAGCTTCTTCCCGATCTCAGATGGGTAATTGTAGCGAAGAAGCTTACAGCCGATGACAATATCGATCACATCGTAAGTTCCTACAAGGCAAGACCTGAGAAGGATATATATTTCCCCAAGTACTGGCGAGACCATTACGGCAACAACACGGTCTACAAGGGCTGGGAATACTAAACAAACAACTAACAACAATTCAGCAAAAAAGACTTGACAGAGGGTATGACCCTGAAAGTCGAGGAGTAATGATAAAATGGCAATGTCAAGAGGATCAGCAAATTTTAACGATAATGATGAAACAAATAATTCAGGCGGGGTCATAAGATATTTTATCCCGCGTAAGGGCGACAAAAGCAGTGAGGTAGTCCGCAAGGTAGTTTTGTTGGCTTCGGTGGGTATCTTCTGTGTATCCCTCGTAAACCTGAAAAATTATCTCAGCGCTACACGCGGAGAAAGATCGCAGGGTCTCGTTGAACAGTATGAGCCTGAGTTGGACGATAATGTTGACTATGAGGTAAATACCGGCAACGATGATATAGATATCGCAGATCCCGATGAATCTTACAAAAAGCGTGAGGTTCAGAAATGGGTCAAGGATAAAAAGCTCTTAGATCGCAATGATGATGTTGTGGGCTGGATAAAGATACCGGGATTCACTGATTCAGACGGTGATGAGTTTATGAGTTTCCCTGTGGTACAGGGCAAGGACAATGACGAGTATCTTTATAAAGATCTCGACCGTAACTACTATGAGTCAGGCAGTATTTTTGCTGACGCATGGAGCGTTATCGGTGAGGAGCGTCAGTCAGATAATATCACGATATTCGGTCACCACATGGGTTGGCTGGGCACAAGCTTCACTCACCTGTCCGAGTACGAACAGGGCGCGGACTTCGTAAAGGATCACGCTATCATCGAATTCAACTCGATATATGAGAGCAAGTGCAAATACGCTGTCGTCAGCTGCTTTATGATAAATACCGAAGCTAAAGACGATAACGGAGATCTCTGGGAATACATAGGTTACAGAGATTTCAATGACGAACAGTATATTTTCGATGAATGGTATAACGAGATCACAAGAAGGTCATGGTACTCAAATGATGTAAAGTGTACCAAAGACGATAAGTATATAACCCTCTCCACCTGTTCAAAACTGGTGGAAGAAGGCGTAAGATGGGTAATAGTCGCTAAAAAGCTGACACCCGATGATGATATCGACGCTATAAAAGCTTCCTACAAGGACAGAGCGGACAAGGATATCTACTTCCCACAGATATGGAAAGACATCTATGGGAACAAAACAGTCTATAAAGGCTGGGAATACTGATGACATAGGTCATCACTTGCTTTATGCTTATTACATCGGATTCGCCGGTGTATAAAATATAAAGCTCCGCAGCATCTCTCACGGCTGCGGACAGGAAGTCTCGCAAGGGGCTCCCGGAAAGGTAATGTGATAGAAATGAAGCAGAAAAGATCAAGGGCTGCTAAACGGAATTCCGCTAAGCCGTCCGTGAGAAAGGTCGGAACTTTGCTTGGAAGCAGCGCACTGTGCGTACTTACCGTAGGTACAATAAGCGTATGCGGACTGCTTGGCAGAAATGCAGGAGCAGAAGTGGAGATCGGCAGAGAAACAAAGGCTGCGAATGTAAACACCACCGACACAGCGAGAGATGAGGGTGCGTATACCGCACTGGATACCGTCACATGGAGAAAGGCGAGTATCAACGAGTATGAGTTCGGAGAAGTTTCCGCTCCCGAGACCACTGCGGTAACGGAAGCAGGTAAAAGGACAAGCTCTTCCCGAACTGAGACGACAACTTCAGCCACGGAGAAAAAGACAAGCAAAGAGACGGTCAAGGCTGAGACCGGAACCAAAAATAAGGTCAAAAGTATTTCCAAGACCTTCCTTTACGTTGAGTCGCCCGTAACACTCAGGGCAGAACCCAGCAAAAGCGCGGAAGCACTTGAAGTACTCGACACAGACACAAGGGTCGTTGTTGACGGCTGCACCGAAGACGGTGTGTGGTATTCGGTAAGACATGGCGAAACAAAGGGCTATGCAATGACTGAGTATTTTACGGGTAAGACCCCCGACAGCAAAAAGGCCGAAGAAAAGAAGGACGATGAGTCCGAAGAGAATGAGGACAAGACCGTTATCAAGCTTGAAGACAAGGACAGCAAAGATACAGTCATCAGTTATACCGATGATGAATTTGAGATGCTGTGCTACGTGCTTCAGGGTGAGGTAGGCAATTGTTCCGAAGCGAGCAAGATCGCAGTAGCTAACGTAATCATCAACAGGGTAAAATCGAGCCAGTTCCCGGACTCTATCTCGGCAGTGCTCACAGCTCCCGAACAGTTTGATGCTATCTACGGCTACTACAACGGAACTACAGTACCCACGCAGAACACAAGAGACTGCGCGTTAAGGGCGCTTAAGGGTGAAGATAACACCAACGGTGCTACTTATTACTACGCTCCCAGATATTGCGGCGGTGCTTCCTCAGCATGGTTTGAGACCCTGCAATTCTGTCTTGAAGTCGATGGTCAGAGGTATTTCAAGAACTGGTAAAGTGCATAACGGCTCTGAACAGTTTTTGTGCAGCATTTGGTAAGACATACGAAAAGTCAGGGCAGACATGAGTTTTGTCTTGACTTTTTCTCTTTATTTGGTAAACTATACAGTGTGGGCTTTTAGCCCTAAACAACGAATCTTAAACGTTTGAGGTAATTTTGTGATGAGCAAGACTAAAGACGAAAATAACAGCAAGGCATCTGTCAGAAGACAGATCGCGGCACATATCAGGATGCTTGTAACAGGCGTTGCCGTCACCGGCGGCTGCGGACTGCTCATGCTGACTGACAGCGCTTTCAATCCCGCGAAGAGGGTAGAAGCTAAAGAGACCGTAAAATCTGCCGTAACACAGAAAGCAGAAAAACCTGCCGCTAAGCCCAAGGCGGAAAAGACTGCCCCAAAGGCTGAACCCAAGCAGGAGACCAAAAAGGTCGAAGCTGAGCCTGTTGTAAAAAAGATGACTTTTCCCAAGTATAAAAAAGCGGCAATAAGCGAGTACGATATGTCCGCTGCCGAAACTAAGTGCAAGGGCTTCAAGGTCAACAGTGCCGCTATCACCGACCCCGACGATTTCACGGTGCCTTTCCCCGAACAGGATACACTTATCTATTATCCCGAAAAGGCAGCACCCCAGAAACTTACCGCTACCAGAAGCGTGGCAGGCGAGTATTTCAGGGTGCATGATGAAAATTCAGGCTCTACCGTTGTTATGAACGGTCATGAACTTCTCTGCCTGATGGTCAATAACGAGATAGGTGATACATGGGACGACGATGCGATAAAAGCGCAGATAGTCGCAGCATATTCTCACCTGAGATTCAATCAGGAGCACGGTCTGACACCTACCATAGGTCTGAGATACGGCTATTCTTCCAAGCTTGAGAGCTTAGTCGAATCCGTTGAAGGTCAGGCTATGCACTATGACGGCGAGATAATCAATGCTGTGTATTCAGCTTCAAGTGCGGGTTATACTACAACCGCAGGCGATATCTGGAGCATGGATTATCCCTACCTTAAATGTGTTGAAAGCGAATTCGACAGCCAGGATGTAAACTGGGGCATCGAAAAGAAATATTCTAAATCACAGGTCAAGTCCATGCTTGAGGGACGCTTCGGTATAACTCTCTCTGATGACCAGACCAAGTGGTTCACTATCGACAGAGCATACAGCGTTGTTTATATCGATACCGTCACTATTGACGGCAGAGATAACTGCAAGCTCACAGGCAACCAGCTCTGTAATATGATGGGTCTTAAATCCAACGCCATAACAATAAAGTACAAGGACGGCGAATTCACATTCACTTCCTGCGGCTGGGGACACGGCGTGGGTATGTCACAGTGGGGCGCACATTACTACGCTGAAAACGGCTGGACATACGACCAGATACTGACCCACTATTACGTCGATGCAAAGCTTGAACTTTCCAAGCCTGCGGAAGGTTCTGAGGAACCACCCGAGGATACAAGTAAAGATACTTCAAATACCGCGGCAGCCGATGATGATACAGGCTATACCGCACCGCAGACCGATTACGGTTACAGCGATACTACTTCGCAGTGGTCGGATTATTCCGCATCCAACGATCAGTGGTCTTCGGATACGACCTATACATCGGATACCACCTACGATAACGGCGGTTATGATAACGGAAGCTACTACGATTCAGACAGCAACTGGTCGTATGAGCAAAATGGAGGGTATTAAGTTTGACTATCAAAAATCTGCTGATGGAATATGATGTGATACTTGCATCAGCATCACCGAGAAGAAAAGAACTTATGCAGCTTATATGCCCGTCATTCAGGGTGATACCTGCCGACTGCGGAGAAGCAGTCCCCGAGGCACTGAGTGCAGGCGATGTTCCCGGTTTTCTGTCGTTCCAGAAGTGCAAGTGTATTGCCGATGTATATCAGAAAGCTGTCGTTATCGGCTGTGATACTGTAGTTACCACCGCTGACGGCGAGATACTCGGAAAACCCAAGGATAAAGAGGATGCAGTGCGTATGCTGAAACTTCTTTCGGGACGTATGCATACCGTAGATACAGGAGTATCCATCAGTTATAAAGGTCATACCGATACCTTTACCGAAACAACAAAGGTCTGGTTCAAAGATCTCACCGATGAGGAGATAGAGGATTATATCAATACGGGCGAACCGATGGATAAGGCGGGCGCTTACGGCATACAGGGCGAGGGAACACTTCTCGTGGATAAGATCGAGGGCGATTTCTTCAACGTTGTTGGACTGCCCGTATCCAAGCTTGCGATCAAGCTGCATGAAATGTTAGATTAACAGCAACAAAGGCAGGCATAACGATGATATGTCTGCCTTTTGTATGTCCTGCAGAAAATTCGGTTTATCCGCTGATATATAGCTTTGGCAGTATTCCAAAATCTAATTATGTTGAATCGCCTGATATCAGTATAAAAATCGATTTTCGGGTAAATTAATAGAATGTACTTGCAAATATCTCGGAAATATGGTATGATATACTTATCTAGTTATGTGCAGAGGAAATAAGAGATGGAAAGTAATTCGGTTATCAGAAAAAGGCGCGTAAAAGCGCAGCAGAATATGATCACTGCCTTGTGTCTGGGGTGTATGCTGTTTACTGTGTGCTGGTCGGTGTTTGCCGCCGTTAAAGATGCACATAAACCCGCAGTTGACACAAAGGTTGAAAAGACTGCGCCCAAAATTGAAATAACCTCGCATGAAGCGAAAGAAAAAGAAACTGAAACCTCGGAAGCCGAACCTGAAAGTTCAGCAGCAGAGGAAACAAGTTCCATAGCGCCCGAAATTTCAGATGGTGCACACCCATACACTGTCCCAAAGGATACTGCCGATGATCTCGGCGATGCAGTGTTTATCGGTGACAGCCGTACTGTTGCTATGATGAACAGTACCGATAAGCCACAGGCGACTTTCCTTTGCGCAGTCGGACTTAATATCGATACTGTGCTGACTTCCAACGAGATAGCACAGGGTGACGGTTCAGTGGGGACTCTTGCACAGGCGCTCAGTTCACGTCAGTTCGGCAGAGTGTTCATAAGCTTCGGTACTAACGAGATGGGCTGGCCTTATGTCGAGACCTTTGAAGAACACTATACCGAGATGGTAAAGACCATACAGAGTTATCAGCCCAATGCCGAGATATACCTCATTGGTATACTTCCTCTGTCAGAATCACAGGATCAGGATGGCGATGCCGTTAATAACGAGAATGCCCGTACATTCTCCGCTTCGATAGAAAAGGTGGCAGGCGAACTGGGGCTGCATTATCTCGACTGTTCTTCTGCTGTTGCGGATGAAAACGGCTACCTCCCCAAGGAAGCTTCTCCCGACGGCATACACATGACCGCCGACTATTGCCTGTACTGGCAGAATTTCATAATAGACAATACCTGATGGTATGAATATAAGATTAAAAGGATAAGGTGAATTAAAATGAATATCAAAAAAACATTATGTATCATTCTTGCAGCTATGACAGTTACCTGCGCCTGCGCATCATGCGGCAAAAAGGAAGACAGCGATAAGGGCGGCGACAAGGCTCAGACAGCAACAGAGACTGTTGATGTTACAGCAGTTGCTGATAAGATGAAGAGCGATATCACTTTTGAGGACAGCCTCATTGAATTCGACAGTGACAAGATCAATAAGATACTGGGCGTATCAGCTGATTCTTACAAGACAGCAAAGGTCTATGTAAGCTCCACAGGCGCTACTCCCGAAGAGATAGGCTGCTTTGAAGCAAACAGTGAAGAGATGGCAACTTCCATCGAGGCAGCTCTTACTATGAGACTTAACAACCAGAAGGGCACATTCACCGATTACAAGCCCGAGCAGGCTCCTAAGCTGGATGATGCCGTGCTGACCGTAAAGGGAAATTATGTATACTACTGTGTATCAGGCGACAGCGCAAAGGCTAAGGAGATAATCGGTTAATGCTTTTTTCAAGTACGACCTTCCTTTTTGGCTTTCTGCCCGCAGTACTGCTGATGTATTTCCTGATGCCCGTACTGTTTAGAAAGCACGCAAGAACAGCCCAGAATGCTGTGCTGTTCCTGTTCAGCCTTGTGTTCTACGCATGGGGCGAACCGATATACATATTTCTTATGTGTCTGTCGATAATAGTGGCTTACATCACGGGCATACTGGCGGATAAGACCCGCCTGCCCGAAAACAAAAAGGACAGCAAAGGTCCTTTTGCCGCGATGATGACAGCGGTGGTCTGGAATCTGGGACTGCTGCTGTTTTTCAAGTATACGGATTTCTTTATAAACACTATCAACTCCGCCGCGGGCACACAGATAAAGCCCACTGGTCTGGCACTGCCCATAGGCATAAGCTTTTACAGCTTCCAGACCCTCTCCTATGTTATCGACGTATACAGGGGCAACGTAAAGTGCCAGAAGAATATACTTCATCTTGGCACATATGTGGCATTGTTCCCCCAGCTTATTGCAGGACCGATAGTCAGGTATGTTGACGTAGCCGAACAGCTGGTCAACAGAAACGAGAGTACCGAAAAGTTCGCAGAGGGTGTAAAGCGTTTCTGCGTCGGACTGGGCAAAAAGGTCATTATCGCCAATGCGGTAGGTGAGCTTTTTGACAGTATATCCCATTCGTCACAGAACGAACTGAGCGTGGCTGCCAGCTGGATAGGCATAATCGCATATACATTCCAGATATACTTTGATTTTTCGGGCTATTCCGATATGGCGATAGGTCTTGGCAAGATGTTCGGGTTTGATTTTCTTGAGAACTTCAACTACCCCTACATATCCGATTCCATCACCGAATTCTGGCGCAGATGGCACATATCGCTGTCAAGCTGGTTCAGGGATTATGTTTATATCCCCTTGGGCGGAAACCGCAAGGGCAAGGCAAGACAGTGCGTTAACATCATGGTGGTATGGTTCCTGACTGGCTTCTGGCACGGCGCTAACTGGAACTTCATGATGTGGGGTGTTTACTTCGGCGTGATACTCCTGCTGGAGAAAAACTTCATGCTTAAACTGCTAAAAAAATCGCCAAAGATAGTACAGCATATCTATGCACTTCTGCTGATAGTCATCGGCTGGGGAATATTCGCCTATGAAGATACATCAGCACTTTTGCAGAACCTTAAAAATATGTTCGGCTTCGGCGGACTTCCCTTCTGGAACGGTCAGACATCATTCTGGCTGACACAGAATGCAGTACTGTTCCTGCTTGCGATAGTTTGCTCGACTCCGCTTATCAAAAAAGCAGGCGGATTCCTTGCAAAGCACAAGCCTGTAATGTACGAAAACGTACTGGTGCCCGCAGAATGCACCCTGCTGTTCATAGTATCGGTAGCTTACCTGGCAGGCAACTCCTTCAATCCGTTTTTGTATTTCAGGTTCTAGGAGGACGATATGATACAGGTCAATTATAAGCTTGATACAAGAACACTTTGGGTCAGACGAATGCTGAATACTAAATACTGGATCTTTATGGCATTTTATATTTTGCTTGCCGCAGTTGTAACTGTTCTGGAAATGGGTTCGACTGGTTTGGCTGCTACGCTGATAAAAAATGACAGTATCAAAAACCTTTTACAGGATAAGAGTTTTTATGGATCTGTATTTCTTTGGCTGGTTGTTTATGTGCTATTCCCGATAGTGATCATACTTACACTGCCTCCGTTACAGTCAAGGAAAATTGCCAAGTATTCTCCTGACTACGTTAACATATTTGTTTTCGATGAGGAAAAAATAGCGAACGAAATTTCGTACAATGGCCAAAAAACACATATAGATATACCATATACCAATATAAAGTCTGTAAAGCGCCGGAAAGATTCAATAATAATTATGCTTAAATATGCCGTCTGCATTTTTGATGATGCATACATAAACGGTTCACCCGCCGAGTTAGAATCTCTGCTGAAAGAAAAATGCGGAAACAAATACAGGAGCGGGAGGTCATAATGATACAAGTTGATTTAAAAAAATATCCCCAAAAAGTGTGGAACAGACTATCTCGTTCACCGGTCTTTTGGGTAGCTGTCACAACTCAGATCGGCATATTGATATGCATTGTTTATAATTATTTCATTAAAAAGGACTATCTGGGTTCGCTAGAATATTATATTTTTGTTGGCGACATAAGAATGGTTTTTGTATTATCTGTGACTTTTATCATATTTGTCGCAGGATATGCATTTGCATTTTTAATGTTCCCGCCGTTCAAGGTCTGGCGTTTCAATCGGAAACATCCGGATTTCAGTGATATCATCACCTTTGGCGATGAGTATTTTGTGAGAGAGATACACAAAAACGGTGTGGTTTCTCACAATGAATGTCCTTACAGCAGTGTTCATTCTGTCTATAAAAATGATAAAAATATCGCTATACTTACAGATAGAATGATCACGCTATTCAATGACAGCTACCTAAACGGCACTCCCGCCGAGCTGGAAGCCTTGCTTAAAGAAAAATGCCCCGATAAATGCAAATTCTGACGGAGGTACACCATGAAAAAGTGGTATGACGAGGAATACGAGTTCACTGTGGAAGTCACCGGATTTCTGCATGGTGACAAGACCGAAAGATACTGCCGCAACGGTGAGGAGCCGGGCGATACCTACACCTGCACCTACGGCTGCCCAGTCAACAAGGACGGCTACGGCATATGCTCCAAAACTATGATGATGCTGTATCCGCTGATGGAAGCTGTCCGCAGCGGCGGCGACCTTGAAAACCTCGGCGGTGACAGCAAGTATACCAAAACAGTAGTCTGTCCCGACGGCTGTGTTATTTTCAGACTGACGGCTAAGCCGCTGGGCAACCCTAACTTCCATAAAGGAAAGTTCTGGGATTACCCCGATGAAACAGAGGAACACTAATGAATCACGAATTACTGAATCTGCTGGGCTCGCTGGCGTTAAAATGCGGCATCATAATGGTGCTGATAGTGCTGGCTTGTCTGGTAACGCCGAGAATGGCGAAATGGATACAGAAGAAAAATCCTCAGCTGGCAGACAAGATCGAACGCAAAGGTCTTGCCGAGCCCGAAAGGGTGGAGGATACTGCTACGGGACATTCTCCCCAGGAAAACTACGAAGTCCACAGTGCTTTTGAAGCTTCAAAGGAAGAGGGCTTCGACCCGAATTACAAGATATACAACGAGGATATCTACGCTTTCAATTTCGGCAAGAAAAAGAAGAAGGCGGAAGATAAGCAGGCAGTTAAAAGCGATGAAGATGAATGAGGAAGCTTTGTCAGATGCTTTTGAGAAAATCAAAGCGTCAGAGGGCTTGGACGTTGGTACGCTTTCGCTGGCTTGGCTGATAGTCCGCGGTGATAAAGCTGCGGTGCTTACCGACAGCCGCGATGAGGTTAAGCTGTTTGACCTGAACGGCAAACTGTGTTTTGGGTATAGCTGTGATGATCCTGATGATGAGAGCTATTTTGAAGCGATAGACTTCTTTGAAAATAGTTTCAGCGGTGGTGCGGAAGATATCATCACCATCGACAGTCAGCAGACAGATAAGCTTATCGCTGAAAATATCAGCGAGCTGAATTCACTGCATGATGGTAAAATGGATATCCGATACGTTTGCAGCATTTTCAAGCTGAACAAACTGTTCGGCATACCATCGGAGGATATACAGGATTCATTCTATATGCGATTCGGTGCGGTGGGTGAAAATGGCAGGACGATGCTGTACCACGATATCGAATATCTGCAAAATGATGCGGGCGTATACGAGTGCATCGATGACTTCACACTGAATGCGGACACGCATATCGATAAGGATACAGTCAGGGTCATCAAGATCAGCAAACAGGCGCTGACGGAATTCATCTACGAGAACTTTGTTGCGGGTCAGGAAAAATACCTTGATGTAAAAGCAACAGAGGTGTCGGACTATTTTGAATTCGATCCCGAAACAGGGGAGTTCATCTTCTGTGCGGTAAAGTCAGAGGACGAAGACGGAAATTTCCTGACCTTGCCCGAGAATATCGATCTTAAAAAGGTCATGAAAAATATCTCCGATACCGCGGAAAGCGTGTTTGAACCATCGGAAAAGATATACAGGGACTATACAAAGTCCGAGCTGGAAAAGCTTTCGGAAAAATAAGTAAACAGTGGCGGAGTGATCTCGCCGTACATATAATTAGGAGTTGAAAAAAATGGCAAAGAATAAGAAAATGGTCGATGCGATAACCTCAATGGATGAGGATTTCGCAAAGTGGTACACCGACATCTGCACTAAGGCAGAGCTGATAGCCTACACAAGCGTTAAGGGCTGTATGGTAATAAGACCCTATGGCTACGCTATCTGGGAGAACATCCAGAAACTTCTGGATACCCGTTTCAAGGAACTGGGTCACGAGAATGTTTGTATGCCTATGTTTATCCCCGAGAGCCTTCTCCAGAAGGAAAAGGATCACGTTGAGGGCTTTGCGCCCGAAGTTGCATGGGTAACTCACGGCGGAAGCGAGAAGCTTGAGGACAGACTCTGCGTAAGACCTACTTCCGAGACTCTGTTCTGCGAGCACTATGCTAATATCGTACACAGCTACCGTGACCTGCCCAAGCTGTATAACCAGTGGGTAAGCGTTGTAAGATGGGAAAAGACTACCCGTCCTTTCCTCCGTTCCAGAGAATTCCTGTGGCAGGAGGGTCATACAATCCACGAAACTCCCGAGGAGGCTATCGAAGAGACAGAGCGTATGCTGAACTGCTATGCTGACTTCTGCGAGAAGGAGCTGGCTATGCCTGTTGTTAAGGGCAGAAAGACCGACAGCGATAAGTTCGCAGGTGCTGAGGCTACCTACGCTATCGAAGCACTTATGCACGATGGTAAGGCTCTTCAGGCAGGTACTTCCCACTATTTCGGCGACGGCTTTGCCAAGGCTTTCGGTATCCAGTTCACAGGCAGAGATAACAAGCTGGCATTCCCCCACCAGACTTCATGGGGCGTTACCACCCGTCTTATCGGCGCTATCATCATGACCCACGGCGATGACAACGGTCTTGTACTGCCTCCCGCAGTTGCACCTGTACAGGCAGTTATCGTGCCCATTCAGCAGTTCAAGGAAGGCGTTCTTGAAAAGGCTAATGAAGTTTACGAGCAGCTGAAAGCAGCAGGAATCCGCGTTAAGCTCGATGATACCGACCAGTCCCCCGGATGGAAGTTCGCTGAGTACGAGATGAAGGGCGTGCCTGTTCGTATCGAGCTGGGACCCAAGGATATCGAGAACGGTCAGTGCGTAATAGTTACAAGACACGACAGAGAAAAGACTTTCACACCTCTCACCGAGCTTGTTGAGACAGTAAACGCTAAGCTTGAAGCGGTACGTGAGGGTATATTCCAGAAGGCTCTTGAGAACCGCGAGAGAAGAACATACTCCTGCAAGACCACCGATGAGATCATCAAGGCTCTCGAAGAGAACGGCGATGGTTTCGTAAAGGCTATGTGGTGCGGCGAAGAAGAGTGCGAGGATAAGGTAAAGGAACTGACTGGCGTTGGTTCAAGATGTATCCCCTTCGAGCAGGATAATATCAGCGACGTATGCGTATGCTGCGGCAAGCCTGCAAAGAAGATGGTACTCTGGGGCAAGGCTTATTAATTCATAATTATTGACAGGCATTATAGCTTTGCTTGTTTTATCGCAATATAATACGGGAGATATCTTCTGCGGATATCTCCCGTATTTTTTATATCAGATTTTCTTGGTCATACCGAACGCCTTGTGAAGCCGTCCCATGCCGTCAGCAAGAATACTGCCATATGGGCGATGACCACTATTATCGCAAAGCCCAAGCTGTGCTGCGGGAACATGGATTCTCCATTGTATATGGTCTGCAGATCGGTATTTGCAAATATCAGATATCTGCCCCAGTCCATCTTGAAAGTCACCATTATAGCTATCAGGGGGGTACCTATTGAATTTAAGATAAAGCCTGCAACTATCGCAAGACCGGTACTTCTCATCAATGAAGATATCATAAATGCCAGCGTGGTGGTTATCATTACCTGAACGCTTTTCAGCATGAAATTCTTGATAAGGAATACGAATGTACTTTGTGCCACAACCTCGCCGTCTACCAAACTGAGATACGGTAAGGATATACCCTTGAATCCGAAGAGAAGCCCTACCATTGGTATATTTATAAGGAACATCATCAGCATCATCAGAAAACCGAGGGATATCACGGTAAAATATTTTGCCGCCAGTATCTTGCTGCGCTGTACTGGGCTTATCAGCAGGAATTTTATCGTACCCTGACTGAATTCGCTCGCCACTATGCCGCCTGCTATCATCAGCATTATTATACCTATAAAGCTTTCCACATAGGGTATCTTCAGCATAACGTCCCAGAAATCAAAGGGCTCGTAATGGTCCATATCTAGTAATGGAACATTCTTATCCGAGGTATTATCGTATATCTCGTGTTCAAGCTGATACATACCTATGGCAACGACTTCCTCTGCTGATAGACTGCCATAAGATTCGCCTTCCAGTGCACTTCCGATCTTAAAAAGGAGAGCGTTCTTCTCATTGAATTCTTCACCGTTGCCGATATCATGTTCCAGTTTGTATCTGCTGACCCATTTTTCGCCGTCGCTTTCGCTGTTCTCCATGTTGTATTTGCAGAAACCGCGCCAGTCATCTGTCTTGCAAAGCATGGTCATGGTCTGCAGCTCGCGCTTTGATTCAGAGAACATTCCTTGGTAATAGGCTTTACCCTGCCAGTCCGAATTTGGGTCTACCGCCTCGACCAGAGCAAGTTTTTCCTCACGCAGGGGCATATCCGGAGAGTTCTCGATTTCTCTCTTCTTGTCTTTCAGCGAATTTGCCAGACGCTCCGAATCAGACATATCCATTGATTCTGAAGCGTAATCTTTGATACCCGAGTTGTTTATCAGCTTCATCAGCGGTGCAAAGCACAGGCATACCGCCAGGAATATCACCAGCAGTATCCTCGATGATGTTTTCTTGTATATCTTTATATACTCGTTTTTTACAAGTGCAAAGAACTTATCCAATCTGTCCATCTCCTTCCGTTCCTGTAAGCTCGATGAATACTTCTTCGAGCTTTTTGCTCTCCTTGGGGTGTACGGAGTAGATGTTTATATCATTTTTCGCCATCAGTTTTATAGCTTCCGCTATCTCCTGCTGGGCATTCTTGTTATCCAGTTTCAGGTAAAGCATATTTCCCTGTGCGGTGACATTTTCGCCATCCTCAAGAAGCTCTGTCGCTTTTTCGGCATCGTCTGTTTCAATGGTATATTCGGTTACGCTTTCCTGTGACTGAGAGATTATCTCTTCCATAGTGTAAGTGCCTATCATTTTGCCGTTGGCGATTATGCCGACTCTGTCACACATAAGCTCCATCTCGCTCATAAGGTGAGAAGATACAACCACGCACACGCCGTCGGAGTGCGCAAGGTCTTTCAGGATATCACGGAGTTCCTTTATGCCCTGGGGGTCAAGACCGTTTGTCGGTTCGTCCAGTATCAGAAGTTTGGGTTTGTGCATAAGTGCCTGTGCCACGCCGAGACGCTGTCTCATACCCAGCGAGTACTTTGATACCTTGTCGTTTATGCGGTTGGAAAGCTTTACCATTTCCACCGCCTTGTCTATCTCCGAAAAATCAAGACCTCTCATGCGTGCATACTGTTTGAGGTTTTCCTTGCCCGTCATGAACTTGTACATCTCGGGGTTTTCGACTATTCCGCCCACATTTTCCATAGCGGCTTCAAATTCCTTGGTTATATCGTGTCCGCAGACCTTTACTTCGCCTTCGTCCAGCAGAAGAAGTCCCACCACTGTTTTGATGGTAGTAGTTTTGCCCGCTCCGTTAGGTCCCAGAAAACCGAACACTTCACCCGCATAACATTCCATGTCGATATCGTGGAGTATCTGCTTTTTGCCGATGGTCTTGTTCAGTCCCTTTATGCTCAGAACTACATTATTCTTGTCCATCAGCTTCACCTCCCTCATTGCCGTCGGGATATTCGATATTCATTTTATAGGGGTTTTCATCGTAAGTTACTGTGAGAACTTTCCACACTCCGTTATCTTTCTGCATTACCATATTGCACGAACCTTTTATTTCGACTATTTTATGCAGCGGCTTGTCGCTGCTTTTGCGAGCTTCATAGGCGGGGTCCAGCAGACCGATTGGCGAGAGCAGCAGCGGAATGCCATCACATTCGCAGGTCATGATATAATCAACCTGAACGTTAGCACCGTCAATGCCCCATTTTGAGACTGATGTGCTTATCTGCTTGTATTCGGTCGAATAGACCTTATCGCAGTCTGTCTGATCTAGATCCATGGTTTCAACTTCAAAAAGCATTGAAGTTCTGGTTACGGCATCCATGTATTCTTCACCTATGGAATGTGAATAGGGCGTGTTGATAAAATTATCCTGTATACAGGAAGTCAGCATACGCTGTACACCTTTTCGGTTATCGCCTGTGTTGGTCTCTGCCATGCTTCGGCAGATCTCCTCGGCGCGTTCCGATATCTCGGGGATATTGTTTTTGAACATTGCGTTCTGCACCATAACATAGACCGCAGTACCTGCACCGAGCGCCAGCCCGAGCACGAGTCCGCGGTTTATATGGTTCCATTTGATCTTCTGGAATTTCATACTGTGACTCTCTTCTTTCTTTGGATTTTGACATTGTTAAATAATTTATCATGTTCTCTAATTATGATTATAACACAACTGTAACGAAAAATCAATATTATCGCCGCCATACTAAGAAATAATTAAGATACTTTTATGAAATGTTTAGGGGGTGTGGTATGCAAAAATATTTTTATAGCAGAACTTTTCCTGCCATTCTTTTTACTCGGTTAATGAACTTCCCTTTGAAGCAATGCACAAATATAATGAGAAAATAAGTCCGAAATTTTTCACTTTTTGTTTAAAAAAAGGTTGACCTAGTGGGAAATAAGTGGTATAATAACTGTATATGACCGAAATCGGCGGCTTTGCGCTTTTTTACGGTAAAATATTGGAAATTTTAACGATTAGGAGTAATATAAAGTGGTTTTTGCAGATCTGTTTTTTCTGTATTTCTTTTTGCCTGTGTGCCTGATATGTTATTTCATCACACGCAACGCGACTATACGCAATATCGTGCTTATAGTTTTTTCAATGATATTCTACGCATGGGGCGAACCTGTCTGGGTCAGCATACTCTGCGTATCGGCACTGGTTGACTACTGCAACGGACGAGTCATCGAGAAACACCCAGAGGGCTGGCAGGCTAAGCTTGCGCTGGCGTGGTCGCTGATATTCAATCTAGGTCTATTGTTCGGCTTCAAGTATACGGGATTCTTTGTTGAAAATCTGAACCATTTTGCGGGGATGAATATTCCCGTACCCCACATAAAACTGCCGATAGGCATATCTTTCTATACATTCCAGACAATATCCTATACAATAGACTGCTACTGGGGCAAAGTTAAACCTCAGAAGAGTTTCCTTAAATTCCTGATGTACGTATCCCTCTTCCCACAGCTTGTGGCAGGTCCTATCGTAAGATACTCCGTCATAGCCGAGGAGATAGAGGACAGAAAGACCACCATCAACGATATCTCCGAGGGATTTTCACGTATAATACTGGGTCTCGGCAAAAAGGTGCTTATCGCCAACAGCCTGAGTACAGTTGTAACTTCCCTTTTTGGTGATGCTGATAATAAGTACGCTTCGATAGATTCGCTGTCCGTACTTGGTACATGGTACGGCGCTATACTTGTGGGACTTTGGTATTACTTCGATTTCTCGGGCTATTCCGATATAGCTATCGGTCTGGGACGAATATTCGGTTTCCACTTTGATGAGAACTTCAAGTATCCTTTCATATGCAAGACAATCTCCGAATTCTGGCAGAGATGGCACATCTCCCTGAGTTCGTTCTTCCGCGATTATGTGCTGTATATCCCGATATTCGGCAAAAGACGCAAATACGGCGGACTTTTCCTTGTATGGTTCCTGACAGGTCTGTGGCACGGCGCAAGCTGGAACTTCGTTTTCTGGGGACTTTACTACGGTCTGTTCATCATGATGGAAATGATGATAGGTAAGAAGAAAATGAAGAAAATGCCTGTACCTGCGGCACATATCTATACAAAGGCAGTTATATTCTTAGGCTTCGGCATTTTCTATTTTGAGAGCCTGCCCAAGCTTGGCAAGTTCTTCAAGGGGCTTATCGGACTTAACGGCAATGCATTCTGCGATGCCTATACAGCGAACATATTCATGGGCAATATCTTCCTGTTCATTGCGGCGATATTCTTCTCTATGCCAGTTATACCCAAGATACGCGAAAAGGCATTCGAGAAGGCAGGGAATTCCTATATTTTCCAGTCAGCAGGCGTTATATGCAATGCGCTGATACTCCTTGCAAGCAGTCTGCTGCTGCTGAACAACACAAACAATCCGTTCCTTTATTTCAGATTCTAAACAGGTGAGCGAAAATGATGGATAATAAAAATAACAAGCACTCTCCTGCTTTTGACCTGGAGGCGCTGACAAAAGCATATGAGCAGTCGCTGAACGACGTTACACTGGGCGGCAAGGATATCCCCACGCCCGAAGCAAGAAGGACTGCAAGAAATACCAAGCCCATAGGCGAACTTAAAAGTTTCGTGCCCGAGGATTTCAGCCCTATGAATGAGAGCGCTCCCGAGCACGACAAGATAGTTGATAAGATAAGGGAAGACCGCCGCAAGCGCAGTCACAGTATCTGGACGGACAGTCCTCTGCTGAAACCCAAAAGAAGCGTCTGGATAGACGGAGAAGACGAATCAGAAGAAACACAGCAGACACCTGTCACTCAGCCTGTCTACACGGCTCCCGCACAGCCTGTACCCCCCGTACAGCAGCAGGAACCCGAAAAAAGACAGCTGCCTCCCGATTTTGTTGCTCCTCTGCCTGTGATGACACAGCCCCCCAAGCCCGCACCTGTACCCGATTTTGAAAAAGTGGTAGATGCTGCTATGGGCGTGACCCACAAGCAGGAGCTGCTTATGAACGTAGACTCCCGCGGTGATACAAGAGTTCGTGAGATACCCCACAGGGCAGGCAGACAGAAAGCGGCAGATTCTCCCAACAAGCGCACAGTATCGCTGAAAATGCCGATTTCTAAAATGAACCTCGATGACCTGCGTGACCCGATTCCCGAGAAGAAGCCCGAAGCACCTGCAAAGGCTGAAACTCCCGCAGTTACCGAGAAAGTTCAGCCTGCTGAAACAGTTCAGCAAGCTGAACTGGAAAAGACGGCTGAATTCAGTGTGGTAAAGGAAAAGGCTGAAAGGCTTGAAGCAGAGAAGATGCCTGTTTCAGACGTTAAGCCTGTGGAGAAAACTCCTGCCGAGGTAAAGCAGCCTGTTGCCGCAAAACCCGCAGAAAAGTCACCTGCGGCAGAAGTGCCCGCAGCTGCACCTGTACGCAGAAAGTCTGTATCAGCAGAAGTCCCTGCTGAAAAGCAGATGAGTGATGAAGCGTATGACTTTGCTGAAATGATACACAAAGTCCGCAGCGGAAAAACAGAAAAGGCTCACAGTGTTCCCGAAAAGGGCAGCCGCAGTGAAGCTGCAAAGAAGTCACATTCAAAGCGTAAAAAAACCAAGACCCATGAACTGGAATTCCACTTCATAAACTGCATCATGTGCGTGGGCATGGTATTCGCTATATTCTTCTCTCTGCTTTTCATGGAGAGGGAGAGCGGATTTATAAACTCCGAGAACAGAAATCTGGCAGAGTTCCCCTCGTTCAGCATCAAGGATTATTTTTCAGGTAAGTATACCCGTTCGATAGATGATTATTTCACCGATACTATCCCCGGTCGTGAAGACCTTAAAAAGTTCGGTGCGATTTATGACCGCCTGAAAGGTATCGACCTTGGCGGCGCTAAGGTGAACGGCAGCCACAAGGTAGCCGAAAAGGAAACTCTCGACGAAAAGAAGCGCGCAGCTGTTACCACAGTTACCGCTAACACCGACCCCAAGGCTGTGACCACTACCAAGGCTAAGGATAAGGACGGCAAGAAGACTACCACCAAAAAGGAAGAGGTAGTCAAACTCCCCGAGATACTTGACGACGGCGTTCTTGAGGGCGACGTTATAGTATTCGGCAAGGGCAAGGATGTACGTGCTGTTGCGGGCTACTACGGTATGTTCGAGACAGGTGCGCTTTATGCCAAGACTATCAACAAGTACAAGGAAGAAATGCCCGAGGTCAATGTATACAACATGACCATTCCTACTTCTGCGGCTTACTATATGCCCAAAAACTTCAAGGATATCGTTGCCGACCAGAAGGATAATATCGATAATATCGCTTCCGAACTCAGCGGTATAATAAATGTAGATGTTTACGATGCCATAGGCGCTCACACCGATGAGTATATCTATTCACGTACCGACCACCACTGGCAGCCTCTTGGCGCTTACTACGCAGGCAAGGTATTTGCTGAAAAGGCAGGCGTTAAGTATGCCGACCTCAAGACCTATGAGAAGAACAAGATAGATGGATTCCTTGGTACGATGTATGCTTACAGCAACTATGACAGCGAACTGGAAGCAAATCCTGATACATTCATCTACTATAAGCCCGATAACGAATATACTACCAAGTACTATAACACCGATTTCACAAACGGTGAAGAGAGCAGTCTGTTCTTTGATTATGCTGAGGGCGTAAACTGCTATTCTGCAATAATGGGCAAGGACGAAGAGATAACCGAGATAACCACCGATGTCGGCAACGGCAGAACGCTGGTCATCTTCAAGGACAGCTTCGGCAATGCGCTGGTACCTTTCCTGACACACAGCTTTGAGAAGATCTACGTGTGTGATTTCAGATACTTCGACGAAAACGCAATTGAGTTCTGTCGCTCGGTAGGCTGTACCGACCTGTTGTTCTCCATCTCCATAACTTCCTGCTCGACTGAGATGCACATCACTGCGATAAATAATAACCGCGTTCAGGATTCAGCAGTACCTCTGGAGATACAGTTGGATGAACCCGAGGAGAGTCAGCCCGAAGAGAAACCCGATGAGAACGAGTCGAAGCCCGATGAAGGCAATCCCGAAAACAACGAGAATACCGATAATGCCGACGGCAATTATGAGGATTAAATATGAAAGAGCTTGAATACCCCTTTGACAGCGGGTATATAATGAAAAAGAAAAAGTCGCTGAAAAGGCGGCTGACAGAAGTGGTCACACCCGTGCTGACAAAGCGCATAGCTGTTCTGGGCGGTTCTACCACCTCGGATATAGTATCGGTGCTGGAACTTTTTCTGCTGAACTATGGCATAAAAGCTGAGTTCTACGAATGCGAATATGCCCAGTACAGGCAGGAAGCACTGTTCCCGTCTGAGGAACTTCTGGCTTTCAAGCCCGATATAGTATTTCTGCATACGGGACTTCGCAATCTCACATTCAAGCCGAATCCCAAGATGTCGGAAGCTGAGATAGCCGAGGGTCTTGAAAGCGAGATATCAGGCTATAAGCAGATGTGGGAAAGCCTGAAATCAAACTTCGGCTGTGCTGTGGTACAGAACAATTTTGAACTGCCCTCATTCCGTCTGCTGGGCAACAGCGACGGCAGTGATAAGAGAGGTCTTGTGAATTACGTTACAAGGCTGAATCTCAGGCTGGCAGAGGAGATAAACGCCGCAAGCGGAGTATATCTCAATGATATAAACTACCTTTCGGCTGTATGCGGACTTGACGCATGGAGCGACCCGCAGTACTGGTATCTTTACAAATACAGCCTTAATATCCGCTTTATACCCGACCTCTGCTTTGAAGCCGCAAAGGTCATAAAGGCTATATGCGGAAGAAATAAAAAGGTGCTGGCACTCGACCTCGATAATACCCTCTGGGGCGGCATCGTAGGCGATGACGGTGCCGAGAACCTCACCATAGGGCAGGAAACTGCCGAAGCTATGGCTTACTATCAGTGGCAGGAATATGTCAAATCGCTCAAAGACATAGGCGTGCTTTTGACAGTTTGTTCAAAAAATGAGGAAGAAAATGCTCTGGCGGGACTTGAACACCCCGAGGGCGCACTCAGACCTTCTGACTTTACAGTGATAAAGGCAAACTGGGAGCCCAAGAGCGAGAACCTTATAAATACCGCGAAAGAGCTGGATATTCTCCCCGATGCGATAGTGCTGGCGGATGATAATCCTGCCGAGAGGGAGATAGTCCGCGGAAGCGGTTTTGCCGCCCCCGATATGGATAATGTTGGTGACTATATCCGAAACATTGACCGCTCTGGATTCTTTGAGGTAGTCAGCCTTTCGGCAGACGACCTGAAACGTACCGAGATGTATGCCGCAAATATGCAGAGAAAACAGGAGCAGTCAAAATTCGCGGATTATGACGATTATCTCAGGAGCCTTGAAATGTTTGCCGAGATAGCACCTTTCAAGCCCATGTATGTACAGCGTCTGGCTCAGCTGGCGGGAAAGAGCAATCAGTTCAACGTGACTACCCGCAGATATACCGTCACCGAAATGGAAGAGCGCATGAACAGCGATGAGTATATCACCCTGTATGGCAAGCTTGTGGATAAGTACGGCGATAACGGCGTTGTGTCCGAAGTCATAGGCAAGGTGAACGGCAATAAGCTGGACCTTGAACTGTGGCTCATGAGCTGCCGTGTCCTCAAAAGGGGCATGGAATACGCTATGCTGGACGAACTGGTGAAAACCTGCAGGGATAAGGGCATAGCAGAGATATACGGGTACTATTACCCAACAGCGAAAAACAAGATGGTGGCAGAGCTTTTCGGGGAGCTGGGCTTTGAAAAGCAGAGCTCCGATGATGAGGGCAATACCATCTGGAAGATGGACGTTTCGGCACATACGGAGAGCAAAAATACAGCAATAAATGTCAATACGGAGGAACAATAAATGGACGCTAAAGAACTTAGAAAAAGACTGACAGAAGTTTTCAGAGATGTTTTTGATGACGACAGCATAGTTATAACAGCCGATACCACCGCAGACGATATCGAGGACTGGGATTCCATCGAGCATATCACACTTATAGGCGCTGTTGAGGACGAGTTCGGAATGAAGTTCAAGATGGGCGAAGTATCGGGCATGAACAACGTAGGCGAGATGATGAAGATAATCGCCGCAAGAGGAAAGTAAGCAAAAGCACAAACCAAAATGTTCCACGTGGAACATTTGTATGAATTTTAAAAACGAATACGATCGGATATCAAATGACCTAAAGGGAGGGATACCAATGGCTTTTCAATTTTGTCAGGGAGTGAGTGCACCCGCCGCTAAAGATCTTGAAAGCGGATACAAATACGAGGACGGGAGCTTTACGGGGATAATCAGCGCGGAGCTTATGGCAGGGCTTGCCGAGGGCTTCATCGATATGGCGGACGAGCCTGTATTCTTCCTGCTTGAACTGCCACGCGATGACAGCGAGGAGTACGATGTGTACTATCTTGATAACTGCACAAAAGCAGTAGCAAGGGCGATAATGAAGCGCTACGGAGAACTGCTTATACAGGACGGTCTCAGCCGATTCGGCTTCGGATCGAACAAGACTGAGGAAGAACTGTACTTTATGGACTATCAGGAGTTCATGCTGTACACCCCGAAAAAGGATAAGGCAGAGAAGCTTCTTAAAAAGCTGGGTATAGCAAAGACTGATGCTCCATGTTCCATGTGGAACACTTTCACTGAGGAACAGCAGGGCAGTCTTTCGGCAGTGGAACTTGAGGGCGAAACTGTATTCGATATACCCGAGGCATTGGAAGAAGTTGGAATGTATCTGGCGGAACAATGATCTGAGCACTTAACGGTTTTTAATGATCGGCAATAATAACAGGGAGGTAATGATATGAATATCTGGCATGACATATCACCAAAGGCGATATCAAAGAACAAGTTCACAGCTGTTGTTGAGATACCCAAGGGTTCAAAGGTGAAGTACGAGCTGGACAAGGCGACTGGACTTCTGAAGATGGACAGAATACTGTATACATCTACCCACTATCCCGCAAATTACGGATTTATCCCCCGCACCTATGCCGAAGACGGCGACCCGCTGGACGTGCTGGTTCTGTGTTCGGAAACTCTTGAACCCCTTTCGCTGGTGGACTGCTATCCTATCGGCATGATAATGATGATGGACAACGGTGCGGCAGATGAGAAGATAATCTGCATACCTTTCAACGACCCCACCTATAATGTATACAAGGACATAAGTGAACTTCCTAACCATATCTTTGATGAGATGAAGCACTTCTTTACTGTATACAAGGCACTGGAAAACAAGGATACGGTTATTGACGATGTCAAGAACGTAGATGAAGCTGTAAAGACCATTGACAGCTGCATTGAAAGATATATCGAGTGCTTTTGCAAGTGATATCTGAAAGGAAGGAGTGAGTGATATGTCATTTTTTGGAAAACTTTTCGGCAAAAAAGAAAAGCCCGAACCACAGCCTGTACTTGGTGAAAACGATGTAGAGACTCCCCTGGGTATTTTCACCTTCGTTGACCACGAATACATCTATGAGGGTTTAGTGAAATGGTATGATGATTCCCCTCAGCTCATGGATGTCTACATAGAGTCGGTCGAGGAAGGCTCTCGCGATATGGGTGATGGTGTTGAAAGACTCATTCAGCTGCTGAACAACAAGGAAGAAATTGACTACCGTGTAAAAGCGGCTGTCCTTGACTATTTAGCAGACGAGTCAGGGCTCATAATGAGCTCATCTCAGCATATGCTGATGTCAAAGGAAATGTTCCTTGGAGATATGGAGATTCATGACATAGGTGTAAAGCGTGACGGAAGCATTGATTTTTACATAGATCAATGCGACATCATTGACGCTGATGGCAAATACATTGAAGATATCAGTGTTATATACACCGACAAGGGAACATTTGAGTTCGAGATCAATAAATATGATTGGGAATAAAAAAAGGCACTTCTGCCAGATAATGACAGAAGTGCCTTATATTATTTATTCGATAGCTATGCGCTTGGTCTCGGGGAGAGCCTTTTGTGGCTCTTTCTTGGGAACATACAGGCTGAGAACGCCGTTCTCGAATTTCGCCTTGATATCCTCCTCGGTAAGTTCTTTGCCGACGTAGTAGCTTCTCTGCATAGCGCCTGCGTAGCGCTCCTGCCTTATCAGCTTGCCCTGAGTGTCTTTGTCGTCCTTATCGAGCCCCTTTGCGGCACATACCGATAAATAGCCCGAACGCAGGCTTATTTCGATCTCGTCCTTGGTGAAGCCCGGCAGGTCGATATCGACCTCAAAGCTGTCATCGTGCTCCCGCACATCGGTTTTCATAACTCTGTCGGCGTGTTTGCCGTAAAGCTTGCGGTCAATGTCTCCGAAATCGTCAAACCTCGGAAAACTCATCATATCATCGAACACGTCATTTCCAAAAATACTGGGTAGTAACATAGGTCAGTCCTCCTTTTCATCATACAAACATATTATGACCTTTTGCCGAATGTTTATACCATGAGCAACGGGACGGATAGTTCAGACCTCCGCGGCAGTCTGTTCTGTTCCTTTGTTCTGATTATATTATACCACTATTTTTAGCACTGTCAAGGTGAGAGTGCTAATTTTCACATACTTTTCATTATCGAGATTGCGGCGGGGTAAGTTCTGCTTTTTGCCGTTCTTTTTCACAAATAACAAGCTGGTATTTCGTACATTCAGCCGATAGAAGAAAACCCCATAAAAGTGATATAATATATAGGTAAACCCTTAATCTAAAAGGAGGCAGTAACATGAGCGAAGTAATGGACAAGATCATAACCAGAAGAAGCGTAAGGGCTTTCACTGACGAGATGCCCACTGAGGAACAGCTGGAAACTATCCTGAAAGCAGGCACTTTTGCCGCTACGGGCATGAACAGGCAGTCCCCGATAATGATAGCCGTTACCGATAAAAAGGTGCGCGACGAGCTTTCTGCAATGAATGCCCGCATAATGGGCAAGGACGAAAGCTTTGACCCCTTCTACGGAGCACCCGCAGTTATAATAGTACTGGCGGATAAGAGCGCAAGCACTTATATCTACGACGGCAGCCTTGTTATGGGAAATCTCATGCTGGCAGCCCATGATGTGGGTCTCGGCAGCTGCTGGATACACCGTGCCAAGGAAGAATTTGAATCCGAAGAGGGCAAAGCACTGCTGGCCAAGCTTGGCATCACAGGCGATTACGAGGGCATCGGTCACTGCGTTGTGGGTCATATCAAGGGTGATTATCCCGCAGAAAAGCCCCGCAAGGAAAACTACATCTATTACATAAAATAAGGAGGTCATATTATGCCTTTTATCAACATCAAAACAAACGCAGCTGTTTCAGCTGATAAGGAAGAGAGCATCAAGTCAGCTATGGGTCAGGCGATAACCGCTATCCCCGGCAAGTCCGAAAGCTGGCTCATGGTGGGTATCGAGCCTGAGTACAAACTCTGGTTCAAGGGTACTTCCGACCCTGCCGCTATGGTGAACGTAAGCATTTACGGCACTGCTGACAGGTCTGCAAAGAACAAGCTCACAGGCAAGATATCCGAGATAATCGGTGACGAACTGGGAATCAGCCCGTCCCGTATCTATGTAAGTTATACCGACACCCCCGACTGGGGCTGGAACGGCGCTAACTTCTGATATCATCAATAAATGCAAACACCCCCGACGCTCACAAGAGTTTCGGGGGTGATATTTTTGATTATCTGTTGTTTACAAGTTCGGGATACATATCATGCTGTGCAAGTCTCTGCCATGCAAGCTCTTCCCACTTTGTGCCCTTTATGCCGTAGTTGCAGTAAGGGTCGATGGATATTCCGCCGCGGGGCAGGAATTTTCCCCATACCTCGATGTACTTGGGTTCCATCAGCTTGATGAGGTCGTTCATGATGATGTTTACGCAGTCCTCATGGAAATCGCCGTGGTTGCGGAAGCTGAACAGATACAGCTTCAGCGATTTGCTCTCCACCATTCTCTCGGCGGGAATGTAGGAAATATATATGGTCGCGAAATCAGGCTGACCAGTTATCGGGCAAAGGCTGGTGAATTCGGGGCAGTTGAACTTCACAAAATAATCGCGGTCGGGGTGCTTGTTGGGGAAAGTTTCCAGTACTTCGGGAGCGTAGTCCGCGCTGTACTTTGTGTTGTTGTTACCAAGCAGAGATATGCTTCCTCTCTCGTTTTCTGTTCTGCCTGCCATGTTCATTCTCCTTTCAGCAGAGGGTCGATAAGTCCGTTAGCCTCGAAAGCCGCTTTCCTGTCGATACAGGTTCCGCAGACTCCGCAGGGCTTGCTGCCGCCCTCGTAGCAGCTCCATGTGAGTTCGTAAGGTACACCGAGTTCGGTGCCCATCTTTACAACGTCCGACTTTGTCATTCCAACAAAGGGTGCTTCGATATGCACCTGTTCGCCGCTGCCAAGGGTTATCGCCTTGTTCATGGCGTTGTTGAAATCCTGCGAGCAGTCGGGATAAGCGTTGCCCGCAGCATCGTCGGCGTGAGCTCCGTAGTAGATGACTCCGCAGTCCAGCGATATTGCTATGCTTGCCGCAGAAGCTAAGAAAAGTCCGTTGCGGAAAGGTACATAGGTCGAAACAGGCTTGCCCTCGGTATGGGTTAGCTGTTCAGCGTAGCTTTCGTGGGGTATCTCCTTGTCGGACTGTGTCAGCAGTGAGCAGTCCGAATCTGCAAATATCAGCGCAAGGTCGAGAGTTTTCAGCGGTACGCCGTAATATGCGGCAACGTCCTGTGCCGCCTTTATTTCCTTGTCATGCTTCTGTCCGTAGAATACCGACAGTGCCCTGACGTTTTCTTTGCCGTGTTTTTTTATGGCGAGAGCAAGACAGGTAGCGCTGTCAAGTCCGCCGCTCAATAATACCAATGCTTTCATATCGCACCTCAGTCAATTGATCTTTTAAGGTCGCTGTTAGTTTTGAATGCACCGAGATATGTGCGTGTCTCGGTGTGGGAGGAGGTATTTTTGATACCCCTTGCCGTCATACAGCTGTGGCAGCCTGTTATCTTTACGCCCACATCGGGAGTTCCTGCCGCCTCGGAGATTATCTCCGCGATATCTCTGCCCAGTCTTTCCTGCAATTGCAGACGCTTAGCAGCCATTTCGCAGATACGGGCTATCTTGCTGAGCCCCAGAACTTTTCCGCGGGGGATATAGCTGACATTCACGGTCATATCATACATCAGTGCCATGTGGTGTTCGCAGTAGCTGAACACGGTTATGTCTTTCATGATGATAGCTTCCTCAGCGCCGATATCCTCGGCAGTAAAGGTCTTGCCGAACATCTCTGCGATCTCGTGATTTGTATAAGCAGTACCCTCCAGCACTTCTGCCAGCATATTCGCTACGCGGGCGGGAGTTTCTTTAAGACCCTCTCTCTCGGGGTCTTCGCCTATGGCTTCAAGCAAGCCTCTTATGTGAAACATTATCTTTTCCTTGTCCATTATTCAGACCCCTTTCTCATTCGGATCCCATATAAACTTGTGAAGCTGTAATTGCAGATTAACTCTGCCCAGCTTCTTTTCTTTCATGAATTCCACCATATCCTTAGGTTCTATCCGCCCGAAAACAGGGCTGAGATATACCTTGCAGGCAGGTTTGTATTCTTCAAGCACCGATTCGGCGCGTTCAAGATCTTCGCGCGATGCGCAAACGAATTTCAGCGTGTCGCTCTCTTTAAGATGCTTGAAATTTTCAAGGCACATACGGCTTTCCATACCGCTGGAAGGCAGTTTGTAGTCCATAGTGAACTCGGGACGTACCTTGCATTTTTCGGCGGTTGGTGCTATCGGCACCGAACCGTTGGTCTCAATCTCCACATCTATTCCGATATCGTTCAAAGCGTTTATCAGTTCGGCGATATCTTTCTGCAAAAGAGGTTCGCCGCCTGTAAGCGTAACTCGGTGCAGACCGTATTCCTCAGCGGCGGACTTTGCTGTCTCCGCAAGCTGACCGACAGTCTTTTCGGTATAGGGTGCGTCTGCGCTGTTTGCCCACTTGGTATCGCACCAGTCGCATTGCAGGTTACAGCCCACAAATCTCATGAATAGTGCCAGTTCACCCGCAAATCTGCCCTCGCCGTTTATGCTTACGAAGCTTTCAGCAAGTTTAAATGTAGCCATGTCATTCACCCTCGTAATAAGCACAGTTTTCGGGAGTTTCATAAACTGTCACTTTGCTGATGGGAAGTCCCTGTGCGGTAAGTATCGTGTAAAAATGCTTTGAAAGGTTCTCCGCTGTCGGGCGGAAGTTGACCTCTGTCATCACGAAACCCTCGTCCTTCAGTGCGGCAAGGGTAGTTTCTTTAAGGCTTCCTTTTTCATATATAAGCGTATGGTCGAAAGAATCAGCCGCGGCGCGTACAGCCTTTTTGAAATCGCCGAAATCTATCAGCATACCGCGCTTTTCGCCGTCCTGCTGTAATTCACTGCCTGATATCTCAGCTTCGATCTTCCAGCAGTGACCGTGTATGTTAGCGCATTTTCCGTTATATCCTGCAAGAAAATGTGCGCTGTCAAAATGTGCTTCTGTTTTGAGATGATACATTTTATCCTCCAAAAAAATAATGCGTCCGCAAAAAAATGCAGGCGCACAGAATATAAGCATGAGTCTTCCGACCCAAGCGAATACCATTATGTGCCCTGGTTTTGTTTCTATGCCATTTGCAGGCATATGACAGGATGGCGCAAGCGAACTGTCGGGATACATTATAACACCATTATAATATAAAGTCAAGCCCTTTAACGGATTATTTACCTAAGCACGCATTTAATGAAATATTTCGTATGCCGCCGAAGCCCTTCGTATGATCTCGTATACGTTGGTATCAACTCGTACCCGTTCGTATAGTTTGGTATTGGCTCGTATAATTTCGTATCTTTTCGTATACGGTCGTATGGTTTGGTATCAAGTGGTATAAGAAAAATTTGAACAAATTATTAAGTTATATTTATTAATTTTATCGAAATTATTGACATACATTGAGATATCTGTTATAATATAATAAATAACTTTCTTGTGTCGTGATAAATTTTATGTGATGTCACGATTTTGGCAACGAATGACAGAGAGGTGAACTGTGGTGGAGAGATATCGCTTTACTGATAATGAACGTGCTCTGATGGAAAAAGCAGATATCCCCTTTGCAATATACCAGTTTATTGATAAACGTGTTGTTCCTCTGATACTCTCAAAGGGCTTCTGCGATCTTTTCGGCTACGAAGACCTCGAAAAAGCTTACTATGATATGGCTAACGATATGTACAGGGATACTCACCCCGATGACGCAGGGCGCATAGCCGATGCGGCGTACAGATTCGCTGTTGAGGACACGGGGTATGATGTGATATACCGCTCAAATGCAAAGGACGGCAAAGGTTATATCATAATCCACGCTATGGCAAAGCATATCATGACAGAGTCGGGTATTCGTCTGGCACAGGTGTGGTATACCTATGAGGGCGAATGCTGCGGTGATGAAGAGAGCGCAGCTAAGCTTACCGATTCGATAAAGATGGAGCTGTTTAAAGACAGTGTGCTCAAAGCAAGCTATTACGATCATCTTACAGGTCTGCCGAGTATGACATACTTCTTTGAACTTGCCACCTCAAAAAGACAGGCGATACAGATGGAGGGCGGTACTCCTGCGATGCTGTACATGGATTTCAGCGGCATGAAATACTACAATCACAAGTTCGGCTTTGCTGAGGGCGATAAACTGCTTCAGGCATTTTCAAGGATACTGGCAAAGCGTTTCGGTAACGAGAATGCCAGCCGTCTGGGACAGGATCATTTTGCGGTCGTGACCAAAGCCGAGGACGTTGAGATCGAGCTTGAAGCTTTGTTTGAGGAATGTGCTGCCATGGAAGATGTGCAGTCGCTGCCCATACACGTAGGTATATACAAGCACTGGTTCGATGGCATAGTTGCAAGTATGGCGTGCGACAGGGCGAAATTTGCCTGTGATACGCTGAAAAACCTCTATTCCTACGAATTCAGCTACTACGATATGAAGATGAAGGACGCCGAGGAAAGACAGCAGTATATTATCGCAAATCTGGATAAGGCGATAGAGGAACGCTGGATCAAGGTTTACTATCAGCCCATAGTCCGCGCCGTCAACGGCAGGGTCTGCGATGAAGAAGCCCTTGCAAGATGGATAGACCCCGTAGTGGGCTTTTTGTCCCCCGGTGATTTCATACCTGTGCTTGAAGACCACAGGCTGATATATAAACTCGATCTGTTTGTGGTGGACTGCGTTTTGCAGAAGATAAAGACTCTTTCGGGCGCAGGGCTTAATATCATGCCCCAGTCCATCAACCTTTCGCGCTCTGATTTCGACAGCTGCGATATCGTCAGCGAGATATGCCGCCGCGTTGACAATGCAGGCATAGACCGCCGAATGCTGACGATAGAGATAACCGAAAGCATCATAGGCGAAGATTTTGAATTTATGAAAAAACAGATCGAGCGTTTCAAAAATGAAGGCTTCGCTGTCTGGATGGACGATTTCGGCAGCGGATATTCTTCCCTCGACCTGCTGCAAAGCCTGCAATTCGATCTGATAAAATTCGATATGAGATTCATGCAGCAGTTCGGCAAAAGTCCCAAGTCAAAGATAATGCTGACCGAACTACTGAGAATGGCAAACTCACTGGGGCTGGATACAGTCTGTGAGGGCGTTGAGACCGAAGAACAGGTGAAATTCCTGCTTGAGGCAGGATGTGCTAAGCTGCAGGGATACTATTACCAGAAGCCTATACCTGTCGAAAAGATACTGGAAAAATACGCCAAGGGCATACAGATAGGTTTTGAAGACCCCGAACAATCACAGTATTACGATATCGTGGGCAGTATAAGCCTGCATGATATATCCTCATTCACGCAGGGTGACGGAGTAAGCCTTGATAAGTACTTCGATTCAATGCCTATGGCTGTCATTGAGGTCAAAGGCGACTGTCTTGTGCGCTTTTCACGTTCAAACAATTCCTACCGCGAGTTCATGCAGAGAAGTTTCGGTATGCAGATAAACAGCGATCCTTTCAATTACGGCGAAACTACTTTGTCGGAGAAATCGCCTTTCCTGAAAGCTCTGCGGAAATGCAAATATGATAATGATACATTCCTTGTAGATGAACAGATGGGCAAGCTGATGGTACATTCATGTATGCGCAGGATAGCGGTAAATCCCAACGGCGTTTATGCTGTCGCGGTGGCAGTGCTTTCATTAAGGGACAATGTCAACGGTGCGACCTACGAAAGTCTGGCAAGGGCGCTTGCTGCGGATTATATCAGCCTTTACTATGTTGACCTCAGAACCGAGGAATTCATGGAATACAGCCTGAAACAGGACGAAGAGGAAATCGACCTTAAACGACACGGCAATGATTTCTTTGCAACGAGCCGTAAAGAGGCGCTGAAATACCTGTACAGCGAGGACATAGATGAGTTTCTTGAAGCCTTCACCAAGGAGAACGTTCTGAAAAAGCTGGATGAGCAGGGAACTTTCACCATAACATACAGGCAGATCACCGATGAAAAGCCCGTATATATGAGCATGAAAGTGATGCATATGCAGCACGACCCCGATCATATCATAATCGGTACACGCAACGTGGATCAGCAGGTGAAGCATAAAATGATGCTTGAACAGATGCACCGCAATTAGTCCTGTTTCACATAGTGACGGGTGTTTGGATATAAAATGGGTACATAAAAAACGGCTGTGACGGAAATATCCGCCGCAGCCGTTTTGTGTTCGATATCAAGCCTTTGCTGCAAAATGAGCGTTGAGCTTTTCAACCAGAGCATCAGCGTCTGTGCCGTGAACAGCGCAAGCCTCCTCGATGGTCTCGCCTCTTGAAGCGGGGCAGCCCAGACAGTGCATACCTATTTCAAGAAACAGGGGAGCAACGTCAAAATCTGTATCGAGGATATCACCGATAACGGTGTCCTTAGTAACTGAATATGCCATTATGAATTCCTCCTTTTCGGTTTTCATATATTATATCACATATTTTTGGAAAAGTAAAGATGCCAAGAAATAAAAATTGGATTATTTCGGTATACTTTAAAATTTGTTCATAACAGCGCGGCTTCGGGGTGTTCAGAACCCGTTACTATCAATGCCCCATTCGGTCATTTTCAGCCTGATATAGTACCCCTGCGGCACATTACATACGGGGCACTGTTCGGGTGCCCGTGAACTTGTGAGTATAAAACCGCAGTTCATGCACACCCAGACTTCTTCTTCATCGGAGCTGTAAAGCTGTCCGCGGCGGAGAAGGTCAGCAAACGCAGAAAACCTTTCAGCATGGGCGTTTTCGATCTTAGCGATGTTTTCAAAGCTTCGCGCGATATCGGCAAAGCCCTCTTCGCGGGCTATGCGGGCGAATTCGGGGTATACTACCTCCGATTCGTTGCGTTCATCTTTCACAGAAAGTTCAAGCATGGTAAGAAGATCATCGCTGATATCCACAGGGTAATCGCCGCAGACCTGTAACTGCTGTCCCGAGAACCCCTTTAAATACTCATAAAACACCTGTGCGTGAGCCCTCTCCTGTTCGGCAGTGAAGCGGAAAAGCTCCGATACTGCGTAGTCCTGAGATGCAAACTTTCTCTGTGCAAAGGTGTACCTGTTCCGCGCCTGACTTTCACCCGCGAATGCCCTCATGAGATTTTCTTTGGTTTTTGAATTTGCCATATCCATAATCATTCCCCTTTCATTAAATGGTAAGTGTGCCGTTTTCGTTTTCTTCCAGAAGAAGCACCTGTTCTTCCTTGGCGGTGACAGCGTTGATATACACCAGCACCTTGCGACCGTTTCCTGCGCGACAGGTGTATTCGTAGCAGAGAACTTCGTTTCCGCCATCAGTTGGTATGACGGCTGTGCGGTCGCTGATAACGCTGAGTTTCGGCGAGATTTCCTCTTTCGCACGACGTACTGAACACAGCTTGTCTTTGAATTCGCGCTTGTGGTGGTTCGTCAGGAAGCCGCGGGCATCGTAGCCCAGAATATCGCCGTTGTCCATAGCTACCGATACTTTCACAAGATCGGGATATATCCGCTTGCCGAGGTCGCTGTAACAGAAATTCACCGTCATCACGTTGTTCTGTATCTCGTAGTAGGTCATCTCCATGGAGAGTATTCCAAGTTTGTCGAGGTATTCTTCCGCTTTTTCGATTGCCTTGTCCCTGTCAAGCTTTGAAGCGTCAACATTGCGCATATTCAGAAAATAGGAGATATACCCGCCGTTTTTCGTGACCTCGCAGAATACTCCGCCCTCATCGTCCGAGAATCGCCAAGCGGGCATCTTGCCCCCGACCTCTGCGGTCTGTGTAAGGTCGGAAAGGCTGATATCCAGCGCCAAAGCCGCCCTTTGCAGGCAGTATTCTCTGCTGACTTCCTCTGCGTTTTCGGTCATTCGGGGAGTTTGCTCCATGATATTGTCGGAGAAAGGTCCGTCGTATATCAGCTTGGGATAATCGTCAAAACTGCTCTCAAAATCGGTGAACCCCTCGGTAACATGGGGCGGTTCTTCGTCAGCCAGAAAGCCATCTGCCTGTTCAAAGCACAGTTCTCCGCAGGCGACTTCGCCTTCTAACTCCCATAGCCTGTCGCTGAGTGTTTTTGAAAAACTGCAAAGCTTGGAGATACTGCTGTATTCCTCAGCGGTAAGTTTTTCGCCGTTTTGCAGTTTTTTCGACAGCGACATGGAGTAGTTGCCCACCTGCGACAGGAATTTATTGGTGTTTTCAAGATCGATCTGACCCACGGGGAGCCTTGCAAGGGCGGATTTCGCGGCAGAAGCTTCACGGCAGAGGTCGGCGGCAAGTGCCTGCTGTACCTGTCCCGAACCCGAATACAGCTGTTTTTCAAGCACGTTGGTGATATCCTCACAGCTGCCCGCAAGTTCTTCCACGGCAGCGGTATAGGAGTTTTTCACCGCCCGCTGTGCAGATTCGGCGCGTTTCATCAGCATGATGTTCTTCACCGAAAGCGCCGCAACTGCCGAAAAAGATATCAAAGACAATTTTATAAGTCCTCGTTTTGTGATAGACAAAAGCATCAGTCCTTTACTTTATTTGAGGTTATAGTTAACGACATTATAATTTCTGCATTCAGCGCTTGCAGACGCTGTGATTTTTGTGGCTGTGAGCACTGAATGTCTTGAAATTAATGGCGTTTACTATATTATGGCTGAAAGCCATGAAAATATGCACTCTCCGCGGACAGTCTGCGAAATTGCAAAGACACTTGCTCTCAGACACAATATATAGTGTCTGACTATGTGCCTATCTTCAAATCGTGGATTTTTTAACAATGCCCCACTGTCCCCGAAACTCCGCGTTATTACAGCTTAACAATCCGCGAAGCATACTATAATATGAACCGTTCTTCGTGAACTCTGCCAAAAAATACACTGTGTTATTGTGCATATTTAATCGATTAAGGTCTTGACAAATACAACATCTTGTGCTATGATTATATACGCAGTACAACATAATGAAGAAAAGAGGAATGTTCCATGATAAACGTAAATGTTAAGAACGGTGAGCTTACCGAAGAAGAGAAGCAGGCTTATATTTCCAGAGCACATGACCTTTATCCCGGTAAGGCTATTGATTCCATAGATATTTCACTTGATGGCGATTATGCAGAAGTGGACTACCATTTCTCTGCTGTTCCTTTCCAGAGGATCAGAAGGATCACAGGTTATCTGGTCGGCACTCTTGATCGTTTCAATGATGCTAAGCGCAGCGAAGTTGAGGACAGAGTTAAGCACGGCGTTGTAAGCTAAGCACTTTTAATTTTAATAATTTGTTTTTTATTGGCAGGAGCCGTTCCGTTTATGCGGGACGGCTTTTTTCTGTCCTTTCGTATGTGTTGGTATACGGTCGTATAGTTTGGTACCCGTTCGTATATTTTGGTACACTGCGGGAAAAATATAATTGTAAATAATTTGTAAAGGCTATTGACTTTCTGAGGAATGTGTGCTATATTGTTTGCATACAAACAAATCGTATAAAAACAAATCGCATACGATACTTTTGAAAATATAAGGAGGAACCCGATATGTCAGTTTATGAGAACGTACTGAAAAGAAAAGATGGCAGTGAGTTTGGTCTGGACGAACTTAAAGGCAAGGTGATGCTGATAGTCAACACCGCAACAGGCTGTGGTTTTACCCCGCAGTATAAGGGTCTTGAAAAACTGTATGAGGAATACAAAGACAAGGGTCTGGAGATACTGGATATCCCCTGTGACCAGTTCGGACATCAGGCACCGGGCAATGATGATGAGATACATGAGTTCTGTACTCTGACCTATAACACCACTTTCCCGAGATTTGCAAAATCCGAGGTCAACGGTGAAAATGAGCTTCCTCTGTATACCTACCTGAAATCGCAGATGGCTGAGGACAGCGTAAACGGTCTTGCAAACAAGACTATAATGATGGGCGTTGAGAAACTCAGCACTACCTGCAAGAACAAAGGTGATATCAAGTGGAACTTCACAAAATTTCTGGTTGACCGTGACGGAAACGTAGTCGGCAGATATTCACCTACCACTAAACCCGAAGATCTTGAAAAGGAGATCAAGAAATATTTATGAGCGATAAATACGAATCTATACGCCTGAGAAATCAACTCTGCTTTCCGCTGTATCTTTGTGCTAAGGAAGTAACGCGGAAATATACCCCGATACTGGAAGAGCTTGACCTCACCTATACCCAGTACGTTGTAATGATGTTCCTGTGGGAACAGGACGGCTGTACTGTTCATCAGATAGGTGATACTCTGATGCTCGACCCAAGCACTCTCACACCTCTGCTGAAAAAGCTGGAGGCAAAAGGGTATATCTCCCGCACACGCAGTGAAACAGATGAGAGAAGTCTGAATATAGTGCTGACCGAGAAAGGTTCGGCGCTAAAAGACAAGGCGCTGTCAGTACCCGAACAGATGAAATGCTGTATCGGTCTGACCCCCGAAGAGGGCGCAGTCCTCGGCGGGCTGATAATGAAAATTCTTAACAATATTGAAAACACTGAAAAGGAGTGACTGTTATGGCAGTAATTAAGGTAACAACAGCTGATTTTGAAAATGTGGTTCTGAAGTCCGATAAGCCCGTTCTGGTAGATTTTAATGCGGACTGGTGCGGTCCCTGCAAGATGCTTGCACCTCTGCTGGAGGAGATAGCAGCTGCTCGCGATGATATAAAGGTTGTAAGCGTAAATGTTGACGATGAGGGCGCTCTTGCCGCACAGTTCGGCATATCCTCAATACCCTGCCTTATCGCTTTCAAGGACGGCAGTGAAACAAAACGCAGCATAGGTTTCCGTGGAAAGGGCGCTATCGAAGAATTGCTGAGGTGATACTATGAATTATGATGTAGTTATCATAGGCGCAGGTCCTGCGGGCATGACAGCCGCAGTTTACGCCAGACGCGCCAATAAGACGGTGCTTTTGCTTGAAGCCGCAAGCTTTGGCGGACAGATAATCAATGCCCACAGCATCGAGAATTATCCCACCGCACCCCATATCTCGGGATTCGATTTTGCTATGCGGCTGTACGAACAGGCAACGGCGTTGGGTGCTGAATTTGTTTTTGAAAAGGCTGTCGGCATAGAAGACAAGGGCGATTACAAGCAGGTCAATACTCCCACTGCAAGCTACCGCGCAGGGGCTGTCATAATAGCGACAGGTTCGGATAAGCGCAAGCTGGGGGTTGCCCGCGAGGACGAACTTCTCGGCAAGGGAGTAAGCTACTGCGCTACCTGTGACGGTGCTTTCTTCCGTGGAAAACCTGTTGCAGTTGCAGGCGGTACAAGGGTGGCACTTGAAGATGCGCTTTACCTTGCGGATATCGCCGAGAAAGTCTACCTTGTGCATAAGCTGGGAAGTTTCCGCGGCGCTGAGGCTGAATACGAGCGCCTGAAAGAGCGTGAAAATGTGGAGATACTCCTGAACAGTGATATAACCGCGCTGAAAGGCGAAAATGCACTGGAAGCGATAGAAGTTAAATCAAAGGACGGCAGTGTTCAGGATATAAGCACAAGCGCACTGTTTGTGGCAGTGGGCAGAGTTCCCGAAAACCAGAATTTCTCGTCGGTGATAGAACTCGACGATAAGGGCTACGCAGTTGCGGGCGAAAACTGCCTGACCAAGACCGAGGGCGTGTATGTTGCAGGCGACAACCGCGTCAAGGAAGTCCGTCAGCTTGTAACAGCCGCCGCAGACGGCGCAGTTGCAGCTATGGCAGCAGTAAAGTACCTCAATGAAAAAAAGGCATAACTTAACCTCATATATACAAAAAGATCGGGGAAGACCTCTGTTACGGGGTCATCTCCGATCTTTGTTTTGCTGTTGATTTTTGATGTGCATTATTCAGATATGGCATCAAGTGAAAGTGTGGCGATACCGTTGAGGGAACCGTCGGCGCGCTTGCCTGCGAGATAATCGTAATAGCCCTGACAGGATATCATAGCTCCGTTATCGCCGCAGTATTTCAGCTCGGGCATATATACCTTGAACCCGCGCTTGTCGCATTCCTTTTGCAGAAGTTCTCTTACGCCCGAATTTGCAGAAACGCCCCCTGCAAGACCTATGGTCTTGTAGCCGAGATGTTCAGCGGCAAGCATAGTCTTATCTACCAGTGCCCTTGCAACCGTTGCCTGAAAAGAAGCCGCCATACCCTCACGGTCGATGGGAGTGCCTTTCTGTTCGGCGTTGTGTACAAGGTTTATCACCGCGGTCTTCAGTCCCGAAAAGCTGAGGTCGTACTCACTGCCTTGCACGCGGGGCTTGGGAAGATCGTAGGCTTTGGGGTCGCCCAGTTTTGCAGCGGCATCGATGAACTTTCCGCCCGGGTATTCATAGCCCAGAGTTCTCGCCACTTTGTCGAAACATTCACCTGCGGCATCGTCGCGTGTTCTGCCGACAACGTGGTAGTGGGTGTAATCCTTGACTTCAACGATATGGGAATGTCCGCCCGAAGCCACAAGGCAGAGATAAGGCGGCTCAAGGTCGGGGTGGGATATGTAGTTTGAAGCGATATGACCTGCAATGTGGTGTACAGGCACGAGGGGCTTTTTGGTGCTCATTGCCAGTCCCTTGGCAAAACTTACACCTACCAGCAAAGCGCCTATCAGACCCGGAGCGTAGGTAACAGCTATTGCATCGATGTCGTCCATGGTGCAGTTTGCTTCTTCAAGTGCGGCTTTTGCCACCCATGAGATATTCTCCGCATGGCGGCGCGAAGCTATCTCAGGCACCACTCCGCCGTACAGCCTGTGTTCATCTATCTGTGAAGCGACGATGTTTGAAAGCACAGTTCTGCCGTTTTCTGTAACGGATATGGCTGTTTCGTCGCAAGAGCTTTCTATTCCTAAGATCTTCATATTATCCTCCGTATCGGGCATCAGCCCGTTCAGCGTTTATGTATGACACAGCATTCCGCTGTTTTGAAAAACCCGAGTTTCAGCGCAAGTTCTGCCGAACCTGAATTTTCCGAATGGCACGCCCAGACGGGTGTTCTGCCGCTTTTGAGTATGTCTTCGATAGTTTTCGCCGCCGCGATAAAGGCAAGCCCTTTTCTGCGGTGCTCGCTGACGGTCTCTACGCCAACATCAACTTCTTCTCCGTTTACCGCCGCCGAAAAAGCCCAAGCCGCAGGTTTGTCCTCAAAAGTCACGCAAAAGCCTGTTCCTCCCGCAAGGAAGTTTTCGGTGCTTTCCCATGAAAAGGCAGGAACGATACGTCCCGCCATCTGTGAAATCAGCCCGCTGTCCAGCTTTTCAAGTTTGTAGCCCTCGGGCAGAATAAACTCGGGCGGTGATGACTTTCTGTACTCAAAGAAAAATCTGCTGTTCACAGCAAACTCCTCTCCGAACTTTTGGACGATAGCGTTATCGGCAAAAAGCACCAGCCGCCGACCGCCGTTTAGCATAAGGTCTTTTATACTATTTATAAAAGCATCATCTGCTTCGCCCGCGATATGCCCGAAACCGCAAAGGTGATGAAACAGCACAGCCTTTCCGTCGGTATAGATATCTCCCGCTTGTCTGCACTCGGCGATTGAGAGAGGATATATCTTCCCGAAAGTAAGACTGTCGGCAATTTGTATATATTTGCAGTACTCTTTTTGTGGTATCTTCCTGAATGCAGTCATATATTACCTCATATTCAGGTGCTTTGCTTTGTCATTATAACGGCATTCTCACAGGGGTCGTCATAAAAATTCTTACGCACTCCCGCTTTTTCAAATCCCAGACTTTCATAAAGGGCTATCGCCGCAGAGTTCGATTCTCTTACTTCCAGCACCCAGCTTTCGGCATCTGAAAGTTTAGCGAATATCTCTTCAAACATCGCCCGTGCAATGCCTTGTCTGCGGTATTCGGGAAGTACGCAGATATTGTTTATCTCGGCTTCTCCAGCAATGTACCAGCAGCTGAGAAATCCCGCCGCTTTATCGTCCGAATATGCAAGCAAAGTGCGGTCGTTTGAGTTTTTCAGCTGTGCCCGACAAACTTCCTCGCTCCAGGCTTCTTTAAGACAAGCAGCAGAAAGCGCTGCGGCTTCCGCTACGTTTTCCTCTGTCATGGGTACTATTTTCAGCATGGCTTATCACCTACCAGCAGGTATGAACCCTCTGCACGCAGTATCTTAACCGTGACATTTTCAAATCCCGCCTGACGAGCTTTTTCTCGCAACGCGCGGGGCGGTGTTCCCAGACCTGTATCATTGTCAAATGTGAATAAGCACACAAAACGTCCGCCCGCTTTCAGCACCCTGAGTATCTCGGTGAGAGCGGCTTTTTTGTCTTCCCACAAGGGTGGAGTGTGGAGCGTGGTCACGCAGTCAAAAAAATTATCAAAATAGGGGAGTTCTTCAATATTCGCCTGACCCATCAGGGCTATCTCATCGATGCTCCTGTCTCGGTCAGCGGCGGAAATATCCACACCGTAAAGACCGATACCCTTATCACTGAGTTTTTGCAGCATAATATCGCTGCCCAGACTGATATCCAGCAGCCTGCCGTTTGCAGGTGCCTTGATGAACTGCCGAACGGCAGCATAGTGTTCGTTTTCTTCCTTGCGCCTGTTCAAAGCATTTTTCAGCTTGTCGGCGTATCCAAGAAACATAAAGTTCACCTGCTTTCGATACACTCCTTAACAGCGGCGATGAGCTTATCCATCTGTTCGTCCGTGCCGATGGTTATTCGCAGCCATTTGTCGATAACGGGTTTTTTGAAGTAACGAATGAATATGCCTTTTTCTCTGGTGTAGGTGAATATCTCCTCGGCGGGGATATCGGGGTGCGAAACAAACAGGAAGTTAGTCTCGCTGTCGGTGACTTTGAAGCCCATCTCCCTGAAAGCCTTTGCAGAACGGTCGCGGGTAGCCTTTATCATATCGACAGTCTTGCGGAAATATTCCTCGTCGTTAAGACTTGCGATACCTGTTTCGATAGCCAGCTGATCCAGAGGATAGCTGTTGTAGCTGTCCTTTACTGCCTGCATATAGCTTATGAGTTCGGGCTGAGCAAAAGCCATGCCAATTCTCATTCCTGCAAGAGAACGTGACTTGGAGAAAGTCTGTGTAACGATAAGATTATCGTACTCCTTGATGAGTTCAACACAGCTGTAACGTCCGAAATCCACATAAGCTTCATCGATGATGACAATTACATCGCGGTTGTGTTCAAGCAGGTCGATGATGAAATCCTTGCCAACACCGATAGCGGTAGGCGCGTTGGGGTTGGGGATAACAACACCGCCGTTTTCTGGGTAGAAGTCCTTAACATTTATAAGGAAGTCGCCGTCAACGGGCTTGGTCTCATAGGGGATTTTCAGAAGCTCACACCATACAGGATAGAAGCTGTATGTGATATCGGGGTAGAATACAGGCTTATCCGAGTTGAAAAATGCCCTGAAAGCCGTTGCTAGTACATCGTCTGAGCCGTTGCCGCAGAATACATTTTCAGGAGCGAGCCCGTATCTTTTCGCAAGGGCGGCTTTCAACGGAACAGCATCTGCCGAGGGATATTTTTTCAGATCGAAAATATCCTTTCTGCGCAGAACTTCCTGCACACCAGCCGCAGGGGGATAGGGGTTCTCGTTGGCGTTCAGTTTGATAATGTTCTCATTTTTAGGCTGTTCACCTGCCACATATGGCTCGATGTTTATCAGGTTTTTTCTCCAAAGTTTCTCGCTCATTTTAATGCACTCCTTACGATTCGGGCATATCCGAACATATTATATCACAACGGTAGTCTTATGTCAAATTCAGCATAGTAAAGTATTACCATGTTATCAACATAAACAGTATAACACGGTTTGGCATATATGTCAATAGGGTGAGGTAGTTTTTGTGAAAAAAGTGGAGGGGGTGATTAGGAGGGGGAGGGTAGCAGAACGTGAGTGTGAACTGCCAAGGAGGGGAGCTTTGGGTCAAGCCTTTCGCGAAAGGCTTGCGGAGAGCTCGAGAGGCAGAGCCTCTCGGTCAAGGCACAAAAGCGATGTGAACACAAAGAAAGCAATAGCAGACTATCTTCCGATTACACGGCGCGGGCAATCCCAAAATTCCGAGCGTGAACAAAATAATCCCACACGGACAAACTTCGTGCGGAGATATTGTCCGCGACCGCCGTCAAACAGCGATAGCGTTTTTGACGGCTCGACCCGAACGGAGAGAGGGGCGACATTGTCAGCGGCAGTACTTTTGATAAGAACATGGCTGTTACGCAGTACAGTTGCTAAACGTTAATTTCAGACGTACTGCGGTATCAGGTCGCCCCTCGTCCCTCGGGTCGAGAAATCGGATTCACTTCGCTGTCCGATTTCATGCGCGGGCATCGTTCACGCATACCAAATGATACGGTCGTATATTTTGGTACACGCTCGTACAAGTTGGTATGCCCGCGCACCTTTTGGTATCATTTCGTTCGCTCTGGTACTTTGTAGTACATTTTGGTATCTTGCCTTGGTGATTGAGGGACTCCGCCCCTCAAACTCCTCGCAAACTTTTCGCGAAAAGTTTGATCAAAAGCTCTACTCTTTGGCATTCTTATCTCAGCTCTGCTATGCTATCACCTTGACATCCTCACCCAAATATGCTATCATCAACTTAATAATAAAAGGAGTAGCCGTCACATCGGACGGCAACATGAAAATCATGAAAATAGTTACACTTGTTGAAAATACCTGCGGTCATGAGGGCTGTATCGCAGAACATGGATTGTCGGTATATATCGAAACTGAAAACCACAAACTTCTGTTGGACTGCGGGCAGACTGATGCTGCGGTGAAAAACGCTGAAGTTCTCGGCATAGACCTGACCGCGGTGGATACCGTTATACTCAGCCACGGGCACTACGATCATTCGGGCGGGATAATGCCGTTCTCGCGGATCAACAATACCGCGCAGATAATCATGCAGAAGTCAGCCGCCGAGCCCCATTATAATGGTGAGCGTTATATCGGAATTGACAAGGATATCCTCGGTCTGCCGAATGTACGCCTTATCGAGGGCGATGTTAAGCTTGATGATGAGCTGTTCCTGTTCAGCGGTATAACGGGCAGAAGATGCTATCCGCAGGGCAACAGAAAGCTCCTGCGCGATTGGGGCGGCGAGAAAGTTCAGGACGATTTTGCCCACGAACAGTGCCTTGTCATTGAGCAGGAGGGCAAACGCTGGCTGCTGTCGGGTTGTTCGCACAACGGTATACTCAATATCCTCGACAGATATAAGGAGATATTCGGCGGGACTCCCGACCGCGTTATAACAGGTTTTCACATGATGAAGAATGACGGTGAACACACCGATGAGGAAAAAGCGGTCATAATCCAAACCGCCCGCGAACTTGCGCAGATGGATACCATTTTTTACAGCGGTCACTGCACAGGTATTCCAGCATTTGAACTTATGAAAACCATAATGGGCGACAAACTGATAGCCCTGCACAGCGGCGAAGAAGTTATATAGAATGAAAAGGCACCGTAGATTTCATACGGTGCTTTTTCAGTTTGAAAATTTGTTTTCAGTTGTAAACATTTTATGTTTCATATTTACTTTTGCTGAAAACTATGGTATAATATATGAAATCAATATCATATAAGGAGGTGCGGTATGAATATTTCGGAATTTGCCAAAGAAGCGGGCGTATCGGTATCGGCTGTAAGCAGATATTTCAACGATGGATATCTTTCTGACGACAAACGTGCTCTGATCGAAGCGGCTATCGAGAGAACGGGTTATGTGCCGAGCTATTCTGCGCGGATGGTGCGCTCAAAGGTGACGAAGCTCGTAGGCGTCATATTGCCTAAACTTTCCAGTGAAAGCATAGCGCGGATAACCGAGGGTATCGGTGAAGTTCTGGGCGAGGAAGGCTTTGAACTTCTGCTCGTGAATACGTCCAACGACTATAACCGCGAGATAAGCTCACTGGAACTGTTCAGGCAGAACCGCGTGGATGGAGTTATACTGCTGGCAGGTGTCATAACCGACCTGCATCGTTCGCTGCTTGCCAAGATGCGCGTGCCCACGATAATAGTCGGACAGAAGCTGAAAGGCTTCAATTGCGTGTGTCACAACGATCTCGGCGCTTCGTATAACATGACGAAGCTCATGCTGGACAAGGGGGCGAAACGTCCTGCTTTCATCGGCGCGAACCCCGAGGATATGGCGGCGGGAAAAGACCGCAGGGTCGGATTTGAAAAAGCTGTTCTCGATGCGGGGCTGACTCTTGATCCCAGATTCTGCGAGATAGCGAGATTCAGTATGGATTCGGGCTATGAGAAGGCGAAGCATCTGTTTTCGGGCAGAGAGAAGCCTGACTGCCTGTTCTGTGCGACGGACAATATTGCCGCAGGCGCTATGCTTTACTGCCGTGAGAACAGTATACGTATCCCTGAAGATCTTATGATCGGTGCTGTCGGTGATTCGCGCTTTGACAGGGTACTCTATGTTCCGCTGTCGTCGGTGCATCTTCACTATAAGACGGCGGGCAGGGAAGGTGCGAAGATGCTGCTCTCGGAAATGAAAAAGACCAGCGAGGTGCACCGTATAGTTCAGCTTGAATATGACGTGATCGAAAGAGAGTCAACGAATCGTATTGGCTGAAATGTACAAAATCGAATGTGAAACTGTGTGAAACCTACCGAAAAACACTCTGCAATTCTTAAGATATGCCAATAGACAACTACAGAAATCTATGATATAATGTTAGTACGATGTGAAAGCGGTATCACAAAAAAGCGTGATATGTTTTCAGTAAATATTTGGAATTTAAATAAGAAAGGGTGGGTTCTATGGATTACAAAATTTTAGCTTCTGAAATACTTGAAGCGGTTGGCGGAAAAGAAAATCTCGCCAGCGCGGCGCATTGCGCAACACGACTAAGACTTGTCATTGCTGATAATGGCAAGGTAAAAAAGAATGAACTCGAAAACTTTGACGGGGTCAAGGGTGTGTTTGAGGCTTCCGGACAGCTTCAGATAATCCTGGGCACAGGTACTGTTAATAAGGTATATGCCGAGTTCATACAGCTTGCGGGAATAGAAGCTGCTTCAAAGGAAGATGTCAAGAAAGCGGCAGCTGCAAAATCGCCGTGGTATAAGAGAGGTATCAAAACTCTTGGTGACGTATTTGTACCTATCATACCTGCGATAGTTGCAACAGGTCTGCTGTGCGGACTTCTGGGCGGTCTTTCAAAAGCGTTCCCCGATCTGGCAAACAGTCATTTGTATAGCCTGCTGGATATGTTCTCCAATGCAGCGCTCACGTTCCTGCCGATACTCATAGCTATAAGTGCGGCTAAGATATTCGGTGCGAATATCTATCTGGGTGCAGTTATCGGTATGATAATGATCCACCCGAATCTTGTTAATGCATGGTCTGTCGGCGACGGCAGCGGTCTTCCCACACTCTGGTCATGGTTCGGTCTGTGGAACATCAACGCAACAGGCTATCAGGGTCATGTTATCCCTGTAGTTATCTCGATACTTCTCCTGTCAGTTATTGAAAAATGGCTGCACAAGCACGTTCCCGAGATGTTCGATCTTTTCGTTACACCTCTGGTATCCGTTCTTATTACCGGATTCCTTACAATGACAGTTATAGGTCCTGTATTCGCACAGTTGGAATCTTGGGTACTTACCGGTGCACAGTGGCTCATCGCTCTGCCTTTCGGTATCGGTTCCTTTGTTATGGGTGCTGTATACGCTCCTACAGTTGTTGCAGGTGTTCACCATATGTACAACGCTATCGAGCTTTCGATGCTGGCTGACAACGGTCAGAACATCTGGATGCCTATCGCAACAGCAGCTAACGTAGCACAGGGTGCTGCAGCTCTGGCAGTAGCGCTCAAAACTCAGAACAAGAAGATCAAGTCTATGGCTCTTCCCGCATCTCTCTCAGCATTCATGGGTATTACCGAGCCTGCGATCTTCGGTGTCAATGTACGTTTCGGCAAGCCTCTGGTTGCCGGTATGGTAGGCGGCGCCTGCGGTGCAGCAGTAGCTTCTATCATGAACGTTTACGCAACTGCAAACGGCGTTACAGGTATATTCGGCTTCCTTATCACAACTGAGAGCTTCATGGGCTATCTGCTCACATTCGCAGTAGCAGCAGTTGTAGCATTTATTCTCTCGTGGATCCTCTACGCTCCTGCAAAGGAAAAGGTTCCCGAGAAGGAATACAAGGATAACATTATATACTCGCCTATGAGCGGTAGAGCTATCCCTCTGGCAGAAGTTCCCGATAAGACCTTTGCATCAGGCACACTCGGAGAGGGCGCAGCTATCGATCCTATGGACGGCAAGGTAGTTGCACCTGCAGATGGCAAGGTTTCTACACTGTTTGATTCTCACCACGCTATCGGTCTTACTCTTGATAACGGCATGGATTTGTTCGTTCATATCGGTATGAACACCGTTGAACTCGGCGGCGATGGCTTCAATGCTTACGTCAAGGAAGGTGACAGAGTTACCCGCGGACAGACCCTCATAACCTTTGATATCCAGACTCTGAAGAACAAGGGTTACAGCATCATCAGCCCCGTTATCATTACAAATACCGAAGATTTCAAGGAGATCAAGAGGATCGCTGACGGCGGCATTAACTACTATGAAGAACTGATCGAAACCAAAAAGTGATGATCCAAACGGACGGTGATTCTGTATATGAAAAACGACTTCAGACAGAAACTTCATCTTGAACCGAAAAACGGTTGGATAAACGATCCTAACGGTCTTTGTTACTTCAAGGGCGAATACCATGTGTACTATCAGTATTCGCCCGATAGTCCTACGGGCAGCGGAAAAAAATGCTGGGGACACTGGAAAAGCCCCGACCTTATCAACTGGCGTTCAATGGGTATTGTACTTTTTCCTGATACTCCCGATGATAAGGATGGCGTATATTCGGGCTGCGGATTTGTCAAGGGCGATACACTGTATCTGTTCTACACAGGCAACGTCAAGGAAGATGGCGACCACGATTATATCACATCGGGTCGCGGTGCGAATGTCATACTCGTTACCACCAAGAACGGACAGGATATGAGTGCCAAGAAAGTTCTTCTGCGAAACTCCGATTACCCCGAAGAATGTTCCTGCCATGTCCGTGACCCGAAGGTCTGGGAAGAAGACGGCAGGTACCACATGGTGCTTGGCGCAAGGACTTTGCAGGATAAGGGCTGTGTGCTCCACTATGTATCAGATGACCTGGAAAACTGGTCATTCTTTGAAAAGTATACAGCCGATGATATGGGTTATATGTGGGAGTGCCCCGATGAATTTTCGGTGGACGGACACAGATTCCTGAGCATATCCCCACAGGGACTTGTTCATGAAAAATTCGATAATCAGAATGTTTACAGCTCGGGCTATTACTGCATGGAAAATGGCGTTCTCGCTGATTTCAGAGAGTGGGACAAAGGATTCGATTTCTATGCACCCCAGAGTTTTGAAACACCTGACGGCAGAAGAATACTGCTGGGTTGGGAGGGGATAGGCGATATCCCCTATTCCAATCCCACAGCCGAAATCGGCTGGCAGCACTGCCTGACTCTCCCGCGGGAATTAACAGTATCCGCAAAGGGAAAACTACTGCAAAACCCCGTGAGAGAGCTGGTACTTCTGCGAAAAAACAAAGCTGCTGTAAACAGCGGCGATACGCTAAAACTTGAACTTCCCTTTGAACTTACCGCGAAAGCAAGCGGTGATATCAGGGTGAGATTTGAGAATGTCCTGCAGCTGGTACACCAGAATGGTGAGTTCCGTCTGGAATTCCTGTCAGAGAGTGCATCAGGCGGCAGAGATGTCAGATATGCAGATATCCCCAAGATAGGGGATGTACGCATAATAGCCGATAAAGCATCGGTAGAGGTATACATCAACGGCGGCGAAACAGTAATGTCAGCCAGAATGTACCCCGAGGATACCGAGTTAACTCTTTCGGCGGAAGGCATAAACGGTACGGTATATGAACTTGATGGTATTGAGGTGATGTCCGATGAATAATGTGCTTGCGGCGATAGGTGAAGCGCTTATCGACTTTATCCCCGACAGGAGCGGCTGCTCATTCGATGAAGTTTCGGCGTTCTCGCCGAAAGTAGGCGGAGCTCCCGCAAATGTGTGCGCGGCATTCTCAAAGCTGGGCGGAAGATCGAAAATGATAACTCAGCTGGGGGATGACCCATTCGGACACAAGATAATCGGCGAACTGAAAGCTGTCAATGTTGATACTGACTGCATATCCCTTACAGACAAAGCAAATACGGCACTTGCGTTTGTATCCCTTGAAAAAGACGGCGGAAGAACTTTCTCATTTTACCGCAAACCCTCGGCAGATATGCTTTACAGCGAGGAAAGCGTAAAGGAAGAATACTTCGATGATGTTTTCGCTCTGCATTTCTGCAGTGTGGATATCGGAGATTTTCCGATGAAGCAGGCACATAAAAAAGCCATCGGGATAATGCGCGAAAAGGGCGGCATAATAAGCTTTGACCCCAATCTTCGCTTCAACCTGTGGGACAGCACCGAAGCACTGGTGAGTGCGGTGCGGGAGTTCATTCCACTCAGCGATATCGTAAAGATATCCGATGAAGAACTAAGCTATGTAACAGGCGCAGATGATATCGATACGAGCGTGCAGAATATGTTTAGTCAGGGCGTGAAGCTTGTGCTGTATACCTGCGGCGCTGACGGCGCTTATGCGTTCACGAAGAATATTAAGGTCTATGCACCGTCGATAAAGGTGAAAGCGGTCGATACGACAGGTGCAGGCGATGGTTTCACAGGTGCATTCCTGTGGAAGCTCAGAGATATCACAGAGAATGATGATATGTTGGGAGATATCACAGAAGAAAAACTGCTTGAATGTCTGACATTCGCCAACAGATTCTGTGCGCTGAGCGTTCAGCGAAAAGGTGCGATAGCGTCTTATCCGACTCAGGACGAGATGCAGGAAATATAATTATGATACGAAAGGAATAACTGATATGAAAGAATTTACGTACATTATCGAAGACGAAATTGGTATCCACGCAAGACCTGCAGGCAATCTTGTCAAGCTTATAAAAACTTTTTCCAGCACCGTCACTATCGAGAAAGAGGGTAAACCACCTGTAAGTGGAACAGCCCTGATGAAGATAATGGGACTGGGCGTAAAATGCGGCGATACAGTCAAGTTCACAATTACCGGTGACGACGAAGAGGCAGCATTACAGCAGATCGCAGAATTCATGGACGCTAATCTTTAATACACTTTGATACAAACGAAAGGGCGGTGACTGTTATGGTCGTTTATCAGGGCAAAGGAGTCTACGGTGCGGTCGCAGTCGGTAAAGTATCGGTATTCAGCCGAAATTCAGCTGATGTCCGCCGTATGACTGTCGATGACACCGAAAAAGAACTTGCACGTGTTGAAACTGCAAAGGAAATGGCAGCACAACAGCTCGAAGAGATACACAGCAAGGCTCTCAAAGAAGTTGGCGAAGCCAATGCCGAGATATTTGAGGTACACCTCATGATGCTTGATGATGAGGATTATAATGATTCTATAAAGAGCATCATCGAGACTCAGAAAGTCAACGCAGAATATGCCGTTGCTGTCACCGCTGATAATTTTGCAGAAATGTTCTCAAGCATGGACGATGCATATATGCAGGCACGTGCCGCTGATGTAAAGGATATCTCCGACCGTCTTATCTCATGTCTGATGGGCGGCGGAAAGACTGAAAACAGTTCAGATGAAAAAATGATCATATGCGCTGATGACCTTGCCCCCAGCGAGACAGTTTCGCTGGACAAGGAAAAGGTGCTGGCGTTCGTTACGGCTTTTGGTTCGTCAAATTCACACACCGCGATACTTGCACGTAACATGAATATCCCCGCAGTTATAAGTGCGGGTGAAGATTTCCTGAAAAATATCCATGACGGTGATATGCTGATAGTTGACGGTCATACAGGTCAGCTTATAGTATCTCCTGATGATGCGACTATTGCGAAATACGTCGAAAAACAGGCTGAAGATGCCAGAAAGAAACAGCTTTTGCAGGAACTCAAAGGCAAGGAAAACGTCACTGTGGACGGAACCAAGATCAACATTTTCGCCAATATCGGCGGAGTGGGAAGTATCGGTTCGGTGCTTGCCAATGACGCAGGCGGCATAGGCTTGTTCAGGAGCGAATTCCTTTATCTGGAAAGTGAAGACTATCCCACCGAGGAACAGCAGTTCAGTGCTTACAGAAAAGTTCTGGAAAGCATGGCAGGAAAGAAAGTCATTATCCGTACCCTTGATATCGGCGCGGATAAGCAGATAGACTATTTCGACCTTGAAAAGGAAGATAACCCTGCACTGGGTCTGAGGGCTGTGCGTATATGCCTTACAAGACCCGAGATATTCAAGACCCAGCTGAGAGCACTTTTCCGTGCTTCTGCCTTTGGTGATTTGGGCATAATGTTCCCGATGATAACCAGCGTTTCGGAAGTTGAGAAGTGTCTGGCTGTGTGCGAAGAAGTAAAGGCTGAACTTAAAAACGACGGCATAAAGTTCAATGAGAATACCGAGGTAGGTATAATGATAGAAACTCCCGCCGCCGCAGTTATAAGCGATCTTCTTGCACCGATGGTGGACTTCTTCAGCGTAGGCACCAATGATCTTACACAGTACACTCTCGCCTGCGACCGCCAGAATGCAAAGCTCGAACCCTTTGTTGATACTCACCACGAAGCTGTGCTTCGCCTTATCGAGATGTCAGCAAAGAATGCACACAAGAACGGTACATGGATAGGCATATGCGGTGAACTCGCAGCAGACCTGACCCTTACCGAAACTTTCATGAGAATGGGCATAGACGAACTTTCAGTATCTCCGCCCTACGTGCTTCCTCTCCGTGAAAAAGTGAGAAGCCTTGATCTCAGCAAATAACAAAAGCTTTAAAGACCATGCAGAACAAGATCTGCATGGTCTTTTTGTGCGCTTGCAACAAGATCAAAAGGGCACTTACAGCCTGCACTGCAAGAGTAGGGAAGATCAGACGATCGTTTTTTATGTACGCAGCCCGCAGAACAATAGCACAGGTATTGGCGGTGCTTGATTTATTAATAAATTTGTGCTATGATAATAGCATCTCTTGTTATTGAGATGCCTCCTTGATAGCTGATCTGCGGTCGCCAAACCTTTTCGGCTTATCACAGGAGGTTTTTTCTGGGCGCGGATAAAACATTCACGGCACATGAAGAACCCCCGCATATCTATGCGGGGGAAACTTCCGTGGGGGGAATTTATATTATCATTTTTACACCCGGGTTTTGATCTGTCGGTATCTGTGTACCTGCTGTATTAGTTGCGTGCCAGTTTGCCTTTAATGAATGCTGCGATCTTTGTGATGTCGGTAACGTTGACTTTTCCGTCGTTGTTTACGTCTGCGATATCAGAATTAGCAAGTATTCTTTTGCCTTTGATGTGAGCTGCGATCTTGGTGAGGTCGGTTATGTTGATCTTGCCGTCTTCGTTAACATCGCCTCTGCCTGACATTATAGGAGAACCAGCTTCGCTGTTGCTGTTGTTGCGTGTCTTGGGCTCGCTGTACTGGAGCTTGGGCTCGCTGTATATCAGAGACTCTTCGGGTATCTCAAATCTAACGTTTGCATAGTTTGCAAGTCTCTGTGCGGTAGTTCCTTCGTAACCTCTGATCTTGAAGTTGGGAACGCTGTAATTGAAAGATGTTGCTGTGATGTTTGTTAAGCTCTTGGGAAGAGTGATAGTGTTTATAGAATCACATTTCTGGAAAGCGTCAGCTGCGATAGTTGTCAGACCTTCGTAGAAATTAACTTCGGTAAGGCTTGTGCAGCCGTAGAATGAGCGCCACTTTACGTTTTCAACGCTGCCTGCGAAATTGATATCGGTAAGAGCGCTGCAGTTTGAGAATGCGTATTCGCCCAGAGTCTTGACGCCGTATTCGATATTAACGGTCTTGAGGCTGTGGCATTCCTGGAATGTTGCCAGCTCGATGTTCTCGATGCCGCCGGGTATGGTAACTTCTGCAAGTGCAGAACACTCTTTGAAAGCTTCCTGACCCATATATGTAACGCTGTCAGCTATATCAACGCTCTTGATGCTTCTTGCTTCAAGGAATGCATTTGAACCTATGGAAGTAACGCCGTCAGGTATAACTACGTTCTGGAGAGCTGTGCAGGATACGAATGCGTAATCGCCGATCTCTTTTAAGCTGTTAGGCATCGAAACGTTTGTCATCATGTTGTTCAGTGCGAATGCGTTGTCGCAGATGACCTTTGTGCCGTTGGGTATAAATACGTTACCAGAACATTTTCTGCCGTCTATAACGATGTTGTTAACTATTACCAGAGGATTTCTTGCCTGCTGAATTGCCAGCCACTTGGTATCTGTAAAAGCATCGTAGCCGATCTCTGTAACGCTGCTGGGTATGATTATGTTTTCGAGATTGTAGCTGCCCTTGAATGCGTCGTAGTCTATCTTGGTAACGCCGTTGGGTATTATCAGGTTTCTCAATTTGTCGCAGCAACCGAATGCGAAAGCGCCTATGGTCTTTACGGTTCCGGGTATGCTGACGTTTGTGATTTTCTTGTTTTCGCCAAAAGCGCCGTCGCCTATGCTTGTAACGCCGATGGGTATGGTAACATTACCGCTGCAGTTTTCGCCGTTGATAACTGTGTTGTTTACGATGACCAGGCTGTTCTGCTTCTTCTTGTTTTCCAGCCACTTGGTATCCTTGAAAGCCTTTGCGCGGATATTTGTCAGATTAGCGGGCATATTGACGGTCTGAAGATTGTAGCAAGCTTCAAATGCGCCGTAGCCTATCTCGGTAACGCTGTCGGGTATGCTTATCTTGGTAAGAGAATTGATGTTGGAGAAACAATTCATACCTAAGGTTTTCAGACCTCTGCCGTTGTTTATGGTAGAAAGGTTAGAGCAGTAGCAAAAAGCGTATGCATCGATGGTCTTAACGGTTTCGGGTATTGTAACGCTGTTGATGTTCTTGTTGCCGCTGAAAGTGTAGCTGCCTATGCCAACAACGGGTATGCCCTTGATGTATGAAGGTATAACTACGTTGGATTCGTTGCCTGTGTAATTCAGTATATTGATGCCGCTTCTGAGGTCATCGGTGAAAGTATACTCAAAATAACCTTCAGCTCTGTTTGCTGCGCTTGCAGTTATAGAGGTATCTATTACGTTCATGCTCATAGGAAGTGCTGTGCCGCCAAATACTAATGCGATAGTCATAATACCTGCGATAAATCTCTTTGTCATAATGATTCCCTCCACTCAAATTACCATTTGTTATTTGTTTATACCACGAAATAAAAACTACATATTCAAAATAACTATCTAGTTAAATTTGATAATTTATATTGAAATTACCTATATCATTTATCCTGATTAAATTATACATTATTACGTAACAATTTTCAAGGAAGTTCGGGTATACTTTTCTTTAATAGGCGAAGTTTTTTAATTAATTATCTCCAGAAAACATTTTCGTTTCCATATATAGTATTTGAACGGTTGATAGATATCTATATATAGTAAAATGCACCCCGAAAAGTTAACAATTACATTTCGTAAGTTTCGGCGGTCTTGAAATATTTTGTAAACAAATAGCGTTTTTTTATGGCAAAACGTAAGATTTTTAATAAAAAGAAGACCTCGTTCAGCAAGATGATTCAACAATTTGACGATTGACACCAAAACGGCTTTGTGCTATAATTACAATTGCTGGTTCGGAGGGCAAAACATTCGATAGAAATGTAATGCTGGATAAGACCGCAGGCTGAAACGCCTGCTGTTTTGTCCGGCTTTTTTTGTGGAGGTATGTGAATGAATAACAATAACTTTACCGAGGGAGCTATCCTGCCGAAGCTCCTGAAGTTCATGCTGCCTGTGCTGTTTGCCATGTTCCTGCAGGCTATGTACGGCGCGGTAGATCTGCTGGTGGTGGGACAGTTCGGCACCGATTCCGATGTTTCGGCAGTTTCCACAGGCTCGCAGATACTTCAGACACTGACTAACCTTATTGTCAGCTTCTCTATGGGCATCACGGTGGCTGTGGCACAGCGCATCGGGCAGAAACGTCCCGAGGAAGCCGCGAGGACAGTAGGTACAGGTCTTGTGATATTTGCCATAACGGGAGTGGTCTTCACTGTTATAAGTGTTCTCGGCGCAGGCGGACTTGCTAAGATCATGCAAGCCCCGACGGAAGCCTATGACCTCACCAAAAGCTATATCCGCTTATGTGGCGGAGGATTTATCGTAATAACCGCATATAATCTGCTGGGCAGTATTTTCAGAGGTCTCGGCGATTCAAAAACGCCCCTCATAGCTGTCGGAATAGCTTGTGCGTTCAATATCGTTGGCGATCTGGTCTTTGTTTCAAAGTTCCACATGGGCGCGACAGGTGCAGCCCTTGCGACCGTCCTTGCACAGCTTGTCAGCGTTACCATATCCTTCTTTATAATAAGGAGAACGAAGCTGCCTTTTGAATTCCACAAGTCAAACCTGAAACTTGAAGGCAACTATGCAAGAAATATCATCCGTATCGGTTCACCGATAGCATTGCAGGATTTTCTTGTCAGCGTGTCATTCCTGGTCTTGATGGCGATAGTCAATAAGCTGGGCGTTACTGCTTCTGCGGGCGTTGGTGTGGCACAGAAAGTCTGCGCTTTCATCATGCTGGTACCGCTGGCGTTCATGCAGTCAATGGCTGCATTCGTAGCCCAGAACTACGGCGCAGGTCATATCGACCGTGCTGTTAAAGCCCTCAAAAGCGGCATAGCAGTTTCGCTGATATTTGGTATCGTGATGTTCTTCGTGGCTTTCTTCCGCGGTGATATTCTTTCGGGCATATTCTCAAACAAGCCCGATACCGTCGCTGCTGCATGGGATTACCTTAAAGCCTACGCCATCGACTGCCTGTTCACCTGTTTCCTGTTCTGCTTTGTGGGATTCTACAACGGCATCGAGAAAACAAAATTCGTTATGGTGCAGGGCATATGCGGTGCTTTTCTTGTGAGGATACCCGTGGCATTCCTCATGCAGAAGATAGGCGGCGGCTCGCTGTTCAAGATAGGTCTTGCGACACCGTGTTCAACAGTTTTGCAGATAATCATGTGCTTCATCGCATATTTCGTCTTCATGAATAAGAAGAATATCAGTACCATAGCTTAAATAAAAACGCCTGATACCGAATGACTTCGGCACAGACGCACAACGAAAAAGAGGGTTGCCGAAGCAGCCCTCTTTTATAATAGTATAAAATGTTAGTAAATGAAACAGAAAAACACAGGGGCGTACTGTCATACCGGTGCTGTTGACGCATCATACATGATATGCTATAATTATCTGCATGAGCAGAACCATTTTCTGCCAAACAAAAGAAAAGTGAGGTAACCAAAATGAACATAGAAAGCCAGTTCAACATGATAGCAGAGGAGTACGATATCAACCGAAAAAATTTATCCCCTGCTTCGATGATTTTTATATTGATACCACCGCCTTCATCGCTTCAAATATCAAAGCGCCAAAATGCATAGTCGATCTGGGCTCGGGCACAGGACTGCTGGCGTACTACTGGTATAAGCATTTCCCAAAATCCGATTATCTGCTGGTAGATATCGCTGACGATATGCTCAGCGTGGCAAAGCGCAGATTTCAGGGGCTTGATAACGTATCATACCGAATCTCGGATTATATAAAGGAACTCCCCGAAGTGCAGTTTGATACCGTTATCTCCGCTCTCTCGATACATCATCTTGAACAAAGCGAAAAGCAGTCGCTCTTTACTAAAATATACCGGTCACTGCCGTCGGGCGGAATGTTCGTAAACTACGACCAGTTCTGTGCAGTGGATACCGAGCTCAACAAATGGTATGACAGTTTCTGGGAAGGTCAGCTTTATAACAGCGGTCTGACTGACAAGGATATCGAACTCTGGCAGGAGCGCCGCAAGTTCGATAAAGAGTGCTCCGTTGAGGACGAAACAGAAATGCTGAAAAACAGCGGATTCGGTACAGTGAAGTGTGTTTATGCCTACCGCAAGTTCGCTGTCATAATAGCGATAAAGTGAAATCAGACCACCGAGTGAATTTTATGGCGAATTTTTTGATATATTTCTTAAATTTTAGATATACAATTCACTTTCATGGGAAACAGAAATACCGCTTATGCCGAAAAATGGCAGTAAGTTGAGATACTCATCAGTCTGACCGTTCCTTGTATTATCCTCTCCGACCCTCAGAACAATTAACAGAGATCCTGCACGAAGATATGGCAGTGTCTTGAAAATCTCGTTCTGTGAATTTTGAAAAACATAACATATCCCATTGTTAACAATGATAAATAACAGCTTGACAAAGTTCATGCGTGAACTTCTTATGAACGTATAGCGAACTTGTTTTCTGACAATTAGATTTGGCTAAATTTTTTACATATAACGCTGGGCTTTGTTCACCAAAACCGGTTGACATTTGTAAAAAAAACTGTATAATTAAACTAATGGAAAAAGTTTTCATTAAGAAGGAATTTCACCGCGGCGCGATAGCTATGCTCTCACGGTGCGGAGAAAAGGTAAGCTATTTCGCGGAAGCCTCATATTTTCCGCGAAAGGACTAACTATCTATTTTTGAGAGGAGAATTATCCTATGAAGAAAAAAGTCGTGGGCAAAGTACTGTCCGCAATGTCCGCTGCGGCTATCGCTGCAACGAGCGTGGCTTCTCTGCCGATCTCAAATGTCAAGGCATCCGCACTTTCCGGTCTGAATGCTAAGGGCATCGTATCGCAGATGAAGATCGGTTGGAACCTCGGTAACACCCTTGACGCACACAACTCAAAGGTACCTGCAGGTTCTTCACCTGAAAAGTATGCCAGCCAGTGGGGTATGCCCGCACCTAATGCACAGCAGTTCGAGGCAGTAAAGGAAGCTGGTTTCAACACCGTTCGTATCCCTGTGACCTGGTATGAGCACCTTGAGCAGCGCGGCAACAGCTACCATGTAAATGATCAGTGGATGAGCTATGTAAAGCAGACCGTTGACTATGCTATCGATCGTGATATGTTCGTTATCCTGAACATTCACCACGAGGATTTCATCAATGTAAATCAGTTCAACGAGAACACCTATTATCAGGCTGAGATCAAGATGAAGAGCATCTGGTCTGAAGTTGCTGAGACATTCGCAAACTATGACCAGCACCTCATTTTCGAGGGCATGAACGAGCCCCGTCAGTTATCCAACCCCTCAGTACAGCAGTGGGGCGACGGTTCAGGTGACGGCGGTTATTCCTGGAACTACATAAACAGACTGAACGAGACATTCGTAAGAACTGTACGTGCACAGGGTTCCAGCCAGAACCGTGAGCGTCTGCTGATGCTTCCCGGCTACTGCGCTTCCAGCAACTACGATGCTATCAACAACATAGCTATCCCTTCCAATGCAGGTAATGTGGCTCTGTCTGTTCACGCATATGCTCCTTATTACTTCACTATGGCAAGCGATGACAAGGCAAACCATAACTTCCCCGGTCAGTCCGGTTGGGGCGAAAATTATGAGTCTGCACTGAGCGATATGTTCGGTTACTTTGGTCAGCTCCAGTCCATAAAGGGCGCTCCCATAATCATCGGTGAGTTCTCTGCTTCTGACTTCAACAATACTGAAGATCGTGTAAGATGGGCTAAGTCTTATCTTTCAAAGGCTAAGGAAAAGGGTATCCCCTGCGTTCTGTGGGATAACAACGTTATAGGCGCAAACGATGGTGAAGCTCACGGTTATCTGAACCGTGCA
>NZ_JAILMR010000061.1 GCF_024692365.1 Ruminococcus sp. | reverse complement strand
CTAAACAGGCTCATTTCATCGCACATTTCTCCGATTGTTCCTCATTACTGACTAATTTCGCAATCTAATCTCAGTTTTGAAAAGCAACAAGAGTAAGCATGAATAAATTCGCTTCAAATCTCAGTATTCTGTTGTCAAGCTTCTTTTTGTGTACATATAAAAACAAACCTTTCAGAAAGTTCGCTAAAACATTCACTGAAAGGCTTGACAATACTATATTCAACGTGATATAATTAAACACGCAAAAATAGTCATCTTGCTAAGTCAGGTAGATGTTGGCGCATCTTTCTGATTATGGGGAGTATTAGGATTGCCGTCCTTGTGCTCCCTGCGAGGTGCTTTTTTATACATTTGCTATTATATCACATCATAATGTGTATGTCAATACTTTTTTCTATACAAAATACAAACTCCTGATTTTCTACGGAAAGTCGGGAGTTTGCATTTTTGATTTATGTATTCTTGTTATTTTGTTCGTTATTTGGTGTCGACTTGGTACCAGAAGCTTCAGGCATAGGGACCTCTACAGGAATGTCAGGAATACCTGTACCGATTCTTGGAATCGGATATCGCCTTTTTTGTTGCAATCGATTTCGTCGATTTGTACGTTGATATTTAATATGTCCACGACAACTAAATCTAATTCTTGAAGATTTTTTATGTGCCTTTCTTACGGTTATTTTTCTCATTTTCATTTCACCAAGCTTTCATTATTATTATGATTATTCTGTGTATCTTCTTTTTTTCTAATTATATAATTGTTTTCAAAATAAGCCTTCGTGTTCTTTTCGGATTTTTTTTGTATATTCTTTTTTAATGGCAACGATTCAACCTTTAAGAAATAGTCGTCTATGCTACTCCATTCTTGAGTGTATTGAGTAATCAAGTCGTTTATTTTTGCATCATCATATAGGTCATTTTGAATATAATACCATTCATGCTCTATTTTTGATTCGATAACACTCCATTTCGAGCTTAGTGCCGTTAATTCAGTAATTCGGCTTCTATATGGAAGTATTTCGTATAGAATGTTAATAACTTGACCAATCGCTACTATAAGTCCCCAAATGAATGCATGGTTTTTCCAAATAGCCCAAGCTGCTACTGAACCGCTTGAAGATAATGCAATAACACACTTTAGTATTCTATTATACCAAATGCATCTTTCACGATATAAATCTATATAGGTAATTTTATGCATTTTTTGATACATGAATTTCCAATAACGCTCTTTCATCGCCAACTCCTTTAATCTTATTTTTCTGTATAATAGCTTAGTTATCAAATATTCCAAAATCTTTCAAAGAATCCTTTGAGCTTCTCAATAACGGTCTCTTTCTTCGCTTTACGGTTTCCTCCTACACCAAAACGCGATACAGCAGGAAGTATTTTGTCGATGTCAGTCCCCGTTGTTTTGATGCCGCCGTCACGGAAAGCACCTTCTACAAATGCTCTTGTTTCAGCTTCTTTGAGTTTTTCTTCGATTATTAGCTGAACGAGAGCCTTTTCTCGTTCTTCAGCAACGTAGGAGTGCCATTCGTTCATTACATCGTCAACTTCATTGATTCCGTTGATGAAGTTCACAATAAGGTCTTTCTTGCTTCTCAGCTCAGGGCTGGAGTCAATAGCCTTTTGAATAGTTATGAGGACTTCCTTATCCATACAATGGCTATCGTGATACTGAGCCACAAGCATTAAAATATAGTCGATATTGATTTCTATTTGCTTTATAAGCTCGATTTCAAAGACAATATCGTCGTCAATATTTGTAAGATTATGCTTTTCACGAATTCTTTTCCATTCATCGTGAAGGTCTTGATATCTTCCGAGGTAATCTTGGAAGTCCCTTTCGGATATTATTTCCTTGCCCTCAAAATCATCAAAGCTTACAAGCAGATTACGCATACGAAGGATAGCACCGAGTAGAGCAATGAAGTCTTTCTGCCTCTGTTCTCCGATAATCTGCGGTTCGTCGAGAGGATACTCGGTCAGCAACTTGTTTATTAAATCAACGTAGCCGTCAACGTGCTCACCCTTGCTATCCTCATATCCATTATAGTAATCGTCAAAGCTCTGTAAGGTGACGATACCACCTGCTTCTTTATCTCCAAAGAGCGAAATAGCGGCATCTGTACGCTTCTGTAAAGCTCTGAAACAAACTATATTTCCGAACGTCTTTATAGAGTTGAGTATGCGATTTGTACGGCTATATGCCTGTATCAGTCCGTGCATTTTCAGGTTTTTATCAACCCATAGCGTATTAAGTGTAGTAGCATCGAAGCCTGTCAGGAACATATTAACTACGATGAGTAGGTCAAGTTCCTTGTTCTTCATGCGGAGCGATACATCTTTATAATAGCTTTGGAACTTATCGCTGGACGTATCGTAATTGGTGCTGAACATTCTGTTATAGTCTAAAATAGCCTTTTCAAGGAAATCTCTTGACGTAGAGTCAAGTGCAGAAGTATCTTCGGGATTTTCTTCATCGAGAATGCCGTCTGGATCTTCTTCATTTGCGCCATAGCTGTATATTACCGCTATTTTAAGAGCTTTTTCAGGACTTGCAGACATTTGCTTCAAGAATTCCTCATAGTAGAGCTTGGCAGCCTGTACTGATGATACAGCAAATATCGAGTTAAAGCCGCTGATACGCTGTTTTTGCTTTACTTCCTTAATCTGTTCACGCTTCTTGGATTCAGCAACTTCCGAGACATTTGTCAGTACATTATAGCTGTATGTGCGTTCGTAAGCCTTACGGTAGGTTTTCTGATTAAAGTGGTCGAGGATATACTCAGTAACGAGTGAAATTCGTTTCGGGGACATATATGCCCTCTCACGGTCAATATCCCATACCTTAACATCTTCGATATCTTCTTCCTTATCCATTGTCTTGATATAGTCAACACGGAAAGGAAGCACATTTTTGTCATTTATGGCATCAACGATAGTATATGAGTGGAGCTGATCGCCAAAAGCCTGTTCAGTTGTGCGGAGGTTTGGATTTTTGCTTGTACCTGAGTTTATAGCGAATATGGGCGTACCCGTGAAGCCGAACAGATGATACTTCTTGAATTTCTTTGTGATAGCCTGATGCATATCACCGAACTGACTTCTGTGACACTCATCAAAAATGATGACCACACGCTTGTCATAGACTTCGTGTGCAGGATTCTTCTTTATAAATGTAGCAAGTTTCTGTATCGTTGTAATGATGATGCGGCAATCAGCGTTTTCAAGCTGCTTTTTCAGTATAGTGGTGGAGGTGTTACTATTGGCAGCGCCCTTTTCAAAGCGGTCATACTCTCGCATTGTCTGATAATCGAGGTCTTTACGGTCAACTACAAACAATACCTTGTCGATGAAATCAAGCTTTGAAGCCAGTCGAGCAGACTTGAAGGAAGTCAGGGTCTTTCCAGAACCTGTTGTATGCCATATGTAACCGCCGCCAGCGATAGAGCCATACTTCTTGTAGTTCTGAGCTATTTCAATACGGTTAAGAATACGCTCAGTCGCCACGATCTGATACGGGCGCATTACAAGCAGCAGTTCCTCAGAGGTGAAAATGCAGTATTTTGTCAGGATATTGAGAATAGTATGTTTTGCGAAAAAGGTCTTTGTGAAGTCCACAAGGTCAGGAATGACCTTATTGCTTGCATCTGCCCAAAAAGACGTAAATTCAAAGCTGTTGCTTGTTTTGGTCTTTTTACGGCTCTTGCCAGCTTCCTTGACAGCGTTGAAACGGGTAGTGTTT
>NZ_JAILMR010000031.1 GCF_024692365.1 Ruminococcus sp. | reverse complement strand
CTGCCAATGCAGAAGCAGCATATTTTCAAGTGCATCATTGCCGGAATCCATACGGAACAACAGCGGCTTTCTCGTCATCTGCTTCGCTGCTGTGATGGCTTCGGAGAGAAATTCCGGCGTGCCGCTCTGACAATGCTGCTTTCCCTCACGGAGTTCTGCATTGCAGAGATATCCCTCGGTTCCGATGTATGCAAAGATCGGCGCATAGCCGTCAAAATTCTTGTAGGTGCGGGAAAAGCCTGCTTTATGACTGCCGGAATTGTCGAACGGCGAAACATCAATATCTACCGGAACATAGCCGTTTGCAAGCGATGACGGTTCATAGCCGCAGGACAGTAACATATCGACATTGCCGTCAAGGATCTGCTGATTCATCGTTGTACCGATGATGTCGAGCCGATTTCGCAGGGAGAATTCCGATGGTATGCCATAAGCGATACCGAGTGCGATCTTGTAAAATTCCTCGTCCTTATGAAACTCATTGACATTCTCAAAGTCCGATTTCCCGAGTGCTAGCAGACCGATCATGGTCAGGAGAATGTCGCCGTTTTTGATCTGTGGTTGAGAGCGCTTTTCCGTCCGCATACGGTTGGCATTTTTGATCAGATTTGACTTGCCGAGCACTTGTCCTACGAGTGACAATCCGCTCGGCGTGATCAGTCTTTCTTCGCTTACAACATACTCAATTTTCCGCATTTTTGTTTTCACCCTCCGGGTGCTGTTTTCACAGCGTTTCTTGTATCTCTATTTTACCATATTTACGCTGTTTTGTATAGTACTTCGCGGGTTCAGTTTTGCGGATTCAGGTTATTGTTAATGGCGATAGAAACGGTTCTCGTCTTTCTACTTCTAAATTAGATGTTGATGGTGCTTTTGGCAATGCAACAAAGACAGCAGTTTTAGCATTCCAGAGAAAGTATGGTTTAGCAGTAGATGGTTATTTTGGTCCTGCTTCCCGTTCAAAGATGAAGTCAGTACTTCGTTCTGCACCAATAGTTAAACCCACAAAGAGACAGTTCAGCTGGCCTGTTCCCGGTGTTGCGGCAATTTCCTCTGCATTCGTTGACGGCAGAAATCATGGTGCGATAGATATCGCAGCACCTACCGGTACATCTGTCAGAGCAGCAGCTGCAGGAACTGTACAGACCTATCCCGGCAGCTGGAACGGTGGTGCGGGTAATTACGTTGTAATCACTCATAAGATCGAAGGTAAAACCTACCTGACTGTTTATACGCACCTGAGCCAGATCACTATTGCAAACGGCGCAACCGTTTCAGTCGGAACAGAGATCGGAAAAGTCGGCAGCACAGGCAATAGCTCCGATCCTCACCTTGATTTCTCTATCCGTGAAGGCAGTTACTCCGGTACAAGACTTGATCCCGGCTACTACACCACTATTCCTTCAGGTCTGTACAACTGCACAAACTGTGCGAATTACGTAAATGAGATCAACACTTACAAGAATAATGTATATGCTTTATCCGCACACAAACATTCAAATTATTGATCTCAGTTGCAAAGCATGATGGCAACCTCCGTATCAGCTGATCCTGTGCAAGGACCGAGTAATGGTTGGCGTTTGCTGATATTCAAAAAACAGTCACAGGATCGGTTTATTCCTGTGGCTGTTTTTGCGTAATGCATAAAGTTATATCAAACTTCAAAGCGATGATCACGGGAACTTATCATGGAAAAGAAAAGATACACACAGCGTTTTTCATGTCCGCAGAACTACATTTTCACTTTCTGCAACAGCAGCGTCTGAAAACGGTCACCGGTTCGGTGATAAAAGAACAGGAAACAACTCTGTTTTCACATTCAAAAACTATCACAAGTGAGATCTATTGGTGAAAATTGCAAGCCAATAAAACCTGTCCCCAAAACAAATACAGATATAGCAATGCTCCGAAGTATTTTACAGATATTTTACTCCGAAACCTTAGTAACAGGTATCACCGCGCCGTTATACTTGTCGAGAATGAACTTCGCTGTATCCTCGGACTGGAGTACCTCAACCAGTGCTTTCAGACCGGGGTCGTCTGCCTTGTCGGGGGTTGTGACGATTATGTTGGCATAAGGTGAATCCTCGCCTTCGCGGAACAGGTACTTTGTTGCATCAAGACCCGCTTCGATGACCTTGTTGGTGTTGTTGATATACACATCGAATTCGTTGATATGTGCGTTTATCTGATAGCTGTCAAGCTCGGTTATCTCGATTGGTTTGATGTATTCTTCTATATCAGCAACGCTTGCACGGGCGTTCTCGGTATTGCCAAGCTTTATCCAGCCCTGCTGTTCAAGTATGCGAAGCGCTCTGTACTCGTTTGTGGCATCATCGGGCAGAACAACTGTTGCACCATCGGGAACTTCATCGGCGGAAGAATACTTCTCGGAATATGCACCGATAGGCTCAACGTGTACACCGCCGATATTTACAAGTGTTCCGTTGTTTATCTCGTTCCATTCTTTAAGATAGGGCTCGTGCTGGTTGAAGTTGAAATCCACTTCGCCGTTCTGGGTCTTCTCATTCCATGTTGCATCGGAAGCTGTGCTGACTATATCGATAGTGTAGCCCTTTTCGTTGAGCTTGGGTTCAACATATTCAAGAATCTCGCTGTGAGGAGTAAGGTCTGCAAGGGCTGTTATCGTAATGAGTTCCTTGCCATCAACTGTTTTTGTCTTTTTCTCGGGTGAATCTGCCTTTGCATTTCCGCCGCAGCCTGTAAGAACCGCCGAAAGAATTGCTGCTGCTATCGCTGCTGTGTAAAGTCTGTTGTTTTTCATAATAATTTCCTCCTAAAATTCATTTTACTTTTCCTTTGTTTTATGTTAGGCTTTTGCCTGTAACTGTTTAAATAAGATGTCTTTTTTTGAGTATCAGGTTTGATATAAGGTCGCCGAAGATCTGGGCTATCTCCACCATTACAATAAGTACCAGCACAGATGCTATCAGCATATCATGGTAGAATCTGTTGAATCCGAATCTCACCGCGATATCTCCGATACCGCCCGCACCGAAACTGCCTGCTAGTGCAGTCATGGAGATTATTCCTATCAGTGCTACCGTGAAACCTCTTATTATAGAGGGTATCGCTTCGGGGAGCATGACCTTGAAAACTATCGCCGCCGAGCTGCTGCCCATTGCCTTTGCAGCTTCGATCTTGCCCTTTGGTATCTCAACAAATGCACCCTGTACCAGTCTTGCGTACATCGGTATACAGCTTGCCGCCAGTGCGATTATACAAGCATTTACGCCGTAGCTTTGTCCCAGTAACATTCGTGCGATCGGCAGTGTTATGATTATCATTATCATCTGCGGCAGTGATCTTAAACAGTTGACTATCGTGCCTGCTGTTTCATTCAGTACAGGTACGGGTCTTACGCCGTCTTTCGCTATGACCGAAAGAGCTATCCCCAGCAGTACGCCTAAAACAAGGGTTATAACTGCGCTAAACGCTACCATGTACAATGTATCCCATACCGCGGGGAGAAGAACATCCCAGACCTCTTTGCTGAATGCGTGCTTTACTACGTCCCAGAAAGGAAATTTCAAAAAACTCAAATTCCCTCACCTCCTGTAAATGAATTATCATGTCTGAACTCTTTGTATACTTCAAGGAATATCTTTCCTGTGTTGCTTTGCGGGTCAAGGAAGATATCCTTTGTACTGCCTGTTTCGGTTATCACGCCGCTTTCCAGAACAGCCACCCTGTTGCATATCCGCTTTGCGGCTTCAAGTTCGTGGGTTATCATTATTATTGTGACTCCCAGTTCCTTGTTTATTTGCTCCAGCAGGTCTAGTATTGAGAGAGTTGATACCGGGTCGAGAGCGCTTGTAGCTTCGTCCGATAAAAGCACATCGGGGTCATTCGCGAGTGCCCTTGCTATACCCACACGCTGTTTCTGTCCGCCGGAGAGTGAACCGGGATAGGCATTTTTCTTATCCGAAAGTCCAACAAGTTTCAACAGCTTATCGACTTTTATCTCGATGTCCTTTTTTGAAGTGCCCAGCAGTTTCAGCGGATATGCTATATTCTGGAATACCGTCATCGAATCAAAAAGATTGAACTGCTGAAATATCATGCCTATCTTTTTGCGGCGCTCGGTGAGCTGCTTTTTATTCAGTGAAGTTATCTCGGTATCACCGATGAATATCTTTCCTCCGTCGGGTTCTTCAAGACGGTTTATGCATCTCACGAGAGTAGATTTTCCTGCTCCCGAAAAACCGACTATACCGAAGATATCACCTTTTTCGATATCAAGGTCGATACCCTTCAGGACTTGGTTTTCTTCCTTTTTATTTTTGAAAGTCTTATATAGTCCTTCTATTTTTATATATGAACTCATGATACTTTTTCTTATCCCCTTTTCTTATAACATCTTATAGAATGTTTTTATAACTTTTCACTCGTTTCATTGGATATATTTATAACACATATTCGTACTTTTATCAATCATTAAATGAGATAACGTTATCACCCAAACACAGGAGCAAGCCGAATTTGCTGACAAACTGTTAAATATTCCTCACACAAAAGTTAAAACGAAGGCATTGATCTGCCGCTTTTTTTACCGTAATATAAATACTATTTCAAGTATGATAACGTTATCCTGGTGAAACCGTGATATATAGGTATTTCAATTGTTTTATCGGAGATTTTCGGGACTTTTACCAGCTGAAGAGTGATAACGTTATCGTGGCTTGACATACCAACAGAATGATGATACATTATATATAAATTATTTTTTCTTCGGGGAGGTATCACATATGTCGGATAGTATCAGGATATTGCAGGCTAGTGCGGAAGATGTCAGTCAGCTGCATGAGATAGAGGTCATTTCATTTCCACCCGAAAAGGCTGCATCATTAGAAGCTTTTGAATACAGGCTAAGAGAATTTCCGCAGTGGTTTTTCAAGGCAGAAGCTGACGGCAGGATAATAGGTCTGATAAACGGAAGCTGTTCAAAAAAGCCGTATATCACCGATGACCTTTACGAACAGGGCGGCGGCTTTGACGAAAGCGGTGAGAATCTGCTTATCTACGGGCTTGCGGTACACCCCGAATTCAGACATACAGGTGTTGCACATAAGCTTATGGAAACCTTTGTAGCATCAGCCAAGAAAGCAGGCAAGAAGCATATATCCCTAACCTGCAAGGAAGCGCTGACAGGATTTTATGAAAGTCTGGGGTACACTAACCGCGGCGTTTCTGAGTCGGTAAAGGGCAATATCACAAACTACGATATGGAGATGTATCTTGATGAAAGGTGATATAACTGTTCGTACTGTCACCCCCGATGATGCAGCACAGCTTCTGGATATATATTCGCATTATGTGGAAAACACCGCCATAACCTTTGAATACGATGTACCATCTTTGGAAGAATTCAGAGAGCGGATACACAGAACACTTCTGAGATATCCCTATATAGCTGCCGAGAAAGACGGAGCTATACTTGGGTATGCTTATGCAGGCGTATTCAAGGACAGGGCGGCTTATGACTATTCGGTGGAGGTCACTGTATATACAGATAGATCGTATCATAAGCAGGGTATTGGCAGAGTTCTATATACCGAACTCGAAAGGGTACTCAAAAGCATGGGCATAACAAATCTTTATGCCTGCATAGGTGTTCCCGCCGATGAAGCGGACGAATATCTCGACAATAACAGCATGGATTTTCATATGCATATGAGTTACAGACTTGCGGGAAGATTTCACAAATGCGGGTATAAATTCGGGCGATGGTATGATATGGTCTGGCTTGAAAAGATAATATCGGAGCATGGTGAGGATTTGCCCGTGATCACAAAATATCAGGAGATACAAATATAATGTAAAGGCAGGTAAATACTATGATAACAAGAGATGAAGCATTTGAACTTCTGAGAGAATACAACAAAGACCACTTTCATTTGCAGCACGCGATAACTGTTGAAGCTGTTATGAAATGGTACGCTAAGGAGCTTGGTTACGGCGATGATGCCGAATACTGGGGCATCGTGGGGCTTCTGCATGATATCGATTTTGAAATATATCCCGAGGAGCACTGCATAAAAGCCCCCGAACTTCTGCGTGAGGGCGGAGTTAGCGATGATATCATACACGCGGTATGTTCTCACGGATACGGAATAACCGTGGGATGCGGTGTAACTATCTATGTGGAGCCGATACACGAAATGGAGAAAGTTCTCTTTGCAGCTGATGAGCTGACAGGTCTTATCGGTGCGGCTGCACTTATGCGCCCCTCAAAAAGCACAAAGGATATGGAGCTGAAATCTCTGAAAAAGAAATACAAGAGCAAGGGCTTTGCGGCAGGATGTTCTAGAGAGGTCATCGAGCGAGGTGCAGATCAGCTGGGCTGGGAGCTTGACAAACTGCTGACACTGACTTTGCAGGCTATGGCTGATACTGAAGATGAGATAAATCAACAGGTAGAGGAGCTTTGATATGCTGGATCAGTTTTCAAGGACGCAGCTGCTTCTTGGCAGAGACGGCATGGATAAGCTTGCCGATGCAAGGGTAGCTGTATTCGGTATAGGCGGTGTGGGCGGATATGTCTGTGAGGCACTGGTAAGAAGCGGTGTGCGAAAGTTCGACCTTATCGATGATGACAAGGTTTGCCTGACGAATCTCAACCGTCAGATTATAGCCACCCGAAAGACCGTTGGCAAATACAAAGCGGAAGTCATGGAGGAGCGCATGAGGGAGATAAATCCCGATATAGATGTGCGCATACACAAGTGCTTTTTCCTGCCCGAGAACGAAGATGAATTTCCTTTTGATGAGTATGATTACATAGTCGATGCAGTGGACACGGTGACGGCAAAGCTGACCCTTGTGATGAAAGCGCAGAGCATGAATATCCCGATAATATGCAGTATGGGTGCAGGCAACAAGCTCGCCCCTACAGGCTTTCGGGTGGCGGATATTTATGATACTAAGGTCTGCCCGCTGGCTAAAGTCATGCGCATCGAGTGCCGCAAGCGTAAAGTCAAAAAGCTGAAAGTGGTCTACTCGGAAGAAAAGCCAACTCGCCCCATTGAAGATATGTCCATATCATGCAGAACACACTGCATATGCCCGCCCGGTGCAAAGCACAAATGCACCGAACGTCGCGATATCCCCGGGAGCACAGCCTTTGTGCCGTCTGTTGTGGGGCTTATCATTGCGGGCGAGGTAGTAAAGGATATTTGCAAAGGATAATATTATGCACCGCATTTGGGATATCCCATTGCGGTGTTTTTTTTATTTTCGGAACAAATATAACGGCACACTTTCTTTAAAAAAGTTCTGCAAGATATATTAAAAATCAATCCAAATCTGATAGTATGACACGAATTATCGCGATAAAGCATTTTAACAGCCTTGCCGCGATATTTTTTTGAATTGAAAAGTATCTGAAACACACTGATATCCGCGATAATCATCCGGATAACGTTCTCTTAAAAACAAATCGGGAAATACCGATGCGATAATGTACTGCTTGTCAAATGGTAAAAATTCACAGTTTTACAAATATTTACTAATAATATGCTTTTAATTTTGATGATCAAGTTCTCATATACAGATGTCGATGATAACGTTTCCTTATATTTTCGTTGACGAAATCAAATTATATGATATAATAATTTTCGATAAAGAACAACATAGCTTATAAAACAAATCTATTGGTTATAAGTAAAACCGATAGCTATAAAAAAATATGATAAGGAGAGTAAAAAATATGAGTCAATATCGTATCGCAGTGGCAACAGCGGACGGCGTGAAAGTTGATCAGCATTTCGGGTCGGCTTCACGGTTCGATATTTACAGGATAGACGATGGCATACCTGTTATAGAAAAGACCGTGGATCTCGGAAGTTCCGAAGGCTGCAGCGGAGATCACAGCGGCGCAGAAGAAAGGTTGGCGATCGTTGAAGAATGTCAGTATGTTATCGCTGCTCGGATAGGCAGCAAGATACAGAGATACTTTGAAATTCAAAAGAAAAAATATTTTGAGATGTCCGGATATGATACACAATATGTGATCAGCAAGATCGCAGAGTACAGATCAAGGACAGGTAAGGAAAGGTGAAGTAATATGTCAAAGATCGCAGAAAACTTAACGGAGCTGATAGGCAATACGCCTCTTGTAAAGCTGAACCGTATCGCGGGAGAAGAAGAACTTTACGGCGAGATACTCGCAAAGGTGGAGTTTTTCAATCCGCTGGGGAGTGTAAAGGACAGGATAGCACTTGCAATGATAGAGGACGCAGAGCAAAAGGGACTTCTTAAACCCGGTTCGACCATAATCGAGCCCACAAGCGGAAATACGGGCATTGGTCTTGCGTTCGTGGGTGCGGTAAAGGGTTATAACGTGATACTCACTATACCCGAAAGTATGTCGGTGGAACGCAGAAAGCTTGTAACTCAGCTGGGTGCAAAAGTTGTTCTCACGCCCGCTGCCGATGGCATGAAAGGTGCAATTAGAAAGGCAGAGGAACTGAACGCACTGATAGAAGATTCATTTATACCACAGCAGTTTGATAACCCTGCAAATCCCGAAGTACACAACAGAACGACTGCGCAGGAGATAATCAGGGATACCGACGGAAAGGCAGATTACTTCATCGCAGGTGTAGGTACGGGCGGAACTGTCACGGGAACAGGCAAAGCATTAAAGGAAAATGACCCGAACACGAAAGTGATAGCAGTTGAGCCCTATGATTCATCGGTACTTTCGGGTGAAGCCCCGGGAGCTCACGCTATACAGGGAATAGGTGCAGGATTCGTGCCGAATATACTTGACAGAGATGTGATCGATGAGATATTCAGGGTCAAGAACAAGGAAGCACTCGAAACTGCAAGAACAGCAGCAAGGACAGAAGGTCTGCTGGTGGGCATATCTTCGGGAGCGGCACTTTTTGCAGCGATACAGCTTGCAAAGCGCAAGGAAAACAAGGGCAAAAGGATAGTTGTTCTTCTGCCCGATACAGGAGAACGTTACCTGAGTACCGCACTGTTCGATCAGCCTGCGGAGCTTGCATGATAAGGAGGAAAAGCAAATGTCATTTATAGAAAGACCAAGATTTTCATGTATGCTGGGAGGTGCCCTCGCAACGCTGACATCTCTGCCGAGAGTGATACCGATAATACACGGCGCACAGGGCTGCGGCGGTCAGCTGACAAATTCGTTTGCATACGGCGGATATCTTGGAGTAGGGTACTGCGGCGGCGCTTCGCTGCCAAGCTCGAACGTAAGCGAAAAGGAGATAATCTTCGGCGGTGCTGAACGTCTGAAACAAGAAATTCTTTCTGCTTATGAAGTAATGGACGGCGATCTTTTCGTAGTTGTAACAAGCTGTATGACAGACCTGATAGGCGATGATGTGGAATCGGTGATAAGCGAAGTCGAAAGACCGGAATATCCTCTGATATTTGTGGATACAGGCGGATTCAAAGGAAATTCCTACTATGGATATGACATCGTTATAAGAAGCCTTTTTGAACAGTTCATACCTGTATCCGAAGAAAAGGACGACAGGCTCGTTAATCTGCTGGGACTTGTACCTGCTTACGATCCATTTTTCAGAGGAGATCTTGAAGAACTCAGAAGAATACTTTCTCTTATCGGTGTAAAGGCGACAACATTCGTAACACCCGACCAGACAATAGAGGATATAAAAAATGCAGGAAAAGCCGAGCTGAATGTAGTGCTTTCTCCTGTTAACGGAGTAAGAGCTGCAAAGGCGGCAAAGGAAAAGCACGGTATCGATTATATAGTTACAGATCTTCCTATCGGCAGCAATGCATCTGTTGAATTTGCGCTGGCAGTGGCAGAAAAGCTGGGCATAGATGAAGAGTACGTCAGAAAGGCTCTCGCAAAGGAGATAGACCGCTATTACAGCTACATTGACAGAGCGACCGATGTCATAGCTGATACGGATTTCCAGAACTATGCTGTTGTCATAAACAACGTGACTGAGGCTTTGCCTTATGCAAAATATCTCGATAATGAGATAGGCTGGCTGCCCGAGTATATCTTCATAACCGATGAACTGAGGGACAAGACCAAGCAGCTCATCAGAGAAAGTTTTGAAGCTATACCATTTGAGAACCGTCCCGAGTTGGTATTTGAGACTGATACTTTCAAGATACAGCAGTATATCCTGCAAAAACGTCCGCAGTTTTTATCCGACACATATTATGATAAACTCGATCCTGCTTTTGTGCTGGGCAGTTCCATCGACAGAAAACTTGCACAGACTCTTAACGGCAATCTGCTAAACACGAGCTTTCCCGTGAGCAGCCGAATAATTCTAAACCACACTTACACGGGCTTCAACGGCGGACTTGCACTGCTGGAAGATCTTATAACAGCACAGGTATCGGGGAGGTAATATGATATGAAATTTGATGTAAACTTTGATGTGCAGTTTCCAAATCCCAGAGAAAGGCAGAGGGCTACGGCATATGCTTTCGGCGGATGTACCAGCGATCTGAGAAAAGGTTCCTGTGCGGGATGTCTCGGAAGATGCGACCGTAGTTTTACACAGGCGATGTTCTGCCAGATGGGCGTATCGACACTGATATCTTTCTCGACCAAGGATTCCGTTGTGATAATGCACGGACCCGTTGGCTGCGGTTCACAGTCCCACGGAATTGATTTCAGCATAAAGCAGTATGGTGCAGCCCGCGGTGTAAAAATGGAAGGCGCAAGATGGCTCAGCACAAACCTCAACGAAACAGACGTTATCCGCGGCGGTAACGAAAAGCTGTATGATACGATACTGGAAGCTGACAGAAGATTCCGTCCGACTGCGATATTCGTCTGCAACACCTGCGCCCCCGGCGTTATCGGAGATGATATCGAAAACGTGGTCAACCGTGCACAGGAGCAGGTGACTGCAACAGTTGTGCCGCTGCACTGCCCCGGCTTTGGTGCTAAGGTATTCTCATCGGCATATGATGTTGTTTACCATGGCATCATGCACAGATTCGGGTTCGAGCCCAAGAAATATATCGACTATACCCCCTTTGACAAAAGCGACCCCGATTACGAGATAAAAAAGCAGCGTTACGAATTCAAAAAGAGCCGTACCGTACACCTGTACAACGCCTGGTCGATAGGACCCGGAGATGAAAAAGAGATCAAAAGACTGCTTGAAGCCATTGGGCTGAATGTCCGTACTTTTGTGGAATACAAAGAACCCGATGACTGGAGATTCATAACCGAAGCCGCATTGAACGTAAGCTTCTGTCATGTACACGATGTATATTTCCTTGAATTCCTGAAACGTGAGTTCGGCATACCATACATATTTCCCACTATACCCATAGGAACCGAGCAGACAGTGAAATTCGTGACAGCAATAGCTGAGTTCTTCGGACTTGAAAAGGAAGCGGAAGCTCTCCTGAAAAAGGAAACTGAAAAGCTGAAAAAGGCACTTGAACCCATAAGGAAAAATGTTGAAGGCAAGAGCGTTCTGATAAGCGGCGGATTTCTGCGTATCGGTGCAACAGGTCTGCTGGCTGATGAGATAGGTCTCAAAGTAATAGGATTCAGAAATTTCAATTACGATGAATTCGGCGACCAGCTGTTCAGCGAAGTTCAGGAAAAGATTGGCGATGTGCAGAATGCGGTATCAACTCAGGCGAACGAACTTGTAAACATGGTATACAAGCTAAAACCCGATATTGCCATATCTCACCCCTCGGTCGGCGTGTGGCTTGTGAAGGCAGGTGTGCCGTCGCTGACGTTGTTCGCCCAGAGATTTACATACTTCGGATTTACGGGAGCATACTCCCTTGCAAAGAGGATAGAGAGGACGCTGAAAAATACGGCTTATGCGAGAAATCTATCACAGCATACCAAGCTGCCGTATCAGGAACAGTGGTACGGAAAGAGCCCTTATCACTACATAACAGGACTCCCCGAGACCGATAATCCCAACATTTAAACGCAAAGGAAGATATATAATATGAGAAAGAATACTGTGAAAAAATATGTAGCCGCGTTCATTTCAGCAGCTGTGCTTTTTGGAACGCTGACATCATGCGGAAGCTCCTCAAAGGGAAACAAAGGCGGCAAAAAAGATGAGAATGCCGTATATAAAGAGAATATCGGAACACTGGAAGTTGCGTGGTTCCCGTCATCAATAAAATCAGCGCTGACCACCATAGCTTACGACCAGGACTATTTTGAACAGGAGGGCGTTACAGTTAACTGTGATGTTCTGCTCTCAACAGCTGACAGCCTGACTGCACTTTCCGAGGGTAAGGTAGATGTGGTACCTGTTGGTATCACATTACAGCTCCAGTTCATGGCTGAGGGACAGGATCTTGTATTCTTTGGCGGTTCTGCACAGGAGGGCGGAGCTATAATAACAACTCCCGAAAATGCCGATCAGTTTGCTGAACTTTCGGGCTGGGCAGGCAAGAAATGGGCATCAGCCAGAAGCTACACAGGTGATAATATCATACGCGCAAAACTCCGTGAGATAGGCATAGTTCCCGAACAGGATATCGAGATCGACTACCTGAATGATGATACTTCCATCGTTCAGGCGGTATCAAAGGGTCAGGTAGATGTAGGCTATATCACAGCGGACGGCGTACAGACCGCAAAGAATTTCGGGCTCGTCTGCGGAATAAAAGTTGGTGATATCGACCCCTGCTATCCCTGCTGCCGTCAGACTACAAGCACAGCTGTTATAGAAAAGAAGCACGATGAACTTGTAGCTTACCAGAGAGGTCTGATAAGGGCATACAAGCTGATACTCAATAATCACGACGATGCCATAGAAATAATGGTAAGGCAGACAGGTCAGACAGAAGAATATGTTACCGAAGCACTCTACGGAGATTACGCTTCAAGGTACAACCCCGATCCCGCAAGGGCAAGAGTTGTAGACTATGCGGCTTACCTTATAGGTGAGGGCATAATCAAGGACGCTGATATAAGCGGAAATGTCAACACCGAGATATTCCGCGAAGCACTGGATCAGATACTTGAAGAATATCCCGATGATCCCGATTATCTGGCGCTGAAAGAATTCTCGGATAAATACGATGTCTGATATCCGTGACGGTATAAGAACAATATAACAGAAGATATTTTATAAGGAGGAATCGATAATGAGTAAGATAGAATTCCGCAATGTAACATTCCGCTATAAGGATAATAACAAAGCTGTAAACATACTGGAGGATCTCAGCTTCAAGATCGAGGAGGGTGAGTTCGCCTGCCTTATCGGTCCCTCGGGCTGCGGCAAGAGTACGCTTGTGTCACTGCTGCTGGGATTGCAGTTTCCGACAAAGGGCGAGATACTTATAAATGACAAGCCCATTACAGGTCCCGATGTTAACAGAGGAATGGTATTCCAGCACTATTCTCTTTTCCCGTGGCTGACAGCCAAAAAGAACATCATGTTCGGTATCAGGGAAGCGGGGATACTCAAAAACAAAAAAGACATAGCAAGTCGTGCTAAAGAATATCTTGAACTGGTGGGACTTGCTGACAGTGCAAACAAATATCCTCACGAACTTTCAGGCGGAATGCAGCAGCGTGTTGCACTTGCAAGAGCTTTCGCCATGGATACGGATATACTCCTCATGGACGAACCTTTCGGAGCTATCGACCCGCAGAAGCGCATAGAATTGCAGGAGCTGAGCATCGAACTTTGCAAAAAGCGCGGTGAGAAAAAGACTGTGGTATTCATCACCCACGATATTGATGAAGCACTTGTTCTGGCTGACAAGGTATACTTCATGGAACCCCATAAGATCAAAACTCAGGTAAATGTTGGTTTGCCATCGGATACCACACGAGAGGAACTTATAAGAACCAAGAGATACGATCAGCTGCGGCATGAGCTGCTTGATCTGTTTACAGAAGTCAAGAGGAGATCTGCATGACACAAACAAAAGCACTAAATACATTTGAAACAGAGATAAGCGAAAACAAAATCCCGCTTGTAAAAGTAATACTGAACATAGTGACCGTTACAGTATTCGCAGCTGCTGTGATAGGACTGTCCTTTGTAGAAGGCAGGATAAGCATCAAAGATAATCAGGTTTATGTTCTGATAATGGGAATCATCTGGGTATACAATATAGCAAAAGCAGTAATAAAAAAGAATGAGTACCACCCCGATATCGCAGTTACCATCTATGCACTTTTTCTGCTGTGGGATATAGTATTCAGGATACTCGGAAAAGGCAACCCTGTTTTATCACCGCCCATGGAAAGAGTTTTCACGGTATTCAGGGACGACATTGAGTTTATCGGCGAAGGTATAGCACATTCGCTGATGATACTGGTCGTCGGATTTTCGATAGCACTCATCACAGGAAATATACTTGGAATGCTGGTGGGCTGGGTAAAGCGGCTGAACGACGATCTTACTCCCGTGGCGAAAGTCCTCAGCCCGATACCGCCTATGGTGTATACACCTTACCTGATAGCACTTATGCCCACATTCACATCAGCATCGATCGCAGTCATAGGCATAGGAATGTTCTGGCCTATATTCCTTGGAATGATAAACAGGGTGAACAGCATGAACAGCCGACTTATAGATTCGGCAAAGGCAATGAACGTCAGCACACCAACAATGCTTTTCAAGGTGATACTGCCATACAGCATACCCTCGATAGTCGGCAGCCTTAAAATACAGATATCAACAATATTCATGATACTCATAATGGCAGAAATGATAGGTGCCACCAGCGGACTTGGCTTCTTCATCAAGAAGTATTCCGACTACGCAGATTATTCCAGAGTGCTTGCGGGAATATTCGTTGTAGGCACAGTAATAACAGTGCTTAATGTTCTGCTGGATATCGCGGAGAAAAAGCTTATAAAGTGGAAGGCTGTATGATCTGACACTCAAACACAAGCTGAATAAATGACTGGCACCGCATCGGAGAAATATTCCGATGCGGTGTTTATACTTATGTTATCAGATAAACAAGCTCATATCGCTCTGTTCTCCGGAACCAATAAATGTTGCGGCACCACCAAGCTCAACGCCGTCGATAAGTTCCTCCTGCCTGATACCCATTATATCCATTGACATCTGACAGGCTACCAGCCGCACGCCTTGCTTTTGGGCTGAATTTATCAGCTCTTCAAGGGAACTTACGCCCTTGCTTTTCATTATGAAGCGTATCATTTTTGCGCCCATTCCGCCCATATTCATTCGTGAGAGTCCCAACTGCTTTGTCCCTCTTGGCATCATCATGCCAAACATTTTCTCGATGAATTTTTTTCCGACCTTCACCTTTTCCGGTCGGCGCAGGATATTCAACCCCCAGAAAGTAAAGAACAGCGTGACCTGTCTGCCCATTGATGCAGCCGCATTAGCCATGATGAATGCTGCTATTGTCTTGTCGAGATCACCGCTGAACAGCACAAAGGTCTTACCATGAGTACGTTCCGCAGACGATTTCCCGGGATGGCATTTCTCGATCACGGCACTTATCTCTCCACCATTGTTTTCAAGGCTTACGAGAGTGTTGCCCGTTCTTTCGCACCACACGGCTATATCGGAAGAAAATGCAGCTTCGTCCGACAGTATATGTACGCGCTGGCCATCATGCATACTTTTCAGCAATTCAGCCGTCCTGACTACAGGACCGGGACAGCAAATCCCGTGCAGGTCAAGTTCAGCAGGTTTAGCGTTCTTTGCACATTCGTTTAATGCATCATATCCTCCGATGACGTTGTACGCATCATACCCGCGGTCAGTCAGTATCTCGGTGACTTCCTCGCTGAGTTCACCTGTTTTGCAGATAACATACACGGACTTTGCTATGTCAAGAGCCGATAATCCCGATGTTATTTCAGAGAACGGGATATTCACAGCGCCATCTATCGGAGATACAAGAACATCGTCCTTTTCACGTATATCAAGTATCGTTACACCGCTTTTTCCGAGTGCAAGAAAGTCCTCTGCGGTGATATTTTTAATGACAGTATCTTCCATATGCTTCACCTCAGGTCTTATAATACCAGAACCGAGGTGAATTTTTCTATGGTATGTATGTAAATAACATATTAAAACTATTGACTTAGTATGATTATGGTGATATAATAGATAAGATATTTCAAAGGAGATGAGAAAATGGCACTCACCGATGAACAGCTCGGACGATATTCAAGGCATATCACGCTGAAGGAGATCGGCGTGCGCGGTCAGAAAAAACTGCTGTCTTCAAGCGTACTTATAATAGGTGCAGGAGGCCTCGGTTCACCTGCAGCTATGTATCTTGCAGCGGCAGGTGTGGGAACCATAGGTATTGCCGACAGCGACAAGGTCGAGCTTTCAAATCTGCAAAGGCAGATAATACATACCACATCCGATATCGGCAAGGCAAAAGTCACTTCTGCTGAAGAGACAATAAACGCTCTCAACCCCGATGTTAATGTAAAGACTTACGAAATAAAAGTAGACAGCACAAATATCCTTGGATTGATTGACGGCTATGATTTCATCATCGACGGTACGGATAATTTTGCCGCAAAATTCCTGATCAACGATGCCTGCGTACTGGCTAAGAAGCCTTTCTCCCATGCAGGAATACTGCGTTTCACAGGTCAACTGATGACATATGTGCCGGACATATCGCCTTGTTACCGCTGTATATTTGAAGCCCCGCCTCCGAAAGATGCTGTGCCTTCATGCCGCGAGGCAGGTGTTATCGGTGCAATGGCAGGTATAATAGGTACGATGCAGGCACTTGAAGCCATAAAATATCTCACGGGGCAGGGTGAAATGCTGACAGGATATCTGCTGACATTTGATGGTCTGACAAACGAATGGCGTAAGATAAAACTTCCCAACAAAGTGAAATACTGCGCTGTCTGCGGTGAACACCCCACAATAACTGTGCCCACCGACTTTGAAGAAAAAGAATGCGAGCTTTGCAAGGAGTAATATGATGAGCAAAAAAATAGTGATACCCAACGACATCGAGCTTTCGGTGGTGAAGAAATTCCGACGTGAGATATGGTCGAGATTTTTAAAAGGCATAAAAGACTACGAACTGATACAGGAGGGTGACAAGATAGCTGTCTGTATTTCGGGCGGCAAGGATTCAATGCTTATGGCGCTTTGCATGAAGCGTCTGCAAAGGTATTCAAAGGTGCCGTTTGAAGTAGTCTTCCTCGTAATGAACCCCGGATATAACGAGATAAATTATCAGAAGATAATCGAGAATGCCGAAACTCTCGATATACCGATACAGGTATTTGAAACGGGCATATTCGATGCAGTTGCAAAGGTGGACGAACACCCCTGCTACCTCTGTGCAAGAATGAGAAGAGGATACCTCTACAAGACCGCTAAGGAAATGGGCTGCAACAAGATAGCGCTGGGTCATCATTTTGATGACGTTATCGAAACTATCCTTATGGGTATGCTTTACGGTTCACAGGTGCAGACTATGATGCCAAAGATTCACAGTGAAAATTACGAGGGTATGCAGCTGATACGCCCCTTGTATATGGTCAGGGAAGCTGATATTATCCATTGGAAGCAGTACAACGATCTTCAGTTTATCCAGTGTGCCTGTCGATTCACCGAGAACTGTACCATGTGTGATAACGGCGGAGGCGGTTCAAAACGTCAGGAGGTTAAGAACCTGCTGAAACAGCTTCGTGCTGTAAATCCTGCGGTGGATATGAATATTTTCCGAAGCGTGGAGAACGTTAATTTGCAGACCATAATCTCATATCACATGGGTGATGAATACCACCATTTCCTAGACAGATTTGACGAAGGCAGAAGTGTGCGCGGCACAAAGGCGGAGGGTGAAAATGGATAACATCTACCTTGATTATTCTGCTGATACTCCACCCGATGAACGTGTGCTTTCGGTATATCTTGAAACAGCGAGGGTGAATTTTGCAAACCCGAATTCTGCCCACAGCATGGGACATTCGGCTAAGGGGATAGTTGATGCAGCTCTTGCAGAAACTGCCGAACTGCTGGATATCTCCCCTGAGGAAATTATATTCACAAGCGGCGCCAGCGAAGCTAACAACCTTGCAATAAAGGGCATTGCCCACTCAAACAGGCGCAGAGGAAAGCATATCATATCCACATTTCTTGAACATAGTTCCGTCAGCGGTACTCTTACATTTTTGCAGGAACAGGGCTGGGAGATAGATCTTGTGAATATACTCCACGACGGCAAGATCGATCTTACGCATCTGAAAAATCTGCTGCGCGATGATACTGTACTTTGCGCGGTATGCGCTGTTGACAGCGAACTGGGTACAGTTCAGCCCATAGCCGAGATAGCTGATATCCTGAAAAACTACCCCAACTGCCGTTTTCATGTTGATGCTACGCAGGCGATAGGCAAAACACATAACGACCTTTCATGTGCAGATACTGCCAGTTTTGCGCCCCACAAATTCTACGGGCTGAAAGGCAGCGGAGTGCTTTACAAGAAAAAAGGCATCATCATCGAACCGCTGATACACGGCGGTGCAAGCACGACCATCTACCGCAGCGGTACTCCGGATGCACCTGCAATAGCTGCACTTTCAGCAGCTCTGGGATATGCTGTGAATGAGTTCGATGAGAGATATGAGCGTGTATGCAATCTTAATGCGAGGCTAAGGGAACACTTCGCAAAGAACACCAATATCCGCATAAACAGCCCCGATGATGCAGTACCGCATATACTCAACATATCGGTAAAAGGCATAAAGGGCGAGGATATGCGCCGTATGCTCGACGAGAAAGGCGTGTGCGTATCGGTAAAATCTGCCTGCTCAGTGGCGAATACTCCATCGCGTGCTGTTATGGCGATATCCCACGACAGAAAGAACGCTCTTTCCTCATGGCGTATAAGCCTTTCGCACCTGACAACTGACGACGAACTTGAACGATTCATAAATATACTTGACGATATCATCGGATAAAAGTTTCTCCCCGAAGGAATTCACTTTCGGGGAGATTTTTCATGTATCATATCTCAGAATACTTTTTGATATAGTGCAGCAGGTCTTTTCCGCTTGATATTCCCTCTAACATATCGCGGGAGGGATTTGTCAGCTTTTCTGCGCGTTCATAAAGCGGTGTGAGGAAATGTTCTTCGTTTTTGCAGCGTTCCTTTAATCCGTCGGAAGCGATATCCAGTATACGGATAAGCTGTTCGCTCAGTCCTTTGCGAACAATGAAATCGGGTATATCACGCTTGGAGAGTATATCCTGCAATTCCGTAGCTGAATATCCGTGGGAATATATCACGCTGTCATTCCCGATAAGCTCGGCAAGTTCGCCCAGCCTGCCTGCAAGCCCTGTGTGGAATGCGGCTACCGTCATAACGTCCTTTATGGGCTGAGTGCATGAACTGCGGTATTCCACCGTGCCCCTGAATGTCAGGTCTTCAAACTTGAATGTACGCAGATATTGCAGGTCGCCCTTATCCGGGGAAAACTCGGCTGTTTTGTAAGCACTGCCGTCAAAATATTCACCGCTGACTTTTTCACACGCAAAGTAATCACGCACTGCCATTGGCTTGAAATCTATGTATTTTCCGTCACGCATAGTGCAGTACACAGACTGGGATTTTATATACTCGATAAGCTCATCGATATTCGCAAGGCGATTCGAGAACATACCTATATTATGTGGATTGTACCCCTGCATACTTTTCTCCCAAAGCATATTTCGGGAGCAGAGATACTCGGGATATTCGGGCAGATATGAATTCGCGAAAAGCACCGCTTTATAAGGTTCCAGCATATTGAAAACATTCAGCGTATCTATAAGGTCATCGCGGCTCACGTCAAGCTGAACCTGTGACGCACTTGTGAACGTGCCGAAATCGGGTCTGTTGTGAAAACGCATATTGATATCGTCCTCATACCTGTGATAGGAATGGAGATAGTGATACAGCATACGGTAGCGCTCGTTGGGTACGGGAGCATTTTTGTTTATATCATAATGAGGATTTATGCCCATGCCCGTAAGAGTGTAGCCCTGCGGCAAAAGCAGACTTTGCAGATAACTGTAATACTTTTTGAATGTATCGTGTATTTCGTTGAGGTCATCGTTCTTGCCAAGGGACAGTTCAAGATTTGAATAGGAACAATCGAAAGAGAGATTGTCACCCGTAGCCTTGTCCGTCATGGAGTTAATATTGCCGTTATCATCAGCGCCCTCTGCAACGAACCCGAAATGCTCACGGAACTTATCAGCAGTCGCTATAACAACATCTTCCTCCACAGCTTTTCCCGAAAGCTCAACAACGGGCAGTTCTATCTCGATGCCGACTGCTGATGTCCTCGATTTTTCGGTAGGAGCTATATATTTATTGTACAGCGCTTCATTCAGCTTTTCCTGTTTCATCTTACTTATCACCTCTGATTTTTAATTCAATAATTCCGATGTATTTAGTATGATATCAAAATTATACCATATAAATCCTACTATGTCAATAATTCAGAGGGGCGATGATTTACCTGTATATCGCGTAAAGTGCAGATAACGTTATCATAAAGCAGAGGCGTTCTGCCGTGTGCACAAAGCGGGACTATAAATAAACAGCTGATAATGCTTTGTTAGATATCAAGCTATCGTTGTCGTGTTTTGCTGGTTCTTCTTGTGTTCTTATAAAATCTCAAATATCACAAAGGCTAACACTTTACTTTTTGATTATTGATATTTTACATTTTGTTTTCATTTGCTGAGTATCTGCCTATATAAAATTCAACTGCTTATTCTTCAAAATACATGAAAGTCAGCTTGATAAGATAGTGAGCGATGAACTCTATTATCTGCTTGACAACATAAAAACCGAAAGTCAAAAGTATGACAGGATAGTAAAGGACTGGCATAAGAAACGTCCGAAATACGAACGGCGAATCGGACAATACCAAAGCAGGATAAAACTTCTGAACGGGCAGATACAGGATATCCTTATGGAACGGATAAGCGATAAAGCACATACAGATATGTACAACGATATGATCGCAAAGCGTGAAGCTGAAGTAAGAGAGCTTGAAGCTAAGATCGAAGAGAACCGCAAGTTCGATGAATACAGCAAAACCAAAAGTTCCGAGCTGAAAAGCACTGCTGAAATACTGGAAGATATCCTTACCGAGCCAAAGCTCACTGATGCCGATCTGCGTATGCTGGTCGATAAAGTACTTGTACATCAGAACGAAGATAAGTCCCTTGAAGTGAAGCTTGTATTCAACGTGGCGTTTTCACCAAGTCGTACTGTTGAGATAAACAGCGAAAAATAAAAACAGCCGCATATAAATGCGGCATACATAAAAAAGGAGACTCAAAATGAGTCTCCTTCATAGTTAGTGCGGGTGACAGGACTTGAACCTGCACACCATTCGGCATTAGAACCTAAATCTAACGTGTCTGCCAATTTCACCACACCCGCATATAAAAACCGCCCTCGATAAATACCGAAGGCGATAAATGAGCCATTGGAGATTCGAACTCCAGACCCTTTGATTAAAAGTCAAATGCTCTGCCAACTGAGCTAATGGCTCATTTGCTCTGAGATATCTCTCATAACAACTCATATATTATAGCAGATATTTTTCATTTTGTCAAGGGGTTTTGAAAAAGTTTTTTATAAAAATAGGGACTGCCAAATAATGACAGTCCCCATCAGAAATATCTATCTGATTTTGTGATAACAACAAATTGTTACACTCCGACCGTGTATCGCGCGAGGGTTTATACTCTCTCTGCTACCAGAGTACCCATTTCCTTACAGCCGACCTGCTTCATGCCCTCGGACATGATATCGCCTGTGCGGTAGCCCTCAGCAAGCACCTGCTTTACAGCATTGTCGATAGCGTCAGCTTCCTTGTCCATATCGAATGAATATCTCAGCATCATTGAAGCCGAAAGGATAGTAGCCAGAGGATTAGCCTTATCCTGACCCGCGATATCGGGTGCAGAACCGTGGCTGGGTTCGTACAGACCGAACTTTGTATCGTTCAGCGAAGCAGAAGCCAGCATACCCAGAGAACCGCTGACCATAGCAGCCTCGTCCGAAAGGATATCACCGAACATATTCTCGGTGAGTATAACATCGAACTGCTTGGGGTCACGTACCAGCTGCATAGCGCAGTTATCCACCAGCATATGCTCCAGCTCAACCTCGGGGTAATCCTTGGCAACTTCGTTCACTATCTTTCTCCAGAGTCTTGAAGAATCCAGAACATTAGCCTTGTCAACGCTTGTTACCTTCTTGCGGCGCTTCATAGCGATATCGAAGCCCTTGATAGCTATACGTCTTATCTCGTTCTCGTTGTAGGTCAGTGTATCAACAGCAGTCTCAACGCCGTCAACTTCCTCGGTCTTTCTTGCGCCGAAGTACAGTCCGCCTGTAAGCTCACGCATTATCATCATATCGAAACCGCCCTCGATGATATCGCTTCTCAGGGGGCAGGCGAATTTCAGCTCGTCATACAGATTAGCGGGACGCAGGTTAGCAAACAGACCCAGTTCCTTTCTTATCTTCAGCAGACCTGCCTCGGGACGAAGATTCGGAGCAAGCTTATACCAGGGAGAAGTGGAGGTATTACCGCCTATCGCACCCAGCAGAACAGCATCGGCAGCCTTAGCGGTAGCAACAGCCTCGTCTGTCAGCGGAACGCCGCAGGCATCTATGGAACAGCCGCCCATAAGTATATCGGTATATTCAAAGCTGTGACCGAACTTGGCAGCAACAGCGTCAAGCACCTTTATAGCCTCAGTAACTATCTCGGGACCTATACCGTCGCCCTTGATAACAGTTATCTTCTTATCCATGTCAATTACTCCTTTAGCCTTTCGGCAGATTTATTTATAATTATAGTATATCATCTATGTTTATACTTGTCAATATCTAAATGAGGGGCGATATACTCGCAGTATATTTGTTTAATACAAAAGCGTTCTAAAACCAGCGAACCGATAAAATCCTACTTTTTTCAAAGGGAGTACGGTAGACAGTGTCGCCCCTTGTGGGTCAAGAAATCGGATTCGCTATCGCTGTCCGATTTCAGGCGCGGGCGGTCTGTACGCCCAGTTAGACAGTGCAGGTCGATAGTTTTGTGTTCCATCGGATTTTTGTGACCGCCCGCTTTTTTCTAGCATTTGAGTTTTGTTTCGCTCTTATAGTTTGCTGTGCATTTTGGTTTCGTGCCTTGGTGATTGAGGACTCCGCCCTCAAACTCCCGCAATCCTTTCGCGAAAGGCTTGACCCAAAGCTCTCTTCCTTGGCATTCTATCCTAAGTACAGCTACGTTATCGCCCTGCCAACAATTATGAATTATGAATTATGAATTAAAAAAATTCTCCCCCACCACGTATCGGGCGAGGGAGATGCGCGCCCGCGCGAGGGCGGGCTAAGTGGCAGAGTCCGAATTCTTAAACTCTGCGTACTTTTTCTTTAACTTTTCCGTGAACTCACTAAGGTCGGAGAACTCATTGTACTGATCGTCCTCTTCCTCAAGTGTCTTCTTTTTGAGTTCATCAAATACCTTGTAGGTGTACTCGGCACATTCATGCCACTGCTTATCCACTGCTTCATCGTGGGTAGTATTGATATCATAGTGATCTACCAGATATTTTCCCAGATAAATAGTGTTCTTCTCGTTGCCGAAAACATTCAGATGATCGCCGTTGTAGTAATCCATCTTCTCATCAATGCCGATGTTCTCATCGTTCTCGAAATTCACATAATCGTAGCCCGCATCGGTTATCAGCTTTTTCAGCTCTTCGTCAACTTCGGGAGTAAGCTTGTCCTTATGGGGCGTGCGTATAAACAGCACGTTCTCCAGACCAAGCTCACGGCAGTGTTCCATCGTCGCTGTGATGTTGGTTATGCCGTATTCTTTTAGCTTGTGTACCCTCTTTGGGGTCTTCTTTTTAGCCGAATCAGTGGTCGTCCTTGTGCCGAAACTCTTCATCATCGAAACATCGCCCTTGCTGTTCTGCCACAGCAGATACTGTCTGCTTGCCAGCATCATGGGGTGTTTCCAGTTGTCGTGGTATTTCAGCAGACCAACATAGTAAGGCGAACGCTCTCCCTCGGGTACTTCTTTCTTTATCTCCTCTACCCAGAGTTTGTCCTTTTTCATGCTGTCCAGCCACTTGCGCTTAACGCCCTCTTTGTAAGGGTGATCGTTGTTGTAGAAAAATCCGTTGACCTCGAACACAACTACCTGGGGCTTCTGCCTTGATACGAAAGTATCCAGCATTGAGCTGTACAGATGTCCCGGTGCACCCTCAAAAGCCAGATTGTAGCTGGTGAATCCGTAATGGTCATAGGCTATGGGCGGCGAATAATCCGCATACATCTCGCTGCATCCTATCACTGCCACATCAAGTGTATTTTCAGGTTCGCGGTAGAAGTTTCGTACATGAGTTTCTGAACTGATAGCTGTATACTGCATCACCCATGATAAAAGCACGAATAACAGCAGCATAACGATACCCAGAGCTGAAAGCTTCACCGCACGTTTCATCTTATTGCTTTTCATTTGTCTCCTGCTCTCCTTATCAGAACTGCATATAATAGAAATCCGCGGGATTAGAACCCGGTCCGTATGAGCCGAATATCACCACTGCATAGAACAGTAGTATGAATATCAGCGATTGGAAAACGAAGTGCTTTTTGCATATCTGCTCACGCAGAGTAGTCTCCGAACGTTCCTGTTTCAGCGATACTATCAGCACTACCACCATAGCAACAAATGCTGCAAGTATATCCGACCTGCCCAGTGTCATCGATGCCAAGAACTCCTTGTTCAGAAGCTCTGCGGGGTGCAGGTCTGTCACCGACATATACATCATATGCATCGCAGTTGAGAAATCAGGCGCAATATCGAAGTAGTAACCCACCAGCACTATCAGGAATGTCCTGAACAGCTGGAACGCTATGAACATTTTGTTGGTGTTCTCGATATGCAGTTTCTTTTTCCAGTTTTCAAAATTGCTCCCCAGCAGTGTCGATACCATTATGATACCGCCGTTCCACACGCCGAAGGCAACATACTTCCAGTTTGCGCCGTGCCATATGCCCACCACCAGAAAGGTTATCAGCGAAGCTATGCTGACAGGCAGAACCTTTGATATCTTCATGCCAAACTTAGCTTTCAGTGCCTTACCCATTTTCTGGAAAGGCTTTGACATTGCCACGGGATAGAAAAGGTATTCCCTGAGCCATGCACCAAGGGTGATGTGCCAGCGGTGCCAGTACTCCGAGATGTCCTTTGAAAAATATGGGCGTTTGAAGTTCTCCGCCATATTTATGCCGAAGAGCTGTGCCACACCGCGTGAGATATCTATACCGCCCGAAAAATCAGCATAAAGCTGCAGCGCATAGATAAGCGCCGTAAGCAGTACCGCCGTGCCCGAAAAACTGTCGCAGTCATTTGGAACAGTCTGCACCGCGCCCACAAGACGGTCAGCGATGACCAGCTTTTTGAAAAAGCCCCAGGTTATCAGCAGAACTCCCTGCTTGATATTCTGAAATCTCAGATCCTCGCCCTCATATAGCTGATGTGCCAGGTCGCTGTAAAAGGCTATCGGTCCCTGCACTATCTGCGGGAAGAAGGACACGAACAGCAGGAATTTCAGGTAATTCCGCTCTGCCTTGTATTTCTTTCGGTAGATGTCGATGATGTATCCCATCGACTGGAATGTGTAGAACGATATTCCGATGGGCAACAGCAGCCCCAGATTAGGGACTGTTCCCTTCCCTGTCACGGAATTTATCGTATCCGCAAAGAAGTTGAAATATTTCAGAAACGCCAGCACACCGAAGTTCAGCACCAGCACGGAAGCGCATATCCGCTTTTTCCCAACTGTCACCTTGTCCTTGTAAGCGCTCTTTTCTTCTTTGCTCCATTTGCCTTTCTGCGACTTTATGTATTCGTCGGACTTCTCTATGTAGCTTTCCAGCCACCGTCCTCCGCCGTAGGTCGTCGCAGCGGTCATAAGTATAAAAAGTATCAGTGTCGGATGTTCCCTGCACAGTATCCCGTAGAATCCCATACTTCCTGCAAGAAGCACCCACCATCTCTTTGTCTTGGGTATTATCCTGTATACCAGCAGACAGACTGCCACATACAAGAGGTAATTGATCGAAGTATAGCTCAAGTTCTTACCTCCGATGCGGTGTATTCAAAGGATATGTCGCGATGTGACCGCGCTGTTCGGTAAGTCCGTCTTTTTCGCTGTAAAGTGCAACTGCAGGCATATCTCTCGAAAGAAACGCCGCTATGCCCTCAGCCACCGAGTAGGCACCGCACTTTGAAAATGCGAGGATATCCCCTCTTTCAAGGGTCGGCAGAGTTGCCTTGCGAACCAGTATATCCGCGGTGGTGCAAAGGCTTCCACAAAGGCAGTAGTCGCTTTCCTCACCGTTTTTATCAAGCACCTCTATGGGCGGAACTTTCATAGCCATGTTCTGACCGTAGTAGTTCACATGGTTTATACCGCCGTCGCATATCACGTAATTTATATCATTTGTGGTCTTTATGTCCATTACTTTGGTCAGATAGCTTCCGCTCTGCGCTGCAAAGAATCTTCCCATCTCAACAGTAAGAGGGTACTTCTCAGCAAATGCTCGCACAGCCGCCGATGCTTCTTCAAGCAGTGCTGAATCGGTGCTTTCGGTAAAGTCCTTGTAATACTCCACCGCCAGACCTGTTCCGTACTCGATATGCGCAGGCTTGTAGCAATGCTCGTTTTCAAGCTCCGCGCAAAGCTCATCTAAAAGCGAAAGCTCCTTTTCGATGGTCTTCACCTTTGTCTTCTGCGTACCTGTAAAGTAGTGCAGACCTATTATATCAACGCCTTTGAACTGCTCTCTGCGGTCGATAATTTCAAGCAGATCGGACTTATCCATACCAAACTGACTGCCATGCGCCAGCCTGAGTATCATCTTAACCTTACCGCCGTTTTTAACTGCGCATTCGTTTATAAGTTCAGCGTGCAGCTTGCTTTCGGCAGTGAATATCGCAACGCCGTCAGCATAAGCACGGGCGATATCCTCCTCTGTCTTGTTCACGCCTGAAAAAATTATCTTATCAAGGGGCGCACCAACTTCTTCGCAAATGCTCAGCTCACCGGGAGAGCATACTTCGATATACGAAAACTCCTCAGGCAGTGCCTCCAGCAGAAAAGGGTTCGCCTTTATGGAATAGCAAAGCCCAACCCTGTCACCGAAGGCATTTTTCACTGCTGCTGTGCGCTTTGCAAAAACGTCCGTATCGAACACATAGCAGGGCGTGCCAAGGGTGAGAGCCGCCTTTTTTAATATATCTTTCTCCATGCCGCGGTATCAGTCCTCGTCCTGAAGCTTTTCGATGAGAGCCATCATGCCCTCGATGCTGTTGAAGTTATCGGGCACAAGATTGCCCACCTCTATCTCGATATCAAACTCATCGTTCATAGCTGTTACCATGGATACGATATCGAACGAATCCAGTACGCCGTCAGTTATGAGCTGCTTTTCATTCTCAAAATCCACGTCGGGTCTTATTTCTTCCAGTAATTCTAAAAGCTGTTCTTTCATTGTTTGTTCCTCCTGAGTTTTACCTTGTTATCCTTACTTCATCATATCCGCAAGAGTGCGCATATCTGTCTTGCCGTTTGCAAGACGAGGGAGTTCTTCAAGCTGTATCAGCTTGCGGGGCACCATAAATCCGGGGAGTATGCCCCTGAAATGCACCGCTGCCTCCTTGACCGTTGCTGTACCTGTATAGAAAAGATATATCAATTCTTTTTCTTTAAGGTACATGGCACAGCATTCCCTGATGCTTTCCAGCCTTAGTGCGGCATTCTCTATCTCTGAAAGCTCCACCCTGTGACCAAGGTGCTTTATCTGTCTGTCCTTGCGTCCCTTGAACCAGAGGACTCCGCTTTCATCGAAAACCCCGTAATCACCTGTTTTATAGATAAGTTCATTGTATGCACCGTTCAGCGGGTGCTGAATGAACGAACTGTCTGTAAGTTCCTTGTTGTTGTAATAGCCCAGCGCGAGTATAGGTCCGCTGACGCATATCTCGCCCTGTTCGCCTGTCTTGACAGGCTTGTTGTCATCATCCAACAGGAATACCCTGTAATTCCTGTAAGGTCTGCCGATGGGGAGAGTGTCACCCTCCTCAACAACTCCATCGACCTCATGATAGGTACATGATGCCGTACACTCCGTAGGTCCGTACTGATTGACGAACCGACATTCGGGCAGTTCCTTCTGCCATACTCTCAGCGCACTGCAGGGCATCACCGAGCCCGAGAAGCAAACCTTTTTCAGGTACTCAGGTTTCTCGCCCTCAAAGGCTTTCAGCTTCACCGCTATGGTGAACACAGAAACGCTCCATCCCACAGCAGTTATCTTCCTCTCGTTCATCACCCTGAAAAGCTCCGCAGGCATCATAAAGCACTGCTTGGGTATTATGAACATGGAAGCACCTGTGAATATGGGCACATAGATATCTCTTACCGCCGCGATGTAATCCAGCGGCGACTGATTGCCCAGCACATCGCTGTCGTCTATCTTCATCACTTCAAGATAGGCGCTTATATAGCACATCAGGGACATCATGGAAGTTATAACGCCCTTAGGCTTGCCTGTTGAACCCGATGTGAATATCACATAAAGGGGATCATCTGCACAGGCGTACCTTGCCCTTTCATCGAGGGCAGGCTGGTCTATCTCATGTCCCGCCAGTTCCTCGGCTGAAAGTATCTCACCCTCAAAACCGAGTTCCCGTGCTGTCTTCATGCCTTCTTCGTCCGCGATGAGTATCTTCGGCTGAAGCACCGAAAGTATATCCATAAGTCTTGCCTTCGGCTGAGTGCTGTCCATAGGCGCGTAGAAGCAGCCCGCATACACTATACCTAAGAATACCACAGGTGTGTGTACACGTCTGCCCGACATCACTGCCACGGGACATCTCGCGGGTATCTTCTCCGCAAGGGCGCTGCCTATGCGCTTTGCACATTCCGTGACCTCAGAAAAACTCAGGCTCTCATCACTGTCGGAGTAGGCTGTTTTGTTGTTGAATCTGTCCGCTGTTTTCTCCAGCAGACGAAGTACATTCAGTTCCATTTTTGCTCTCTCCTGCTTTTTAAATTATTATATCTGTCGTGAAAAATGTGCAACATTATCCACTCTATCATTGTAACACTTTTACACTGTTATCGTCAATATCCATTCTTCACAATTACATTATTGGTCATTTCTCGATTGTTTATCATAATTGAGTATTTTTGGACTTTCTGTTAACGCACGCGATTTCTCAAATGATTAAAAGTACAAAAAAGAGGACAACCAAGCCAGTCATCCTCTTTGCATTTCTAGATTTTCCCATGGCACTGCGAACAGTCTCCGCAGCACCCCGAGCAGCTGCACTTGCCGCGGTTTCTGAAACAGTGTACCGCAGCACCGGCGACTGCCGATATTATCATCACCAGAAGCACTATATCCACGATGGTCATATCACATACCTCCAAAAGCCATGCCTATAAGCCTTACTGCCAGTGCCGCACCCCAGGCTATCACGCACTGCCATACCACAAGGGTCAGCGCCCATTTCTCGCCCAGTTCTCTCTTGACCGCCGCTATCGCCGCAACACAGGGGGTATACAACAGCGAGAACACCAGCAGGCAAGCCGCACCAAGAGTAGTCAGTGCACTGCCTACATCTCCCGAGAACAGTACCTCCAGCGTGGACACTACGCTCTCCTTAGCCATAAATCCGCTTATCAGCGAAGTTACTATCCTCCAGTCACCCAGACCGATAGGTGCAAGCAACGGTGAAAGCAGACCTGCCGCAGCAGCAAGTATGCTCTTTTCAGAATCATCTACCATGTGCAGGTTCATATCAAAGCTTTGCAGGAACCATATCACAACAGAAGCTATCAGTATCACCGAGAACGCCCTTTGCAGGAAGTCCTTGGCTTTGTCCCACAACAGCTGACCTACGTTCTTAGCCGCAGGCATTCGGTAATTGGGGAGTTCCATAACGAAAGGCACAGCCTCGCCCTTGAACACCGTAGCCTTGTATACGCAGGCAACAAATATTCCCGAAAGTATGCCCAGCAGATAAAGCCCTATCAGTATCACAGCACTTTTCCCCGGGAAGAATGCCGCCGCAAAGAATGCGTATATCGGGAGTTTAGCGGTACAGCTCATGAATGGCGTCAGCAGTATCGTCATTTTTCTGTCGCGTTCACTGGGCAGTGTCCTTGTGGACATCACCGCAGGCACCGTACAGCCGAAGCCTATCAGCAGAGGGACTATGCTTCGTCCCGAAAGTCCAATCTTTCTCAGCGCCTTATCCATGAAGAACGCCACTCGTGCTATATATCCGCTGTCTTCCAGCAATGAAAGGAAGAAGAACAGCGTCACTATTATGGGCAGAAAGCTCAGCACACTGCCAACGCCCGCAAATATTCCCTTAACTAACAGGCTGTGGATTACTTCATTCACCCCTGCCCTCTTCATAGCGCCATCCGCAAGGGCTATCAGCTTGTCGATGCCCGCTTCGAGCAGTCCCTGAAGTCCTGCGCCTATCACGCCGAAAGTCAGCCAGAACACCAACGCCATTATTGCAATAAATGCAGGTATGGCCGTGAACCGACCTGTCAGCACCTTGTCTATCTTTCTGCTTCGGATATGCTCCTTGCTCTCATGGGGGCGCTTCACAGTTTCGGTGCAGACCTTGTGTATGAAAGCGAACCTCATATCCGCGATAGCCGCACTGCGGTCAAGCCCTCTCTCCTTTTCCATCTGTGCGACGATATGGTCAACCGCATCTATCTCGTTCTGTTCAAGGCAGAGCTGCTTCATTACCAGCTCGTCACCCTCTATCACCTTGCTTGCCGCGAACCTCACAGGAAGTCCCGCGCGTTTAGCGTGGTCTTCAATAAGACAGGCGATACCGTGCAGACATCTGTGTACCGCGCCGCCGCAGTTCTTCTCATCGCAGAAATCCTGCCTCTCAGGTCTTTCCTGATAACGCGCTATATGCTCCGCATGGTCGATAAGCTCGTCAACGCCCGAATTCTTCGCCGCCGATATTGGCACCACAGGCACTCCCAGCATAGCTTCCATCTCGTTGATATCAACGCTTCCACCGTTGGCTGTCAGCTCGTCCATCATATTCAGCGCCACAACCATAGGCACGTCCATCTCGATAAGCTGCATCGTAAGGTACAGGTTTCGCTCGATGTTGGTAGCGTCCACGATATTTATTATGCCCCTGGGCTTTTCATCCAGCACAAAGCTTCTGCTGACTACTTCCTCAGCAGTATACGGCGACATGGAATAAATGCCCGGCAGGTCGGTAACACGGGTGTTCGGGTGATCCTTGATAGGTCCGTCCTTGCGGTCAACCGTTACCCCGGGGAAATTTCCCACGTGCTGATTAGAACCCGTCAGTCTGTTGAAAAGCGTGGTCTTGCCGCTGTTCTGGTTGCCCACCAGTGCGAATGTCAGCTTCACGCTATCAGGCAGAGGTTCGGGCTTTTCGGGATGCGCCTCGTGGAAACGTCCTCCCTCGCCCAGACCCGGGTGCTCGCGCTTTTTCTTCCGCGGCTTTTCCTGCGCTTCTGTATCTTCTTTTGAAAGCTCCGCCACCGTTATCTCCGCCGCGTCAGCCAGACGCAGGCTAAGGGAATATCCGTGCAGCTGAAGTTCCATAGGGTCTCCCAGCGGGGCGTACTTCACGACCTTGACCTCTGCCCCGGGGATAACGCCCATATCCAGAAAATGCTGCCTGAGCGCGCCCTCTCCGCCGACCTCGGTTATCACCGCTTTCTTGCCTATCTGCAATTCTTTGAGTGTCATTCCTAATTACCTTCCTTAAACGAACTTCCCTGCCAACCATATAGATATGCCCGCAGTCTGTTCGGTATGCGTTGTTATAATCCTCTAACTTAGTTTACCTTGACTAACTTTATTATAGCACCTTGCTTTTCTTTTTTCAATAGGCAACAGGAAATTTAATTTTTTATTTACATTTCCTGACATCTAAAACCTCTTCATCGCAGTCATTCCAAAACATCACATCTGCAATTGCACAATAGTGTTAATAAATCTAAAACCGTTTACTCACGGAAAATTGAACTAATTCATATTGACTATATTTAAGATATGTGGTACAATATAAAAAAGAACCAAGTTAACTGTAGTATATTATTTGAAGGAGGATATTACAATGAGCAATAAGAATAAGAACTTACCATCAATCCCATCAAATGAGCCCCATAAAATTGAAACTTGGGCAGGAAAAGAAACCGCACGCGTTACTAAGATATTTAATCAGGATGACGGATCTGTAGTAAAAGCCACAAGAAAAATAAACAAAGATGGTTCAATATCCGATAAAATCGAGCATAGACATAAATAATTGAACCAAAACAGTTGTATAAGCTTTATATTTTATAATTAAAGCAGTCTCGTTTGAGACTGCTTTTTACATTTATCTACCGTTTCATCCTTGTTTTTCGCTCAAAAGCACAAAACGCCCCGACCCATCAGCCGAAACGTTCTGAATTATATAAACGATATCCGATATCACTCACCGTCAGGAAGTCTCTGCGCCAGCTTAGCGGAGTACTCTGCCCTGAACGCACCGAAGCGACCCTCGTCAAGGGCTTCACGCATACGCTCGGTGAGGGTATTGTAGAAATACAGGTTGTGCATTACCGCCAGTCTGCCGCCCAGCTGTTCTTCCGACTTGAACAGGTGTCTTACATAAGCCCTGCTGAAATTACGGCAGCAGGGACAGTCGCACTGTGGGTCAACAGGACGGTCATCTGTTTCAAAGCGCTTGTTTTCGATATGTATGATACCGTTCCAAGTGAACATAGTACCGTGGCGGGCATTTCTGCTTGGCATTACACAGTCGAAGAAATCTATGCCGCGGTAAACAGCTTCGATAAGATTCGAGGGCGTACCAACACCCATAAGATAACGGGGCTTGTCCTTGGGCATATAAGGCTCAACCTGCTCGATAACGTGGTACATTAT
>NZ_JAILMR010000022.1 GCF_024692365.1 Ruminococcus sp. | reverse complement strand
CCGTGGGACAATAACACAGCATCTGTTAATTCTACACATAATATCACTGTGTTTCGGTCATTAAGATCATTGTGCCCATTATCTATCCACGCTGCAAAAGCTGTTTTCAGTTTTGCGGCAATTTCAATGTTTTCTTCTTTTCCGAAAAAGCCAAGATCGGTGCCCTGTCCGTGAGCAGTAAACCATTCACCTGCAATAGCTATAACGGGATTTTTTTCGATCTGCCTGATTTTATTGGAAAGAGCATAGGTGATCGTATAAAAGCAGTGGTTTTCATAATATGCATTCACATATCTGACATAAGGAATTCCATTTTCGACAGTTGCTAATGAAATAACTGTATCTTTTCCAAATCGTTCAGTCATGATACGTTCCGCTTGATCGTTCCAGTTTTTCATGTCTTTTCACCTCTAAATCCCGATTTATGTTTGTAATAATTCTAACACAACGCGGCTGTATTGTCAATAAAAAACGCCACAGCACTTCTGACTTTAAGTCAGAAATACTATGGCTTAAAACTTCTGTATCAGTACCACCCGTATTTTCTTCGGGCGTTGATCATACAATTTAAAGGCTTATTCCAGCGTTATGGACTTCAGCTGAGGGGTGCCGCCGCCCTTGTAGGTCAGCCAGATAGCATTTACGCCGTCAGGTATGCTTACATCGGTGCCCGATGCAGTCCATACATTATTGCCCACAACATTTATCTCGCCCAGCACTTCACCGTCCCATGCGGTCTTTATCTGGAATGTTCCGTCGCCGTATGCGCGGGTAGCTATGCTTATATGCTTAATGCCCTTGCAGTCGAAATACTTGAAGCCGATGTTGGTGCCGTCGCAGATATTTGCGATATAGCCTATCTCCTCATCGCCGTCCCTGCCGTCCTGTACTATGCGGGGCGCATTCAGGTCGCCGATGTACAGTTCTTTCTTTTCGGTGAACAGGTTGCAGGCGATATATGCGGGATACTCGCCCTTGCCCTCCAGAGGTCCGCCGTTAAGTCCACAGGAAGTTATCTCCACCTGTGGGAAACTGCCGTCCTCTTTCAGTGTCAGCTTCTCAGCACAGCCCTGACGCGAGAACCATGTGCCGTTGGTATGTCTGTGATAGAAGATATACCACTCACCGTTTATCTCGATGATACTGCCGTGATTGTTTGCACCGCGGCAGGTGGGCATATCGGCGGGCTTGTAGGTATCTATATGCAGGTCGGTATTGCTTACCAGCACTCCGCCGTACTTGAATCCCTCAAGAGGGCTGTCGCTGACTGCATAGCACAGTTCATGCATAACTTCAGATGAGTATACAAAATAGTACTTGCCGTTCACCTTGCGTATCGAGGACGCTTCAAAGAATGCGTGTCCTTCCCACTGTGTACCTGCGCTGTAACAGCTTCCCGGGGCGATAAGCTTCGGTTCGGTGAGGACTGTCAGCATATCCTTATCAAGGGTAACTACCTTTGCGCCCGTGCGGGACTTGTCGCCTATACCACAGAAACCGCTGTACATATAGGTAACATCGCCCTCAGTGATAACACCGGGGTCAAACTGGGGTTCATCGCCCTCGCGTTCACCCAGACGAGTACCATCTTTATAATGCACATATCCGTAGAATTCGTACTTGCCTGCAGGTTCATCACAAACCGCCACGGACATAACGCCCACCTTGTCAAGCACATAATATAAATAGTATCTGCCATCGTGACCTACCGTAACATCAGGCGCATAAAGACACATATGACCGTCCTTGTTGAGAGGGTCTGCGTTGCGGGGGTAGATAACGCCCTCATATCTCCAGTTGCCAAGGTCGTTCACAGGGGCTGACCAGCAAACATAGTCACCCATGCAGAACACGTAGCCGTTCCAGAAATCGTGTGAACCGTATACATATACCCTGTCACCGAAAACATAGGGTTCTCCGTCGGGTATATACTCCCAGCTGGGAAGATACGGGTTAAATGCCTGTTTTTTGCTCATATTATATCCTCCTTCATTTTACATGGTCAAGCAAAAATCTTGTAAATGAACTGTTTTCAACACCTGCCACAGCACCATCGGGAGTGAACTCCATCTCGGCGCGGTCGGTATCGGTATATTGTCTCCATTCGGGGAGCTTATTGCCGTTTATATCATAGCCGTTGGGGTCGCCCGTCTTTATGAAATTAGCCCAGTAATCGCACATCTGCCTTGCTAGATCGTAGTGTCTGCCCTCAAAGGGTCTGCTGTCCTTAGCCAGAGTTTCAAAGAAGAACCAGAGGTCTACCGAATGGAAAGTACCGGGGTGATCGTCACCGGGGATATCAGGAACAAAGCGGTAATAGTAGCAGGGCTTCGGGTCAGCCAGCCTGTTTTCACCGAGGAATGCGGTCTTTACGCCTATCTCGGGGGCTGATACGGGGGCATAGCCCTCATCGGTGTGTATATTTGCTTCGGGGTGTGAAAGGAACTCATCGACCTTATCACCGAAATACTTCGCCGCCAGTTCCTTGAACTGTTCATCGTTCTCGGCGCGTATAAACTCGAAGAACTCGTCACCCGTATTGCCCGCCATAACAGGCACACGGTTGCGGGTGCCGTCACAGAAAGCGTCCAGCGGGTCGCCTGTGCAGAAAAGTCCGTCATTTACTATGGTGAACATCACGCCCCTATTTATCATACGATCACTGTAAGTGCGGCGTATAAACTGCGCATCCAGCTTTCTCGCCTCTTCAAGGGTCTTGACACCCAGTTCATCGAACAGCTTTACACCCAGCTTTTCTGCGGCTTCAAGAGTACGGGGTATAAAAAAATCGTTTCTCACATAGGGGTTGTTGAACATACCGCTCATTACAACAGCCTTTTTGAAATCTCCAGCATTGCCCTTGCAGGACATCTGCGAAAGTACACTTCCGCCGCCTGCGGACTGTCCAGCAATTGTGATATTATCGGGGTCGCCGCCGAAATTGGCGATATTCCTGCGCACCCATCTGAGTCCCGCCTGCTGGTCGAGACTTCCGAAATTGCAGGGCGCATCGGGCTGTTCAGCCGTAAGCTGTGGGTGTGCCAGGAAGCCCAGTGCTCCCAGCCTGTAATTTACCGCAACAACGACTATGCCGCGCCTTGCCAGTCTTTCGCCGTCAAACTCCATCTCAGCGGTATAGCCCCACTGAAATGCACCGCCGAAGTACCATACAACAACAGGCATCTTCTCATCGCCTGTCTTGGCATTTGTCCATATATTCAGATAAAGGCAGTCCTCGCCCATAGGTATCTCGGGGTCAACGTGCCACTCGCGGCAGTAGATATCATCGCCGATACCGGGGGTATCCTGCACCGATATAGGTGCAAACTCAAAGCAATCGCGTACACCCTCCCAGTTTTTGCAGGGCTGAGGTGCTCTCCATCGGTTCTCACCGACGGGCGGTGCTGCAAACGGTATGCCTTTAAACGAAGTTATTCTAGGGTCAGCCGCAGGAAGACCGCGAACTTTGCCGTTTTCTGTATTAGCTATCCTTAACATATTGTCAGCTCCTTATGTGTCTGATTTTAAGGATATTGTATCATTAACCCGCATTCTTTGCAAGACATATCTCACATTCTTCTGACCGATTATTGCTGATTTAAAATGGCAGTATGTACTATCAGAGGAAAACGGAGAGAGTTGAATAAAACAGCAAGGGTGTCCCTGCTGTTTTGGGATAGCTTTACAGATCAGAATTTGCTAAATTGAAATCCACCAACACACTCCATATTTGTCAATAATTGTAGCACAACATTTACTCCATGGGAGTTCGCCAATAGGTTCAAGAACTACTCCTCCAGCGCTCAAAACCTGAAATGCATTATGAACTGCTTCTTCTGTTCCCATTTCAAATACATTAAAGGTCATGGTTTCCCATTTATACTTATGTACAATACTTATATCACAAGGATTTTTTGCTTCTGCCAGTGCCAAAAAACCTTCTCCATTTACAGATAACTCACAGTGTTCATATGCAGTGTTGTCCTCGTTTTTAAATTCACGGGTAATCTCTGCACCAAAAGCTTTACAATATGTTTCTGCTGCTTCAAAACTATTTTTCACATATACTTGAGTATAATTCTTCATTGCATCCTCCACAAATTCAAGTTTGTCGGGCATTAAAGCCGTCACACACCTATCTGTGCGAACAGTTCATCGGGAGACTGCCCCGTGAACAGTATCGCCCTTATGCCCACATTTTCAGCCCCTTTGACGTTCTTCGGGCTGTCATCGATGAACACAGCGTTCTCCTTGGATATGCCATATCTTTCGCAAAGAAGTTCATATATGGCAGGGTCGGGCTTGACCAGTTTTTCATGGCAGGAAAATATTCCGCCGTCTGTATACCGCGTAAACCGCAGAGCCTCGGGAGCGGCATGAAGCAAAAACTCAAAAAAGTTCGACAGAAAAAATACCCTGTGACCACGCTTTTTCAATTCCTCTATCATAGGTATTGTCGTAGATTTCAGCTGCGGGATATTGCCAAGCTGTGAGAAAACGCGGCGTATCTCCCACTCGCAATCAGGAGCCTGTGCTATGAATTTTTGCAGAACTTCCTCAACGGACAGCACTCCCCTGTCAAGTTCTATCCAGTCGGGATTGCCCCACATCGCCTTTGTCACGCGGTCGGCTTTTTCAGCGTCAACATATCTCTTAACGAATTCCTCAAAGTCAAAATCTATCAGCACCTTGCCGATATCAAAAATTATATCCATATTCCCTCCGATATTCAACCATTGCTTACGGTGTATACATCTTCATCAGCCTGTGGTTCTTCAAAAAATCCCAGACATTTCTCCGCCAGCCCCTCATCCACATAATAAGCGGAACACTCCCCTGCCTTTACAGCGGCATTGCGCTTTGCTATCCGCCTGTGCCATTCTTCCCGTGGCACGGTGATGTAGTGTATCTCAAAGTCCACACCTTTTTCTGTGAAATAAGCCCGCGCTTCATCACGTTCAGCCCTTGTCCATAAGCCGATATCCAATATACTGTCTATACCGACTTCTGCAAGCTCCACCGCTTTTGCGAATACAAGCTTCTCCGCCCTTTCAACGTATGTATCAAGCATCTCTCCCGCACCCTCGGGAAACAGTGCCAGCGTTATCTCGTCCACCGAAAGCAGAGCCGCTTTTCTCTCTTTGTGAAGCTTTTCCGCATAAGTGGATTTTCCTGTACATATGAGCCCGCACAGCGCTATCACCTTTGCCATCGCTCTCCCCTCCTTCGTTACACCAAATATAGCATATCATCGTAGTATTGTCAACTTATACTTATAGTAAAAGACCTCCGACTATTCATCGGAGGTCTGATATTCATATCAAAGTTTTGCCAGCTTAGCAAACTCAGCTTTCAGTGCGGGATAGATCTCGCGGTAAAGCTGATAGAACTTCTCGTACTCGGGAACTGTTGCCGCATTGGGCTCCTGTACCTTGTCGGTACGTACAACAGCCTTGCAAGCCTCGGGCACGCTGGAGTAGATGCCTGCGCCAACCATTGAGAGCAGTGCAACGCCCAGTGCGGGGCCTTCCTTGGAAGAAGCTGTCTTTACGGGGCAGTTGTAGAGGTCTGCCAGCATTGAACGCCACAGCGGTGAGCTTCCGCCGCCGCCGCAAGCCATCATGTCAGATACGTTTATATCCATCTCACGGAATACTTCAACGCAGTCACGCAGAGAATAAGATACGCCCTCCATTACTGCACGGAGCATCTCTTTCTTGGTGTGCATAGCGGAAAGTCCGAAGAATACGCCTCTTGCATTTGGGTCAAGGTGAGGTGTACGCTCGCCCATCAGGTAAGGCAGATACAGAAGTCTGTTAGCGCCCACAGGTACGCTTTCAGCCTGCTTGTCCATCAGATAATACTCATCAACGCCCATGTACTTTGCAGTTTCCTTTTCAGCGTTGCAGAAGTTATCTCTGAACCACTTCAGTGAAAGACCTGCGCCCTGAGTAACGCCCATTACGTGCCAGCTGTTCGGAACAGCAGCGCAGCAGGTGTGTACTCTGCCCTTGGGGTCGATGGATATATTTGAAGTGTGTGCAAATACAACGCCCGATGTACCGATGGTAGTGAAAGCCTTGCCGTCTTCGCATACGCCTGTACCGATAGCTGCGCCTGCATTGTCGCCTGCGCCGCCGACAACAATAGTGCCCTCGCACAGACCCAGATCGTCAGCCATAGCCTTTGTCAGCTTGCCTGTTACCTCGCAGGACTCGTATACCTTGCCCAGCCAGTTCTTGTCTATCTCGAAAACGCTCAGCAGTTCATCAGACCACTTTCTGTTG
>NZ_JAILMR010000130.1 GCF_024692365.1 Ruminococcus sp. | reverse complement strand
ACAGGAGTAGTCCCAGGCAATGCAGTCGCAAACCGATTGTACCGTTCGGTAGGATTCGTACCAACCGGGCTTATCGAACTTGGAATGGAAGAGATGCGACTTGTACTTTCACAGGAAGGACAGTGAGCAAATGTACTACGGTGAGATAAAAAACTGTGATATTGCCGACGGCATAGGTGTAAGGGTCAGCCTGTTCGTCTCGGGGTGCAGACACCACTGTGAGGGCTGTTTTAATGCCATGACATGGGATTTTGAGTACGGCAGACCATTTACGGAAGAAACCGAAAATGAACTGCTTGAAATGCTTTCTCCCGACTATATAGATGGTCTGACCTTGCTTGGCGGTGAGCCTATGGAACCTGATAATCAGCGGGCTTTGGTACCCTTTATGCGCAGGGTAAGGGAGCAGTTTCCTGAGAAAAGCATATGGTGCTATACGGGCTGTGTGCTTGAAGATGAACTGCTCTCGGATAGTTCGTGGCGATGCGAATGTACAGATGAAATGCTTTCAATGATAGACGTACTTGTTGACGGCAGATTTGTTCTTGCAAAGAGAAACATCTCACTTGCCTTTCGTGGGTCGGACAATCAGAGAATAATCGACTTGAAAAATACGCTTGCACATGGCAAAACAATAACTCTCGATTTTGATTAAAATAATCCCGTGAACATACATGATGTCCACGGGATTGTTCAGCTTTTCCAATGTGCGAGGTTTGGCAGGGCTTGTGAAAAATACTCTCTTGCCTTTTCAGGCGGAAAATCTTCACTTGACATATGTTCCACAAGGAATTCCAGCAGTTCACTCATAGACGAATACACAAATTTGCCGTCGGTGTAACACCATTTGCAGTATTCTTCGTTAAAAGAACCGTCCACTTCCCTGCTGAGTGAGGTATCATCAAGAGGCATACCGCAGCACTGACAGATAAGCTTTCTGGGCGAACCGAGGATAGTATTTATCGAAACGTCGAAAAGATTCGATAACAGTTTCAGTGTTTCGGTATTCGGTACAGTTTCGCCGTTTTCCCAGCGTGATACAGCTTGACGGGTAACAAATACCTTATCGGCAAGTTCTTCCTGCGAAAGACCGAGTTTTGTGCGAAGTTCGTGAATGATAGTTTTTGTTTCCATGGTGTATCTCCTCCTTTATGCACATTATACCACAAAAGTCCCGTCAATTCAAGCAACTAGCTGTTGCGTGTATATAACTTGTCCGTCAGAGAAAAACAAGCGTATTTCACAAACGCACATAATAATCGTTGGTAAAGTTTGTATATTTGACTATTGACTATTTGGGGCAAATTGGGTATACTTTTTAAGGTGCTGATTTTGCATGAATAATTTTATTTTAAGTATAAGAAGGGGTCTGAACAGTAATGACTAAGGTAGTAAAATTCGGTGGAAGCTCACTGGCTAGCGCTGAACAGTTCAAGAAAGTTAAGGATATAATCACCGCAGAGGATTCAAGAAGATTTGTAGTTCCCTCCGCACCCGGAAAGAGAAATTCTGCTGACACTAAGGTAACAGATATGCTTTACGGCTGCTATGATCTTGCTGCAAAGGGCAAGGATTTCACTAAGGAATTCGATGCTATAAAGGAAAGATACAACGGTATCATCAGCGAACTGGGTCTTGATATGTCACTGGAAAACGAGTTCAACGTTATCAAGGCTTGCTTCATCGGTAAGGCAGGCAGAGACTATGCTGCTTCCAGAGGTGAGTTCCTGAACGGTATGGTTCTGGCTAATTATCTGGGTTACAATTTCATCGATGCTGCTGATGTTATTTTCTTTGATGACAGAGGACAGTTTGATGCAAAGCGTACAAACAAGGTTCTTTCCGAGAGACTTGAAGGCCTTGATAATGCCGTTGTTCCAGGTTTCTATGGCTCTATGCCCAACGATACAATCAAGACATTCTCCAGAGGCGGTTCTGATATCACAGGTTCTATCGTAGCTGCTGCTGTTAATGCAGACCTCTATGAGAACTGGACTGATACATCAGGTTTCCTGACAACAGACCCCAGAATAGTTAAGGATCCCGCTCCTATCACTACTATCACTTATAAGGAGCTGAGAGAGCTTTCTTACATGGGTGCAAGCGTATTCCATGAGGATGCTATCTTCCCTGTCAGAAAAGCAGGTATTGCTATAAACATCAAGAACACCAATGCTCCCGAGGCTCCTGGTACTCTTATAGTTGAGTCTACTTCTCAGAAGCCCGCATACACCATCACAGGTATCGCAGGTAAGAAGGGCTTCACCGTAATCAATATCGAAAAAGATATGATGAATGCAGAACTCGGTTTCGGCAGAAGAGTTCTTGAAGTATTTGAGAAGAACGGCGTAAGCTTTGAGCATATGCCTTCCGGTATCGATACTATGTCTGTTATCGTTACTCAGGAAGAATTCGCTGACAAGGAGCAGGAGATACTTGCAGGTCTTCACAGAAACTGCCACCCCGATATGATCGAGATCGAAACAGATCTGGCACTTATCGCAGTTGTGGGCAGAGCAATGAAGGCTAACAGAGGTACTGCAGGCAGAATATTCTCCGCACTTGCACACTCTCACGTAAACGTAAAGATGATCGATCAGGGCTCCAGCGAGCTGAATGTTATCATCGGCGTAAGCGAGAACGATTTCGAGACTGCTGTTAAGTCTATCTACGATATCTTTGTAGAAACTAAGCTTTGATCAAAACCTTAAGGAAGTATAGATCTTTATAGATCACAGTCCGTACAGATTTTTTGTGCGGACTGTTTTTTCATTTTCTTATCAGATAAAACGGTTGACTAAAGAATTCAGATGTTGTATAATCAGTATACAAGCTGTATACTATAATATTCGGGTATGCGCTTATGAAAATTTTAGATATAAGGAAAGATGACAATGTATACAAACAAAAAACGTAAAGTTGCAGTACTCTGCGCTGTTGTTATGACTGCTGTGATGTTCGGCAGCTGCGGCAATAGTAATAAAGATGACAGTTCGTCGAAGAAGGCTGATGTTTCGGCAGCAGATACTGTGACACTTTCTACGGTAAAAGATGAACCCGATGAAATGCCCGATCTGGATACAACAGGTGAATCGGATATCACTCCCGCAATGTGGACGGTTACAGGTGAAAATGGTACCGTTGTCACACTGACAGGTTCTATGCACGCGCTGAAAGACAGTGACTATCCCATGCCAAAAGAACTTAGGGATGCTTATGACAACTCCGATATTATCGCTGTTGAAGCGGATATAACCGAATCGGGTTCGATAACTTTCCAGTCGGCAATGCTTGCGGCTATGTACTATGATGACACAAGTGATAAGCTTTCTAATCATATTTCCAAGAAGGCATATGAGGCGCTCGAAAAATATCTGGATCTTTATACACTGGATATATCGTCATATTCAAACATGAGACCATGGGCTGTGTATACTGTTGTGGAGAATCTGTCTTTGGCGAAAAGTGATCTTTCGGGGGATATGGGTCTTGATAAATATTTCCTGATGAAAGCACACAACGATGATAAAGATGTATATGAAGTCGAGGGCATGGAGTTCCAGTTTAATCTGTTTGCTGAACTTTCCGACGATGTTTACAGTATGCTGTTTGAATCCCGTGAAAACGCGACTGTTGAGGGCGATCTTGATGAGCTTGAAAAGCTTCACGATGCATGGGCATCAGGTGATCTGGAGTATATAGAAAATGCTTCAAATGAAGAGATCGAGACCGACGATAAGTATGCTGCGGCGATCGAGGAATATCAGACTAAGATCTACACGAACAGAAACAAGGTCATGACGGAATCGGTAGAAGAATTCCTGAAAGGCGATAAAAACACGCTCTTTATCGTGGGTGCAGCCCATTATGCAGGTGATGAGGGTATAATTTCACAGCTGGAAAAAGACGGCTACACTGTTGAACGAGTTGAATATAAGCCTGACTGATAAACATAAAACGGCACTGCATTGGTTTTGCAGTGCCGTTGATTTTTATTATCCGATGAGCCAGTCGTACATATCCTGATATTTTCTTGCAGAAGCCTGCCATGAGAAATCCTTGGACATTGCCTGATGGATTATGCCGTTCCACTCATCGCGTCTGTCAACGTAGATGTAGTGGGCAAACATTACTGTGTTGTACATCTCGTGAGCGTTGTAATTGGTGAAGCTGAATCCTGTACCTGTTTTCTCGAACTGGTTGTAAGGCTGAACTGTGTCACGCAAACCACCTGTTTCGCGAACGATAGGCAGTGTGCCGTATCTCAGGGACATCAGCTGGGAAAGACCGCAGGGCTCAAACAGCGATGGCATCAGGAAAGCATCACTTGCAGCGTATATCTTGTGGCTCATAGCTTCGCTGTAATACATATTCGCTGATACCTTGTCAGGATATTTCCAAGCGAAGTATCTGAACATCTCCTCGTATTTCTGGTCACCTGTGCCAAGAACAACGATCTGAACGTCCTGCTGGCAAAGCTTTTCCATCATGTAAGCTATAAGGTCAAAGCCTTTCTGGTCAGTCAATCGGCTGACGATACCTATCATGAACTTGTTATCATCACGTGTAAGACCAAGTTCGGACTGCAAAGCGCGTTTGTTTTCGATCTTTTTCTCGAATACGCTGTTGATGTCGTAGTTGCAGGTTATCATCTTATCGGTTGCGGGATTGTATTCTGCATAGTCGATACCGTTGACGATGCCGCGCAGATCATTCTTTCTTGCTCTCATAAGACCGTCAAGTCCCTCGCCGTAGAACTGAGTTTTGATCTCTTCGGCATAGGAATCAGAAACGGTGGTTATAGCATCAGCGTAAACAAGTCCGCCCTTGAGCATATTGCCGTCAACATCTTTGAGAAGCTTATCATAGGTCATGTAATAGGAGGACAGACCCGACAGTGCCATGAATCTTGCGGCGTTATCATTACCCTGGAATTTCAGATTGTGGATAGTCATGACTGTCTTTATGCCGCGGAAGAATTCACCGCCCCAGAAAGAATCATGGAGATATACAGGTATAAGACCTGTCTGCCAGTCGTGACAGTGGATAACATCGGGTCTGAAATCAAGTACGGGCAGAGCGGAAAGTACAGCTCTGTCAAAATACATAAATTTCTCTATATCCCAGTGCCAGTCGCCGTAGGGCTTTTCACCGCTGAAATAATACTCGTTGTCAATGAAGTAGAATGTCACTCCGTCATAAACTGTTTTCAGCAGACCAACATATCTGCTCTGACCTGCAAAATCCATATAGAAGCTTGTGATAAACTCCATCTGGTCTTTCCACTTCTGTGCGATGCAGGAATACTTGGGAAGTATAACGCGAACGTCAAAGTACTGTTTATCAAAGCATTTGGGCAGAGAACCTACAACATCTGCCAGACCGCCTGTCTTGATAAAAGGAACCACTTCCGAAGCTGCAAAAAGAACTTTTTTCATAGCATTTATTCCTTCCTTTTTATGATTTTCTATAAATAGATAGTTTCATGAATGTGAGAAAATAGACAATCTGTCTAAGTTAATTATAACATGGTTTGTTGTTTTCGTCAATAGGGAAATTTGATTATTTTATAATTAATTATCGTATCCATCAAGTGGAAAACGCCTGCGCTTATCGGCTAACATCTCACTGAGACGTGCCTTTGTGACGGTGTATTCGTTGCCGTCCTCGCCTTTTAGGATAAGACTTCCCTTCTCCCAGCGAACGAAGTGTACATCATCGTATTCGTCATAATCCATCGGTATCTCGCCGTGCATCTGGATCATTCGCGGATCATAGTGCATCGGGTCGGAAAGATCCATAACGAATATGCCATTCGGGCAAGCCCAGTAACAACCGTCACAGGCAAGAAGATCACTTTCGCTGTCGTAGAAAACTTCGCAAACTATGAAAGATTCACCGCCGCAGAAAGAAACATCGTGTTCCATTCCCTCAGGGATATAATCGTAATGTCTGCCTGTTTCAACTTCAAAAAAGCTTATGCCGTAAAGGTCGGTATGGTATGGGATATATGTATTTCCGTTTGAATGATGTATGACAGACTTGAAAGGGTGAAGGTGGTGTCTGTCGGTAAAATGCTGGAAAATCTGCACGCCGTTTTTGAAGTAAGTGCATTTAGCCACCATTGCACCTGTGTATTTATTTTTGAGATCGGATTTTTCACCGTAGACATCATACTGCACATTAATGCCGTCTCCCATATCATAATTATCCGTGCTGATGAAAAACTTATCGTCGTAAAATTCCATGCCCTCGGGATAGGTTTCAGCTGAATAGATATTATTATAGGAAAATTTTTTGAATGTGCAAAGCCTTACAGAAATGTTTTCACAGGAAAAATGTATATGCCTGAAATCTGTTTTTCCGTTGGCATGGCTTTCGCAGTTTAACGTGACTTCATATCTTCCGTCATTCTCATTTATATCAAAGTCAAGTATTTCATAGTCCTCAAATCTTGGAAAATAATCACCGTCATCGGTCTTTGAAATTGGCGTGAATGAAAAGTCAAAGGTACTAAGACCGCTTCTTTCCGTTTCTTCCTCAGGAAATTCGCCCCACAACGAATATCCGTTATAGCTTATGATGCCGTCATGGTAGATGTGGTCTTTAATATCGCTCAGTTCAAAGTTTCTCATTGTTTTTTTGCCTTTCTTTTGGGCGCGGGCAGATCGTCAGCTACTGATTCAAATAATTCTTTCAGCCGTTGTTTATCATCTATGATATCTGCCAGAAGCATTTCTTTGGCGCCCTCATATGGAAATTCGTAAGATGCATCGTGCAGGAGATTTTTTGCGGATTCTGTCGGCTTTATAAGAAGTCTGTTATCGTATATTCCGCCTACGACTTTTCCTCTGCAATATAAAACGTACTCCCCCATCATTGCACGATATGATATCTCTTCTGTTTCTGAAAGTTGTTCAAGTACATATTCAAGGTATTCTTTTGTCGATGGCATTCAGATCACTCTTTTCGGATTTATTGTTATACGTTCATACCATATTAATGATTATATCATATGAACGTCAAAAAATCAACCCTAAATAAATTGACCGCCCGACGTTATTATCAGGTCGGACGGTCGAAAAAATTATTCAACGTTTTTGAGTGCAAGCACCTTGGGTATTTTTCTTATGCGCAGGAAATCTATAACAGTTATCAAAGCATATGCCACGAATACAAGCACATATTCCTTTACAAAGCCCGAGAACGGCATCGTGAAAGCGAACCATCCGCTCATGCTCATCATCATGTATTTCCAGAACACTGCCATAAGCTCGAATCCGATGAATATCGCTAAGAATTCAGAAATAAGAACCACAACGGCTGTCGGCGCTAGATATATCGAAGCTATCTCGCCTGTGTCATAGCCGAGTATCTTCGTCATGGAAATAGATCTTTCGTTTTTCTCAATGATTATCTTAGTCAGCAGATATAGGATAATTGCTGCAACGATAACGCATATATACCTGAAATAAACCATATACGCGCCAAGAGAGTGGTCGAGCTGACGTGCAATTTTCAGCGTATCATCCAAGGTTATTTCTTTTGCGATATACTTGCTGTCGATATCGGTTATCTTTTCATTGCAGAGATATCCGCTGAAATCATCCTCGTCCTTGTCAAAAGCCTTGTTGAACTGTCCGTTTGTCATGAACACGGCAATTCCACCGGGATAATCGTAGATATCATAGACTTTCCAGCTGTATTCCTTGTGTTCGTATTTTTCGGAAAGAACAATTGTATCACCGGGATCAACTTTGTATTTTTCAGCGTAAGCCTGTGAGATATATACCTGTATCTCGCCGTTATCATCTTTGCAAATGTCGTTGCTAAGCTTGATATATCGGCTGTCTTCTTCAACGCCGTATATTGAAACTTCTTCGTTGTAGGTATCGCTTTTTCTTTCAAGTGAATTAATCGAGAAACGCTCAGCGCCATCTGCCTTTGTGGTGATGATAATGCCGTCATCATCTTCGGTTGAACTGAGGATAAGCTGTTCCTGTGCGAACAGTGAATCACTCATTGTATCCTGCAGGCAGTTAAGAGTTTCGGGCATACCTACCGCCATCGAGAGAAGCAGCATAACAAAGGTTATGCCAACAAACAGCATAAGGTAGTTGGGGATGTTCTGCAAGAAGATACGAATGCGGAATCTGCTGAAGAACTTCCATTTCGGCAGACGTACTGCTTTCTTGCGCTTGCTGCGTTTCAGGTCGTGACGAAGAAAACGCAGGGGTGAAAGTTTCAGCGTTCTTGTGATAACGATGAGGTTAATCACAAGCATCAGTACGATTGGTACTATGGTTGTGCGTATGAAAGCCTCGGGTGTCCAGAGTGTAACGTAATTTGGCAGGCTGTAACTGGAGTAGTACATATCTACGATCGTATCTTTGAAACTTGTATAGCCGATCACATTTCCAGCCAGTGATGCGAGTAGAACAATTATCATCGGGGCGCTCATGTAGTACCACAACAGTTCGTTCTTAGAATATCCCGAAGCTCGCAAAGTGCCTATCACCGAAGCTTCCTGCTCAAGTGTCGTGCTGATCGTAACAGCGAAAATAAATGCCATTACAGCAGTGAGTATGTACAGCAGAACACTGCTCATTATCTTGTCATGCCCCAGATCGTTTTCAGCAAAAGTCATGGCGTTATTTGCATATGCGGGAACATAGTCCTCAATTTTCAGATCTTCATCTTCCGACACAGCGACTTGTGTTATCAACGCTTTCATAAAGTGGTCGGATAACAGCTTTTCCTCGTATTCATCAGAGGGTTTATTTCTGTAGGTGAACGCATAGTTAGCGCGGGTGTTGCTGTTTATGCGTTCAAAGCCCTCATCTGTTGTCATTGTGATATCGAATGTCAGCGCATCGAACATGGTATCGGTATTGCTTTCGTACAGGGTGGTGTAATCCACAAATGATACCAAACCAACGACCTCAAAATCCGTTCCACCGATTTTCAGTGTATCGCCTGTTTTGATCTTGGCGTTGTCGGCGTGCATACGGTCTATGACTATCTCGTTCTCATTTTCGGGTGAGCGACCGTCGAGAATATCATAAAGATCGATATCCGTTCTCATGGGATATACTCTAACCTTGCCGATGTTATCTCCGTCAGCGCGGTATTCTTCTGTATCCTTGTAAAATAGCTCGTAAATGGTCACTGGTACAGGGTCGAATTTTTCATCAAGCCCATAGCGGTCTGATAGTTCAGCGTACTTTTCGTCTATCTCTTTATCAATCTCGGTTTGAGCATCTGCAAGCGCATCTTTTAGAGCGTTTTGGTACTCTTCAGTCTCTTTTGCTTGTTTAAGTGCTTCGTCGTATGCGCTGTCATAGCTTTCGGTCAAAGCATTCTCATAGGCTTCATCGATGGCTGACTGCTTCTCTTCTTCGGAATATTTCACGCCCTTTTTCTCAGCCTGAGAAAGCTGTTCGGTAACAGCAGATTCTACCTCGGCGCGGATTACTTCTTTTACCTTTTCCGCAACACTTTCTTCTGTTGCTTCGTCAACTGCTTTCTGAACTTCGCCCTCGGCTTTTTCATAAGCGCGTTCTCTGTAAACTGCGGGAACGTCAGCAAGTTCGCCTGTTGCAATGTTTTCAAGTGTCTCTTCGTCGGCTTTGCCCGAAAGGCGGAAATGACCGTCCTCACGTTTGAGTTCCGCCACATTTTTATGAAGCGAATCAAGCATACTGTTGTTCGCGACATATATACCCGATACCATTCCAATAGTCGCCACAAGCATGATAAATATCATCAGGTAGCGCTTTTTGTCGCGCCACATATCTTTCCATACACGCTTTATCAGTGGATTTTTTGGACGCTTTCCGAAAAAGATTTTGTTGTTATCCATAGGATCACCCCTTACCATTCAAGTTCAGCGGCAGTGATCTTTTCGGTATTGACGATATCTCGCCTTATCATACCGTCACGCAGTTTTATAACATGGTCAGCCATCAGCTTGATAGCTTCGTTGTGAGTTACCATTATTATAGTATTGCCGTACTTGCGGTTAACTTCCTCTATCAGCTGGAGTATCTCCTTTGAGGTGTTGTAATCCAGCGCACCTGTAGGTTCATCACAAAGTAGAATATCGGGATTTTTGACTATTGCACGACCAATGGAGACCCTCTGCTGCTGACCGCCCGAAAGCTGATTCGGGAGCTTGTGGCGGTGTTCATACAGTCCCAGAATTTTCAGAAGTTCATCGATATCAAGGGGCTTATCCGAGAGATACGCACCTGTTTCGATATTCTCCTTTACGTTCAGGTTTGGTATCAGGTTGTACATCTGAAATACGTAGCCCAGATGCTTTCTTCTGTATCTTGTAAGTCCCTTTTCGTCCATATCGGCAAGTCTGTCACCGTCGATGAATATTTCTCCGCTGTCAGCATTATCGATACCGCCGAGGATATTCAGCAGTGTGGATTTGCCTGAACCGGAAGGTCCAAGAAGCACGCAGAACTCCCCTTTTGCAACTGTGAAATCCAGCCCTTTCAGTACGTCCTGCTTTGTTTCGCCATTTCCGAAGCTCTTTTTAAGAGCCTTAACTTCAAGAAACTTTCTCTCCTGTTCACTCATAGTATATGCCTCCTTTTTATTCTATTATATCATCATATGAACAATGATTCAAGCATTAAATTATCAGAATTTTCATATACAGGTTGTGTGATTTTGGTTAGTGTTGACTAATTAGAATTTGGAGAAATCTTCAAAAGTAATACTAAATTAATAATATTGGAGCAAAAAGTCTACATTAATTGTGTATAATTAACTTTGAAATTTGTACACAAATATAGCATGAAGCACTCTAAGGAGCTGATACTATGTTAAATAAACTTAAAGTAATAAACGGCAAACTGACAGATGGCGAGAAGCCCATCAGGCTTTTCGGATTATCTACTCACGGTATCGCCTGGTACCCCGAATATGTATGCGAAGAATCTTTTGCGGCGCTGAAAAATGATTGGCACACTAACTGCGTTAGGATAACAATGTATACCGACGAATTCCGCGGATACTGCAAAGACGGCAACAAGCAGCACCTTAAGGAACTGGTGGAGAAAGGCGTCAACATCGCCGAAAAGCTGGATATGTATGTAATTGTTGACTGGCACGTTCTCAGTGATCAGGATCCCATGAAGTATATCGATCAGGCTGAAGAATTCTTCGGTGATATGTCAAAACGTTTCGCTGAAAAGAACAATGTCATATATGAGATATGCAACGAACCCAACAACAGCGGCACATGGGAAAAGGTAACTGAGTATGCCGACAGGATAATCCCCCTTATAAGACAGAACTCCCCTGATGCTCTGGTGATCACGGGTACGCCTAACTGGTCGCAGGATATCCACTGCGCACTGGATAAACCTTTCAAATGGGATAATGTCATGTACTCACTGCACTTCTATGCGGCAACACATAAGGGTACTCTTCGCAGCCGTCTTGAACGTTGTGTTGAAGCAGGACTTCCTGTTTTCATAAACGAATTCAACCTGTGTGAAGCAAGCGGTAAGGGTGATATTGACCATGATGAATCAGAAGCTTGGCGCGAAGTAATAGACAGACTTGATCTCAGCTGCATATGCTGGTGCTTATCGAACAGCGGTGATACCTGCGGAGTTTTCGCAAAGGACTGCACAAAGCTTTCAGGCTGGACAGATGACGACCTGAAAAATTCGGGGCTGATCATTAAGAGTTGGTTCAGCAAGTTTGCAGATGAGGAGAATGACAGATGAATAATGTTTTCGGGCTTATAAGTGAACGCAAAAGCGTCAGGACATTTGACAGCGATGAGATAACTCCCCTTGTACGTGATAATATACTTACCTATGCTCGCAGTATTAAAACTCCCTATGGTCAGGATGTTGATGTGCGCATACTTGACAAAGGTATACATGGACTTTCAAGCCCTGTTATAGTGGGCTCGGAGACTTTTATAGCAGGCAAAATAGACCGTGCTGAACACGCAGAAGAAGCTTTTGGATATTTCTTTGAAGAGCTGATTCTTTATTTACAGTCCCTTGGGCTTGGTACAACCTGGATCGGCGGAACTATGGACAGAAAGGCTTTTGAGGACGCTATGGAACTCGATTCAAACGAGGTCATGCCCTGCGTCAGCCCCATTGGCAAACCTGCGGAAAAACGTTCCCTGAGAGAGATAATGATGAGAAAAGGTATCAGGGCGGACAGCCGCAAAAAGTTCGAGGAACTGTTCTTCGACGGCAGTATCGATACGCCGTTGAGTGAAGCAAGGTATCCCGAACTATCCGAAATACTTGAAGCTGTTAGACTTGCACCCTCAGCAGTCAACAGACAACCATGGCGTGTGATAGTCAACGAAAAAGGTGCACATTTCTACCTGAAACATGATATAGGATATATCGACAGTACAGGCTGGGATATGCAGAAGATAGACATGGGAATTGCGCTGTGCCATTTTGGGCTTTGTGCCGAAGCTAACGGAATTGAAACACGTTTCAGCACCGAGAACCCGAATCTTGATGCAGGCAAACTTGAATATATAGCAAGCTTTTTGATAGAAAAATGGAGCAAAGAATGAAAACCATCGAAGAGATAAGAGAATTTTTCAGCCACGACCTTTACGCCTATGATACAGGCGCTTATATCGAGGAAGTCGGCGACAAATATGCAAAGATAAGCCTTATACTGACAGAACGTCACAGAAATGCTGTCGGTGGTGTAATGGGCGGAGTTTATTTTACTATTGCAGATTTTGCATTTGCGGTTGCATCTAACTGGCAGGAATCGGGTACAGTTTCGCTGAACTCGGACATATCCTTCATCGGAGTACCTTCTACCGATAAGATATACGCTGAGACCGAACTTGTGAAAGATGGCAGATCGGTGTGCACTTACATAGTAAGAGTTAACGACAGCGTTGGAAAGCCACTGGCGGTCGTTAAGATTGTAGGATTCCATAAAACCTGATGAGCAGTAAATCCCGAAAAGCTGGCTGCTTTTCGGGATTTTTGTATCAATATCTTCTGAGGTAGCGCGAGTAGTTCTTGCGCTTTTTTTCTTGGTACATTACTTCATCTGCCTTGGTTATCAGCTTGAAAAGGGTCATATCGTCAGCAACTCTGGTAACAAGAGTGCCGATGCTGCATTCAACTTTATAAGGCTTTTCGATAATTTTGTTGGTTTGTTCAACACGGCTCTTTATGGCGCTTTCAACCTTTTCGATGTCTTCTTCCTCGGCATTAAGACCGATAACAATAAACTCGTCGCCGCCGAATCTTGCACAAATCATTCCTTCATCGCAGCTTTCGCTGATGATAGTAGCAAGAGATTTCAGGGCGAAATCACCCTCGCTGTGACCGAAGTTATCGTTGATATATTTGAGCCCGTCCATATCAACAAAGCTTATGAGCAGTTTCTGACCGAGCATTCTGCATTCGTTGAATACCGAATCAGCAGCGCGAACAAATCCGTTTCTGTTGTAGATATTGCAGAGCGGGTCGATGACATAAAGCTTATCAAGTTCTTCAATAACGCTGTTGAGATTTAACAGCTTGCGTATATCTTCAAGACTCTGGCTGATGCTCATTATCAGTGAATGACATACCAGACTTCTTGTGGGGAATTCGCTGTTTGTTATTATCGCATAGCCTAAACATCTTTCTCTGAAATGCAGTGGCAGATAATAGCTGATGTTTCCACCTGTCTCAAAATTTCTTGGAGCGATGTTTGAACTACTGAAACACTTGACCTCAGATATCTCGCCCTTGTTCCATATCAGCGGCGCAGACATTTTAGGTGTGTAGCCGTGTATGAGCGAATCCTCGATCTTAACATTATATGAGCTTATCCAGTCATCACAAAGACATACACAGAAACGGTCGCAGTCAAGTTCGGAAACTTTATTTCCGATAACTCTCATGCACTCCTCGGGAGTATCTGTTTCAGCAGTTTCTGATATTATACTATTTAGCAGACGAACTTTCGATCTGTTGTAGTCGAGAATATTATATGTATATCTGCGGTAGGCGTTGATATCAGAAAGCTCGGTAGATACGCAGCCGCAGCTTTCTGACAGAACAAGCTTTGCATCGAGGTTTCTTACTCTTTCCCATGACTTGCCTTCAATTGCATTCAAAAGAATCTCGCAGGCTGAATATCCTGCCTCAGCAAGAGGTCTTTCAACGGTCGTCAATGCAGGATAGTGATGGCGGGCGTTGTAGATATTATCAAATCCCGTTACTATGATGTCTTTCGGGACTGTAAATCCTCTGTCCTCAAATTCCTTTATAGCTGAAAGTGCAGTAGCATCGTTTGCGCAAATCAAAGCATCAGGAAGTTTTCTGCCACTCTTTAAAAGTTTTTCAGCCATGACCTTACCATCGCTTGGACGGAACTCACCGAACATTATTCTGTCAGGGTCGATTGTCTTCCCTGCTGCGGTCATTACTTCGCAGAAAGCTTCATACCTTTTCACTGCTTCGGGATTGCTTTGAGCTCCCGAAAGGTAAGCGATATCATTCGCACCGTGAACTTCAATGATATGGCTGACAAGCTCCGACATTGCTTTTTTGTTGTTGATGGTAACATTCATGAACTGCGGATATTCATCACAGTCAAATACCACAACAGGCAGCATTGAAGACTTTATCACCGAAACGAGCTTCTGCTTGACCTCAACATCAGGGATAGTATTTATCATAAGGATAACGCCATCGAACATTTTATAGTTTATCAGGTTGTAGATATTGTTTTCGCCTATATCGAAACCGCGGTCGGAAACGACTCCGCAGAAACAGGAAAAACATGAGATGTTGATATCTTTCTTTTTAGCATAATCGATAACTCCATCGATCACACCGCGCTGATATTCTTCATCAATTCCCGCAGCAATAAGAGCGATCTCAGTGGGTCTGTTCATAAAAAACGACCTCCCTTTTAACATATAATAGTATTATCTTTTATATTATACAATATTTTTTATAAAAAATCAATAGTTTTTGAAAAAAACTTCCAAACATCTGCGAAATGCGTGTTGATGTTTGGAAGTTTTGTTGATATATGAAATTCAGTGATCTTTTTTAATAAAAGATATCATATCGTTTAGTCTGCCGCTCTTAGCTTGTTCGAGCTGCTTTTCCATATAGTCGCGAAGTATATCGATAAGGTCACGTTCTGTGTGCATAGCGTTGAGAAAACGGTATTTTTCACGTTGCTTTTCAGCTTCGGCACGGATATGTTTTTTTAATTCATCATAGCGTATAACCATGCGGTTCTCGTAAGCAAATGCTTTGATTTTTGCTGTAAGGCTGAATGATCTTACAAGATCGATAGTAAGTATACCGTAGAAGAAACCTATCACGAATGAGAACAGCAGATTGTGCGAGAACCATTCAAGTCCAGATATAATTCTGGGGTGTATGAAAAAATAATAACCTGCTCCCAGCAGTGCCCAGTAGAACGAAAATCTCGGGCAGATTATTCCTTTATAATTGAATCTCAGCTCCGAATAATCCCAGAGTTTCAGATGCCGCCTTATAATGAAAAGCTCTCCTGCGATAAGTTCGATGATAGTCATTGCAGCAGCCATCACTGCAAAAAGTACGCCTTTTCTTAATGCATCATCATCTATCGGTATGAACCTTTCAAGCATCGCCATAAGATAAAGCGCTGTAAGTCCGAATCCATAAAGCGGAAGGCAAGGTCCGTTGAGAAAACCGGGATTTATCCAGACTCGTTCTTTGTTTGTCGGCTTGAACCTTCGATAAAAGACTTCGAGCATCCACCCGAACATACTGCCCGATGCGAACAGCAGGGCAAGTATCATAAAACCGTAAAGGATAGTCATATGTACACCTCACAAAAATGACCATAATTCAATTATTATATTATAGCGGATAGCACCGTATTTGTCAACAGCAATATGCCGCTCTCCATTTTGGTCGAACGGCATAAGTTTATGTATGTTCCTATCAGCGGAAATTTATTTCTGTGCGATCTCATATTTGTGTTTAGTTGCAAGACCGCCGCGGATATGACGCTGCTCTTTATTTTCCTCAAGTATTTTACGCACCTCGCTGTAAAGAGAGGCGGACAGCTTCGGCAGTTCTTCGGTGAGATCTTTGTGTACCGTGGATTTTGATACTCCGAATTCAGCCGCGGTGGCTCTGACAGTTGCTTTTCGGCTGACCATGAATTCACCGAACTGCACAGCCCTTTCCTTATCGGTTCTAAACATTGTTCACACCCCTTTTGCTAAATAATATGTCGCAGAGAGGTGTGATAGAACATTATTTTATTGTTGTTATTGAATGTGAATGATGTCGTTTCTGAGAGTGTTCATAAAATATGAACCGCCTTATAAATTCATCTGATGCTATTCCAAAAAACGAGAGAACGAACCAAGCGATAGAATAACGCAGACATATCTGCCCATCAAAGTTAAAAGGCATACCGTGATAATTCCATATCTTCATGCCAAGGCGTCGGTTTAGAATCTCACCAGCAAGCAGTTCACCCGAGGTGATAAACAGCATAGATATGAAAAGCGTGCCGAAAAAATTCAGACGGCTTGCGCGGCGCTCTCCGTTCAGTTCATGTATCACTATCATAGAAACGGCACCAAGAAGCCCCATGGATATATGCGAATATCCCCTTCTTATTATCTCGATACAGCCGTAGCAGAGTGCGCCGAATATCCCAACTGTGAGAAGTTTCAAAATTGTTTTCATCTCTTCACCCCGAAATTATTATTTCGGTATAAGTATTGGCAAAAAAACGCACATAATACAAAAAGGCGGGATGTTCTCCCGCCTTAGATATCAGATTATATCGTCTTCCTGATTAGGAATATTCAGCTGCTTCTTCGGAACACGCTTTATCGGGTCGTAATCCCACTTCTTACAGGCAAAATCGGCATCTACAAGACCCTGCTTTTCGCACAGAACCTTGTTGCCTTCCTTGGATTTGTTGCCGAACTTACAGTATGAACATGACGGTGTTATTTTATTACCGAAAAAACTTTTCTTTGCCATTATATATGCAACTCCTTTTGCAAAAAAGATATATTATATACTCAGTTCTGATTTATATACATTATAGCACACTCAATCTGAAAATACCAGACCTTTTTTGTAATTCAGTAGAAAAATCATTAATATTAGACATATGGATGCACTAAAATTGTTTACTTTGACCAGACTGTGATTATATGAAACAGCAGTTAAAGCTTCGTCTATCAGATTTGGCTGTAATATTTTACAGAACAAGGCAGATAGCAATGCGGCAAAAGGTCTTAGTTTTAAAAATCTGAACAGTGACATTTTATCCGATTTGAGTGCGAAAAGCTGCATGATTATACAAATTCCACCAAAGGAACAACAAGCGCATATTAGCGGTAAAAGTCGGTAAGGTGAACCGTTAAGTTCGGATAGTGAGGTTATCTCAAAAAGAGATGAAAGCAGTATGGCATCATTGTCGGAAAGTCCAAAAAGCCGCTGTATAAAACCAAATACTCCGCTTGCTTTCAGCACAGCCATTACAGCAGAAAAGAATATAACCGTCATGCAGATAATACTTATTGACTTCCCTGCTGAGGTTATTCCATCGATAAGGATATTGTCTTTCTTATGTATTCTGACTTGCTTTGATTCTTTGAGTTCAGAAAACCTGCACGTTTTAAAAGTAATAACAAGATTTGACAACATAACAGATAAAAATATCAGCAACCCAGCTTTTGTACTTCCGAATACAGTAAGTCCTATCGCACCGCTGTAAAATGCAGGACCTCCGCAGTAGCAGAAACAGGCAGCTTTTTCTGCGGTGGTGGTATCGATATCTCCCCTGTCCAGCATATCTGAAAGTGTTTTTATACCAACGGGATATCCTGCGAATGTACTTATCAAAAATACTGTGAAAATGCTTTCAGGCATACGAAAAATATACTTTGGTATCGGTTGGTATAGTTTGGTAAGCTTTCGTATACAACCGCTGTTTACAAGCATCGAAGCGGATACCATGAATGCGAAAAGTGATGGTATCAGAATATTCAGACAACGCATGACAGATTCTTTTACAGTAGATGAAACTTCCGCAGGATATACAGCCATTCCAACAGAAATGAGTGTCAGTGATATGCATAATAAAATGTCTTTCGATTTTGGTATGTTTTTTTGTTTCATTGGTATTACCTCCAAGACAAGTATATGCCACAGACAAGCGTAATATAATATTTGTGAGGGAGGGAGGAATTACAATGGCAAAAATACCTGGGATAAGCTTTTTCGGAAAAACACGGGAACTAATGTATTTACAGTCCTACATAAGCATAAACGACAACACATCGGCGCTGGTGGAAAACTGTCGGCAGATATACGAATGTACAGAGGTATGCGTAAGGCTGCTTACAGGCAGTTTTGAGATAGAACTTTGGGGCAGCGGATTGATGCTTAGTTCATATGCGGAAAACAGTGTGGAAGTACGCGGAACGATAGAACAGGTGAAGCTTGTTTCACGTGGAAACAGGAGGGATAGAAATGACATTGGGAAGTATTGAATACAATATTTATGGTGAAAACTTTTCAAGACTTCTTTCCGCTTTTACAAAAGAAAAACTTATTTACTCTACGCTTCACGAGACTGATGATTGTCTTACGCTGACGATATCATTTGAACACAGTTTTCAGTTTGAAAAGATTTGCAGAAAAGAGGGATTTGAACCGAAAAGAATAGCTTATCATGGTATGCTGAAATTTTACCGAAGTATTTTCAAACGTCCGGGACTTATTATTGGTGCGGTTTTATCCGTGTTACTGATGGCTTATTATTCCAACGTTATACTGACGATTACAGTTGATACAGATAACGATGTTGTCTACGGAAAAGTGATCGATGTTCTGAATAGCGATGGTGTTAAAGCTGGTGCATATCTCCCCGATATAGACTTGGTACTCGAAGAACGTTCGCTAAAAAGACAGATAGATGAAGTTGCTTGGGCGGGTATCAGTCGAACAGGTTCGGGAATAGCAGTGGATATAATCGAGACTATCGAACCTGACAGAGGTGTGACTGTTGGTATGCCGTGTCATCTGGTGGCTTGTGAGGACGGAGTTATAGAAGAGATAGAACTTATCGATGGTCAGTTGATGAAATGCCTTGGCAGTGGCGTTACAAAAGGTGATATCGTTGTAAGCGGAAAGATAGTTTCAGAGGAATCCGAATGGTCAGAAAAAGGCGAGGTAGTAACCTCAAAAACTCGATATGTAAGAAGTATCGGCAAGATCCGCGGTACCTTCATCAGGACGATGGTGTTTGAACAGCCATTTGATACCGAGGAAAAAGTGTTGACAGGTAAAAAGAAAAAGCTGTCCTATCTTGAGATTTTCAGTGCGCGGATACCACTTAGCGCTAAAATTCCGGAGGGTTACTTTGAGACTGAAAAAGAGGAGAAACATTTCCCTGAGATATGCGGTTTTATGCTGCCGATGGGATTTACAGAGATAAATCTGCGTGAATTTGACATCAGAAGTCAGATACTTGACAAGGACGAAGCACTTTCTCGTGCAGAAAAATCAGCATACAGATATGAACAGAACTTTCTGACAAATTACGAGATACGAAACAGGACAGCTGAATCTGATTTCACAGAGGACGGAGTAAGGCTTACAGTCACTTATGAACTCTACGGTGACCTTTGCAAAGAGAGTGATTTTTTCATTCCGAAATATATTGTTCCCGAATTGGAAATAGTCCAAAAAGAAAATGTGCAAGATAGTGAAAATTATTGATATTTTTTGTTGCATTTAATTAAAAAATTGATTTTTTTTGTTGCATTCCATTAAAGAATGTGGTATAATGAATCCAGAATGTAAAATTGAGCGGAGTGTATCCTAATGGCAGAAAAACTGATAGCCGTTGACAGCATGGAAACTATGCTGAGTCTGTTCGGCAGCTATGATGAAAATGTGAATCTGATACAGCGCGAATACGGTGTTGCCGTATTGGGTCGCGGTGAGGATATAAAGGTCACCGGCGACGAACAGGGCGTTTTCAATGCCTGCGAAGCGATCAACGGATTGATTACCATGATAAACAGCGGTGAAAAGCTCACCGAGCAAAGTATACGTTATGTTTTTGCACTGGTTCGCGAAGGCAGACAGTACGAGCTGAACAATCTCAGCGATGACGGCATTTGCGTAACGATAACAGGCAAGGTCATAAAGCCTAAAACTCTGGGTCAGAAGCGATATGTTGATTTTATTCGCAAGAATACGATCGTTCTCGGCATCGGACCTGCGGGCACTGGCAAGACCTATCTTGCGGTAGCGATGGCAGTAAAGGCTTTCAAAGCTCATGAGGTCGAGAAGATAATCCTTACAAGACCTGCGGTTGAAGCGGGTGAAAAGCTGGGATTTCTGCCCGGTGACCTGCAAAACAAGGTCGATCCTTATTTAAGACCACTTTATGACGCTTTGTTTGAGATGCTGGGACCTGAATCCTTTGCAAGACAGCAGGAACGAGGATGTATCGAGGTCGCACCTCTGGCATATATGCGAGGACGAACGCTTGACAACGCTTTCATAATTCTTGATGAAGCGCAGAACACCACCAACGAACAGATGAAGATGTTCCTGACGCGACTGGGATTCAACTCAAAGATAGTAATAACAGGCGATATCACGCAGATAGATCTTCCCGATAACAGAAAGTCGGGACTTATACAGGCAATGCACGTTTTAAAGGACGTTGACGATATAAAAATAAACAGATTCTCCGATAAGGATGTAGTCAGACACAAGCTGGTACAGGATATCATACTGGCATACGAAAAATACTCAAAAAGGAATGGGAAAAACAATGGACAAAGTCAAGGTAATGATCACCAATAATCAGACAGAGGTTAAGATACCCGTTGGCATAAGAATGCTCGTCAGACGCTGCTGTCATGCAGTGCTTGAATATGAGGGTTTCGGAAAAGATGCCGAGGTATCTGTATCTTTTATAAATGACAAGCAGATACATGAGCTGAACAAAGAGCACAGAAATATCGACAGACCAACCGATGTGCTGAGCTTCCCTCTTGGTGAGGACGGCGAGTACGACGTTAATTACGAAACAGGTGCCTGTCTTCTCGGCGATATTGTAATCAGCCTTGAAACTGCGACAAGACAGGCTCAGGTATACGGTCATTCTCTTGAGCGTGAAGTAGGTTTCCTTACTGTACATTCCATGCTGCATCTGTTGGGTTATGACCACGAAGAAAGCAGTCTTCAGGAGCGTATAATGAGGGAAAAGGAAGAAGCTATTCTCTCACAGCTTGGAATTTCCAGAGATGAGACCTTTGTTGAGGAGCATGAACATAAAGACTGAGCTTGCGAAGTTCTGTAAGAGCTTCACATACGCGGTAAGCGGAATAATATACTGTATAAAAACTCAGAGAAATATGCGCTTCCATATGGGAGCGGCGGGTGCTGTTGCTGTTGTTGCGATTTTATGCAGTGTCAGCATAGGTGAAGCTCTGGCTTTACTGCTTACTGTCGGCGGAGTTATGGCGCTTGAATGTGTCAACACCGCCATAGAAAACGCCGTTGACTTAGCAAGTAAAGGTGAACGTTCGGAGATGGCTAAAGCGGCAAAGGACTGTGCCGCAGGAGCAGTCCTGATATTCTGCTTTGCAGCAATAGGAGTTACGGCTCTTGTCTTCGGCAGAAGGATAATTTACATCTTAGGCTGTTTTGCAGACTCCCCTGCACTTATCGCAGCCGGAGTTTTGTATTTTGTTTTGTGGTTCTGGTGGGTATTTGTCTGTTTTCGGGAGAAGAAATAATGTCTGATAATAATGAACTGATGATTGAACTGAATGACACCGAATGGAATTTTGAGTACACCGACCATGACAGGCTCATAGCAAGAGCCATAGTTTTTGACGATGACGGTTATTTCTATTTTGTCAGAGCAGAAAGAGATGATGATTTCGGCAAGGCGGTGCTTATCGAAACTTCGGGCGGCGGTGTTGAAGAGAATGAATCTCTCGAATCTGCGCTACGCCGAGAACTTCGTGAGGAACTTGGTGTGGAAGTCGATATAATCTGCAAGATTGGTGTTGTCAGCGACTACTACAATCTTATACACAGGCATAACATAAACAATTATTTTCTGTGCAAAGCAAAAAGCTTCGGAGCAAATCATCTTACTGATCAGGAGATAAAAGATTTTCATCTTTCGGCTTTGAAGCTTAGTTTCGATGAAGCTGTCTGTGAATACAAAAACAGAAGCTGCACTAAAATAGGTCGTCTTATAGCTGCAAGAGAACTGCCTGTTTTGATGCGTGCAAAAGAGCTGATAGAAGAAAATAATGCAGAGGGACACTGATGAAGATAATCGAAGCATCATCCGCTGACATCAGTATTGTTAAGGATATTACCCATAGCACGATAAATGCGATTTATCCGAGGTATTATCCGTCCGGAGCGGTGGATTTCTTTCTTAAATACCACAGTGATGAAAATATAGCTGAGGATATCAGAAATCACAGGACATTTCTGTGTATTGACGATGAAGGAAATAAAGTTGGTACAGTTTCGATAAACGAGAATGATATTGGAAGGCTGTTTGTACTGCCCGAATTTCAGGGCAAAGGGTTCGGCAAAGCTCTTCTTGACTATGCCGAAGAACTCATAAGCCGAAGTTATTCCGAGATAATACTTGATGCATCACTTGCGGCTAAAAAGATATATCTTAAAAGAGGATACACAGAAAAAGAATTCAAGACCGTTATGACTGATAACGGTGATTTTCTGTGTTGGGATATAATGACCAAGAAAGTAAAGGGTAAATAAAATGACGAAGAATATTTTTGTTACGATAGCAGGCAGAGCAAACGCAGGCAAATCTTCCCTGCTGAATGCTCTCGTTGGTGAGAAAATTGCGGCTGTCAGCGACAAACCGCAGACCACAAGAACAAAGATAACGGGTGTACTCACAAAGGGCGAAACTCAGTTCGTGTTTATGGATACCCCCGGTATGCATAAGGCTAAAAACAAACTGAGCGAACATATGGTGAATACTGTCAACGAAACTATAACGGGCGTTGATATGATAATCCTCATGTGCGACTGCACCAAGAAGATATCCGATAACGAGAAAAGCCTGATAGAAAGTTTCAAGGGCGGTAAGAGTAAAGTTATACTTGCACTTAACAAGATCGACCTTCTTGATAATAAAGAAGATGTTATTACTAAGCTTGCAGAGTATTCCGCACTTTATGATTTTGTTGAAGTTGTTCCTATAAGTGTTGTTCAGAATGACGGTCTTGATATTATCATGGATATCTTGGATAAAAATGCAGCTGAGGGTCCACACTTCTTCCCTGACGACAAGTTCACAGATCAGCCTGAGAAAGTTATCATGGCTGAGATAATTCGTGAAAAGGCGCTCAGAAATCTTAATGACGAAGTTCCTCACGGTGTAGCAGTTACCATCGAACAGCTGGGAGAACGCGAAGACAGGAGCGGTGAAGCTATACTTGATATCACAGCGACCATCTTCTGTGAGAGAGAATCCCACAAGGGCATCATAATCGGCAAGGGCGGTTCGATGCTTAGAAAGATAGGTCAGGACGCAAGAGCTGATCTGGAGGAGTTTTTCCAGATAAAGGTTAACCTGCAGTGCTGGGTAAAGGTCAAGGAAGGCTGGCGCAATCGCGAGGGCATGATAAAGAATTTCGGACTTTCCTGATAGGAAAAATATACCGCTCATATTCCGCCGCATTAAGGGCAAGCTATCTTTAAAGGACGGTGAGTGGTTTGGTGCTATGGGAGAAATTTCTGAAAAGCGGCAGTATTGAGGATTATCTCGCTTATGCGAGAGCTGAAAGGACTGATGTGAATGACGACCCTGAAAGGACTTATACTGAAAGAGAATGACAGCGGTGAATACAGCAAGTCGATATGCGTGCTGACTGCCGAAATGGGAGTCATCTATATCTACGTCAGGGGCGGAAGAAAAAGCAGCAAGACTGTTTCCGCAACACAAGCTTTCAGCTATTCCGAGCTTTGCTTTGAAGAAAAGAAAAATGCCAATGGACAGGTCAGCCGCTATTTGAACAGCAGCGAGCCTGTCAAGCTGTTTTATAATATAAGACTTGACGCGGCTAAAGTTGCGCTTGCTTCGTATTTTTCGGAGTTGCTGATTTATTCGGGAACCGAGGGGCAGGAATGTAAGGAAGTAATGCGGCTTGCGCTGAACACGCTGTATTTTCTTGACGAAGGCAAGATGGAGCCGGATCTGCTTAAATGCGTTTTTGAATTCAGGCTGCTTTGCGAGATAGGTATGCGCCCGAAACTTGTGGGCTGTGCTTTTTGCTTTAAATACGAAGACGATAAGATGCACTTTAACTTTCTGGAAGACAGACTTGAATGCAGCAGCTGCTGTCCTAATCCCGAAAGCATACACACTCAGATACTTGATAAACAGCTTCTTTATATCGTACGTTATATCGCGCTGACGGAGTATGAAAAACTATTTTACTTTAATATAAGCGACCGATATCTGAAAAAGCTCACCGAATTCACAGAGAGATACGTGGGTTATCATTTCAGGAAAAAGTTCGGTGCGCTGGAATTTTACAAGATGTTGAAATGAGGTTATTTACATAAATGGGACTTGAAAATATAAATCATGAGATCCTTGAACTTGATAAGGTTCTGGAAATGCTTTCAGAGCTTTGTTCAAGCAAGGACAGTAAACAGGCGGCGCTGGCGGTAAAGCCATCGGACGACTTGTACACGGTGCGTACCGAGATGGCTAAAACAGCAAGTGCGCTGAATATGTCCATCAAGAACGGTACACCTGCTTTCTACAGTATAAACAACGTATCCGCAAGCCTGAATAGAGCAAAGGCAGGCGGTACACTTTCTCTCGGCGAACTGCTGGAGATAAAAAAAGTTCTCGGTCAGACCAATGAGCTTTGCAAATGGTTCGATCAGAACGAGGACAAGGACACTCCCCTTTCCTATCTGTTTGAACAGCTTTTTCCGAATAAGTCACTGTGGCAGAGATTGGAAACTGCCATACTTGACAGCGAGAATCTTTCCGATGATGCCAGCCCTGAGCTCAGGTCTATCAGAAACAAGATAGCTAAGGCTGGTCTGAAGATACGTGAAACTCTTGATAAAATGATAAAATCGCCTTCAACCCAGAAGTACTTGCAGGAATCAATTGTTACTATGCGTGACGGCAGATTTGTTGTTCCTGTTAAGACAGAATTCAAGGGAAACGTGGGCGGTCTGGTACACGGTACTTCCGCAACAGGCTCGACGCTTTTCATCGAGCCTATATCCGTAGTCGAAGCAAACAACGAAGTCAGGATTCTGCAAGGCAAGGAGCAGGACGAGATTCACCGCATACTTACTGAATTTTCCAAGGAATGCGCCATGATGCAGCCGCAGATAGAATCTAACTACGATGCGGCAGTGAAGCTTGATCTGTATTTTGCTAAGGCAAATCTCGGCGCTAAAATGAGAGCAGTTGATCCCGAAATATCCGATGACGGTATAATCGTTCTGAATAAGGCTAGGCACCCTCTTATTGACGAAAACAAAGTTGTGCCGATTAATTTCCGTTCGGGTACTGATTATAATGTGCTTGTCATCACAGGTCCGAACACAGGCGGTAAGACAGTCACCCTGAAAACCGTTGGTCTGCTGACGCTTATGACCATGTGCGGTCTGATGATACCTGCATCAGATGGCTGTAAGATATCGGTTTATAAGAATATACTTGCTGATATCGGCGACAGACAGTCCATTCAGGAAAGCCTTTCTACTTTCTCATCGCATATGGGTAAGGTCAAGGATATAATCGACAAAGCTGACCACGAAAGCCTTGTGCTGATAGACGAGCTTGGATCGGGTACCGACCCTGTTGAGGGTGCAGCGCTGGCAGTTTCGATAATCGAAAGGCTCAGACAGGTAGGCGCAACGGTAGTCACAACTACCCACTACCAGGAGATCAAGATGTACGCTCTCGATACCGATGGTGTTGAAAATGCGTCCTGTGAGTTCGATGTTGAGACCATGCGACCCACATACAAGCTGGTGATAGGTTCACCCGGTAAGTCGAATGCTTTTGCGATATCGAAAAATCTTGGCATTGACGATGAGATAATCAGCTATGCAAAGTCACTGATATCCGAGGAAAACAGGCGTTTTGAACATATAATCGACGATCTTGAAAAAGCCAGGATAAGTCTTGAAGAAAATAATCTTCTTGCTGAGAAATATCGCAAAGAAGTTGAAGAACTGCGAAATGAACTCAGTGAACAGAAGAAGAAGTTCATGGAAGACAAGGAATTCGAGCTTGAAAAAGCAAGACGTCAGGCGAGTGACATAGTTAATTGTGTTCAGCGTGAATCTCAGGCGCTGGTAGATGAACTCGACAAGCTTCGCAAGGAGAAGGAAAAGAACGGCTTTACTCAGAAAGCTATCGATGCAAGACAGAAGCAGCGTTCTACAATGAACAAGCTTTATCTTGAGGCAAATCCTGTTTCAGAACAGTCCGATGATGATTATGTACTGCCGAGACCTCTCAAAAAGGGTGATACAGTGCTAATAACCGATACAAAGCGCAACGGAATAGTTGTGACTCCTCCCGATGACAAGGGAATGTGCTTTGTTCAGGCAGGTATCATGAAGACAAAGATCGATGTAAAAAAACTTCGTCTTGTGGAAAAACAGCAGCCTGCCAAAACTCCTCAGAAACAACAGACAAAGAAAAAGCGCGGAGTATCCACCAAGGGCGTTGAAAGCCGCATGACAAGACGTTTCTCGACTGAACTTGATATCAGGGGTTACGCAAGTGATGAGGGCATCCACGAGATGGACAGCTTTATAGATAACTGTGTAATGTCGGGAATCAGTATGGTGACAGTCATACATGGCATCGGTACGGGAGTACTGAAAAGTGCGGTTAGAAATCATCTGCGCAGACATCCATCTGTTAAATCCTATCGTCCCGGAGTTTACGGCGAGGGCGAAGACGGTGTTACCGTTATAGAACTTAAATAAAACACAAACGACCCGAGGAAAAACAACTTCCTCGGGTCGTTCAATTATCTTGTCAGAACTGTCCTCCCGCCTGTGCAAGAAGTTCGCGCAGAGCATTCAGAAGTTCGATATCATCGGCATTTAGCTTGATGCTTGCCTCGATCTTCTGACCTGCTGCATTGGTAACTTTAAGGTCAAGAGCGCCGCCCTCTTCCATGCCGCTTGCAGCTGTCTGCATAAACTGAGGTATTCTCGGGTGGTTTTCTCTGAATTTTTCAAGCAAAGGTTTCAGCTTGACTACTGCCATTGGGTTCATATTACAATCCTCTTTCTTTCAGGTCTTTGACTATATCCACATAAAATTCGCGAACGTCAAAGCCGTCTATGTTTTCACGGAAGAGGTCGATCATATCACCGTGTGAAAGACCTCTGTTGCCGTTATGATTTATCATGAGCGTATTTTCTCCGCGGAGAGCGGATTCTTTTACAACAAGACCATCATTTCCCGTGCCGTCCTTGCGGTTTAGCATATATCCGAGATTAAGGGGAAATCCCGCCGAAAAATCATTTTTCATCACGGACATTACCGAGCGATAATACACTCCAGGACGATCAGGTAATTCGTCATCAAGCTTAGCACAGTTAGAATGTGTAAGCTCCCGCAGACCTTTTTCAAAATCGGGCGCAGTATCCCCGAGAACAGTGAACAGCTTGTTGTACCTGTTTGCAACAAATTTCAGCAGACCGTCCGACACTTTAGCCAGTATATCATCAACAAAATTACATCCGTAATGCGGCGTATTTATCGTCACGAGACTTGCAACATACTTGTCCATGCCCAGCTTTGATATGGCATATCTCGAATCAAGTCCGCCCTTTGAATGAGCAATGATGTTCAGCTTTTCAGCACCTGTTTCCTTTATTACTTCCTCGATCTTATCGCGAAGTTCTCCTGCGCTGACTGATATAAGGTTCGCAGACTGCTGACCACCATAGTATATCTCAGCACCATTTCGCACAAGTTCTTTGGGAACTCTGCCCCAGTAATTGAACATCTGCCAGTCGCGGAAAAATATGCCATGTACCATAAGAATGGGGTACTTCGTTTTGCAGACTTCATTTTCTTTGCGCATATCATCTAGTTCCTGCTTTGCCTGTTCAAAGCGGAATTCTTTTTTTGCCGATTTTGAGATAGTCCTCAGCACAAAGATATTCACAACGGGCATATACCACGTAAAGATCAGCGCGATATATTTTACTATCTTGACTTGTCTTGAAGATATCACCAGTCTGATTATCCCGACTAAAGCTGCAAAGGCAATAATAGCATATCCTGTCAGTCCATTCACAAATATTCGCCACGGATCGAACTCTCCGATGATAATAAATGTTAGCACGACCGCCGTATGCAAAACAAGAGAGATAACAGCGCCGTCAATAAGAAACGAACCTTTTGCTATACGGCAAAGCTTTTTGTCCTGATCGGCACGACCGCCTGCAGATATCAGATAGACAAAGTAGAACAGCACCAGTACAACGATCGCAAGTATCTTCACTGCCGTGGAAAACTGAACTATTGTCCATAAGATGACGGAATTGCATAGTGCAAGTGTCAGCAGCTGATCGAATAACAATCTTATTTTTCTCACGATTGTTACCTCATATTATGCCGTTTCTAAGCTTGACAAGTCTTACATCGCTGCCTGCAAAAAAGAATGGTCTGAAACAGCCTGTGATTCGTGATACAATTCTGTCATTGTATTTTTTGCCGACTTCATTGACCGTAAGATTCGTTGAGATTAGAGTAGGTCTGCGCTCGTTTATGCGCTCATTTATGAGTTCGTAAAGCACCGAATCTGTGAACTGCGTCTGAAATTCTGAACCGAGATCATCAAGTATAAGCAGGTCGGCTTCAAGCATGATACTCATCGTATCGCCCTCAGCTCTGTGAAAACGTTCGTCTTCCACCTGACGCATAAGTTTCAGCATTGAGCCATAAACAACGTTCCAGCCATTTATAATAAGTTCTTTTGCGATACACGATGAAAGGAACGTCTTGCCAAGACCTGTTTTTCCGAAAAATATCAGAGAACTTGTGTGCGGTTCAAACCTCGTCGCATAGTTTTTGCAGTTCTCGAAAATCGTCTGCATTTTCACGCGAGGTATCTCGCCGTTAACCGGAACATCGCTGTAATACTCTGCTCTGAAATCTGCAAAATCGTGAAGTTCGATGGAACAGTGTGCGTTGATTTCTTCGGTAGTATATTTTTTCAGCAGCCTTTTCATGCACTCGCATCTTACGCCGTCATGGTATCCCGAATCGCTGCAAACTTCGCACTGATAGTGCATCTGCAAGTAATCCTCGGGATAGCCGCAGGCTTTTAGCATTTCGTGCATCGCGTGGCGCAGGCTGATGTTTTTCTCCTTTATCTCGGCAATCTTCTTCGATATATCAGCACTGCTCTTTCCTTTGCCGATATTGCCGATAAGCGCGTAGTTAAGCCTTATGGCTTCGCTGTGCATACGGTAAATCTCGGGAGCTTTCTGTGCTATCTCATCGAGACGACGCTGATGTTCCACGTTCGCATTGTCCTGACGTCGTCTGAGTTCAAGCTCGGCGCGTTCAAATGCCTGTTCGGTATATTTCATTGATCTTCTTCCTTCCTGACGTTCCAGGGCGCGTCACCGAAATCGTAATTCCTTGCAAAGTTTTCATATTCGTTGAGGTCGTAAGAAGGCTTGTCTTCGCTCGCCGCAGTGTATTTCTTCTTGTGCTGTTTATCTGACTGTTCAGCCTGCTCAACACTGGTAACACCGACTTTTGCCCAATTTTTAAGGATGCCGTCTATGTAACTGAAACTGAGTTTGCTTTTGGTATCAAGACATTTATTATATGCAAGCTCGATAAGATCATTGTTGAAGCCCAGCCGCTTCCATTCAGTCATATACTGCTGCTGCTTTTTTGAAGGACGATTTTCCATGCCAAAAATGCCAAGTATCTTGTTTTCATAAGATCTGCGCTCAGAAGCTGTGATTATCGCCTGCTCAACTTCTGCATAGGAATTTATTCCCTCATTGTACCAGCTTATCATGACAGTATGGAGATATGCTATACTGCACTTCCCTGCTGCACGGCAATGGTCGGCTGCCAGGAGTATGGAAGGTGCATCGAATCTGTAAAGTTCATAAAGCTCTATCAGCTTGGCGAGCTCACTTCCGTTTATTGAGAACTGGAGTGACTGTATCTCGTTTATAAGACTTTTCAGTGCGGCATCGTTTTCTGCTTTTTGCTGCATCTCACGCTGGGAATATTTCACGGTTATCTTTCTTTCGACTGCCGATGCCTTTGTAGGCTTAACAGACTCGACAAGCGAAACAGGCTCGTTCTTTCCCGAGAATGTATGAGGTGCTTCGGGTTTGACAGCAACTGCCTTTTCGCCGTTCACTCTTATAACTCCCAGTTCCTGCCAGTAAGCAACAGCCGAATCTACGTCAGCCTCAGAAAAGCCCGACATCGAAGACAGCATGGCAGAGTCGGTATATCTGGGACCTGCAAGTATGCAGAGAAGTATTTTTATCTGAGCTTCATTGCAGCTTTTTATATATCCCCCTGCCGCAGCCCACGGGAAAGTGAATGATGCTCCCCAGCTGTCGGCTTCAAAACAATAATCCATAGTTACAGCCCTCCTGTGCGTAACATTTATTATAGCATATCTCAGTCTGAAAATCAACCCTTTTCGACTTTCACAAACCCAAATTCAGCATTTCTGAACCTGTTGCAATCCTTGATGTTATGTGTTATAATAATATCAAAAATACAGAAAGGAAAACAACAATGACTATTAAATACATTATCATGGCAGTTGAGATATTTTTCCTGCTGCTCTTTATTGCGCCTTTTCCGATACTTAATGCAGGAAACGCTGCGGGGATCATTTTTTTCATTCTTCTGATTACTGCCACCACAGCGCATCGTCAGTTCTTTAAACTGCTGAAGACTATTTGGTCTCATGTATGGGGCAAAGGAATAATAATCGCCGTGTGCCTATTCTTGATTGTCGGTTTCACCTATGTTGGCATACTCTCTTATAAGATGTACAAAGCACAGGAAAACGCTCCAAAGGACACCGAGCTTATTATTGTTCTCGGCTGTAAGGTCAAAGGTGAAAGACCATCGCGTATGCTGCGACGCAGACTTGATACCGCTTTTGAAGCCATGCAGAAACATCCCGATGCGCTGGTAGTTGTTTCTGGTGGAAAAGGCAGTGATGAAAAGATCTCAGAAGCTGAAGCAATGCACCGATACCTCGTGGAAAAAGGCGCAGACGAAAAACGTATAATCATGGAGGACAAGTCTACCAACACATTTGAGAATATCAATTTCTCTTTCGCTATAACCGATAAACTCGGCTGCGGCAGAGATATCACGATAGTCACCGACGGCTTCCACCAGTACCGTGCAAGCCTTATCGCAAAACAGGAGGGCGCCGCAAGTGTGACAGCTTATTCATCCCATACCGAGCCACGATATGTTCCCACATACTGGGTGCGTGAATGGCTGGGTCTTACTCATTTCTTTGTATTCGGCGATTGATAAAAAAATCAAGTCTCCTGCATGATAGGTGCAGGAGACTTGTTGCATTTACTGTATCAGGATGCCTTTTTGTGCTTTATGTTGCTGACGGTGTGTGTAAGAACGTTCTTGCAATGTACACCGAATTCCAGCATAGCAGCATATTTGTCGATCATAACGATAACGTAGGATTCTGCATATCTGGGCAGTTTAACTGTCAGCGGCCACATATGCTTGATTATCATGTCTTCCTCTACCTTGCCAAGCTCAAAGTGCTCCTTGGCATTTTCAAGGGCTATCCTTGGGTGAGTAAAGCCATGGGGCAGCTCCCCTTTTTTCCTTGGCTCATCGCGCCAGTCATACAGAAACAGGTCGTGGAGCATCCCGGCTCTCGCAGCAGCTTTCGCGTTCAAACCCAGCTTTTTGCAGACGATATAGTTATAATACGAAACATTAAGACAATGCTGGTAACAGGTCGTGCTGTAATGGTGTCTGAATTTCTTCATCTCACTCACTACTTCATTGTCAAGGAGATCCTTGACGTATTCAAAATACTCTCTGCTCTCTTTCGAGGTCTCAACAGAATATCTTGAACCCATTGCTTTGGACATCGGCATTCCCTCTTTTCTTTATCTGACAATTAGTATTATGTGTTTGTTTTGTGATAAGAACTAATTCATAGTTCCTATTGTCATTATAACGCATTTTAGATAGCTTGTCAATAGTTAGTTATTACAAATCGGTTAATATTTCGACTAAAATAATATCATTTAACATTGTTCCTGAGATACTTCTGATAAAAGCCTGAGTTCGTCCAATACTCGATCTTTTCAAGTATTTCTGTCTTTGAGTTCGAGGAAAAAACTTCCAGCGGACGTTCAAAGGGTGCTTCACTGTTCGTATCTACCAGATATATCTTGTAGCTCCCATTCAGAACCCCATGTGGATACCAGCCCAAGTCAATTAGAAGGTTTTGATTTTCAAGTTGTAAAAGATCTTCGCACAATTCATAAGAATAAATAGCTTCGTCTATATCCGGGTCATATTCCGAAAAATTGTTGTATACAATCTTCCAGCCTGCGCAAGCCTCAATGGCTGCAAACGAAATTCTTTCATAATCTGCTCCGAACTCAATAATATTTCTTGTCATAAAATTCAGGAACATACTTATCCTCTGCCGCACTTCTCTGCTGGAAAAATCCGTCAAATCCACAGCCTTCAACAAGTCTGCAAACGTACTCATATTCAAAGGTAGATGTCCTGCGGGATAGCGCCTTGATATCTTTTGCTTTGTACATCGGTACATACTGGCTCATAAGGCTTACCAGAATTTCCTGCGGTGTAAAGTTGTCCGCAAGCCAGCCGATTATCTTAGCGGAATCATGACGGCAGCCCGGAAGAACAAGATGTCTTACGATGACTCCCCTTTTCATTATTCCATTTTCATCAAACTGGGGCGAACCAACAAGTTCATGCATTTTTATCAGCGCCCGTGTCGCACGTTCAAAATAATCCCCTGCCCCAGAGTATTCAGACGATAATTCACTTGAATAATATTTAAGGTCTGGCAGGAAGATATCCACGTATCCTCTGAGCATTTCCAGTGTTTCGATGCTTTCATAACCGCCGCTGTTGTATACGACAGGAATTGTAAGCTTGTCCCCTGCTATATCAAGAGCTTCTATGATATGCGGTACATAAGGTGCAGCTGTCACAAGATTTATATTGTGAGCACCTTTATCCTGAAGCATAAGAAAAGTTTCTGCCAACTCGCTGGCCGAAAGTTCAAAGCCTTTACCCTCAGCGGATATCTCATGGTTCTGGCAAAAACAGCATTGCAAATTACAGCCCGAGAAAAACACTGTTCCCGAGCCTTTTGTTCCGCTTATCGGAGGTTCTTCCCACATGTGAAGATCTGCGCGGGCTATCCTGACTTTTGCACCCGCTTTGCAAAAACCGATTTTTCCATCATTTCTGTTTACGCTGCAATTCCGCGGGCAAAGTTTGCAGCTGTTTAATAAAACAACTCCGCTCATGATAGTAAATAATAGAATGAAACTTCTTTACCATCGATCGCTGTATTGATATACAGTGTAGTATGAGCAGCGTTTGCATCGTAATACATTTTAGGATACATATTGCTGACATTACCGACAGAAATTACTGAAAGATCATTGAGGTGACCGTCATACATGCTTATCAGTTCATTATCCTTATCAAATGCATAAAGTACAACATTCAATATCTCTATTTCATCAAGCTCAACTCTTGAATAATCGCTGTGGCACAGATTAAGTTTTATCTCAGTCTGATAGATCTGGCGTACATCAAGATTATTACAGTTGACAGGTTCGCCGTTTTCATCGTAGAACCAGAGGTTGTTTTTTGCAAACATATCTAGTCCGCTATCTTCTGTATTACCTTCGGTTTCCTTTGATGATTCAAAATAAAAATCAATGTCGCAGTCATCGGATTTTTCCAGCAGCACACCATCAGGTTCAGAATTTTTATCAGACTTTATCAGTGGATTTTTCTCCTCCGAATTGGATGATGAATTGCTCGCTTCATTAATTTTATCTTCTATAGTATCGAAGATTTTTGAAAAAGCATCGGGCATAGCTGCTGATATAAAAATGATAATAAAAATTATCATTATAATACAGCCGCAGCCTTTGCCGCTTCCCTGTTTCTTGGGTACATTTGTCTTATTTATTGGCGTATAATTATTACCGTAGTTGTACTGCTGTCTGTTGGCACCAAACCTAGGTGCAGGAGTTGCTTCAACGTTGATATCGCCGCCGTTTTTACGCTCATATCTTGCGGCTTCAACTCTGTTTTCCTCACGGCGTTCTTCTTTAAGAAAATCTGCTTTGCCGTCCTTGAAAGTATCGCTCTTTACAAAACGGTTATCGGAAAAATAGCTGTCGTCATATTGCTGATGACTATGTTCGTCCTCACCGAAAACACCGCAGGATATATCTTCTTCGCGGGCAGTAAGGCATTCAGGACATATCTGTTCGTCCTTATCCTTGAATCTGTATCCACAGAATCTGCATTTATAATTCATTCAATTGCCGCCCTTTCTTAGTCTATCTGTTCACCCACATTAACTCGTATCCGCTTTTTACGGGTGTACATACTTCACAGTAGCTGTATTTTCCTGCAAGCTTTAAAGCTGCTTCCTCAGCAAAGGCTTCCTTTTCAAATACACCGAAAACTGCTGAGCCGCTACCTGTCATAAGAGTATTCAGCGCACCCGCTTCTTTCAGGTCTTGCTTAGCTTGAACTACCTCGGGCATATCCATCACTGCTTCAAAAACATTGAACAGGTATATGCTGGTCGAGAATACATTTCCCGAAGCAAGGGCTTTAAGGAAGTAGTCGAGATTACTTCTCGGCGGCGATTTCATAAGGTCATAGCGCTTATAAGCTTCGGGAGTTGAGATGCTTACATCGGGCTTGACTATAACAAAAGCGCAGTCGGGTGACGGCAACTTGTTTGTTATCTCGCCAATTCCCTGACACAGCCTTGTTCCGCCCCTGATGCAGAAAGGAACATCAGCACCGAGCTTTGTGCCCATCTCACAGAGTTCGTCTTCGTCTTTCAGAGTACAAAAGAATGTGTTCATCGCTTTCAGCATAGCAGCGCAGTCAGCACTTCCGCCGCCCATGCCCGCCTGTGAGGGCAGATTTTTCTCCACCTTGACGATCAGCTTTCCGCCGTAGGTTATACCAGTATACTCTTTGAAGACATCAGCTGCTTTCCATATCAGATTGCTGCTGTCAAGGGGAAAGCCCTCCTTGTCGCATATTATCTCCATGCCCTCGGAGGCACTGCTGTCTATCGACAGTTCAAGTGTATCATACACGCTGACAGACTGCATGACTGTGTTGAGCATATGGTAGCCGTCATCGCGCCTGCCGATTATATCCAGCAGAAGATTTACTTTGCCGTATGCTTTGACTTTTATATTATTGTAAAGTGCCATTTTTAAGCTCCTCTAAAAACTCGCCGATACGCTTGATAGCTTCTCTCAGGTGGCTGAGGGAGTATGCGTAGGAAACACGAACAAATCCTTCGCCGCATTCACCGAAAGCGTTTCCCGGTACAACTGCGACTTTCTTGCGGTAAACCAGTTTTTCACAGAAATCACTGCTTGATAGCCCTGTACTTCTTATGCAGGGGAAAACATAGAATGCACCTTGCGGGGTAAAGCAGTCAAGACCCAGTTTATTGAAAGCGTCAACCAGATAACGTCTGCGCATATCGTATTCATCACGCATTTTCACGATATCATCATCACATTCCCTGAGTGCGGTTATAGCCGCAAACTGGCTGACGGTTGGCGAGGACATTATGGCATACTGGTGCAGTTTCAGCATCTGTGATGTAAGTTCACATGGGGCAGCTGCGATACCAAGACGCCAGCCCGTCATTGCATATGCCTTGGAAAATCCGTTTATAACTATCGTCCGCTCTCTCATATCGGGCAGTGATGCTATTGAAACGTGTTTGCCGCTGTACGTGAGTTCGGAATATATTTCATCAGACAAAACCAGAATATTAGTTCTGCGCAGAACATCTGCAATTTCTTCCAGATCTTCCCTGCGCATTATCGCACCTGTGGGATTGTTGGGATAAGGCAGAACTAACAGCTTTGTTCTGTCGGTGATCTTGCTGCGTAGTTCCTCAGCGGTAAGGCGGAACTCGTTCTCAGCTTTAGTTTCGATAGGAACAGGAACTCCCCCACACAGAGTAACTATCGGGCAGTAACAGACGAAAGACGGCTGAACTATCAGCACTTCGTCCCCTGCTGTAACTATCGATCTGATACAAAGGTCAATACCCTCCGAGCCGCCGACAGTTATAATGATCTCATTGGTGGGATCGTAATCTACTCCGATGCGGTCGCTGAAATAGCGCGCGGCTTCCTTACGGAGATCTGCAAGACCTGCGTTTGCAGTGTATGAAGTTCTTCCCTTTTCAAGGACATTTATAGCTTCGCGCCTGACTACCCAAGGAGTCTTGAAATCGGGTTCACCCACACCGAGTGAGATCACACCCTCCAGCTGCTGAGCGATATCAAAAAACTTTCGTATGCCTGAGGGCTTCATGTTCACGATGGCAGGCGAAAGTACCTTGCTGTAATCTATCATGGGAACATCAGTCCTCTCTCATCTTTTTCGTCAGCGGTCACGGATATGCCGTTGACCTTGTAGCTTCTCAGCAGGAAATGTGTTGCGGTTGACTGCACCGCATCAATGGCAGCAAGGTTCTCGGCAACAAAGCGGGATACCTCGCGGATATTTGTACCAGTTACAGAAACCAGTATATCATAAGCGCCTGACATCAGCCTTACTGATTCAACCTGTTCGTAGGAAGCTATGGACTTTGCTATATCGTCATAGCCTGACTGGGACTGGGGAGTAACTTTCAGCTCGATAAGCGCTGTAACGGAATTGGGATCGTAAACAGCTTCATCGACAATGGCAGTGTATCCTGTGATGATGCCGTCTTTTTCCAGCTTTTCTATATCCGCGGCGACCTCAGCCTCGGTCTTACCGAGCATTACAGCAAGCTCGGCGTTAGTCAGTCTTGCATTTGACTTTAAAAGATTAAGCAGTTTTTCCATAAGTAGACCTCCTTCTCGGAAACAGGCACAAAACGCTTATGTCAAGCATTTTCGTCCTTTTTAATATATTTTTAATGATGATTATGTGCTATTTAATAGCTTTCAAGCTCTTCACATAGAGCGACAAAATCTTCGTATACGGTGATAGTCTGCAAATATCTGAAATCTAGTATGAATCCAGATGCACGGTGTTTAAGAAAATCAGCATCCCACAGCGGGACAGAAATGAAACCGTTTTTGTAGTCATACTTTAAAGGCTCAAATTTGTCGATATTCGCACGGAAATATTTCACCTTAGCACCGCATAGCTTGTTGATACGAAACAGAAGTCCCAGTACATCATTTTTCTCATAGAACGAATCCTTGAAGATCAGATGTTTGTGTGAATTCTCTCTGTCAGAATACCATGCGTTGTTTTCATGTATAAGATGATACTTTTCTAAAAGCAGCTGCTTATCGTCCATACTCGTCACCTGTATATATAAAGTTAAAAGGCAGCACCGCGTTTACGGTACTGCCTTAATTATAACATAGTACAATTCAATTGTCAATCAGCAGAACAAACCGTCTTTACTGACCTTACTTGAAATACTTTACGCCGCTCTCGAATATCTTCTGATCCTTTGCACCAGGAACGTTGATGCATACACCGTTGCCCATTCTCTCGGAGTGACCCATCTTACCCAGTACTCTGCCGTCGGGAGAAGTGATACCCTCGATAGCGTCGAAAGAGGTGTTGGGGTTGCAGTGGATATCGAATGTGGGCTCGCCGTCAAAGTCAACGTACTGAGTAGCGATCTGACCGTTAGCAGCAAGCTTAGCTATCTCCTCAGCAGAAGCAACGAAACGACCCTCACCGTGAGAAATAGCTATGCTGTGGATATCGTCAACCTCACAAGCTGCCAGCCAGGGCGACTTGTTGGAAGCGATACGTGTATTTACCATCTTGGACTGGTGTCTTGCAATGGTGTTGAATGTAAGTGTAGGAGAATCGTCACGCATATCAACGATCTCGCCGTAAGGTACAAGACCCAACTTAACCAGTGCCTGGAAGCCGTTGCATATACCCAGCATCAGACCATCGCGGTTCTTCAGCAGATCGTGGATTGCATCTGTCAGCTTAGGATTACGCAGGAATGATACGATGAACTTACCACTTCCGTCAGGTTCGTCACCGCCGCTGAAACCACCTGGCAGCATAACGATCTGAGACTGCTTGATCTTCTTTTCCATTGCATCAACGGATTCCTTGATAGCCTGTTCGGAGAGATTTCTTACTACAAATATCTCAGCTTCTGCGCCAGCCTTTTCAAACTGTCTTGCAGTATCGTACTCGCAGTTGGTTCCGGGGAATACAGGTATCAGAACCTTAGGCTTAGCTACCTTGATAGCGGGAGCTTTTCTCTTATCAGCCTTGAAGCTGTACTTGTTGGGCTTCTCAGCAGGTTCCTTAACGTGAACAGGATATACAGGCTCCAGCTTTTTCTCCCAGAGATCCTGGATCTTTTCGAGGTCAATGGTATAACCGTTGTTCTCGATGGTGTAAGCTTGAGTGGTCTCACCGATAACTCTTTCAGCAGTCTGAACACCGTGAGCAAGCTCGATAACGAAACTGCCGTAGCAAGCGCGGTAAAGTTCTGCAGGAGTAACCTTATCTGTGAATTTGAAGCCTATCTTGTTACCGAAAGCCATCTTAGCAACAGCCTCGGAAACGCCGCCGTAAGCAACAGACCAGCAAGAAAGAACGTTGCCGTCTGCTATCATCTTCTCGACCTTCTCGAATACCTTCTTCAGGCTGTCGAACTTGACGATGTTATTTTCATCGTATTCGGGCTTGATGAGTATTACTCTTGAACCAGCCTTCTTGAATTCCTGTGAGATGATCTTATCGGTCTTTGCAGTGGATACTGCGAAGGATACCAGCGTAGGAGGAACATCGATGTTCTCAAATGTACCTGACATTGAGTCCTTACCGCCGATAGAACCACAGCCCAGCTCGATCTGAGCCTTATATGCGCCAAGCAGAGCGGAGAAAGGCTTGCCCCATCTGGAAGGATTGTTCTGAGTTCTTTCGAAATACTCCTGGAAAGTCAGCCAGCAGTGTTCATAGGAACCGCCTGTTGCAACAACCTTGGAAACAGATTCAACTACTGCGGACATAGCGCCATGGTAGGGGCTTACACTGGACAGGAATGGGTTGAAGCCCCAGCCCATGATTGAAGCTGTGGTTGTCTCACCGTTAAGTACGGGGAGTTTGCAAGCCATAGCCTGTGTAGGAGTATTCTGATATTTACCACCGTAAGGCATAAGAACTGTGCCTGCGCCGATGGTAGAGTCAAATCTTTCAACGAGACCCTTCTGCGAGCAGATATTCAAATTGGATATCATAGCTTCCCAACGGTCTGCATTATCCTCGCCGCCGTCATCGTTTGCGAATACGGGAGTCGGAACTTCGATATCAGTGTGCTTCTCAGCACCGTTTGAGTTCAGGAACTCTCTGGACAGGTCAACGATGGTGTTGCCGTTCCAGTTCATTCTCAGTCTGGGCTCTTCGGTAACTCTTGCTACCATTGTAGCTTCCAGGTTCTCCTTAGCAGCCTCAGCCATGAACTTTTCAAGGTCTTCCTTGGCGATCACTACTGCCATTCTCTCCTGAGATTCGGAGATAGCAAGCTCAGTACCGTCAAGACCGTCATACTTCTTAGTAACAAGGTCGAGGTTGATTTGAAGACCGTCAGCCAGCTCACCGATAGCAACGGATACACCACCTGCGCCGAAGTCGTTGCAGCGCTTGATCATTGCAGTAACTTCAGGATTTCTGAACAGTCTCTGGAGCTTTCTTTCCTCGGGAGCATTACCCTTCTGTACCTCAGCGCCGCAGGTCTCGAGGGAGTGCAGTGTGTGGGACTTGGAAGAACCTGTTGCACCGCCGCAGCCGTCACGTCCTGTCTTACCGCCCAGCAGGATAACGATATCCTCGGGGGCAGGTCTCTCGCGTCTTACATTGGAAGCGGGAGCTGCACCGATAACTGCGCCTATCTCCATACGCTTTGCAACGTAACCGGGGTGATATATCTCATTTACATGACCGGTAGCAAGTCCGATCTGGTTACCGTAGGAAGAATAACCGTTTGCAGCACCAACAACAAGCTTTCTCTGAGGAAGCTTACCTGCGATGGTATCTTCAACAGGAACAAGAGGATTGCCGGCACCGGTTACACGCATTGCCTGATAAACGTAGGAACGTCCAGACAGAGGATCTCTGATAGCGCCGCCAAGGCAGGTAGCCGCACCGCCAAAAGGTTCGATCTCGGTGGGATGGTTGTGAGTTTCGTTCTTGAACATCAGAAGCCAGTCTTCGTCAACACCGTCAACATCAACCTTGATCTTTACGGAGCAAGCATTGATCTCTTCGCTCTCGTCGAGGTCTTTCAGCAGACCAGCCTTTTTGAGCTGCTTAGCGCCGAAGCAGGCAAGATCCATAAGTGTGATGGGCTTGTCTGTTCTGCCTGCGTACAGGTCTTTTCTTGCATTTATATAATCGGTAAAGGTAGATGCGATATAATCGGGCTCGATTGAAACATTGTCAACGATAGTCGAGAATGTTGTGTGACGGCAGTGATCTGACCAGTAAGTATCGATCATTCTGATCTCGGTGATGGTAGGATCACGCTGTTCCTGCTCCTTGAAATACTTCTGGCAGAACTTGATATCATCGAGGTCCATAGCAAGACCCACATCAGCCAGCATCTTCTTGAGGTCGTCCTCGGAAGAATCGATAAAGCCCTTAACTGTATCAACAGTTGTGGGGATATCGTACTTGATATCCAGAGTCTCGAACTCATCAAGGGAAGCTTCTCTTGATTCAACGGGGTTGATCATGTACTGCTTGATCTGCGCAAGCTCTTCATCATTAAGGCTGCCGCTTACTATGTAAATGCGGGCGGACTTGATAACGGGACGCTTGCCCGCCGTCAGCAGTGAGATACACTGCGCACATGAATCAGCTCTCTGATCGAACTGACCGGGAAGATACTCAACAGCGAATATCTGCTCGTCCTCACCAACAGCGGGAAGATGATCATAGGTAACATCTACCGCGGGCTCGGAAAATACCACGGGGATAGCGAGCTCAAAATCCTTTACGGTAAGACCCTCAGCATCATAGCGGTTTATAACACGCAGACCTTTGAGGTTATCAAGACCCAGTGCAGACTTGATACCGCCCAGCAGTGAATCAGCTTCAACTGCAAATTCGGGCTTTTTTTCTACATAAATTCTGTATACTGACATATCAGCAGCTCCTTTACAGATTAATTTACACAAAATGTATCCATGTAAAATATATTATACTACATCTTGGGGGCCTTTGTCAATGACTTAATTATTAAACATTGACTTATACGGAAAAATGTTATATAATGTAAACACAGTATATAAAGGGGTGAAATAAATGGATGAGATGTTTCCCTTTTCAGAAGCGCCTGATACGGCAGTATTTACCTGCTGTCATGTGCTTTCGGGCGAAAGACCTGTGCTGTACGTTAGCCATGATGAAGATGGATACTGGCAGTTTTTATGCGGTGAAGATCATGAAGAATCGGATGCAAAGCTTGTGTCGCTCCACAGCATATATTTGCTAGACAATAGTCTTGGTCAGCTGGCTGAGTTAGAATGTTGTCATTCGGCTGAAAGAGATAGCGCAGATGATGAGTGGAAATTCTGGTGAAAAGAAAACTGCTTTGATATAACAGGGATAAAAATGATAACCATAGGTAAATGGAGGAAATTGAAATGACTGATTTCAAGCGGATATTAAAACAGATAAGGAGCCTTGTGATATTCAAGCAACTCCGCAGAGATGATGTTTTAACAGATATGATACAGACCATCCTCAGCATATGTGAAGATGACACCGAAAATGCAGTTGAATGGTACTGCGATATGTGCGGCGATCTTTACAAGTCAGGCGATGATCTTACTGAGTACATAATGAAGATAATCCTCGAGGACGAGAACCTTTTTATCCTCAAAAAGGGTGAGGGTCTTGAAACAGGCACTATGCTTGATAACTGTCTTGCTAACGAGCTTGCTTTTCTTGAAGAACTTGCAACTATTCCCTGCAGTGAGTTCATTGGAAGGATAAACTATGACGGCTTTCTTCCCGAGTACAAGATCAGTCCGCGTGATTTTTCACAGATATATGCGCAGAGAGTTCATGAGATCAACAAGATCGGTTACGGTATTTATTCCAAGTACAATATTTTCATCATAAAGGACGGTGTTATGACACCCGTAGAGCACGCCGATCCGATAAAACTCTCACAGCTTCATAATTATGAAAACGAGCGTAGTCAGGTAATCGCAAATACTAAGGCACTTCTGGCAGGTAAGCCTGCGAACAATGTACTGCTTTACGGCGACTGCGGCACGGGTAAATCCTCAACAGTCAAGGCCATCGCCAATGAATTTGCTGGTGATGGTCTGAGACTTATCGAACTGAAAAAGAAACAGCTTCACGAGATACCAAATATAGTCGAAACGATAAGCAAGAATCCGCTGAAATTCATAATTTTTATCGATGATCTGTCTTTCACCGAGGACGACAACGACTATGCTGCTTTAAAAGCTATCCTTGAAGGCAGTGTGGCTTCGACGGCTTCTAATCTTGTGATATACGCTACATCGAACCGTAGGCATCTGGTACGTGAGACTTTCACTTCACGCAAGGGCGACGAGATTCATTTCAAGGATACAGTTCAGGAACTGCTTTCACTTTCCGACCGTTTCGGTCTGACGGTTACTTTCCAGAAGCCAGACAAGAAGCTGTTCCTTGATCTCGTCAACAAACTTGCCGATGAATATGACATCAACACTGACCGTGACGAACTGGAGATCAAAGCAGAAGCATTTGCGCTTTCAAAGGGTGGACGTTCGCCCCGAGTTGCAAAGCAGTTTATTGAATATGTCAAGGGCACGGAAGAGTGATATTTCATATACAATGAAAAACGGCAGTTTCTTCGGAAACTGCCGTTTTTATGTTCTGTGAAACTGTAAAATTACTTAACGGTAACAGTTACAGCATTCTTGATAGGATCCGTCGTATTCCACTTACCGTTTACTCTTGCGGCAATAGCTACCTTGTAGCTCATACCGGGAGTCAGGTTCTTGGGAGTTATAAAACTGTTAGTTGTGATGTTGGAAGTCTGAATTCTCCACTTACCTGCCAGATATACAGCGATACCGTACTTGTCAGCACCTTCTACCTTATCCCAGGTGAACTGGATCTGATGATACTGCGAGCTGTAATTTACCTTGATGTTGGAAGGATAATCAGTCTTACCGGTCTGACCGCCGCTGCTCTGACCGCTGTAAACAGCCTTTACAGTAGCGCTGGAGCTTGTGATCTTAACATTTATAGTTGCAGAATTCTTGGAACCGCTAGCAAGCTGAGCACCGCTGATCTCCCAGTGGTCAAAGGAAGCGCCTTCCTTGGGTGCAGCTGTCAGAGTCAGATCATAGTCCTTGTGGTACTTGCCCGACCATCTGTCGATAGCGCCGAGTTTAAGAGTGTTGAGCTGTACTTCACCGGAATTGCTGCTGTTCTCAACTGTGAGAGTTGCAGGTTCAGCGGAGAGGTTTACCGCCTGACGGAGATAACGCTCCATAGGGTCAAAACGCTGTCTGTAGAAGTTTACTATCGTGTTCCACTGGTTGATATATGTCTGTGCATTGTTGTTTGAACCGAAACGCTTGTAGGTATCAGCTGCCTGCTGGCTGAAATTATCGGAATAATACTTCGCCTTTTCTGCTACCCTGTTGGGCTCGAAGTTATAGTTTGCCATATCCATCATGGTGCGTGCGAAGTCCTTGGCAAACTGATCGTTTTTGAGCAGAGCTGTGAACATTTTGCTGATATCAGTCTGCTGATCCTGTTTCAGGCGCTGGAATCCGTTGGCGTTGACAGAGGTGTCCTGGCTGTTGTAAAGTCCCTGACCGTATTCGGTATCGAACAGGATCATGCGCCACTTTCCGTCAGCATAAGGATTTGAGCTGTCAATGGTATTGGATCGCCATGAAGCTATGTTACGCTTTGGCCAGTCCTGGTTAGCCCAGTAGATCTGTGCTGCGAAGTAATCCATAAAGCTCTGGATATCTATCTTTTCGCAAATCTGTGCGTAGCTCAGGCTGCCGTTTGCAGCGCCCTGTACGAGGGCATTCCAATCCTGAAGATCGGCATCGGAACCTTCTTCAACTTCGCCTTCTTTTATCATAGCGACATCGCTCTTCTTGACACCATAGTGATCGCTGATGTAAGCATCGTTCAGCTTTTCGCATATCTGATAAATGCCCCAGAACTCGCCGTCGATAAATACGATACACTCGCTCATTGCCTGATGACCCATATCGCGGTCAGCCACAAGACTCTGGTTGAGAGAGTCACGGAAGATAGCGTTATTGTTATCGTTACCGCCGTCACGAAGTGAGATGGTGGTATAGCTCTTGAGAGCCTTGCCGTTCTTTGCCTTTACGGAAGTTCCGTCAAAGAAATCGTAAGAGAACTCAGGTGCACCGTAATCAAGACGTGCATAAACATTGAAGCTCTTCTGTGCATTGTGACGTGAAGCACCGCCCTTGATGCGTATGCCCACATCCTGATCGATCACTTTCTGACCCTTGTCAAATACGGTCATGGTAGCAGGGCGTTCCCAAGCCTTGCCCGACTGGGTGTAGTTAGCTTCCATTTCCCAAGGCTGTTTGAAGCTGAACCCGCCTGCCCAGCCGCCAAAGCCGCCGCCGGGCCTTCCCGGCTGATTTCCGCCTGTTGATATTGAGTTGCCTTCATCATAGTATTTACCAAGGCAGTATATACCTGTGTCGTAATTGAACAGATTATCGGGGTCTGTTACGAGGGATACGACCTTCATATCTTTGTAGTAGCCCGAATTTGTCTTACCAACAAAATATGTTCTGGTTATAACGTCACTCACGCGCCCCTGCGAATCAACTGCAACTGCGCGAATAATGTTCGCTTTGTCAACAGGAGATGAGGGCGGATTGTAGCTGTATGTGGAAATATTTCTCTCGGCGCTGAGTTTGTTCGCATTGGAAGACACATCATTAAGGGTAAAGGGTGATGTGTATTTCTGTGAAGAAGTTGTAGGAACAGTGCCGTCAGTAGTATAATATACGGTAGTACCTGAGGGCACCTGAATAGAAACGCTCTTTCCTGCATCGTAGTAACCGCTTTCAAGGGAGAATGCGGGAGTTGCCACAGCAGCAGAACCCTCGGGAGCAATATTTGCCTTACCGGGTGTGCAGCCAAGATCAAAGAAATTGCCGCTTCCGTCAGGGTACTGTCCATAGGAAGTATCAGCAGCTATCGAACCGAAAGTCAGTGTATCAGCTGCATTGCCGTTTGCATCGGAGAGAGTGAGTGTCTCACCCGAACCTGACATACCGAATGGTGCGATTGAAGTGTTGGTCTCCCCTGCTGTGCTGTCACAGTATATGACTAGATAAGACTTAGCAGCAATCTTTGTGCCGTTGGGTATCTTGAACTTGAAAGGCTTGGTAGCCTTATCTGAAAGACCCCAGCCTGACAGATCAACAGCAGAGTTGCCTGAGTTGTACAGCTCGACCCAGTCGTAGAAATTTCCATCGGGAGCCGCAATAGTCGTGTTCTTTGAGCAGACCTCATTGATGGTTACACTGCTTGAAGCAGCGGAAGCAGGAATAAGTCCTGCATTCTGGCAGACAAGCCCCAGACAAAGTATGCCTGCGGCAGCTTTTCTACCTAAACGATGATTCATTGCAAATTACCTCCTTAATTTGGATCAACTATTTGTTTGGAATTTTAACAATTTATATTATAACACATTTATTTGATATTGTCAAGATAAATAAAATTTTTGCACATCTTATCTCTGTTTTGTACATGAATAAAGCCCCCGAAGAATCGTCTTCGAAGGCTTGTTTTGTGCTGTAATTATCTATAAATTTTCGGGCTTATTTGATCATCTCCATGAATTCATCTTCTGTGATGATCTTTATGCCGAGTTGCTGGGCTTTTGTTAGTTTACTGCCTGCTTCTTCACCAGCAAGAACGTAGTCTGTTTTCTTTGAAACTGAGCCGCTTGCTTTTCCGCCGAACTTCTCGATAAGCTCCTTGGCATCATTTCTTTTAAGCGTGGGGAGAGTGCCAGTGAGTACAAATGTCTTTCCTGCAAAACGGTCGTCCTGTTGAACTTTTTCGTACTCGGTATTCACACCGCAGTCTTTCAGACGCTGTATGAGTGCTATCATGTGTTCTTCGTGGAACGCACTATAAACACTCTGTGCCATAACATCGCCGAAACCATCTATCTCAGAAATCTCCTCGGCTGATGCCGACATTATGCTGTCAAGTCCACCGAATTTTGCGCAAAGCAGTTTCGCAGAAGCCTGACCGATGTTCCTTATGCCAAGACCGAAAATAAGTCTGTCGAGAGTGTTTGACTTTGATTTCTCAATAGCAGTTACCAGATTATGTGCTGATTTTTCCTTGAAGCTGTCAAGTACCATAAGGTCTTCTTCTTTGATGTGGTAGAGGTCTGCGACAGAAGTTATCAGTTCCTTATCAAGCAACAGACGGACTATCTGAGGTCCGAGACCATCGATGTTCATGGCTCCCTTTGAAGCAAAATGAACTATGCTGCGGAATATCTGGGCAGGACATTCAACATTGGGACAGCGAACAGCTGCTTCGTCATCAGATTTTTCAAGCTTTGTATGACACACGGGACATTCATCGGGAAGCATGAATGCACCCTCGGAGTTTTTCTCCACAGAACAGAGAACTTCGGGAATGATATCCCCGGCTTTGCGGACACGTATCGTGTCACCGATGTTGATATTTTTCTCGATTATAAGATCCTGATTGTGCAGGGTCGCACGGGATACCTGAGTGCCAGCGAGGAAAACAGGTTCAAAAACTGCAACAGGAGTAACAGCGCCTGTTCTGCCTACGTTCAGTTCTATATCGAGAAGCTTGGTGTTCTTTTCCTCTGGTGGGAATTTGTATGCGACAGCCCATTTGGGGACTTTTGCAGTCGCACCGAGAATATCACGGTGCTTGAAGTCATCAACTTTTATAACAACGCCGTCAATATCGTAAGGAAGCTCAAAACGGCTCTCCCCTATCTCGTTGATACGGTCGATTATCTCATCGGCGGTGGTCACCTGCTTGTAATCGGGGACGGTCTTGAAACCAAGCTCTTTCAGCATATCGAGAGACTGCTTGTGAGCGGTTATCTCTCTGCCCTCTATCTGCTGAACATTGAAAACAAATATATCAAGCTTTCGTTTTGCGGCAATTTTGGGGTCTTTCTGACGAAGTGAACCAGCCGCCGCATTTCTTGGGTTTTTGAAGGGCTGTTCGTCATTGTCCTCCTGCTCTTTGATGAGTTTCAGGAAAACATTTCTCGGCATATAAACCTCGCCGCGGACTTCGATCATCGGAAGAGTGTTGTCGATAGTTACAGGTATCGAACGAACTGTTTTCAGGTTCTCGGTGACGTTCTCGCCCACAAATCCATCGCCGCGGGTAGAACCCACAGTCAGCTTACCGTCATGATATTCAAGAGAAACAGAAAGACCATCGATTTTGGGTTCAACAACAAATTTAGGGTCGCTGACGCTCTCCCTTACCCTATCAACGAATTCTCTGACTTCCTCAAATGAAAATACATCCTGCAAAGAACCCATCTGCACCTTGTGGGTAACTTTTTCAAAACCGGATACAGCTTCACCACCAACACGCTGTGTTGGGCTGTCGGGACGGATAAGCTCGGGATTTTCAGCTTCAAGTTTTTTAAGCTCGTTCTGGAGCATATCATAATCATAGTCGGAAATCTCGTTCCTGTCCTCAACATAATATAGATGAGCATGGTAATTTAGCAGTTCAACGAGTTCGTCTATGCGTTTTTTAGCGTTTTCTTTTTCAGACATTTTTCCTGCCGCCTTTCTAATAAAGCTTTTGATTTAGTATAACATATTCTTGTGCAAAAGTAAAGTAACTATAAATGCATTTTACTGGAAAGAAATTGAAAATTATCATACAAAACATGACTTCGGAACTTCCCCGATAATAAGGCAGTCGGTTATGATATGTTCCTCTGTGACACTGATATCTGTGTGACCATTTGGAAGAATGGCTCGTATATCTACGGTGACAACAGCGTAAACCGTAAGGCGGGACTGGTTTATTCCTGCAGTTTCAAGTGTCGATCGAAATTCGCTCTTTACTGCGCCTATCTGCTGAACACTAAGGTCAACTGAGTTATTGCCAATTGCAGGTAAAGGAACGCCGATCAGAGTTCCGATGGGAATGGGTATCCCATCTTCGTCAAGTTTATTAAGTTCTTTTTCTACTTCTGCGGTGAGTATGTTTTTTACTCTGTTAGCTGAATCAGCATTAAGCTGTGCGGAAAGGACTTTGCCTTTTTCATCGGTGGAAAGTTTGTAGATATCACAGCAGGGACATCGTGAGATCGTTCTGTCAACTGCGGCTGTGATTATATCCGTTGCGGCTTCCCTGCTGCGGTATTCAGCAATTTCTGCAAGATGTTCGCGAAGTTCTCCGACGATACATATCCCCGTCACAATTATGACAACCAGGATAACAAGTATGATATAGGACGCTTTGCATTTTCGTGATACTCGTTTTCTGCTCAAAAAAATCACCCCTGTGTATTCTACTCAGAAATACACAGGGGTGTGATAGTATTAAGTAAATTACTTAGCCTTTACAGCTTCCTTTGCCTTAGCAACGATGTTTTCAGCACAAAGACCGAACTCCTTCAGCAGATCAACTGCGGGACCTGAGTGACCAAACTCGTCGTTCACGCCTATCCTGAACTGCTTTGTGGGGCACTTTGCAGTCAGAACGTCTGCAACAGCAGAACCCAAACCGCCGATGATGCTGTGCTCTTCAACTGTCAGAACAACACCGCACTTCTGCGCATTCTTTACGATGATATCCTCATCGATGGGCTTGATGGTGTGGATATTGATAACAGCAGCATCGATACCCTCATCAGCAAGAGTCTTAGCAGCCTCAATAGCCTCGCCTACCATCAGACCTGTTGCGAATATTGCGATGTCCTTGCCGTCTCTCAGCTGAACGCCCTTGCCAAGTTCAAACTTGTAAGTTGCAGGGTCGTTGATAACAGGAGCAGCAAGTCTGCCGAAACGCATATAAACGGGACCCTCGTGCAGGATAGCTGCTTCAACAGCTGCTCTTGCTTCGGTATCATCGGCAGGATTGATAACGGTCATGCCGGGGATAGTTCTCATCAGAGCGATATCCTCGTTGCACTGGTGTGTAGCGCCGTCCTCACCAACAGAGATACCTGCGTGAGTAGCACCGATCTTAACATTCAGGTGAGGATAACCGATGGAGTTTCTTACCTGCTCGAATGCTCTGCCTGCTGCGAACATTGCAAATGTGGAAGCAAAAGGTATCAGACCTGTTGCAGCCATACCTGCAGCCACGCTCATCATATTGCTCTCTGCGATACCGCAGTCAAAATGTCTGTCAGGGAACTTCTTCTTGAAGATACCTGTCTTGGTAGCTGCTGCCAGGTCGGCATCCAGAACTACCAGCTTATCATACTTATCACCAAGCTCAGCAAGCGCATTGCCGTAGCTTTCTCTAGTTGCTATCTTCTTTACATCAGCCATGACTTAGCCCTCCAGTTCTTTCAGATGTGCGGTAAGCTCCTCAACAGCCTGTGCATACTGCTCGGCATTAGGTGCTGTACCATGCCATGAAACGTTATCCTCCATGAAGGAAACGCCCTTGCCCTTTGTACTCTTCATAACGATGACAGTGGGCTGTCCGCAAACAGTTTCAGCCTCGTTGAAAGCCTTATCAAGGGAATCAAAGTCATGAGCATCAGCTTCGATAACGTGAAGACCGAAAGCCTTGAACTTGTCAACTATCGGATAAGGAGACATTACATCGCTTACCTTACCATCGATCTGGAGACCGTTGTTATCAACGATCATAACGAGATTGTCAAGCTTGTAGTGAGCGGCAAACATTGAAGCCTCCCATACCTGACCTTCCTGTATCTCGCCGTCGCCGAGAACAGTGTAAACCTTGTAGTTGGCACCCTGATACTTAGCTGAAAGTGCCATACCGGCAGCTACAGATACGCCCTGTCCGAGAGAACCGGAAGACATATCAACACCGGGGATATGTATGCAGGGATGACCCTGGAGCAGAGCTCCGATATGTCTCAGGCTCTTAAGCTCTTCCTCTGGGAAAAATCCCTTCTGAGCCAGTGTGGAATACAGAGCGGGTGCAGTGTGACCCTTGGACAGAACAAATCTGTCTCTGCTTGCCTCATCAGGCTTATCGGGATATACATTCAGTTTAGCAAAATAAAGATAGGTCAACAGATCGGCTATCGAAAGAGAGCCGCCGGGATGACCCGACTTAGCGTTATAAACGCCCTCGATTATGCCGAGACGTACCTTGGTGGCAGTTATCTCAAGCTGTTTTTTAAGTGTAGCGTCCATAAAAAAACCTCCAAATTATCTGATTGTTTCGGACTGTCTGTAATGCCGTGGCACGAAGATACGCATACATTCTGCCGAGCACACATGGCTTCACATACACGCGGCTTCTATGTCTTACAGTCATATACCCAGACGTCCGTATATATACTCAAGTGCCGCTGCAACAGCGTCCTCTTCGCAGGAAACATCAAGCACAAGGTCGCAGACCTTCTTGACTTCCTCTACTGCGTTTGAAGGACATATAGCCACATCGGCAGCCTGGAGCATTTCAATATCATTATTGTAATCGCCCATTGCAACGAAGGTGTAATCCTCCATGCCGCAGAGCGACCGCATTTTTTCAAGAGCCGAACCCTTCGAAATATTCTGTGGAAGGATCTCATAATACTCGGGAGCACTTCTGACAAAGTCTACGCCTGTCCAGCAGCGTTTCTCTACGTAATCCATAAGTCTATCCATCTTTTCGGGTTCAATGGCGAAGAGCACTTTGTACCAATCGCCAGGCATTTCATCAACCCCGCACAAAACGGGTTTTACTTTACAGATGACATTGTGTTTTGCTTCCAGCGGAGTCATCTGCGGAACATATACAGCGTCAAGTGTAAGTACTTCACAACCAACATCGGGATTATCTCTGAGTATCTCGGAGACGATATCTCTCGTGAAGTTGGGTACAAAAACATCATGTATCTGAGTTTTGGATTTCAGGTCATAGACCATTCCTCCGTTGCTCATGATGATTGGACAATTGACACTGAATGATTCAAAATACTGCTGCGCCGCCTGGATAGCTCTGCCTGTTGCGATGGAAAATTTTCCGCCTTTACGCTGAAAATCTGCTATCGCTTCAATGCTTCGCTGCCCCGGTATTTTGCTTGACGGCAGGAATGTGCCGTCCATATCGGTTATCAGCAATACCTTGTTTATATCTTCAAACATTAAAAATGTTATCCTTTCCTTAGCTTTTCAAGCACCTTGACAAAATATTCGGGCAATTCACTGTCGAATTCCATGTACTCACCGCTTTCTGGATGTATGAATCCCAGCTTTTTAGCATGAAGACACTGTCCGTCAAGCCCTTTGTATGCCTTGCCGTAAACATCATCTCCAAGCACTGGATGGCCGATAAAAGCAGAATGTACTCTTATCTGGTGAGTTCGTCCTGTTTCAAGCCGAAATTTTACCAGTGAATATTGTCCAAGTTCTTCAAGAACTTCATAGTGAGTGACAGCTTCTTTGCAGTTCTGATAGGTCACGCACATTTTCTTTCGGTCGAATTTGCTTCTTCCGATAGGTTCGTTGACAGTACCTGTCAAGTCTTTGAACCTTCCGACACATATGGCGTTGTATTCACGTGTGAAGCTGTGATCTTTTATCTGCTGTGCCAGAAAATTATGGGCTTTATCAGTCTTTGCGACCATCAGCAGACCGCTTGTGAATTTATCTATCCTGTGAACGATACCTGGGCGGATAACGCCGTTGATAGACGATAATCTCCCTTTGCAGTGGTACATCAGTGCATTTACAAGAGTACCATCGGGATTTCCAGCCGCGGGGTGGACTACCATTCCCTGAGGTTTATTTACCACAAGAAGTGAATCGTCCTCATAGACTATATCTATGGGAATATCCTGAGGTTCAGCTTTAAGTTCCTCGGGTTCTGGAATATCAACCGTGACAATATCGCCATTCTTCATCTTGTAATTCTTGTTGACAGAATTACCGTTAACAATAACACAGCCGTCAGTAACGAGTTTTTGCAGTGCAGAACGTGACATTTCAGGCAGCTGTATGGAGAGGAGTTTATCTATCCTTTCGCCGATATTTTCAGTTGCTGCGGTGAATTCAAAACGATCAGGCATCTGCATTTACCTTTTTCTTGTCAAGTTTATCTGCTTTGCTTTTTTTGACATCTGAAATTACTATCGAAAGACAGAATGAAATAGCTCCGAGAACTATACAGATGTCTGCAAAATTGAATATCGGGAAATCAATGGGCTCAAATTTGATGTAGTCAATGACTTCATGCATTCTTACTCTGTCGATGAGATTACCGACACCGCCTGCTATTATCATTGCAACCGATACTATTTCAAGCTTACTGCCTTTACGCACCTTGTACATATAGAATATACCAGCGATGCACACAAGTATCGGAAGTGACACCAGAAACCAGGTCTTTCCCGACATAATGCTCCAAGCAGCTCCCGAATTTCTGATATGTGTCAAGCTGAATATCTTTGCATCACCGAACTTGATAACTTCAATAACTCTGCCAAGTTCGATCTTATTATTTACCACTGCTTTCAGCACCTGATCTGTTACAATTAAAAATGCTGCCAGCAAAAGTGAAAGTGCGAACATTTCACACCTACCCTCCAAGAGTATTTTAAACCATCAAAAGGCCCTGCAAAAACAGAGCCTTCATAGACCTATTAACCGTTCTTTTTACCGAACTGGAGATCTTCGGGATTGGGCTTGTGTATTACGGGATCAAAAGAGCCTGTGTTCAGGACTTTGTCAAGCTCTGCTGTGGATGCAGTAGGAGCTGCCTGCTGTACGGGCTGCTGAACAGGTTGTACAGGTGCAACGTCATCATCACCGAAACCTTCGGTCATTTCATTTACGTCCTCATACTCTTCCTCGTCATCGTAATACTCGTCCTCACCGTTTTCGTAAGCTTCAAGCTCCTCGTCGGTAAGTGTAGGAAGCTGCATAACCAGCTTGATCTGCTCCTGATAGAGTGAAGTAAGCTCGGCCTTGAAGTAAGTAACCTCGGCTCTAAGCTCATCATAAGCAGCCTTCTCCTCATCATAAGCATCTCTGAGTGCATTGATCTTCTGCTCGGTGATCTCGGTGTTCTCCTTGATGAGAGCAGCGCATCTTTCCTTGTGCTCTCTTACAATCTTCTCACACTCTGCCGCGGACTGCTCAGCAAGCTTTCTCTGCTCGCTCTTAGCACTGTCAACAATTGCAGCTGCTTTATTTTTGGCATCGTTGATGATCTTAGCTGCTTCCTTCTGTGCAGAAAGAAGAGCACCCTTGATAGCGTCCTCGTCCTCTTTATACTCGCTAACTTTCTCTACCAGCTTGGATATCTTAGCTTCACTGTCAGCATTTTCTGCTTCAAGTGCTGCGAATTCTTTTGCTACTTCAGCCAGAAATCTGTCTACCTGTGCGGGGCTGTAACCATTTTTTTCAGATTCAAAAGCTGCACTTTTGATACTTTTTGCCGTCATCATTGTTATGTCCTCCTAAATATATTTACAAATAGTAATATGAATTCTGTCCTTATGACTTACTCCGTCAACGGATTTAAGCAGGAACTTTCCGTGCCCCCTCGCAGAGATCTTATCCCCTGCCTCAACAGTTCTGCTTGGCTGATCTGTCTTTTCATGAGAAACTTCAACCAGACCGCCTTTTATAAGTGCAGAAGCTTTTTCTCTCGAGATCCTCAGTGCAAGTGACAGCACGCTGTCAAGCCTGAGTGAAGCAACTGTTCCTGTTATTTCCCAAAATTCGGGTTCTCTGACAGTATGCGGGTCAAAGCCTTCCTCAGCTTTTACGCCTACTCTGCCTATCTTTGATATCCCAAGAACATCACGTGCAATAGTATCTTTTACAAATACTGAAGCCGTTCCACTATTAACAAGGATATCACCGACGCACCCGCGCGTGATGCCAAGTGCCATAAGGGATCCGAGAAAATCTCTGTGATCGAGCTTGTCCTCGGTACGGTATCTGAAAGTCACCGCCTGCATCGGGTAAGAATTAATGATATCATCATTGCCATACTGCGGATATACACAGAGCATCTTTCTCTCAGCGTTCTCATATCCGCCCCACAGCAAGTAATTTTCGTATTTTACCGAAGCCATAACCTTTTCACAAAGTCTGCACTGCCTTTCATCAAGGAATGCAGAAAACTTAGTTATGTATTTTTCGTCTGCCATTTCCGTCCAGTCAAGAAACGTTGAAAGCAGTCGCTTATCGTCATCGCTCGGATCATTCAGGAATGAAAAATTCCTAAGCTTCATCAGAAGCTGTAACCATTGTTTTCAAGCTCAGTAAGCAGATCCTTGCCATCGAACTTGACATTCTTTGACATGATAGCAAAAGTTTTCTGAGCCATCATTTTTATCTGTGCCTTGTTTGCGTAAGCAACGCCCGAGAGGAAATCAAGTATTCTCTTTGCGTCATCGCTCTTTACCATTTCAAGATTAAGAATAACTGTTTTAAAAGCATTTATGTCGTCGCCGATGCTTCTTACCTCGGAGAAATCAACAGGTCTTGCAAGTACGATCTGTAACGTAGTTGTCTGATCAAAACTCATAGTATGCTCCCCCTCAAATTTATTTGCCGAGCCTGATGTGCTGAAAGCGGAATCACTCCCGGAACTTGATCTGTTAAAGCTTTCCTCAAAAGTAAAGGGTCTTTCTGTGAAGACATCGTTATCTTTTGAGCGTGCACCTGACTTGGATTTAAAACTGTTGGAATCATCATCAAATAAGCCATCCTTTGAAGAGGACGCTTTGCTGTTCTTCGGCGAACCGAAATCCTGACTGAAATCTATTTCGTCGGATTCGTCTTCACCTATAAAAAGATTTGTAAAACCTTTTAATATGCCCATTTTCTAACCCTCCAAATAATTTCTGGCACCGAACAGTGCAGTACCTATACGAACGAGGTTTGAGCCGTGCTTAATAGCAAGCTCATAATCTCCTGACATTCCCATCGAAAGTATATCCATGGAAACGTTGGGCACAGATTTTTCCTTTACACGGAGAAAAATGCTGTGCATACGGTCGAACATATCCTCACCGCAGCCAACGGGCGGTATAGCCATCAATCCTTTGATACGGACGTTTTCAAGCTGTGCGGTCTCATAGATGAGCTCATCCAGCCCCTCTGCCGCAACACCGCTTTTGCTCGCTTCATCGCCGATATTTATTTCAAGCAGTACATCCATGGTTCTGCCGTTCTTTTCGGCAAGTCTGTTTATCTCTTTTGCGAGCTTGATACTGTCAACTGACTGTATCATTGCGACTTCGTTGATTATATATTTGACCTTATTGGTTTGCAGGCGACCTATCATATGCACCTGCGCTGTTTTGATATAGCTGTCCTTTTTTGAAAGATATTCCTGAACTCTGTTTTCGCCCAGCAGAGTAATACCCTGCTCTATCGCGAAGTTGATCTTTTCAGGTGCAACAGTCTTTGTAACAGCCATAATGTCTATCTTTTCATCACTGCTGCGGTATTTGGCTCTTGCATTTTCCACATTTTCACAAATGCGTTTATAGTTTTCCAATACTTCACCGAACTCATTCTGAGGATCCTGTATCCCCATCGGTCTCGCTGTTGACTGACACATCTTTGTTTGATACCACCTCTAGCAGAATTTGATCGTAAAGCAACAGGTAATCTTCATCAGAAGTATTCTCCGAAAGAACGAAATCGTCACCCTCATAGATGACCTTTATCTTCTTGAAAGAAACATCCTTGCCCAGAATAACATATACACCCTTCTCGTTCCCCTGGAACCTGAGTGCGCTTCTTGGAACTTTGATACCCTGATACTCGTCAAAAATAAGCTTTGCAGAAAGCACTCTTGAATCCACAAGTGTCTGATCCACCCTGTCACAGTCAAGAACAACGATCATATTCTCGCCGCTCGTTTTTATCGAATCAACCTTACAGTTGTATACTGTTCTGGAAGAATTCAGCTTCAGTGAAACATCAGCATCGTCTGTGATCCTTGAATCCGCCTTAACTATGCCGACGATCTTACAGTTATAGCTGTCAAAAGTCTTGCCAATCGCATTGGCAGGCGCTGACTTTCCACCCTTTATGACATCACGGATATCACTCTCACTTATATTACCAACATCGGAAATTTTAAGCGAATCCTCATAGCCATCAGCATAAGATACGAAATATCCGGTCTTGTCAGACTTTATTACATCATCCGGGGTGGTAGCCATATCCATGAGTTTGTTACGCTCACTTTTCAGTGTTTCAATAGCATCTGAAAATCCTGCTTCCGTACCGGTTATCACGCTGTACATATTGCTGTTGAGTGCAATTCTCGATCTGATATCGGGGATCCTGTCAAGTTCCCTTTTCTCCACCGATTCAAGAAGATCGTTATAACCATTCTTCATGCCTGATATAAGAGCATCTGGCTCGGCATAATTAGTAATAGACGGATCCTGAGCTTTTTCAAGCTGTTCTATCTCAGCATCTATCTCAGCAATCCTGTCCCTGGCATATATTGCCTTTTCATTAGGAAATACCTCAGCGATAGTGCTGTTTACCGAGACTTTGCTTCCGTCAGGATACTTATAATCAAGGATACCGCCTCCGTTGTAAGTTACAACACTTTCGTCCCTTACGATTATACCGTCAAACACGATATCCTCGTTAACAGTGGCAAGCACTGCTTCTTCGGTATCGTGTTTATCATGCAGAAAATAATACACCTGAGTGCTTATGGTGGTTATCATCAAAATAGAAACCAGAGCCGCAAGTATCTTTACGGTCAATGAATTCATTTATGCATTACTTCCTTATCCTTCTGTGTGATCGTTTTTAGCTGCATCAAGTATATTGATGGAACGATCGGGAACTATCGTAGAGATAGCGTGCTTGTACACAACATTCTGCTTGCCCTCGCAATCCAGAAATACAACATAGCTGTCGAAAGCCTTTACTATACCCTTAAACTGATAGCCGTTCATCAGTATGAACTTGACCATCACCTGTTCCTTTCTTGCCTGATTCAGAAAAACGTCCTGAAGATTGATATTCTTATTCATATTAAACACTCCTTCTCTTTATCTTCGTGTGTCTGAAACTAGGTGTATCTTGAACACCTTAACGAACGCCGCAAAAGAAGACAACGGCGGCATTCAAACCATAGAGATGCATTTTATTATACATCACACTATATTATAACACATTATTTCGGATTTGGCTACTATATTTTGAACATTTTCAATTATTTTTTTCGATTCGTCAAAATTATCAATTTTCACCCACGAAATATCAGCAACTCGCCTAAACCAAGTCAGTTGTCTTTTAGCATAGTGCCTTGTTTCGAGGATTATTTTGTCAAGACAATCATTTAGTTCAGCTTTGCCTTCAAAGTACGGCACAAGTTCTTTATACCCTATCGCCTGACCGGCAGTGGCAAGTCCGCCTTTTTGCCAGACTTCCCTGCACTCTTCCACCATACCGTTTTCCGCCATTATGTGGACTCTTTTTTCGATACGTTCATAGAGGTACTGTCTGTTTTCGGCTGTAAGTCCGATGATACAAGCTTTATATGGCGACTCCTCTCTCCTGCTGTTGATCTTATGCTCGGAAAGTTTAGTTCCTGTAAGCTCGAAGACTTCAATACCCCTGATAACTCTCGGAAGATTATTCTCATGGACTTTCGCAGCAGTTTCAGGGTCAATCTCTTTAAGTTTTAGCCAGAGTGCGTGTGCACCTTCTTCTTTCGCCTGCTTTTCAAGTCTGGTACGAATGGCGTGGTCGCTGCCCGTGTCGTCGAATATGATATTATCGACTAGAGAACTTATATATAGTCCTGTTCCGCCGCAAATTATCGGGAGTTTTCCTCGTTCCCTGACTTCTCTTATCTTCTGACCTGCGAGGGCAACATAACCTGCCACACTGAAAGGTTCATCCGGTTCAAGAAAATCTATAAGATGATGAGGTATTCCCTGCATTTCATCGGCAGTTGGCTTCGCGGTAGCGATATTAAGCCCCTTGTAGATCTGCATGGAATCGGCAGAGATTACCTCTCCGTTATAGATCTTTGCCATCTCAACAGCAAGAGCTGTCTTGCCCGATGCGGTAGGTCCTGCTATGACCAGCAAAGGTATTTTGTTTTTATCCATGCTTTCACCTCTTTAATTTTAGATAAATGTAAAACCATCCCTTTATGCTTCTTCTGCCCATGCAGCAAACAGGGCATTTTCCTGCATAAAGGACATCGCTCATACCAATCTCCTGAACTGCTTTTCAATATCTTTTTTGCTGAGGGTTATCAGTACAGGTCTGCCGTGGGGGCAGTACCTGATATTTTCATTGCCGTACACGGCATTAAGCAGTGCCTGCAATTCAACTGTACTGTTGTTATCGTTCGCCTTTATTGCAGCCTTGCAGGCGATGGAATGATAAAGGTCATCGAATATCTCAAGCTGAGGGTTATTTCGGCACTGGATGAAATTCTTTGCAAGCTCGGTGACTATATCCGTAGGATTTTCGGAATCTCCGAGGATTATAGGAACGCCCTTGACAGCAACTGTCGGAGCAACATCGGGTTCTATCTCAAATCCCAGTTTTCCAAGTTTGTCGATATTTGCTGCGAGAGCATCGAATTCTTCATAGGAAAGCATGACCATCACGGGTTCGAGAAGCATCTGAGTTTCAAGCTCGCTGATATCGTCTCTTATCTTCTCAAAAATATATCTTTCGTGAGCTGCGTGCTTGTCCATAAGCAGCATTTCATCGCCGACCTGAGCAACAACATATGTCCTGAACAGCTCGCCAATAACAACAGGCTTTGGCTTTTCGGGTTCTTTTTTAACTTCCTGAACAACCGAACGGATAAAGCTTCTGTCATTTATAAAATGGAAACTGTCTTCTTTTTCTTCTTCCTCGGGAGCTTCGGGTAGCGGAATTTCCTGCAAAGCTTTGTTGATCTCTTCAACGGTTATTTTTTCGGGCTTTTTAGGCTCAGTTGGAGGAACAGGCTGTTCAAGGCTTGCAAGGAATAAATCTTCCCCAGATTTTCTGTCTTCCTTATCGATCGGTATATTTTCTACCTTGGTTATCTTCGGCTGATAAGGTTTAGGCTCTGGTGGTTCGGGCAGAGGAATCTCTTCCGGTGCGACAGGCTCGGAAATAGATTTAGCTGGAATAGTCTTCGGGGTATTCTGCTCAGCTATCTCCTTTAAAACCACGTCTGCATCTGGGAGAGTTTCTTCCTCTACTGCAAATTCCAGCTGAACGCTCTTATCTTCTGGCGGGAAATCATAAAGCTCGTGATCAGTAAAGTTTCTGTGGTTTTCAAGTTTCAACTCATTAGGCTCGTCTTTTTCCATAAGAGTATTTTTTACTGCAAAATAGACAGCTTCATGTATCAGTTTTTCATTAGAAAAACGCACTTCGATCTTGGTGGGGTGAACATTAACATCAATAGTATTTGGAGCAACGTCGATATAAAGTACACACGCTGGGAATTTTCCTACCATTATATTATTGCGATATGCTTCTTCGATTGCGGAAGCGCAGGCTTTAGATTTTACAAATCTGCTGTTGACAAAAAAGTTCTGGAACTTGCGGTTCGGTTTAGCTGAAAGAGGCTTTACGGTATAGCCGTAAACGTGGATGTCCTGCCAGGTATAGTCAACTTCCATTAGGCTGTTTGCAAACTCTCTGCCATAAACAGAATAAACAGCGGAATATATTTTTCCGTCGCCCGCTGTGATTATCTCGGCTTTGTTATCACGTATAAGCTTGAATGATACATCGGGGTGAGAAAGAGTCAGCTTAGTGACTAGGTCGGCTACGTGGTTTGCTTCGGAAGTATCTTTTTTCAGGAATTTCAGTCTCGCGGGAACATTATAGAAAATATCCCTGACAACAAAAGTAGTGCCATCCGGACAGCCGCACTGTTCACTTGTTTTTTCTATTGCACCTTCGATGGAATAATGAGTACCGTAACTGTCTTCTCGGCGTTTTGTCAGAACATCAACCTTTGCAACTGCGCAGATCGAAGCAAGTGCCTCACCTCTGAAACCGAGGGTCATTATGCTATCAAGATCGTCTTTTTGGGAGATTTTACTGGTTGCATGACGAAGAAACGCCGTCGGCAGATCTTCGGGAGCTATGCCCTTGCCGTTGTCGGTAACTCTCATATAAGTTCTGCCGCCGTTCTTTATCTCAACGGTGATGACAGTTGCGCCTGCATCTATGGCATTTTCGAGAAGTTCCTTTATCACAGAGGCAGGTCTGTCGATGACCTCGCCCGCTGCGATAAGTTCGGAAACTTCCTTGCTCAAAACTCTAATCTCTGACATTTTATGTTCCTGTTCTATGTGATCATCTGATCACTTTAAAGTATTTTCGTATGGCATCAAACGTATCTCAGCAGATCTTTTACAAACTCTCTAAGTTCCTCATCGTTCATCTCGTCGATGTTGGTCTTGCGGAGTTTGTCGGTAACTATGCTGTCGCTTATGCGGTCAAATGATATCTGTCCGCTGTCACTTTCAGCAACTGCGGCTTTTGCTTTAATGGACTCAGCTTCCATCTCGCCGAGCAGTGATTTTGCTCTGCCGATTATCTTGTTCGGCAGACCTGCAAGCTTAGCAACTTCGATACCGAAGCTTTCGTCCGCGCCACCCTTTACTATCTTACGCAGGAACTTGATATTGTCCCCCTGGCGCTTGACGGCAACGGAATAATTCTTCACGCCGTCAAGCTCATCTTCAAGAGCGATAAGCTCGTGATAATGAGTAGCAAAAAGTGTCTTGCAGCCAAGTGAGCGTGATGTTGAGATATACTCTGATACCGCGCGGGCTATTGCGATTCCGTCAAAAGTGGAAGTACCTCTGCCGACTTCATCGAGAATAACAAGGCTGTTCTTAGTGGCGTGCTTTACGATATCAGCTACTTCACTCATTTCAACCATGAAAGTAGACTGTCCTGCCGTCAGGTCATCGGAAGCGCCTATTCTCGTGAATATCTGGTCAACTACCGATATCTTTGCATAGTCAGCAGGGACAAAACAGCCTATCTGCGCCATAAGTGTTATCAGCGCTACCTGACGCATATATGTGGATTTACCCGACATATTAGGACCGGTTATAACAGCCATGCGGTTGCCTGTCAGGTCAAGATAGGTGTCATTCGGAACGAAAACCTCGTCCTGCTGCATAAGTTCAACAACAGGGTGTCTGCCGTTTTTGATATTGATTATGCCGTCAATTGCTATCTCTGGCTTTGTATAATTATTCTTGATAGCTGCGGTCGCGTAGGAGCAAAGAACATCTATCTCTGCGACTGCTGTTGCAGTTTCTTGCACAAGTCTGAGCTGAGTAGCAATGAACTCTCTTACTTCGCCGAATATCTCCTGTTCGAGAGTAAGAATCTTGTCACTTGCACCGAGTATTGTGTTCTCAGCGACTTTTAGTTCATCAGTTATGAATCTTTCGCAGTTTGCAAGAGTCTGCTTTCTGATATAATGCTCGGGTATCAGATCATAGTAGGATTTTGTGACCTCGATATAATATCCGAATACTCTGTTATAGCCAATTTTCAGATTCTTGATACCGGTCTTTTCCTTTTCTCGCTCGGCTATATCATCAATAAGTCCCTTACCGCCTGAAATGATATTCCTCAGACCGTCAAGCTGTTCGTTGAAGCCGTCGCGAATAACTCCGCCGTCCTTGACATTTGCAGGCGGTTCGTCTACGATTGCATTTTCTACGAGATTTGAAACTGCATCAAGAGTGGATATCCTGTCCGTGCAATCCTTGATAAGTTTACCGTCGAATGCAGAAAGCAGTCTTTTAAGTTCGGGAAGTTTCAGCGCAGTAAGCGAAAGTGATTTGAGGTCGCGTGGGCTTGCCGAACGGTACATTACCCTAGTCATAAGACGTTCGAGATCGTAAACACCGCTAAGGACTTCGCGTATTTCTCCAAGAGAAACAGGGTCGCGTACAAGTTGTTCAACTGCGTTAAGCCTGTCGATTATCTTCGCAGGATTTATTAGAGGCTGTTCAAGCCATGATTTCAGCATACGATTGCCCATGGAGGTCTTAGTATTGCTAATGACCCATAGCAGCGAGCCTTTTTTCTGCTTATTGCGGAGTGTCTCAGTTAATTCGAGATTCCTGCGTGCGGTGAATCCGATAGTCATTATCGGGTCGGCATCGTGGCGGGTTATCTCGGAAAATCTTCCCACCAGAGCTTTCTGGGTTTCATGAATATATGCGAAAAGTCCACACACTGCGAATGCGCTCAGACTGTCAGCTTTCAGCCCCAGTGAGTCGAGACTGTTTACAGAAAACTGTGTAAGCACTTCATCTGTGTGATTTGCAGGGTCAAAATCTGCATCTTCAAGAAGCTGTACGCTTGTTTTTATCTTTTCGCGGATAAATGCTGATATCTCCCTGTTTGAGAGTATAGCATCATTTATAAGGATCTCCGAGGGTGAAAATCTTGAAAGCTCATTTATAGCACAATTTGCTGTGTCTTTGCCCGTAAAATCGAAAAGATGAACCTCACCTGTGGATATATCCGCAAGACAAAGTGCGACTTCTTTTGACTGCATATAGAATGCGCAGAGATAGTTATTTGAAGATTCATCCAGCATACTGCTTTCGATAAGCGTACCGGGAGTGACTACTCTGATGACATCACGCGGAACAAGACCCTGGCATTCGGAAGGGTCTTTGGTCTGCTCACAGATAGCAACCATATGACCCTTTTCTATCAGCCTTTTAAGATAAACATCACAGGCATGGAAAGGCACGCCGCACATCGGGGCACGCTCATCAAGACCGCAGTCTCTGCCAGTAAGGGTAAGCTCCAGTTCCTTTGAGACGATTAGTGCATCGTCAAAAAACATTTCGTAAAAATCACCCAGACGGTAGAAAAGAATGTGGTTCTTATACTTCTTTTTTACCGCCAGATATTGCTTCATCATGGGTGTAAGCTTTGATTCATCTATCTCTTTAAGTGTCACTTCTGCCCGCTCCGTTCTATTTTAGGGATATGATTGTTTTTTAGCCGCAGCCTCCGCAGGTCGAACAGCTGCCTGTGCAGCCCGAAGGAGCCTGTGCAGGACAAGTCTCGGGATCTTCACCGTTTGCCGACTGCTGAAGAATATAGTAAACCGACTTCATAAGAGCGTCGATATCAGCCTTGGCTTCGTTATACTCAACCATCTTGGGCATAGCCATGATCTTTTCATAAAGCTCCTTGATATCGCGATCCAGAGTTGTAAGTCTGTCAGCGTCCTTATCAGGCTTTCTCATTTCAATGCTGAGTTCCTGACGCATCTGATTGAACTTACCGATCTCGTTCTGTACCTCGGTATCGGTATCATTCAGCGCACAAGCTGCTTCGTACTTCTTGTATCTTTCATCTTCCTGTATAGCCTTTCCAAGCTGTCTTGTAAGTTCGATTACGTTCATTTTAACTACTCCTTAACTATATTAATATATTAATAATTTACTGATTTTAATCTACATTATCATTAACTAATTCGCCCGAGAGCGCCCAGTTCATTGCTTTGGTTATACGCACACTGACAAATTCGCCTATATATTTTTTATCTGCCTGGAATTCAACAATTATATTCTCGTCATTCTTACCGGTGAGCCAGCCCTCGCCTGTTCTTCCCTCGCCATCGACAAGGACTTCGACGGTTTTGCCGACAAATCTGCCAAACCACTCGGAGGTTATCTCACGCTGTTCAAGAAGAAGTTCTCTCAGCCACAGACCTTTCTGCTTATCCGATATATTATCTTCCATCTCTGCCGCTGGTGTTCCCGAACGTCTTGAATAGACGAAGGAATATATGTTGTCGTACTTCACACACTTGATTAGTTCCTTTGTCTGACAGAATTCCTCGTAACTCTCCCCAGGGAAACCTACTATGAGATCAGTCGTGAAAGAGAAATGCGGCATACGTCCGCGGGCATAATCTATCATTTCCATGTACTTATCAACGGTGTAGCGGCGGTTCATTGCCTTCAGTACCCTGTCGCTTCCCGCCTGTACAGGAAGATGCAGATGCTTGCAGATATGCTTGCTGTCGATGATGGTATCTATCAGTTCTTTGGTGGCGTCCTTCGGATGACTGGACATGAATCTGATGCGGAACTTCCCTTCTATCGCATCGATATCTCTCAAAAGCTGTGGAAATCCGTAAGCATAAGAATTAACATTCTGTCCCAACAGAGTTATCTCTTTGTAACCCTGTTCAACAAGACTTTTCACCTCAGCAAGAACAGCTTCGGGTTTACGGCTTCGTTCTCTGCCGCGTACATAAGGCACTATGCAGTAGGTGCAGAAATTGTTACAGCCGTACATTATCGGTACAAAAGCCCTGAATTTGTCATCGCGAAGCTGAGTCATTCCCTCGTCAATCTCAGTGCAGACTTCCGACTGATTGAAAAGACGACGGTGCTTTGAGATAACTTCCCAAAGCATGGAATAAAGCTCGTTATAAGCAAAGGTGCCGAAAACAAGATCTACCTGTCGGTAAGATTCTTTTATCTTATCGGCAACGTGCTTCTGCTGTGCCATACAACCACAGATACCTATTATCAGGTCTTTGCTGTTCTCTTTCAGTTTTTTGAAATTTCCGATATTGCCGAAAACTCTGTCTTCAGCATTTTCGCGGACAGCGCAGGTGTTCAGCAGGATAAGCTGTGCATTGTCGGTATCATCGGTAAATTCATAACCTACCTTTGCAAGCATACCCTTTATCTTTTCGCCGTCGCTGACATTCTGCTGACAGCCGTAGGAATGTAAAAAAGCCATCGGAGCATGACCGTTGTCGGAACGATATTTTTCAGCCCACTCGGTAAGCCTGCGGACAGCTTCATCTTTGCCAACATCGGAAACGTATAATTCAGACATTTCTAACCTCATTTCAAGCATAAGCATAGATACTGTGCGTCATGACCCTCAGTTTTCAGAATTAAAAAACATTATCAGCCATTCTGCAACATACTTTATTATTATATATCGTTTCATATAATTTGTCAACATCAAAAATCACTATCTCGGTGGTTGAAATACATCATACCGGTAAATTTTTCTTTACATATGCTGATATAAAAGCAAAAGCACCTCCGCAAACGGAAGTGCCCTATATTCTTGTTTGTTATTGATAGTAAATTCAGAAAACCCGAACATCATTCAATGACAAGATTACCATCTTTATCGCAGTAAACGTGTTTACCAAGTATAGTGCGCAGTGCCTTGATATTTTCGATATCTGTCGAAGCAAATTCAAGGTGACACTGCTTTGAGCCGTAATAGATATCGTACTCAAAATAATCCTGTACATAAACGCTGAATTTATTAAGGATATCTTCCAGCGGATGCTGAGAGATATCGCTTGCATCCTCATGTTCACCAAACTCTGGTTCCTGTTCAAAGGAAATACTTGTAAAATACAGACCCTCAAATTCATATATGCCTGCGGCAACACAGTTAACACCGTCAGCGCAGTATTTTGAAGGATAATAATAGGTTATATTCTTCATTTTGATCCTCCTGTTATTTAATATCAAGTAAAGGCAGAACGACCTTTTGTGCAGCATCAAAGCCTTCTTTGCTTTTTGAAGCGAACATCACAGCCGCACCGACCTCATATGGCATGACAGCAAGATATGAATCTTCATTCACTCGAAAGATCTCCGTGCCGTCATATATCCTGCTGTTGGTATTTTCGATATGCTGAAAAGTATCACGCAAAGCTTTGACTTGCTGTTCATCGGCATCGTAATAATCTTCTGCCGAAAAAGCAAGTCCGTCAGATATCGCTGTCATATATCCCTCGAAAGTTAGTAACTTCGATAAACTCTCACCGGTATTGAACCACTCGCCGCCGTCAAATTTTTCATAAACGGCAGAGTCCGGCTTATCCATATCGGAAAGTTTAATGCCCCATAATGATACGCTTTGGTTTTCAGAAAAGAAAACGTAATAGCCCTCTTCTCTGCATATACCGACTTTGTTTGCAGGCATCAGATAATTACAGGCTAGATTTGATGCCAGTTTCTGACAGCCAGCACAGGTTCGGTAATAATCCATCAGCGCCGCAGGAATACTGCCATACTCTTTTTCAAGTTCAGTCATTATATCCTCATCCCAACCCATAGGGGAAGAAATATCGAAAAGCTCACGGATATCTTTGTAATCGAACATATCTATGCCCTCATTAATCATATCTCCCCCGCATATAGCGAGGGAGATAAAAGTCGTATTATTCTGCTTCGTCCAGAAGCTGAACAGCTTTCATCAGTATTGCGACTTCAAGACGCTTTTTCTGAATCTGACATGAAAGCTTGTGAGCTGCGTGGATATCGCCCTGATAGATGTAGTTGTTTGCATTGCATCCGCCGCTGCAATAGAACTTAGCCCAGCACTTTTTACATTCAGGTTTATTGTAAACGTGTGCCTTTGCAAACTCGTCTTTCATTTCAAGGTTGAATGTGCCGTCATAAAGGCTTCCCATCTTGTATTCATCAACGCCAACAAACTGGTGGCAGGGATAAATATCTCCATCGGGAGTGATAGCAACATACTCGTTGCCGCATCCGCATCCGCGAAGTCTCTTTATAGCACAGGGACCCTGATCGAGGTCAAGCATGAAGTGGAAGAAGTTGATGAACTTACCTTCTGATCTGATCTTCTTGATCTTTTCTGCAAGAACTTCATATTCCTTGAAAATGCGGGGCAGATCTGCTTCGGTGATGGCATAGGGCTCTTTAGCATCAGCCATAACAGGCTCAACGGAGATCTGCTCAAATCCGAGGTCATGAAGATGAACAACGTCTTCAGAGAAATCAAGATTGTACTTGGTGTAAGTGCCGCGAACATACCAATCCTTGTCGTTGGGACGCTTGTCCACCAAACGCTTGAAATTCTTGGTGATAAGGTCATAACAGCCTGTTCCGTCAACACGAACTCTCATTCTGTCATTGACTTCTTTTCTGCCGTCAATGGAGAGAACTACATTGTACATCTCCTTATTGATGAAATCGATCATTTCCTCAGTAAGGTGCATACCGTTGGTAGTAGTGGTGAATCTGAAGGTCTTGCCAGTTGCTGCTTCTCTTGAACGTGCATACTCAACAGTCTGCATAACAACATCGAAATTCATCGAAGGCTCGCCGCCAAAGAAATCTACTTCCAGGAACTTCCTGTCGCCTGACTTCTCTATAAGAAAATCGATTGCACGTTTGGCAGTTTCAAGGTCCATAAGCTTTCTGCCAACACCGAAATCACCTGTTGACGCAAAGCAGTACTTGCATCTCAGGTTGCAGTCATGAGAAATATGCAGGCACATAGCCTTGATAGGCGAAGCCACAGCAACCAGAGCATATTTTTCATAATCGTCATCGGAATACAGTATCTTGTCATTGTACAGAGATACTATCTCCTCATAGCATTCCTTGATATCCTGTGCAGGATAGCTTCTTGAAAGCTTAGCTACGACTTCTGCGGGACATTCCTCAGCAAAAGGAGGTTCAACGCTGTCAAGTACGTCATAGGTAAGATCATCTATGATATTGACACCGCCGCTGTTGACGTCAAGCAGGACATTGTAGCCTGCCAGTTTATATTTATGAATCATTTTCTTCCCTCGCAAATCTTAAAAAATAACGGACGACCAAAGCTCAGCCCTACGGGTCAGCCAAGACCGAGTAGAGTTGACCTGTGCTCGCCCGCTGTATCGGGAGCTCTTTCAAGCTCCCCAAAAACGGTCCTTGTGGATCAAGCTTCCTTCTCGCACTTCTGGTTAGCAACAGTGCAGGAAGTCTTACATGCAGACTGGCAGGAAGCCTGGCACTTGCCGCAGCCGCCCTTAGCAGCAGTCTTCTTCAGATTAGCCTTATTGATAGTCTTGATATGTTTCATAATATCATACCTCCATATACGATTTACAGATATTATAGCATATTATGACAAGAATTTTATGAACTAACATTTAACGCCATATAAATATTTGTTAAATATACCAAAAGATATGATTCAGGAAAATCTTTTGGTATTAACACCCACGACTCCGCCTATCGAAGCAGCTGCAACGGTAAGCAGAAGTTTACCGAAAGATGTTATCCTAGCTGAGTAACCTGCAAAGATACTTCCAGCTATCAATATGATGACAAACATCAGTACTCCGGTCAGTGCCCCCGCCGCAAGACCATTGCGTTTTCGCTTTCTGCCCCCTGTGTATCCCCCGAAATAAGCACCTGTTACAAGTGCTCCTGTTGACATTGCGGATAGAACGCTCTTTCCGGCATCTATCTTAGTGAGCAGAAAAGCCATCGCACAGATGAGTAGCATTATCACACCCGCAGCCACGGTCAGTGCGATCAACTGCTCAGCGGCTATTCCCAGTCCTCTGACTTTACTTCTGTACTTTCTCATAGCAGCCAACCTCCCGATTAGTCTTTTCTGCTATTATATTCGTAAGAAGAAGAGTATATTACAAAAAACAGCACCGCTCATAAAACGGTGCTGAAATAATATTAAGCCTTGTCCTTGCTGTCCTCATCGTCATCGTTAACGACTTTAGCGATAGCCCATTTCATGATGCGTATCTTGCTTCTGTCGCCGCCTGTTTCGATAACAACGTTATCTTCCTTGACCTGAGTAACGATACCGATTATACCGCCGTTAGTGATGATCTCGTCACCAACATCAACGCTGTCTCTCATTTCTTTGTCCTGCTTTTCCTGCTTCTTCTGGGGCTTAAGGATAAAGAAATAGAAGAATACTACTACCAGCACAATTGGTATGAGTGACATAAGATAACTGCTCGTTGTTGCGCTAGAGCTTGCTGACATCAGCGTAGCATATGCATAATTCATTTTACTGCCTCCCGATTTAAATTTGCTGTTTATGATTATAGCAGAATACAAATAATTTATCAAGTGATTTAACAGAATGTTTACTGTTCTGCACTGTTATTCTGGATATAAGCGTCAATAGCAGCTGCCGCCTTTTTACCTGCACCCATCGCGAGAATAACTGTCGCAGCACCTGTAACAGCGTCACCGCCTGCATATACGCCCTTCTTGGTAGTAGCTTCTGTATCATCAACGATAAGACAGCCGCGCTTGTTAACATCAAGTCCAGGTGTAGTGTTTCTTATCAGCGGATTGGGAGATGTACCGATAGCCATGATAACTGTATCAACATCAAGTTCGTAATCCGAACCTTCAACAGCCACAGGGCTTCTTCTGCCGCTCTCATCAGGCTCACCAAGTTCCATCTTGCGGCAAACCATTGCGCGAACCCTGCCGTTGTCATCACCAAGCAGTTCAACAGGATTATTGAGGGTCAGGAACTCAACGCCCTCCTCCATAGCATGGTGAACTTCTTCCTTACGAGCAGGAAGTTCATCAAGAGAACGTCTGTAAACAACATAGACTTTCTTCGCACCAATTCTCAGTGCAGAACGTGCAGCGTCCATAGCAACGTTACCGCCGCCTACAACAGCGACTTTTTGGGACTTCATGATAGGAGTTGCATACTCTTTCTTGTAAGCCTTCATCAGGTTGATTCGTGTAAGGTACTCATTAGCAGAATATACGCCTATCAGACCCTCACCGTCTATACCCATGAATCTGGGCAGACCTGCACCTGAACCAACGAAAACAGCTTCATATCCCATTTCAAACAGTTCGTCAACGGAAAGAACCTTACCAATAACCATGTTGGTCATGATCTTTACACCCATCTTGGTGAGGTTGTCTATCTCGTGCTGAACGATAGTCTTGGGAAGTCTGAACTCGGGAATACCGTACATCAGAACTCCGCCTGCGGTGTGGAAAGCTTCAAAAACTGTAACTTCGTAACCAAGCTTTGCAAGATCACCTGCTGCAGTAAGTCCGCTGGGACCTGCACCGATAATAGCTACCTTGTGACCGTTAGGTTCGGGCAGCACGACCTCGGGCTCCTTACCTCTCATGTAATCGGCAACGAAACGTTCAAGTCTGCCGATAGCCACAGGCTCACCCTTGATACCTCTTACGCACTTGCCCTCACACTGGTTTTCCTGAGGACAAACTCTACCGCAGACAGCAGGCAGCGAGTTTGTGGTTTTGATAATCTCATAAGCCGCTTCCATGTCGCCCTCAGCGACTTTAGCTATAAATTCAGGGATCCTTACGCCAACAGGACAACCGTTCATGCATGGTCTGTTCTTGCAGTTCAAGCAGCGCATAGCTTCCCTTACAGCCTTTTCAAGAGAGTAACCCAGTGTTACTTCCTTAAAGTTCTTCGCCCTGACATCTGGCTCCTGTTCAGCTATCGGAACCTTGTCCAGTCTCATATCAGCCATTAGCCGCACCTCCCATAAGTCTGCAAACGTGCTGCTTCTCAGCCTCGTTATATGTGGAATTTCTTCTTACAAGCTCATTAAAATCTACCTTGTGACCGTCAAAATCAGGACCGTCAACACAGGCATACTTTATCTCTCCGCCGACTCTTACACGACATCCGCCGCACATTCCTGTGCCGTCTATCATGATTGGGTTCAGGGAAACAATGGTCTTTATATTGTAAGGCTCTGTTACTTTACAGATGAATTTCATCATAGGTACAGGACCTATGGCAATTACTTCGTCAAAATTCGCACCGCCATCGATAAGCTCCTTGAGCTTGTCGGTAACAAATCCATGGTAGCCGTAGGAACCATCATCAGTGCAGATATGAAGATCGGTAGATTCAGCTCTCATCTCGTCCTCAAGAATAATGATATCCTTAGTTCTGAAACCTGCGATAAGCTGAACATCAACGCCCATATTATGCAGTTTCTTAGCCTGAGGATAAGCTATCGCACAGCCAACACCGCCGCCGATAACAGCGACTTTCTTTAAATTAGGCTCATATTCGGTTGCCATTCCCAGAGGTCCGACAACGTCACGGATAGCCTCGCCCTCTTTGAGTGCGGCAAGTGACATGGTAGAACCGCCAATTGTCTGGAAAATTATAGTAACAATACCCTTCTCACGATCAAAATCCGCAATAGTAAGCGGAATTCTTTCGCTATATTCGTCTGCCCTAACTATCACAAACTGACCTGCATCAGCCTTTTTTGCAATAAAAGGAGCATCAATATCCATCAGCACAACGCTGTCGTTTAACTGTTTCCTTCTGATAATCTTAAACAATCCTATCCCTCCGCAAAAATATTTCATTTTATTATACATCATTTCCTTGAAAATTACAAGGGGCTGAAAAGGAATATAATCACGAATATGAAAATTATTTAGAAAATATTAATATTTAGAAAGTGCATTTCTGATAGATTCCCTCTCATTGATTATCCGTTCATCATTCCTGTTTTCTCCAAAAAGACTGCTATATGAGTAAAGCGATACTCCTTGACATAAACTGCAATCCTCTATCTGACGAGCAATTATACTGGTATTATCTGTGAATTCTTCCTCCGAACCGATCTTATATATAGCCAAACCGATATCAAGAGCAACATTTCCACTCTCGCATATCTGCTGCCACTCGTTGAGCGTACTGATAAAAGGCTTGACAGTGTTATCATATCCGAAATATATCTGCGGTATCACCCTGTCGCAGTATCCTTCCTCGCTGATCCATTTTTTCACATCTGCATACAACTTGTGATAATTGTTTTCCATGTTTCCCTGTGGAGAAATGCTAACCTCTATACGACTATCAACTGATTTAACAGTCTTATATATCTCATGGCACATTTTTGAGATATTATCCCTCCGCCATTCATCTAGAGAACTGTCCGCGCCTGTTTCAGCAAAACACTTCGCATCAAAATCACTGTCCGTCGTCGGATAGAAATAATCATCGTAATGAATACCGTCAATATCATAGTTTTCTGCTATTTCATACGCTCCCTCAGCTATCAGATCACGTACCTCGGAATATGCAGGATTCAGCCACAGATGACCATTACTATCAATATAGCTTACCTTGTCATCGCCGTTGATAAACCATTCTGATGTTTTGAAATCTGTAAAATCAGCAAGCTTGTCTGCTGTCTGCAAGCGAAGAGGATTGATCCATGCGTGAACAGACAGTCCGTAACCATGGGCTGTGTCGCATATTATTTCAAGCGGATCGTAATCTCCACAAAGATACTCCGATGGCGGAAACAGCACTGAATCATATAAAGCATCGCCGAAAGGTCTTACATGAACGTAGATCGTATTGCAACCGAGTTCGGTTATATCTAAACAGGCTGAATCAAATGCCATACTGAAATCATCAGCGTTATCAGCAGAAAGCATAGGCGCAAGGTCAATATACGAAAGCCAGATTGCTTTACGACGATCAAAGTTCAGCGGAGAATAACATTCATTTTCATTTGGTATATTTTGTTCATTTGGTATAGTTTGGAACATTGGAGATGGTGTTCGTATGCGTTCGTAATTGATCGTATCATTTGGTATTTCAGCGGTACAGCCTGTAAGCATTATAACAGTCGCAAGAATAATTTTTTTCATTGGTATCACTCCTGCATAAATCCTATGCGGAAAGTATATCGTATATTACAAAAAATACCGTCGGCGAACCGACGGTATTGGTATCATACTTTTTTGCTGCCCAGCATTGCAAGGGTTATACCTGCAAATACCAGATGGTAAACTATTATCAGTGTTGGTGTTATCTGGGCGAACGTTCCTAGTATCATGGAGATAAGGCATATTGCCGCACCAAGTGCTACAGAACCTACCTGAATCGCTATACCAAGCTGTGCCGCAGATTTTATCTTCTTAACGCCTATTATCAGCATAGCAAATGATGGGAAACTTCCACTGCACATCATTGGCGAAGATTCACGCTCGTTGTAGTCTACTTCGTTTTCATATTCTTTGTGATACCTGAAAGGCAGTATCTTTATTGAGCCGCGGTCAAGGTCGAAAAGGCACTCAAGAAACTCCTGTGTGAGGAAACCGTCAACATTTCTGACAACGGTGACAACACCCTCTTTTTCCAACGCCTGCATCCATTTTGTTACGGACAGCGACGGTGTTACCTTTAATACGAACATAGTCGATATAACGCCCGATATGGAAAGATAAAGTATCACATTACCCTTGCCGTATTCAGCTTCTTTTGAAGCAGGCGGCAAACCGTCAATGGAATGATTTTCCATATGCTGTCTTGTGCCGAGAAGCACACGCTTATTATCTATCCAGCCAGATAAGCCTCTTTCGTCCTCGTAGATGTAGCTTTCTACGGGATAAAGCATATCCAGCTTACCTTTGAGTATCTTGTAGAACGAGTTTTTCAGAACGCTTTCCGAACGGAACACAAGGCTCGAAGCCAGAAGAATACATTCGTCCAGAGGGTCAGTCGAAAGCAGTTTCAGATTAACCAGATCAACACTGTCTTTCGGGAAAAGATGCGCCGCATCAACCATTACCGAATTAGTGTCGGAATACTCTTCAACGGCACTGTAACCCAATATAACCGAAGAATACTGCAAATATTTGTTTGTTGCCTTGCTTATGGGCAGATTTACAGCCAGTATCAGCGAGAGTGACGAACACATAGTCACCGTTCCCGAAAATGCCGCAAGAGCAACATATATCTTCTCAACGATTGTTCCTGCGTGTTTGTCGCAGATAAACGAGAGTAGTCCTGTTATCAATCCTGCAATAAGTATCACAGGTGCGGAGTATTTTGCAAATCCGTCCGAAACATCAGGAGCATAGCTGTTTTTGATGAAATCTTCGACAAATCCCGTTTTGCGCATGGTTGCCATGTTCGCATTCACAGGAACAGCTCCCCTGCCAAGATTTACTGCGGTGCTTCCATCAACGCTCTTTACAGCGTATCTGTCGAAATCTCCAGCAATGTATCTGAAATTCTTTTCGGTACGCTGAACGGTCATCATTTTGCCCAGAGTATTGAATATCAGACCAATAATAGCTGCCGAAACATAAACGTGATAATAGCAGTCACGGATAGAATCCGGTTCAAACAGCGTTGCGATACCTGCAATGACCGAAACAAAAATTCCCACAGCTGCGATAGAATCATTATCTGGCTTGCGCAGGAACATATTTTTAAGTCCCGCAGTCATAACCGTATAAGAAACACCCAGCGAAAGAAGACCCATTATCGTGTTAGAAAACAGGAATGCCGAGGGAGATACCGACCTGTCAAATATCCTTATAACAGGTAGTTCCAGGTCGTTCGCAATTGTAATGAGCAAGCTTGAAAGCCCTGTGAACAGAAGCACACAAAGTCTGAGGAACAGATTGCTTTTGATCTGCAATATATCATTTAGTACCTTCGGAGCCTCATCGTAGTTTTCAAACTCTTTCTGCCCGTAAGCAACCTTTTTAGCCTTGCTACGCTCGAAATCATCAACTTCATCCATGCTGTCAAGCACAAAGCTGTCAACTTTTGACTTCCTGTGTCTTTCAAGCGCTGCCGAACGGCTGTCATACCCGTCTACGCCTTCGCTTTCGGGAGTTTCTTCCTCTTCGACGCTAAGATCGTCAAGATACTTGCTTTGAGGGATTATCTTGCTTTCAAGACCAAGCTTCACGTCCTTAATGCTTGTGCGCCTTACAGGTTCCACCGAAGGATCACCGTTGCGGCTCTTTCTTCCCGCGTGTCCCGAAAGTCTGCTGATCTTGCGCGCATTTTTCATTGCCAGGTCTTCATCTATCGGACTATCGTTGTCAAGAAGAAGATCATCAGACAACAAAAGACTTTCACCGCTTTTAAAGACAGTTTCATCAACATCTTTGCCCGAAGAAAAAATCTTCTGATTTTTCTGTGCCTTTTCAGCTGTGTTATTGGCAGAAACATCAGGAATCACAGTTGTAGGATGTTCATCTTCCGACTTTGAGAAGCTTATATCGAAATCATCCGTATCATCAGCCTTGGGTTCGTTATTTGTTTTGTATTTATTGCTGTATTCCGACAAAATATCGTCGATGGAATATTTATCAGCCAATCCATATCACTCCAAATCTACTTGATGGCGCGTTGGCGCACTATCTCATACATAAAGATTCCCGCAGCAACAGAAGCATTTAGCGAGGTTATCTTGCCCGCCATCGGCAGGCTGAGAAGCATATCGCATTTTTCTTTCATAAGTCTGCCCATACCGAAGCCCTCAGAACCTACTACAAGTCCAATAGGTCCGCGAAGATCGGCGCCAGAATAATTTTCGCCCGCACCGTCTGTGCCGTATATCCAAACACCCTGCTTTTTCAGTTCGTCCACAGCTGCCGCAAGATTAGGTACCCTAGCAACTGGCAGCCAGCTTGCTGCACCAGCAGAAGTCTTGAAAACAGTGTGGTTCAGCGAAGCACTCCTTCTCTTGGGTATGATTATACCGTGAGCGCCTGCAGCTTCAGCAGTACGTATTATAGCACCCAGATTATGCGGATCCTCTATCTCATCACAAATTATTATGAAAGGATCTTCACCCTTCTTTTCAGCGATAGCGAGTATATCCTCGACCTCTACATACTCAGCACAAGCACCAATAGCTATAACGCCCTGATGTGCCGCACCGCCTGCCATGTAGTCAAGCTTGACTTCCCTGACCTGCTTAACGGGGATATCCCTTTCCTTGGCAAGTTTCAGTATCAGCGAGATCGAACCTTTAGCCTCCGGGTTCACGAAGATCATATCTATCAGCTTATCGGCTTTAAGTGCCTCAATAACGGGATTTCTTCCCAGGATAAGCTCTTCGTCACGCTTATTTTCGGTAGTGTTATTTCTGTCTTTATTCATAATCAAAAATCCTTTTTCAAACAACAGTTATTACGTATTATATCACAAAAATCCTCAAAAGCCAATAGCTTCCGAGGATTTTTTGCAATTTAAACAAATAGCATATACGATTTTTAGAAAATATGTGCGCTATCATATAGCTATCAGAACAGCTGTCAGCACCGATGCTGCTATCGCGCCGAACAGTATTGTTACAAGCACTCCCAGAGATTTATCACCTTTTCGATCATCATTTGCTTCTGTTTCAAAACTCTCGATTTCTTCATTCAGCTTTTCCAGAAACTCCCCTGCCATGACATGCGGATCGGTTTCCGAAAACAGTTCGCATTTTGAATTCACAAACAAAAGTGCTCGATCAAAATATTCATTGTTCGTACATTTAATTTCAATAATTTGCTTGTTCACGCCTTTTATCACCTTTCAGCCACCTCCTTGTCATTGATTTTCACATTAAAGTCCGTTAGAATGTACTTCTCAACAATTTGCTGTTGAAAAGTTGAAAACTTATTTCAGGAATCAACTTTTTTAAACCAAAAATGTTGAAAAAGCTGTTGAAAAGGTTGAAAATCACGTAGAATTACTATGTTTTCAACATTGGTTAATTTTGTTGAAAAATATACTCAAGGACAAAAATATGTACATCAGGTGAAAACCCAAGCATTTTGAAAGTCTTTTAGATGACGAAACCTGTTACCGAATAATGAACGCCGCAATAATTAAGACTTGCTACTGACTGTATCACCGAAGTTCTCGGTATCGACAGAGAGTGTTAATTTGTTAGGTACTAAATCACGCCAATTATACACAAAAACGTACTCATTTTCTTCATTCGGACAAATAACACTCATCTCTGAAAGTCTGTACAATATAATGTATTTTTATTCAGCAAAATGATTACAGAAAGATTACAGCTTGTTACGAAATTATCGTGTAGTCAGAAACTTTATCGCTCTCTCGATGGAATCCTTTGAATTGCCCCAATCGGCATCACTGCCGTTGTTGCGGTAGTCGTACATATTACAATAATGGGTGACATCTTTTTCCAGTTCAGCCAGATATTTTTCTGTAAGTTCAGCGCAGGCTTCCTTAAAACTGCCTTGTATCTTCTTACTCATTTTATCCTCGCAGGCAGAAACCAGCATATCATAATGCGGCAGACACAGCATTTCCTGCTCGGCAAAAAGCTGACGGAATTCGCTCTGCTGTTCATAAAGCTCAAAAAGTGTCACCATTATTCGGGACATTCCCCACTCTATCTTGTTGCATACGAAACAGTCGTTATTTACCGCAGAAACGCGCTTTTGCTTTGCAGTTTTTCCCTCAAAGATGCTCTGCCTTTTAAGCACATTCTTCTGTAAAGACTGTAAGTGTGTTGACAGCATCAGCGCCAGTGAAAGACGGTTCTTGCAGGCACGCATCTGCTCAAAATGGGTCTTGCAGAAGCCCTGCTTGTTAGTTTCAATACGAACATCAGGTTCCATCATCGCGGCACCCATTATGTACTCGATAGTACGCTGTTCTAAGGTATCCCTCAGCCTGCATATGGGGCATCCGCATTTAGGCTCGAAAATTTCTGTAACGGGTATGGTAAGAATACTTTCTCTCATTGAAAAACTTCCTTTCGCTATTAGGCAAAAAATATCTTGAAAATTGTTTCATTATATAGTATAATGTATTTTAATGAAATTTGCAAGTGTCTTATAAAGGTGAATACTATGCTCATAAGTTACGATAAAGGTGACATCACTATCTCCGATACCGACGAAGTCATTTCGCTCATAATTGACCTTGCCGAAAAGGGCATGAACGAGATATGGATAAGTGAAGATAACACATCCTACCCCACTCTTGCGGTGCTTGTCAACGGCGGATATGCCTGTCTGAACTATTTCGGGAATGACAACGGCGATATGTATATGTCACGTGGAACAGAGAATTTTGAAGTAACATTTAATCCCGGCGGAACAGAATGGGTTGCGCCAGCGAACGCAGTTATACCGCTTGAAACAGCCATCGGATGTATAAGACAATTCTGCAAAAACTATAAACTGCCCGACTGTATAGACTGGCAGGACGGAGTGTGAACAAAATGGATTATAAAATAGACGGCAAGGATATACTGCTGTGTCAGGCAGATTTCGACCTTGACCAGACTCTTGACTGCGGTCAGGCTTTCAGATGGGAAAAGACAGCCGATGATACATACAGCGGTGCATTTCTCAATAAAAAGCTGGTCATAAGCTGTGAGAATGGCAAGGACGTTTTCAGACTTCACGATACTACCGAGGAAGATCTTCTTTCTCTCTGGGCAGATTATTTCGACCTTTCCACCGATTACAGCGAGCTGAAAAAGCGTTTTTCAGAGGACGAAACTCTTTCAAAAGCCTGCAAATACGCAAGCGGAATTCGCATACTTCGTCAGGATAGCTGGGAGGCACTTTCTTCTTTTATTATCAGCCAGAACAATAATATTCCCCGCATCAAGGGGATAATCGGGCGGTTATGTGAACAACATGGCGGCTATCCCGCGTGGCAGGATCTCACCGAAGAGACGGAGGAAAGTCTGGCTTATCTCCGTTCAGGTTTCAGGGCAAAATACCTTGTGGACGCAGTACAAAAAATACAAAGCGGTGCAATAGATCTCGAAAAAATACGAAGCATGGATATTGAAAGCGCCCGCAAACTTTTGCAGACAATAAAAGGCGTTGGTCCGAAGGTGGCAGAATGTGCATTGCTGTTCGGATTTTATCGTACCGAAGCTTTCCCGATAGATGTATGGGTCAAGCGTGTCATGGCAAACTGGTACCCCAATGGTCTGCCTGAATGTACCAAAGGATACGAGGGCATAGCACAGCAGTACCTTTTCCATTACATACGAACTTCTGAGGAAGCAGCTGCTTCCCTTAAATAAAGGAGGTAAAACGATTGAATTATGCTCTTATTGGTATCGCTCTGGTACCTACCATCGTCATCTTTTCGGTGGTGCTGAAAAAGACCCCGACTATAAAAAAAGAACCCTTCAAAAGAGTTGCTAAGGTATTTATTGTTAGCGCTCTTTCAACGATAATTGCTGCGATATTGGAATATATTGGTATAATCATTTTGGCAATTTCATATAATTCCGACGCAAATAAAATACAGAGTATGTCCGGACTGTTTGCGCTTTGTGTGTTTATTATAGGTCCGGCAGAGGAACTATGCAAGTATTTCACATTCAAGCTTACTATCTTTAAAAACAGAGATTTCGACCATACCTATGACGGTATTGTTTACGGCGCTGCTGCAGCACTTGGCTTTGCTACACTTGAAAATATTTTTTATGTATTGGGTAATGGTTCTAAATCAGGCGCATTAATGGGTGCATTTACGGGAATTTTAAGAGCAGCACTTTCAGTTCCGCTCCATGCGTTCACAGGAATTTTCATGGGCTATTATTTCGGAATCTCTAAGTATAAAAAGTATAATAACATCGAATCTGATAAAAATCCTCAGCGTCGCGCATTTTTTATTTCGGTCTTGGTACATGGTCTATATGATTTTCTTGCTCTTGCGTCTGTCGCTAAAGACGCTCCCGAAAGTTTCGAGTATGTAGGCATTGCCGGAGTTATCGGTATAATGATATTTGTCTATGTGCTGATGTATCGCATCATAAATAAAGCAAGCAAACAAGACCTTATCATATACGGTGAGTACTACTATCAGCACTTAAATGGTCAGTTACAGGATATAGTTGGTAAAACGAATGAGAACGGTGCAGCATTTACGCCTGTATACCAAACTGTACCAAACTATACCACTGATGCAAATGGTATACCACCGTATACGACAGGATACCAACCTGCTGCGTGGCAGTACCAAAACCAACCAAATAATACCACTTATCAGCAGCCTGTTAACAATCAGTACGGAAATGTACCAAACGGACAGTACGGTTACCAAACGAACAACACTTATCAGACACCTAATGTCAATCCGTACAGCAATGGACAATATGTTCCACAGAACAACGCTACTTATCATCAGCCATCAACGGTACCACAGAACGGAGATATCTATCATCAGCCCACAACTGCTGCATACGGACAAAATTTTGAACCTGTAAGGCAGCCATACACTCCCAATCAGACCGTCACCCCAGAAAGAGTAAACTTCTGCAACGCGTGTGGCAACAGACTCACAACTGACTCAAAATTCTGCCCCGTCTGCGGAAACAAGATATAGACACAAATAAAGGCATGAGCGTAAAAACTCATGCCTTGTTTTATCAGTTGATGCTTTCTCTTAACCCGCCATCTTTCTCCCACGGCATAGGTTCAAGCATGATCACTACGGGTATACCACAGGAATAATAGGTTATGCTGTTTTCTTCTATGTTCGTATGAATTCCGTCTTTATCTACAATGCCTTCGTCTTCAAGTTCATGAAGACATTCAAGCAATTTATCCTTCTGCCCCTCGTCATCAAGAGCTTTGTATTCTTCCGACTCTCTCAACTCTTTCAGCCTGTTGCGTGCTTCTTCCATCTTTTCCAGTTCTTTATCGGTAAAGCTCTCGTATACAGTTATCTCCACCGCATCGGAACGGTGTTCTGTTTCACCATCGATGTAGCGAGCATAGAAATGATATTTCCTGTCTTCGGATACATCTGGGTCAGTGGGGAAAGTATCATCAAGCTTGTAGCGCAGGCTGTACCACGCATCACCCATTATATCATCGCCTGATTTTTCGAACTCTGCATCATCGAGCATCTCTCCCACAACTTTGCCCGAATCAGCATCGAGAAGCTCAACTGTGTGTGGTTCAATGATATCGCGTGCAACAAATATTACCTCGCTGTCATCAACACCTATTTTTATCTCTCTTTTGTCGGTCGAAAGCGTAAGGTCAACGACGCTCTCTGCGAATTGCTCTTCGATAACATCTAAAGTCGATTCTTCCATTTCAACAGTGCTTTCGGTTACTTCTTTTACTTCGGAAGATATCTCCGATTCGTATGCCTTGCTTTCTGCCGCTGAACTCGTATCTACTTTTTTATCGCCAGTTACGCAGCCAGAAAGCAGTGCTATCATAAGTGCCGACATAACTGCTATTGTTTTTATTTTCATCTTGTTGCCTCCTTGTTTAATATATTAATAAAGATATCATAAATGATACAAAATGTCAAGGCTGTTTCCTGTATTTTCCATGCGTACGAGTTCGTCTTAGAATATGAAAAAAGATTCATTTTTTGAAATAAAATATACTTATATCGCTGTTGACATTTTTCAGCAAAAGAGTTATAATATAAAATGTATGTAAAATCTTACCCGAAACGGAGGAAGTTAAATGAACAGAACATACATAAAAGATGTTAAAGATCATCTTGGCGAGACCATAAAGGTCCAGGGCTTTGTTGAGAATTACAGAAATGCCCGTGCTATGGCTTTTATCGTCGTTAAGGACATTACAGGCAAATTACAGGTAACTGTTGAAAAGGAGAAGCACCCCGAGCTCAATGAAAAGCTCGATTCACTGACAGGCGATTCCGTTGTTACCATTATCGGTCAGGTATTCGAGAATGACTACGTTAAGCTCGGCGGTCTGGAAATGATACCCGAGGATATAATCCCCGAAAGCATCGCTGATGCTATCCCGATAGCAAGAAAAGAGATCCCTGCTACAAAGAAGAAAAAGGCTGTTGAACGTTCAAGCATCGATCAGCGTATCGACTACCGCTGGATAGACCTTCGTACCGATGAGAACCAGCTGATGTTCAAGGCACAGACTGTTATGGTCAATGCAATGAGAAATTTCCTGCTGGGCGAGAATTTCATCGAGATACACACCCCAAAGCTGATAGGCGCTGCTTCCGAGAGCGGTTCCAGCGTATTTGAGGTAAAGTATTTTGACAGAAACGCATACCTTGCACAGAGCCCTCAGTTCTACAAGCAGATGGCAATGGCTAGCGGCTTTGAGCGTATCTTTGAGGTAGGACCCGTATTCAGAGCTGAAAAGAGCTACACAAGCAAGCACACAACCGAGTTCACAGGTTTCGACCTTGAATTCAGCTACATCAACGATTACAGAGATGTTATGGCTATGGAGGAGCAGCTCCTCAAGGCAGGTCTTTCCGCTGTTAAGGAAAAGTACGGCGATGAGATCAAGGAACTCTTCGGTCAGGATATAATCGTTCCCGAAACTCCCTTCCCTGTTGTAAAGCTTGCAGACCTTTACAAGGCGCTCGAAGAAGAGTTCGGCTACAAGGTACCCGAGGAAGAAAAGGGCGACCTCACCACAGACGCTGAAAAGCTCAGCTATGAGTGGGTCAAGAAGCACTACAACCACGAGTTTCTCTTTGTTACCGATTTTGATGCTGAGAAGCGTGCGTTCTATCATATGAGAGATGAAAAGGGCGTTCCTATGGGCTACGACCTCATCTGGAGAGGTGTCGAGATCACCACAGGTGCACAGCGTGAGCACAGATATGAAGTTCTGAAGAAGCAGGCTGCTGAAAAGGGTCTGGATGAGGATGTTAAGTTCTATCTTGAGTTCTTCAAGTATGGCTGTCCTCCTCACGGCGGTTTTGGTATCGGCGTTGACAGACTGACTATGCTGCTCCTTGGTCTGCACATCAAGGAAGCTATGTTCATCTTCCGCGGTCCTAACAGACTGAATCCATAGTATAAAAATAAAGGCTCGTTCCCGAACAGGAACGAGCCTTTTAATATCAGTTGTCATTATATCCAAATTGATTTTTTCGAGATAGGAGAACTTCTTTCCAATAATTTTCTCTATCATTTATGATACTATAATCTGTCGTTGATTTGAAAATTTCAAGTATAGCGTAACGAAAATTTTCTTTTATATAATCGAAAGACAGACCTTTTAATAGTGAATTCCCGCCGTGACCTGTTTGGATATAATTTTTCCATCGTCCATATAGCATTTCTGAACCACTTGCCTGACCTACATATCTTTTGCCGTTTGAAACATCGGTTATGAGATAAATAGCTTTCTGATTTTCCAGCGCAGTTTTCCATGAATCAGTATCTATTAGCCATGAAAGTTCCTGCCATGAAACATTGACTTTATCATAACCCGGGAATTTTGGCTTATATACATTCCTCAATATTTCAATGACATCCAGTTTATCAATGTGATTTTCAAGACGCAGATATGATGCTCTGAATGATTTTGGAAATCTGATAACAGCTTTACCAATCAGATCGTTTCCGATATCCAAAAGCTTAGTATCATATTTATATCTGTGTGTTTCTTCTACAAATTTACAGCCCAGACTTTCATATACTCCAACAAAAAGCCATTCATCTTTGTTGTAATAAACAAACGATAAAATATATTTTCTATTAAAATTCTTCTTAGTCTGATCTTCCTGATAAGATTTAAATCGACCATTAATATATCCTTTTAATGGTCGATACACATCATCGCTGCCAAAAGCACAATGAACTTTGAATTCAGTTTTGTGTTCTTGAATAAAGGGCAGTAGTTGTTTGAATTTCATAAAATGATACCTCTAATTCGATAGAACTTCCCGAATAAAACTACAAAGCTATTCAAAAATCTAAACTTGTTCGGGAGCGAGCCTTGTTTGTTGTATTCAGATCTTAACTATTTTATTAAAAAGCACGTTGAACCTTGGTTCGATCTCACTTGTCATATCCGTGTGATAATGTCCCGAGAACCATGCCTTGTAATCAATTTTTTTACCTATCTCTTCAAGAAATGCATTGAGCTTGTTGTCGGGATATTCGTTCTTCAGACCTAGTTTCACTGCTATCTCATGCTGTATAGATGAGGGTGCGCAATGGGTCAGGACATAGTCTGTTTTCCAATCATTTTTTTCAAGTGTATCCAGAGCGTGAGCATACTCTTCATCACTGGGAAGTTCCTGATCCCATATAGATGTACCTAATTCACGGAACTCCTTATCGTGAGATTCAGCGCCACCCATGGTGAAAAACTTCTTTCCCTGCAATTCAAACATTTCGCCCCGCTTCAGATGATAGATGCTGTTGCCGATCCTGTGAGCTTTTCCGCCGCAGTATTCCACTTCTTCAAAGGTTTCAAGCAAATCGAAATTCTCGTGATTGCCGTCGATGAAAAGGGTGGTATATGGCTTCATATCCAGCCATTTCCGCCACCAGAGATCTTCCGCATCGTTATTCCAGACCAGACCAAAATCCCCCGCGATGATAAGAAAATCCTCCTTAGTCATCAGTTTCTGGGCAGGGTTCGCCTTTGCGGAAAGCTTGCCAATATCCGTGCACCCATGGATATCACCCGTAACAAGTATCATTTTTCTCCCCCCGAAAAATATTAAAACTCTATATCCAATTCAACAGGACAATGATCGCTGCCTTCTATATCTTTTAGTATCTTTGAATCCTTGACCTTGTCCATAAGCCTTTCTGAAACTACAAAATAGTCGATACGCCACCCCGCGTTGTTCTTTCTCGCATTGAACCTGTAGGACCACCATGAATAAGCTCCCGTAACATCGGGATATAGTCTGCGGAAAGTATCAGCAAATCCAGCCGCCAGAAGCTCCGTGAATTTGCTGCGCTCCTGATCCGAGAAACCTGCATTGCCCGCATTACTCTTTGGATTTTTAAGGTCTATCTCCTCGTGAGCAACATTGAGATCTCCGCAGTATACCACAGGTTTTTTCTTGTCAAGTTCCGAAAGATAAGCTCGCATATCGTCCTCAAATTCCATACGATAGTCGATACGCTTCAGTTCGTTCTGCGCATTCGGTACATAACAGCACACAAAATAAAAATCCTCATATTCACAGGTGATAACCCTGCCCTCATCTGTATGAGTGCCGTTCAACCCGAATTTAACATCGAGCGGTTCTTTCTTTGTATAAACCGCCGTACCCGAATAACCTTTCTTGATCGCGCTGTGGAAATACTTGTGATACCCCTCTGGCGAAAAATCAGCCTGATCGGGCTGCATCTTAGTCTCCTGCATACAAAAGATATCAGCATCAGCAGCAGTGAAGAAATCTCCGAAGCCCTTTTGCAGACAAGCCCTGAATCCGTTTACATTCCATGATATAAATTTCATAATACCCAACCCTTTCCGAATCGCACCATTATCCGAAATAATTATAGCATATTATTTAACAAAAGTAAAGTCTTTAGAAAGTGCATATCATGTTAGTTTATTTTGAATTATAATAATATGAAAGTAAATCTAAGGTTTGAAACTGATTGTTTACATTTCAAAAATATACATACTGTCTATTGACAAAAATATCCATAATGTGATATAATGCAGACAAAGCAACGGTGCTGAAGTTTTTCGGCGCCGTTTTTGTTTTGAGGTGAGATCTATGACAGCACGCAAAATTCTACCGCCCATCGGAGCAAGGATAATCAAATCCTCCATTGCAGTTGCACTGTGTATGACGGTATACTATCTTCGTACACTTCTCCCAGTAGGAAACGGCATTCCGTTTTACAGCGCACTTGCGGCATTATGGTGTTTACAACCCAGTTCAAACACTGCAAAGCATAATGCCGGACAGCGTTCTATCGGTACGTTCATTGGCGCTTTATACGGTTTGGTATTTATTGTACTGCTTCGTATCATAAGGCTTACCGAACCTATGCGAGTTTATCTTCTTGCATCTCTTATGATAATACCGGTGATTTATCTGACAGTCATACTTGATAAGAAGAATGCATCATTCTTTTCATGCGTAGTATTTCTCAGCATTGCACTGACCCATTCCTTTGATGATGACCCGTACCTTTTCGTATTCAATCGTGTGCTTGATACATTGCTTGGTATAGGTATCGGACTTGCCGTTAACAATTATCATCTGCCGATAAAGCACGACAGCGAAACACTGTATGTAAGTGGTATAGATTCCGTTCTTATCCCCGAAGACCATTCTGTTGCCGCATACAATAAAGTTGAACTTAACCGAATGATAGAATCCGGAGTAAAGTTCACGCTTTCGACTATACGGACCCCTGCCGAAGTCAAATCGCTGATGAACGGCGTTGACCTGAAATATCCTGTCATCGTTATGGACGGCGCCGCCATGTACGATGTTAATACGAGGGAATATATTGAAGCAGAATTCATTCAGGCAGATGTCTGTGAAGAAGCCGAAAACATAATCGCAAGATGCGGAATGAACTGCTTTGTGAATGTCATGTATGATACCACTCTGCTAATATTCTACGGTGAGCTGAAAAATCCCGCCGAAAAAGACCTTTATGATACTCATAAGCACTCCCCTTACAGGAACTATGTCCGCGATATTTTCAGACGGCATGATGCTTCGGAGAGAGTTCTCTATCTTACTGTACTTGACGAGTCGATTAAAATTTCAATCCTGGAAAAACAACTCAAAAACTCACTTGGCAGTTTGGCTAGAATAACTGTCAGCGATTCGGAATATGACGGATACAAATATCTTAAAGTCTTTTCGCCCATCGCTTCAAAGGAACATATGCTGTCAAAACTCAAAGAACATACAGGCTGCGAAAATATCGTGACCATAGGCAGCATAAAAGGCAAATATGATATCTACATAGGTGATGGCGGCGGAAATGCCACAATTAAAAAACTAAAAAAGCTCCACCATAGCGACATTTACCATTGATTTTCAGATGTATTTATTTCTTAACAAAATAAGCATAGACAAAAACTATAATATGTGGTATAATCTGTATAATATGAATTCGAGCAAAGGCGCTCCTCATTAATTTGAGGGCGTCTTTTATCTTTGAAAGGAGTCCTGTAAATGAACAGCTTCAAGGATACGATGTATGAGGCTTTCACTGAAAATAATCTTATATCTCCTGCTTACTTTGATAAATACGGCGTTAAGCGCGGACTGCGCAACCCCGATGGCACAGGTGTTATGGCAGGTGTTACAAATATATGCAACGTTCACGGATATGTTGTTGATGACGGCGAGAAAAAGCCTGCCGAGGGCAAGCTGATTTTCAGGGGGTACAATATCCGCGACCTTATAGGCAAAGTTGAATCCGAAGACAGATTCGGTTTTGAAGAGATAGTCTATCTCCTGCTGACAGGCAGACTGCCTACAGCTGTAGAACTCTCTGATTTTTCCGCACTGCTTTCAGAAAGCCGCGCACTTCCCGATAATTTTTTTGAGGATATGATACTCAAAGCACCATCACGGGATATCATGAATAAAATGGCAAGAGCAACTTTGGCACTGTATTCCTACGACAGTGACCCCGAAGCCCAGACACCCGAACACGAGATAGACACTGCCGTATCGCTGATAGCCAAAATGCCTGTTATAATGATATGCGCTTATGAAACCAAAAAGCGTTATTATAACAATGATTCAATGTTCATGCACCCGCTGATAAAGGGTCAGTCAACAGCAGAAAATATTTTATCAACACTTCGTCCCGACAGAAAATTCACACGTGACGAAGCTAAACTTCTCGACCTTCTTCTGATGCTTCACGCTGAACACGGCGGCGGAAATAACTCCACATTCTCATGCCGCGTACTGACTTCATCGGGCACAGACCCATATTCCGCTTATGCCGCAGCTATTGGTTCACTTAAAGGTGCAAAGCATGGCGGTGCGAATCGTAAAGTCAGCGAGATGCTGAAATTCATAAAGAACAATGTTTCCGACTGGGAAGACGAAAATGAAGTATACAGCTACCTGAAAAAGCTTATCAGAAAAGAAGACGGCGACAGAAGCGGACTTATCTATGGCATGGGTCACGGTGTGTATACCCTTTCCGACCCACGCGCTGTCATACTCAAAAAGCACGCAGGTAAAATGGCTGAGGGTACCGAGTTTGAAAAGGAGTTCAGACTACTGTCTACCATTGAAAAACTTACACCGCAGGCGTTTGCAGAGATAAAGCATTCCGATAAAGTGATATGCGCGAACATTGACCTTTACAGTGGATTCGTATACAGAATGCTTGGCATCCCCGAAGATCTGTTCACTCCCCTGTTTGCAGTTTCAAGAATGGCAGGCTGGTGCGCTCACAGATTTGAGGAGATAAACAGCGGCAGACGTATCATCCGCCCTGCTTATAAATCCGTAGCCCCCGAGAGACCATATATCGCTCTCGGGAAAAGATAACTGTATCATTTTGGAGGATCACCATGAAATACGGTTATATCAAAATTGCCTGCGCAACACCTGCACTGAAAGTTGCAGACTGTCCATACAACGCAGACAGGATAATTGAACTCATAAAGGAAGCCCACAACAAAGGCGTGAAGATAGTATGCTTTCCCGAACTATCTGTGACAGGCTATACCTGTGCTGATCTGTTTTTGCAGGATACGATTCTTGAATCAGCTAAACAGGAACTCGTCCGTATAATAAAAGCTACCAAGGATAAAGATATAGTTGCGATAGTGGGCATACCTCTTGCAGTAGGCGGAAAACTATACAACTGTGCGGTAGTTGTAAATCGTGGTAAACCAATTGGTGCGGTCGCTAAAAAGAATATCCCAAATTACAGCGAGTTCTACGAAGTCAGACATTTCACTGCCGCTTCAGATGACCTCTGTGCAGATGTTCAGCTTGGTGAAGGCTATTCAGTTCATCTGGAAAACACCATTTTTGCCTGCAAAGAAATGCAGGATATAGCTTTCGGTATCGAGATTTGCGAGGATATGTGGGTGTGTTCACCTCCTGCTGAAAAACTTGTTGCATCTGGTGCTGTGATGATATTCAATCTTTCCGCCAGTGATGAGGTGATCGGCAAAGCCGACTATCGCAGAACTCTGATAAAAGCCCATTCGGGTTCGATGGCTTGCGCATACGCTTATGCCGACTGCGGAATTGGTGAATCCACTCAGGATATGATCTTCGCAGGACACGATATCATCGCAGAAAACGGCTCGGTGCTTGCTGAATCAAAAGCATTTTCAAGCGGACTTACCATAGCTGATATCGATGTAAAAAAGCTTCACTACGAGCGCAGAAGAATGAACTCTTTTGTATCGTCACAGAATTTCCCCACCACATATTTCTCACTTGATATCACTGAAACTAAGCTTGACAGAACTTTCGCACAAACTCCATTCGTACCAACCGACAAGCGTATACTTGACAGCAGATGCGAAGAGATCCTAACAATGCAGGCGGTTGGACTTATGACAAGACTTCGACATATCGGCTGCAAAACAGCTGTGCTTGGACTTTCAGGCGGACTTGATTCCACACTTGCGCTGATAGTCACAGTTCACGCATTCGATATGCTTGGGCTTGAACGCAGTGGAATACACACCATAACCATGCCATGCTTTGGCACTACGGACAGAACATACAACAATGCAGTTTCACTCGCAAAAGCCTACGGCGCTACCCTCTCCGAGATAAATATCTGCAAGAGCGTTACACAGCATTTTGCTGATATTGGTCAATCAGCAGATATCCACGATGTTACCTATGAGAATTCTCAGGCACGTGAACGCACACAGGTGCTGATGGATAAAGCTAATCAGCTTGGCGGAATAGTGATCGGTACAGGTGATCTTTCGGAACTCGCACTGGGCTGGGCGACTTATAACGGCGACCATATGTCCATGTACGCAGTCAATGCCTCTATCCCGAAAACTCTCGTAAGATGGCTGGTAAACTACGAAGCTCAGGTATCAGATGGCGAACTGAAAGCTGTCCTTGAAGATATTCTCGATACTCCTGTCAGCCCCGAGCTTCTTCCGCCCGAAGAAAACGGAACGATCTCCCAAAAGACCGAAGATATCGTGGGACCATACGAGCTACACGATTTCTTCATGTACTATATGCTGAGGTACGGATTCTCGCCCAAAAAGATATTCCGCATTGCCTGCATCGCTTTCAAAGATAAGTATGCGCAGGAAGTTATACTCAAATGGCTGAGAACCTTTTATCGACGCTTTTTCTCACAGCAGTTCAAGCGTTCATGCCTGCCCGACGGACCCAAAGTCGGAACGGTCACACTTTCACCCCGCGGTGACTGGCGTATGCCAAGTGATGCGAGCGCAAATATCTGGCTGAAAGAAATAGACAGCATTGAATGCGAATAATAGAAAAACAGCGCTTCTCCACATCGGAGCAAGCGCTGTTTTTTTTAGCTGATTCTTATCAAACAACTGTTGACTTATTAAAGAAGATGATGTATACTTTATTTTGAGGTATACAGATACCTTGTACATTCAAGTCGATTATTATTTGTGAGGATAGCAGTTATGGGATTATTTGATAAATTCAAAAAGAAGAAAAACAGCGATAGTGCGGATAATTCAAAGATGATATCAGAAATTTTCAGTACGATCTGCAAAGGCAAAGAAAATCTCGCAGCCGAAATTGCAGAATGTACCAACTCGCCTGAAGAGTACGCTGTAAAACATAAATCACAGTTCGAAGAACGCGGGATATCTCCCGATGAAACCGATGCCGATACACTTATGTGGATAGGCTGTGTGGATATACTGATAAATAATTCATATGCAGATGAACTGGATTTCAGCTGTGAGCTTGAAGATTTTGTATATAGTATAGGTAAGCTAGACCCTGTTACCGCCGAAAACATAATTCTTGACGAGAATGAATTTTCTTCCGATGCAGACATTACCCTTTGGCTTGATGAACTTGACCAAAAGCTGAAAGCTCGAAACCTCTGCATAGGCGGTATTGATATTGACAGCGACAGCTATGTCGTTTTTCTCACCGATATCCCGACACTAGAAAAGCTTAAAGATATGGCAAACAGTATCGGTCATAAGATAGACTATGCTAAAAATCTGTAAATAAAGGAGGCAGGTAGAGCCCTCTACCTGCCTCCTTGTTTATTTAAAGCAGTTCATCATCGACTTCGACGACTTTACCCTCTTTAAGCGAACGCTGAACATCAATGAAACGCTGATTTGAACTTCCGCGGAATTTCAGTTCCAGGGAACGTTTATCTTCTTCATACTTTCCGTCAACCAGATAATCAAGCATTTCAAGCAGAGCTTTGCAGTCGGGTTCACTATTTCCGCGCTCCATAAGCTGTTCAAAAGTGAAGCCCGTAAAGCTGATGATATTAAGCTTGCGCTCCTTGAAGCCGCGTATCTTTTCTGCCAGAGAGAGCAGTGCCTTGCACTGACAGAAAGGCTCTCCTCCGCTGAATGTTACGCCGTCAAGCAGTGGGTCTTTGATTATCATATCGAAAATACGGTCTGTATCGTCAATCCTGCCGCCCTCGAAATCGTGGGTCTGAGGGTTCTGACAGCCCTTGCAGTGGTGGGGACAACCCTGGGTGAACACAGTGAACCTGAATCCCGGTCCGTCAACGATAGATTCCTCAGCCAGACCGGCTATCCTGATCTCCATAATAAACCTCCGATATATGCGCAAAATAATCTCCTGTACAATAGGTATGGACAGGAGATAATGGTGTTCTTATTTCTTCTTGGTCTTAGCCGACTTCTTTTCACCGGCATCAACAGGTGAAGCCTCGATCTTGATACGAGGTATCCTCTCATGTGTGGACTTGCGGTGTTCAGCTTCCGATCTGCCGCATCTCGGGCAGCGGTCACCGATTATGCCTGTGTATCCGCACTCGGGATCTCTGTCAACAGGGTGGTTGATCGAGCCATAGCCGATTCCAACCTCTTTCATGTATCTTACAACCTTTTCAAAGGCACTCAGGTTGCCGAGAGGATCGCCGTCAAGCTCAACATAGCTGATATGACCTGCATTTGTCAGCTCGTGATAAGGTGCCTCGATAGCCAGCTTCTCAAAAGCGTTGATCTTGTAGTATACAGGTACATGGAATGAGTTGGTATAGTAATCTCTGTCCGTAACGCCGGGGATATCGCCGAAAAGCTCCTTGTCCATCTTTACGAAACGTCCCGAAAGACCCTCGGCAGGTGTTGCCAGCAGAGAGAAGTTCATGCCGGTAGCCGCAGTTTCCTGATCCATGCGCTCACGCATATGCTTGATTATTTCAAGACCAAGCTTTCTCGAATCTTCCGACTCACCGTGATGCTTGCCTGTCAGGACTTTAAGGCACTCAGCCAGACCGATGAAACCAACGGAAAGTGTACCGTGCTTCAGCACTTCGCTGACGTTGTCATTGTAAGAGAGTTTTTCAGAATCCATCCAGACACCCTGTCCCATGAGGAAAGGATAGTTCTTGACTCTCTTGCTTGCCTGTATCTTGTATCTGTGCATCAGCTGATCGATACAAAGCTGGAGCTTCTCATCAAGCAGCTGATAGAAAAGTTCAATATTGTAATGTGCCTTGATGCCCAGTCTTGGTAGGTTGATAGTTGTAAAGCTGAGGTTTCCTCTGCCTGTAACAATCTCTCTTTCGGGATCGTAAGCATTGCCTATAACTCTTGTGCGGCAGCCCATGTAAGCGATCTCGGTGTTGGGGTCACCCTCTTTGTAGTACTGCAGGTTGAAAGGCGCATCGATGAATGAGAAGTTCGGGAAAAGTCTCTTAGCCGAAACTCTGCACGCCAGTTTGAACAGATCGTAGTTCGGGTCTTCGGCGTTAACGTTCACACCCTCCTTGACCTTGAATATGTGTATCGGGAATATAGGTGTTTCACCGTTTCCAAGACCAGCCTCCTCAGCCAGCAGGATATTCTTTATTACCATTCTGCCTTCGATAGAGGTATCGGTACCATAGTTTATCGAGCTGAAAGGTGTCTGAGCACCCGCTCTTGAATTCATGGTATTGAGGTTGTGTATAAGTGCTTCCATCGCCTGATAGGTAGCTCTGTCAGTCTCCTTAACGGCACTCTTGAAAGCGAAATTCTGTATCTTCTTAACGACCTTAGCATCTGCATACGATGACAGCAGCTGAGCTTCTTCCTCCATGTAGCCGTTATCGTTTGCAAGTGTGGGAGTAAGTCCCCTCTTAGCCAGAAAATCAGCACATCTCTGGGCGATATCGGGATTATCGGGAACGTCAGCCAGCAGAGAAAGTCCTCTGCGGATATTATCTCTGTAACGGTGGCGGAAAGTCTTCTTAACGCCCTCAGCCATGTCGTAGTCAAACTTTGGTATTGACTGACCGCCGTGCTGGTCGTTCTGGTTCGACTGTATAGCTATGCAGGCAAGTGCCGCATAGCTTGTTATATCATTAGGCGTTCTAAGGTAACCGTGACCTGTGGAGAATCCGCCTGTGAAAAGCTTGGTAAGATCGATCTGGGTGCAGGTAGTGGTGAGAGTATAGAAGTCCATATCATGGATATGGATATCACCATTCTCGTGAGCCTCAGCGTGTTCCTCTTCAAGAACATACATCTCGTAGAATTCCTTTGCACCAACAGAACCATATTTGAGCATGGTACCCATGGCAGTATCACCGTCGATGTTAGCATTCTCACGCTTGAGGTCGCTGTCCTCGGCAGACTTGAAAGTGAGGTCTTCGTACACCTTCATAAGGCGTGTATCCATCTCACGAGCCTTAGTTCTCTCCGAACGATAAAGAATATAGGATTTTGCAGTAGCCGCATGACCTTCTTCGATAAGAACCTTTTCAACGCAGTCCTGTATCTCTTCAACAGTAGGTGTCGAGATATTGTTTGCCATAAGCATATCAACAACTCTGCCCGAAAGTTCAAGTGCAGTCTCATAGTCGCTTCCGCCGACAGACTGTGCTGCCTTGTAGATAGCCTGCGCTATCTTCTCAATATTGAAAGTAACGGTACGGCCGTCCCTCTTCTTTATTTTTACGATCATGGTACTCCCTCCATACTTTATTGAAATAAAGTGTTGAATAATATTCAACCACCATATCTAGTACTCAAAATGCGTCCGTATTCTAGTATATAGTAATACCGAACTAAAGTCAAGGCGAGTGCCTGCCAAAAAGTTCATGCTATATTTGTATACCTTGCACAATGCGCCAATTGGTTTCTTGTGCAAAACAATTACATTTTGGAAAATCACGATAATACAAATACTGTTTGTTTACTTACAAAATCACAGCTCAATACATAATGACAAGTACATTCACTTGCCGTATTTTACAGACTTTTAGTCCGAATTTGTGAAGTAAATAGCTTTACACACAGAATATCATGTCGAGCTGAAAATACAACTCAAATCATAAAAGTTACAATCTGTAACTTTTTAAATCTGACAAGCATAATAACTTGTCGAAACAAACATATCACTAAAATCCATAAAAAAGCACCTTTACCCTAACAGCAAAGGTGCATATCAGAAATCAAGTCAAGGAATGTTTACTTTTCACTGCTGTAATCATGCGTTACCACAGGCGCACCGTATTCCTTTTCAAGCACATCTTCAAGACTTGTGTTTACCATGTAGGCTCCAAAAGATATGAGCATGGCAAGCAGTCCTATAAGCAATGCGATATCCAGTCTGAAACGCCTTTTCTTCTTTTCTTTCATGCCAGACTCCCCCTCTGAAACCGGAATGTTTTCACTGTTTATATTATACACTATATTTCAGGATTTTGCAAGGGCTTAAGGCAAATAATTCAAAAAGGCACTAAAAATCAGATATTGACTGCTATTTAGACAATTTTTTGCACCATGCTTTGTTTATTTTTACAAAATACCTATTGCAAATACATTCAAGTCGGTGTATAATATAAATTGTATTTTTGCAAGCGGAAGAATTTTCCGCTTTATGATCATTCAGATTTATTCTGGGAAACGAGGGTATTTATGTGTGGTATCGTAGGATTCACTAACAGTATTGACAATGCGTCCGATGTACTCGGAAAGATGATGGACAGGATAAAACACCGCGGTCCCGATTCTGACGGAAAGTATGTCGATGACGGCGTTGCAATGGGATTCCGCAGACTTTCTATCATCGACCTCAGTGATGTGGGCAGTCAGCCTATCTTCAATGAGGATAAGTCAATGGTACTGACTTTCAACGGTGAGATATATAATTTCAAAGAACTCAGAGATGAACTTATCGCAGCAGGACATAGTTTCTATACCAAGACCGATTCCGAGGTGCTTATCCACGGATACGAAGAATGGGGTGAGAAACTGCTGGACAGACTTCGCGGTATGTTCGCTTTCGTGATATACAATAAAAATACAGGCGAACTTTTCGGTGCAAGAGATTTCTTTGGTATCAAGCCTTTCTATTATGCACAGATGAACGGCACTTTCATGTGGGGCAGCGAGATCAAGAGTTTTCTCGATCATCCCGATTTTAAAAAGGAACTCAACACCGATGTCCTCGAAACATATCTGACATTCCAGTACTCCCCTACTGAGGATACATTCTTCAAGAACGTAAAGAAGCTTCTGCCCGCACACTGCTTCACCTATAAGGACGGCAAGTTGAATATCCGACGTTACTGGGAGGTAAAGTTCAATGCCGATAATACTCCCGACCTTGAAACATGGGTCGAGAAGATATCCGATACTTTCAAGAACTCTGTTGACGCTCATAAATTCGCTGATGTTGAGGTTGGTTCTTTCCTTTCCAGCGGTGTCGATTCAAGCTACGTTGCAGCAGTCGCTGATGTTGACAAGACCTTTACTGTAGGTTTCGGCGAGGACGAAAAGTATAATGAGATCGGTTATGCTAAGGAATTCTCCAAGTACATCGGCAAGGAGAATTTCTCAAAGGTGATAACTCCCGAAGAATACTGGGATAATCTCAAAAAGATACAGTACCACATGGACGAACCTCTTGCAGATCCCGCAGCTATCGCGCTGTTCTTTGTTTGTCAGCTTGCTTCACAGCAGGTGAAGGCAGTTCTTTCTGGTGAAGGTGCAGACGAGATATTCGGCGGATATAATATCTACCACAACCCCGCAGATATGGCTTCCTACTTCAAGATACCCAGACCTATCAGAAAAGGTGTGGGTGCTGTGGCAGAAAAGCTTCCCCATAAGCACGGTGTCAACTATCTGATACGCGGTTCAAAGGATCTCGATGAGCGTTTCATCGGCAACGCTTATATCTTCTCCGAAAAAGAGCGCAAAAAGATACTGAAAATCAAGACTTCCGCGCCCGATGCTATGGTTATAACAAAGCCATACTATGACAAAGTACGCGACCAGGATCAGGTAACGCAGATGCAGTATCTTGATCTCCATCTCTGGATGGCAGGTGATATTCTTCTTAAAGCCGACAAGATGTCAATGGCACATTCTCTTGAACTCCGTGTGCCTTTCCTCGACAGAAAGGTTATGGAACTCGCAGAGAAGATTCCTGCGAAATACCGCGTTACTAAAGAGAATACCAAGTACGCCATGAGAATAGCAGCACTCAAAGCCTGCCCCCCTCAGACAGCCAACAAGAAGAAGCTGGGCTTCCCTGTTCCTACAAGAGTTTGGCTCAGAGAAGACAAATACTACGGCATAGTTAAGGATTGCTTTACCTCCCCTGCCGCAGAAAAGTTCTTCAACACCTCAGAACTTGTTTCACTTCTTGATGATCACAGAGCAATGAAGTATGACTACTCCAGAAAGATCTGGACAGTATTCACTTTCCTCATCTGGTATGATGTTTATTTCGGCGCAGGTGTCTGAAATATTATAATCGCATCGCAGTAAGAAACTTAATTCAAGAAATATAAAACGGAGCGTTCAAATAAGAAACGCTCCGTTTTTCAATAAGTTTTTGCAGATAATCTTGAGCGGAAAGCATCGGTAAAAAGAGGCTTATCGTAGAAGTATCCCTGTATCCTGTGGCAGTGCAGTTCAGTGAGGTTGCTGCGCTGTTCATCAGTTTCAACGCCCTCGGCAACTATCTCCACACCCAGTTCCTCTGCCATATTGATGATATGGCGAAGAATGATATTTTCACGCTTTTCAGCATCGCCTGTAACTTTGGCAATGAAAGCCTTGTCTATTTTCAGAACGTCAACCGAGATACTTTTCAGCATAAGCAGCGAGGAATTACCTATGCCGAAATCATCTATTGCGACGGTGAAACCGTTCTGGTGAAGACCGTTAACGTAAGCGAGAAGACGGTTTATCTCATATACATCGACAGTCTCCGTCATCTCGATCTCAATAAGGTGATGGTCAAGACCGTATTTATCAACTATCGCTATGATATGGTCAACCAGTTCATCATCGCCGAGATGATCGTTGGAGAAGTTGACGGACACTTTAACAGGTTCAAGACCGTTATCCAGCCAACTGCGAAGATCGCGGCAGGTCTGTTCAAGCACGTAGAAATCAAGGTCTGAGATGAGATGTTCCTTTTCAAATATCTCAACGAAATCTCCGGGATAAATGTCTTTGCCGTCGTTTTTCCACCTGACAAGGGCTTCCGCACCGTAAAGCGTATTGTCACGGGTGTAGACCTTGGGCTGATAAACCACATAGAACTCGTTCTTATCGATGGCATTTTTGAATTTCTGGCAGAACTCCTTGTGCCTGATGACCTTGTGTTCAACGTCCTTAGTGTAGTAAACTATGTTTGTCTGCGAGTAGCTTTTGGCGTAGTTGAGGCAGGTGGAAATGTAGGATACAACCTTGTCAAAAGTCTGGTCGGGAGCAGTTATCATGTATATGCCTGCCCTTGCTGAAAGATCAAATCTCATCGTCGCTGAATTGACCCTCGCCTTAACGTCGATACCGTTTACCAGCTTGGTGATCTTATCGACATTCTCCTTTTTGAATATAATGATAAAATTATCTCCGCCCGGACGTGCAACAAGTTCATCACAGCCAAAAATATCTCTCAGCTTTGCTGCATATTGTTTAATGACCTTTGTTCCTGTGCGGAATCCCACCTTTTTATTCACGTAGCTGAAACCGATTATATCCAGAAGTGCACAGCCGTACTGATCGAATATGCCGCGCCTTATCAGCTTGCTGACGAATCTTCCGAGACCGTTATTATTGCTGACGCCTGTGACTGTATCCATATAAAAATAGCTGTTTGCCATGGAATCAAGTCGAATCTTTTCTGACAGCGTACAAGCGGTAGTGCTGATAAAATCAAGGTCTTCAAGATCTTCATCGTCCCAGACAGTGCCGCCGTTTATCCAGGTAATGACAGTCCTTCCGCCGGCTTTGCGGCTGCCTTCGTATGTAAAGATCTGCCTGCCGACGATATCAACTGAACTGTCGCCGTAAAGATAGTATAACTGTTTGCCGTTTGCTTTGAATGGAAAAGGTATCTCCAGCGTGACAGCGGCAGCGCCGTATATCTCAGCGATAGGCTTAACTGATGCGCTTATGACCTCTTCATCAAATACAGAAAGACCCTCCAGCATCTTGAATGACTGTTTTATACATTTAAATTTTTCGTTCAAATTACCACCCCGATATCAATATCACAACATAATACTTTATCGGTAACAAACCCAATCTTTAATACCATTATACAGGAAAGCTTGTAAAAATCAAGGGTTATGTTAAAAGTTCTAAGAATATGACAAGGCAATGGTATAAATTAATCTAACTATTCTACTGTTCAGACAAAGAATTTCATCTGAAATTTACTTATATTGGAAGAAATATAAATTTAAGAACAGGTTAATCTAAATTAAATATAGTTAATATTTTCTTTAAGGACGCATAAAATTAGGACGTTAAAGAAATATTAGTTTACAGAATTTTTAATTATCGAATTGATGATTCTCTATAATTGACCTTGAAAATGCAAATTAAATATGCTATAATGGTTAACGAAGAATGAACCGATTATCTATGGACGGTGATATGATTGTCAATTAAGATCAAAATATGTGGGCTGGTATCAGCTGAGGACGCTGTAAATGTTTCGGAAAGCGGAGCAGATATGGCAGGAATGGTGCTGTTTTTCCCGAAGAGCAAGAGGAATGTCAGCATAACTCAGGCTAAGGATATAATGAAAGCCCTTTCAGATAATGTAAAAAAGTGTGCAGTAACTGTTTCGCCTGATGCTGAACAGGTCAGGGAGATAAACAATGCAGGGTTCGATATCCTGCAGGTACACGGTGAGCTTTCTGATGAAGCTTATGATGCCTGCACTATTCCGATAGTCAAGGCGTTCAACGTGACAGACATCGAAAGTATAGAAAAATATTCACATCGTGATAAGGTGTGCGGGTATGTTTTTGATGCCGCAGAATACGGAAGCGGAAAATGTTTCGACTGGAAACTTCTGGACGATATTCCCCGAGACGGTAAGATGTTCATACTTGCCGGAGGGCTCACTCCCGAAAACGTTTATGATGCCGTAAAACGTGTAAATCCCGACTGTGTCGATGTTTCGTCCGGCGTTGAAAAAGATGATGGAATAGGAAAGGACAGAGACAAGATTTTCGCCTTTGTAAATAATGCACGAATGGAATAATATGGATTTGTAGGATGTTAATATTATGTTTCTGACAATTATAAAAATATTCTACCGTTAAAAAAATTAAAATATTGTAGAGAAATTCGACAAATTGTATTGACATCTTAATCGAAATATTGTATAATATATAAGAGCGATATAAACGGTATCTATTGCATTGCAAAGAGATGTTTTACAGCTTGGTACCGGAATATGGATGGAAGGATTGATTAATTTGGCTAAGAAGAAGGAAGAAAGCACTAATGAAAAGATCGTTCGCTTGTATAAAGAGGGGTATAGTTTTGATGAAATATCAAGATCTATGAACAATATCCCCAAAGCGAACGTTATAGGTATAGTTGAGAAGTATTTCCCCGAGTATAAGAGCTATGTTCAGCCCAAGGTAGATCATTCTATTACCGAGGAAAGCGAAAAGACTCAGAAGGCTAAGTTTCCCGGGGTTCCTTTCCTGAAAAGAAATCAGAAGAATGACGATCATCCTGTTAAGATAACTGTTAACCTTGAAATGGACGATGAGGGATTCCTCGACAAGCATACTGAGGGTATCGCAAAGATGCTCAAAGACGGCAGAAATGTAAACGATATCGCTGAATTCTTTAATAAGGATAAGGCTGATATACTTGCTGTACGCGATGTTATGGACGAGCATTTCAGAAGAGTTGAAGCTCACAAGAAAGCTGAGCCTGCTCCCAATAAGACATCTGAGCCCGCAGATAACAAGTTCAGCAATTTTGCAACAGGTCTGGAGACCGAACAGCCTAAGCCTGTTAGACCTAAATACACTCCGCCTGCCTATTCAAAGCATGATGACCCCAAGCCTGTTTCGGCTTCATACGGTCTTGCAAACAATGACCCCGTTGCAGAAGAAAAGCCCGTTGAAGAGCCTGCTCCTGCAGTGGAAGAAACAGTTGCAGAAACTCCTGCAATGGAAGATCTCGGCACAGAGAATGTTACCGCTGAAAGTGCTGCTGATACTATCGATGAAGCTGAACTGCTGAGAAAGGCTGTTGAAGAAGCAAATCTTCCTCCTGTTATCGAGAAAGTGGAAGTTGAGGAACACAAAGTCAGCCTGCTGCCCAGCGATGATGATAACGGAAACGGCGAAACCGCTGAGGATCACAAGGTAAGCCTTGTTAACGATGTGCCTGAAGAACCTGCTATGGATGAGATACTTGAGATTCCATCTATTGAATCGGTAAGTCCCGAAGAGCTTGAAAAGGAACTTACCAAGGCACCTGAGCCAGTTGAAGATATCCCTGAGATCGGATATGAAAATAATACCGAGGAAAAAGTTTCCACGGAAGTGAAGGAGGTTTATCCGGGCATGAGCGCTTTGGAGAAAATGAAGCAGTTTGCACAGGAGCAGATTGCGGCTAATAACAAGAAGATCGAGGAGCTGAAGTCCAAGAAGACTGATGCTGAAAATGATGCATTTGACTGCAACACCAAGGTCGAGATGATGAAGAAGGAGATCGAGGAAATGCAGGCTAAGCTGCTTGTTCTTATCGACGAGAAGGACAAGGCAGGCAAGGTAGTCAGCGATATCAACGAGGAGATCGAGGCTATCAACAAGGAGAATGCTGATTACGGTACATATCTGTAATATAATCTTGTACATCAAAGCTCCGTCCGAAAAGACGGAGCTTTTTTGAGGTGATGTTATGTTTGCATCAAGGGCTGTATACAAATATCTCGCTGATATCGTTTTTCCCAACACCTGCGCTTTCTGCGGCAAAGTGATAAAATGGGACGGTCTTCTGTGCGAAAAGTGTAAAGAGGATATGCCCGAAACTTTTGACGGTCTTATCCGCATTGAAAATACCGATGGTGCAGTTGGTGTTTTTTACTACGAGGGGGATATCATCGGACTTATCTACAAGCTTAAACATGGTGATGCTGTTTTTAATTTTGCGGAACTATGTGCAGGCATGATCTCGGATAAGCTTCGTGACAAGGGTATTGCTGACGATATCGACATAGTTACCGCCGTGCCGATGCATTTTTCTAAAAAGATGGTCAGAGGCAGAGATCAGGCGGAACTGTTAGCGAAGTTCACAGCTGATAAGCTTGGCAAGCCAACGGACTTTAATCTGCTTGGAAGAAAAAAGGATAAGACCGAACAGCACAAGCTTGAACGTGATGAACGAAAGAGCCATGCGGAGGAAGTTTATACAGCTTTGCCGAAGCACCGTGATATCTCCGGCAAAACAATACTGATATGTGACGATGTCATCACGACGGGTTCTACGATAATAGCTTGTGCCGCTAAATTGAAATCGATGGGTGCAAAGAAAATATACGCTTGCAGCGCTGCGGTTTCGGCGGTATATAAAAACCGTGGTAACACTGATGGTATCTTTTCGTATCAACTTCAATTTTAAATTATACCAAAAGAAATGCCGCAGTATTCCACACTGTAAAGATCACCTATCGGTATCCGTGTACCGTCGGTAAAGACCAACGAATTTTCATAACTGTCTATAATGCGCACCGCTCCCCTTTTGACATTATAACTGCCGCCTGATTTTCGTTCGTCGGGCAGAAAGTACACAGCCAGTATCTCGGGTCTTTCGGGCAATTCTTCCATAAGCCTGCAAAGCTGTGAATTCAGCCTGTTAATTTCATCCTCATCAAGTTCTCGCCGATGATCTGTATAACGCGCAGTTTCACAGACTGCGTCATCATAACCGGTCAGCGCCGCAAAAGGTGCGAACTGTGCGGCGCGATCATGCCTTGACATACGCGGAAAGTCCTCATAATAAGGACGACATTTATCCTTTATATCACTGTAATCATGAAACATATCATCACCCTTTACGCCCTGTGTCCGCCGATAGTTTCGTTTCTCTCACGGGCAGTGCCGCCCTCAAGATAGTTCATGCCGCGAAGCACCGCATTTTTCCCGTATCGGTGTTTGATCTTCAGCATAGCCTGCTGTATGGCTTTTTCCTTGTGATAAGCCTTTTCGCGCTCCTCACTCTCCTGCTGAGTTGACGCTATCGTGAATATATCCAACTGTTCACACATCTCGTATTCAGATGCTTCTTCCTCGTATATAAGATTACAGGCGGCGATGTTCAGTCTGCGGAAAAGCAGTCTGCTGTCAGCGATACGCTCGAAAACTTCTGTCACAGCCGCGGTTATCTCCTTTGAAGATGCTGTATGCCGCCTGAGATTTACAGTCCCTCTCGAATGTTTCGGTATCGACCGACCGTAATGGTCGCTCACTACTTCACCCTTGTAATTTCTGCCTGAAAGACTTTCTCTGTCGTACCCCAGCATCAGCACCAGCTGATCTGTTACCAAACCCTTTTCTGCCAGATCAAGAGACAGCGCATCAGCCATCTCCCTTATTATTATGTGAACGTCCTTGTATTCCGTGGGCTTTTGCAGAACCTGCCCCGATGACAGACTTTTCGTTTCTGGACGGTACGCCTTTACATCAGCCATTGTAGTTGGCTCTATCCCCCATGCGTGGTCTATCAGAAGCTCCGCATTCTTGCCCAGTTCTCTGTAAATATTGCCTATCTTCCATCTGTCAAGAGAATGTCTTGCGATATCACCCATAGTCTTCATCCCCAGCTTTTCAAGACGTTTTGCGATACCGCCGCCCACCCGCCAGAAATCGGTTATCGGGGTATGTTCCCAAAGCATATCACGGTACAGCTTTTCATCAAGGTAGGCTATCCGCACACCGTCCTTGTCCGCGGGGATATGCTTTGCAACTATATCCATAGCCACCTTGCAGAGGTACATATTAGTGCCGATGCCCGCCGTAGCAGTTATCTTTGTTTCTGAAAGCACATCACGCACCAACATAGCGGCAAATTCACAGGGCGACACCCCATAGGTCGTCAGATAGCCCGTAGCGTCTATAAATACCTCATCTATCGAATAAGCGAATATATCCTCGGGCGCAACATACCTGAGATATATCCCGTATATCTTCGCGCTGACCTCCATATACTTCGACATCTGTGGCGGTGCGATGACATAGCTGAGTTCCAGCGTTGGGTCTGCTTTCAGCGCCTTGTCAGAATCCGAACTTCCCGAAAAAGCACCGTTCTTTGTTTTGCTCCTGCGGATACTGTTTATCTCCTTGACCTTTTCCACCACTTCAAAAAGTCGCGCCCTGCCCGATATCCCATAAGCTTTCAGCGACGGCGTAACAGCCAGACAGATAGTTTTCTCCGTTCGTGAGGGGTCAGCCACCACAAGATTTGTATCCAGAGGGTCACGATTACGCTCAACACATTCCACCGATGCATAAAATGATTTAAGGTCTATCGCCACATATATCCTATCCACAAGCTCGCCGCCTTTCGTACGTTTGTTTCTATCTATATTCTATCATACATTTGTTCGATTGTCAATACTTTTGCGAAAATTTGTTCGATTTAACAGTCACAAAAAATGCAGACAGCCAAATGCTATCTGCGTAAAAATTCAAGGCAGATACCTTATATAAAGTATCTGCCTTATTACAATATTTATTCCGTTGTCATCGGGTCGGTATAATAACCCATGCCGTCATCGGTGTAAACTATATCAGGCTCAGATTCTACCTGAGTATCGCCATTATAATCGACAGCATCATACTCGCCGTAACCGTCCTGAGTATCACCGTCTTCATCAAGCTGACTGCTGTCTTCGCTCTCCGAACTTTCATCGGGCTTGCTTTCGGTCTCGGCTGGTTTATCTTCAGTGGACTTCTTGTTGGATAACAACTGACCGTCCCACAGCCTTGAACCGTTTTCAGCGGTAACTCCCAGTTCAGTTGCACCGCTGATTATCGCATTACCGATAGCCTTTGCGTAAGCTTCAAGATTAGCATCCAGCAGTTGATTGTCGATACTGTTGGTGATATAACCCATATTCAACAGTACGCTGGGCATTACCGTAAGTTTGTTTACAGGATAATTCACGCTGCTGTCATCAGGATAGCCCGCGCGTACACCTCTGGTTTCGGATCTGCCAACTTCCTGAAGTCTGGTCATGATCTTCTCGGCAAATACCTTGTCGAATTCGGGTCTTGATGAGTTTATCCAGGCTTCAAAACCGTGATCATCATTTTCCTTGTTCTCAGAGCTTCCGGGAATATCAGTACTGCTTCGATGTATCGAAATAAATAGATCAGCACCGTTATTATTGGCAATGTCGCATCTGTCCTTAACACTTACGTAGCTGTCATCGCTTCTAGTCATAATGACCTTGACACCACAGCCCTCAAGATATTCTTTCAGTGCTTTCGCTATTTCCAGAGTATCATTCTTTTCAAGCCTGCCGTCTTCGCCAACAGTACCCTTGTCAATACCACCATGGGCAGCATCGATGCAGACCGTAAGTTCGATACCGTCATATGCAACATCGTTCTCCTTGTTTTCGGGTGCCGCATAGCTTTTATCAGCCGATGATGTAACAGCAGATTTCGCGTCCCTGCCTTTTTTTGACTTTCCCGAAACAGCACCAACGATCTTGACGATACCGACGATCACAATGATAAGTACGACTGCCGTAATACTTATCCTGCCCCAGTAGACCTTGACCTTTTTCTTCTTGTTTTTATTTTTACGCGGCATACGTCCGTATACCTGGTAAAATTCTTCATCTGACATTTTATACATGGATATTGCTCCCTGTTATCGGCGGAAAATGCTTATTCCACCAGTGTTCTTTCGTCGCAGTATTCACATTCAAGCATTGTGCCCTCGCCCCTGAAATAGTGAGGGAGATAAGTCTCCTTATGGGTTATGCACAATGGATTCGAGCATTTCTGATGCTCATGTACCTTGCCCGTTATGAGCGGCACTTTAAGGCTGTTTTCTTCAAGCATAGTGAGTATAAGTGCCATTCTGATGTACATACCGTACTTAGCCTGCTTGAAGTACATTGCTCTCGGGTCGTCATCGACTTCGATAGCTATCTCATCAACTCGCGGCAGAGGGTGAAGAACTATCATGCTGTCCTTAGCCTTAGACATCTTCTTTTTATCGAGTATGTAATGTCCCTTTTGCTTTTCGTATTCCTCGGGACTTGAAAATCTCTCGCGCTGAATCCTTGTCATGTAAAGCACATCCAGCATACCCACCGCATCATCAAGTGAAGATACTTCCTTGTAAGGGTGTCCGCCTGCGGAAAGTACATCTTTGATGTATGCAGGCAGTGCCAGCTCGGGAGTTGATATCAGCACGAAGCTTGTACCCTTGAAGCAGGACATAGCCTTTATCAGCGAATGTACTGTTCTTCCGTTTTTCAGGTCGCCGCAGAGACCGATGCACAGTCCTTCCAGTGAACCCTTTTCCTCTTTGAGGGTCAGCAGATCGGTAAGTGTCTGTGTAGGGTGAAGATGTCCGCCGTCGCCTGCGTTGATAACAGGGCAATCAGCCGTCAGAGCCGCTGCCTTTACAGAACCCGCAACAGGGTGTCTCATTACCATTATATCCGCATAGCCCGAAACTATCTTAGTTGTATCCTTGATGTTCTCGCCTTTAGCGACCGAAGAAGTCGCAGGGTTGTCAAAGCCGATTATCGTTCCGCCCAGCCTGAGCATAGCCGTCTGAAAAGACATCTGCGTTCTGGTAGACGGTTCATAGAACAGTGTGCCCATGATCTTTCCCTTACAGCTTTCAGCATAAGCAGAGGGGTCAGCCATTATCTGATGAGCTCTGTCCAGTAACTTTTCCCACCAGCTTACGGAAAAATCATTAAGGTCGATAAGGTTGAGGTTGTTGTAGAGATTTGCCATAAAATAACTTCCTTTCAGCACAAAACATACCCTTAAAACATCATACTGATATATTATAACACATATCAGCAAAAATGTAAAGCCCTCGAATTGATTCGCGAAAGGAAATATTTTCACATTTTTAAACGCCTGCCAAGGAAAAGAGCTTTTGGTCAAGCTTTTCGCGAAAAGCTTGCGAGGAGCACGAGGGGCAGAGCCTCTCGGTCAAGGCGCAAAAGCGAAGTAGCAACAATCAGAATAACAGCAGACTATCTTCCGACCAAAAAGGCGCAGCAATAACAAAAATTCAGAGCGTAGACAATCAAATGACCACGCTCTTTCTATTGGCGTATATTTATTGCTGCGCCTGCCGTCAAACAGCGCAGCCACAGCCGACGCAGTCGCTGTTCTTTGACGGCTCGACCCGAACGAAGAGAGGGGCAACGTTCACGCAGTACGTTCATACTAAAAACTACGGTCGTATATTTTCGTATACCAACCGATACCAAAATATACGACCGTACACTTTGGTAATAATGGAATATCTCTGGTACAGATAGTAAATCAATTATTGCTTTTGTAAAGACGTACTGCGTTGATATCGCCCCTCTCTCCGTTCGGGTCGAGAAATCGGATTCGCTAACGCTGTCCGATTTCATGCGCGGGTAATGTTCACGCACAAAAAAATTCGAGCGTATACTTTGGTACACGCTCGTACAAGTTGGTATATTACCCGCGCATTTTGTCAGGCATTATAGTTTTGTGTGCTTAGCTATGATACTCTGCATTTTGGTTTTGCGCCTTGGTGATTGAGAGGCTCTGCCAACAGTCAACAAAGTTGACTGTGCAAACATCCCGCAAGCCTTTCGCGAAAGGCTTGACCCAAAGCTCTTCTCCTCGGCATATCTTACCAAGGACTACAGAAATATCAAGTCAATACATCAAAGAAAGCCGCCCGAGAAAAACTGTCAATATCAAAAATAACAAGTATCTGATCGTAATCATCGGGATCAACAACATCTAAAAGCTTCATATCAGCCTGTTTCAGCTTGTTAGGATCGACCATGGTTATCTTGCTGTAATGCGCAGTGTAGAAAGGCGCTATCGTATTGGCAAAACTGCCTTTGATCATAAGCAGACGCGGACCATCCTTAATATCGGTGTAGATATCTGTCTTGAAGTACTTATTACCAAGAAGAAAGATATCCGTCTTTTTAGCACTTTTGAGTGCCGACCTGAAATATACAGACTCCGCTTCCCTTTCGTCAGAAGCACCGAACATTTCCACCTTTGTTACAGGGCTCTGATACTTCGACCTGAAGATCCTTATCCTGTCAGGTTCGATACTGCCGACCATTGCTTTGTTATAAAGACTTCCCGTAAAATTTGCATCAGCATACTCCTGATCGTAATTATCAAGATTTACCGAAGAAAAACCAAGTTGTCCAACTGATTCGGTATACGCATAATATGCACCGAAGCTTGTCCAAAGATCTTCCGTACGATAATATACATACTCATCTCTCGCAGAATAAAGGGGATAGAACGCATCTATAGAGATTATCCTCTTATCAAGCTGCATATAAGCTTCGTTTATCCGTTCTCGCTGACCTCCGCTGCCAAACAGGTCGGGGATATCCGCGCTGTAAACTCCACCGGCAGTAGGTGCAAGCATCATGTAGATCGGACTATCAGTATTAGCCGCAAGTTCGTTGATGTATGCCACATTTTCTATGGTATGATCGACACCATGAAAGTCCGAAAGCTTGACAAGCCTATCGTCAGTCACAAAGGTATCTCCGAAACGCTTTCTTCCCGCGAATACCATTAGATTCGTGAACATCGACCGCCAGTTTGAGTTCATGGGAAAATTCTGCACCACATATTCTGAACAAGCTTCCTTCGTAGTTATACTGTTTTTCGCTAAGTCATCAAAAGATACATTACCCTGAAAGAATAGTGTGCTGACCGCAAACATAATAATGATCGCGAAGAAAGCAACAACCGTTATAGCGTCCGAAAACTTTTTCACTCAGCTCACCTCCTAAAACATATAGATGCAGTTCTCGCCTGCCACAAGGAACGCTGTGCATAATATCAGCAAAGCGATTACCCATACAGGCTGTATTATCGTTGTAAGGTATTCGTTGTTGAACAATTTTTTCCTTTTCAGATATCCGAACAAGCCCAGAGATACCACAAGCCCTGTTATCATCGGAAAGCAATAATTTCCCAGCAAATAACTTGAAGATGTATCAAGCGTATTGTCGCCGCCGCCAAACATCGCGGCTATGTACAACAACGCCTCGGCAGGTACTGAAAAAGCCATGAAAGGCATTATCACAAGTGCCAGGAAAATCAGTATAATATATCTTACTAAGGCAGGCAGTTTTTTCAGGGGACGTTCCATTATCTTTTCAAGACTCATCATGATTATAAGAGCGGCTGCGAACATCACCGACCGCATAGAAACGCCGTACCAGAGTCCTGCCAGCATTACTGAGAACATTATAGCGGTAAATTCCGAGAACCCATTGCCATCACGCATTATACTGTTGTATATGTAGTTTCTGGACCAACGATAGAGGGACGGATTCGCACGCCTGCAAAGACCTCTGAAACTCTGAGAATTTAATGGTCCCGGCAGATTATAGCCCAGGTCTATCCCCATCAGCGAAGCAAGTCCGCACGCCATACAGCTGAAAGCGCAGACTTCAAAATAGAAGAACATGGCAAATCCCAACGAGCCTAACCACGCCGTTACCACCGGCAGACTTTCAGGCGATATATCGGTAACATCATGCCACAGGTCATCCATCGCGTTTGATATGAACAATTTCATGATAAGTCCAACCATCAGCATTCTGACACCTACGGCACATTTTTCAAAGCTTGGCTTAGGTTCTTCCAGCTGAGATTTCATCTTATCAAAACTCAGTATCGGTCCCGCACCAAAGGTCGGAAAAAACGCGATATATTCAGCCACAGTTGTGAACCTGTGTTCGGCAACATACTTGTTCCTATAAATATCAATACAATACGCCATCGAATGAAGCGGCATCACCGATGCACCGACAGCAGCTGCACTTTTTATCATTGACTTCTGCCCAAGGAGGGTCATAAAATCAGCACCGTCAAAAGCCGTCCTATGGAAAAGCAGAAATGCTGCTACGTTGACAGCTATCTCCAACCCAAGAAAAACTTTTCCCAAGACTTGTTCCCTGAAATTATGTATGAATATACCGAACAGATATCCGCTCAGTATGCAGACAGCCATGGGTATCAGCCCGATGGGATCTGCCCATACAATAACGCCCGCACCCGCCAGAAGAACAAGGCTTCTTTTGAGCACCTTAGGCGTTATCAGATAAAGACCCGTAAAAACGGGCAGAAAAAAATATAAAAAGCTGATATCGCTCATTTTTCCGCCCCTTTCAGTTTATTGATATATTCTATGAATGCATCTCTGCCCATCATTGTGCTGACAGCGTCGCGCAAGGCATTCGAGGAAAGTTTTGCTGGCAGTCCCAGTGATACCGCTGCCTTTTCTCTCAAAGCTGAACTGTTCGGCGAACCGTTAAGACCAAGCGCTATCATGTCCTGCTTGCTTACAGGTTCACGGACTATCTCTGTATCTCCTGCAAGGCCCGCCTTCTCAAAAGCCTCTCTCAGCACCTCGACACTCATGCCCTCAACTCCGAGTTTTCCCTCTTTTGAAGCATGATCTTTTCTTCGCTCCTTGCCGAAAATCACAGGACAATACACATTTATTATCTGTGCATCCCCAACAAGACTTTTTATACGTCCGCGTATCTGCTGACCCGCAGTATCCGAATCTGTCAGAATGATGAGCCCCACACTTTTCGCGTACATCTGTATGAGCTTTATCTTGTCCTCGCTCCTGTATACGCCGAAACCGTCAGTGGTGATGATCACTCCGTCTATTACATTTTTCAGCGCGATCTTGTCATACTTGCCCTCGACGACGACCGCCTGTTTTACTTTTATTTTCTCCATTGCTACCTGCCGTTCCCTGCCATGAAACATTCTGCCACACGCTGCTCAAGCACAAGCATCGCTCCCTTTTTATCAAGCGAAGTTGTCTTCATGGTAAGATCTGTCTGTGACATTATTTTCAGTACCTCTCTTATCTTGTGCAGTGATATGCTTCCGCAGATCTGAAAAGCTTTTTTTACAGCGAATTCCCTGTTCTTTGCATATCCGAAATCCTTGCAGGCATCAGCAGCTGAAAGCCCCGATGACCTTGCCAGCTTCGCACGGTAAATATCCGTCAGGGAGAATCCGATTATGCTGACTATCTCATAAGCGTCATAATCCTGTTTAGCGAGTTCCGAAAGTCGGTTATACACGTATTTCGCGTTGTTGTTTAGGATATTCACAGCCAGCTCGTAACCATCAGATTCAATGTGCTTCACGCATATGGTATCGATGTCCTCTTTCGTCACCGAACGTCCTTGCGCATAAGCCGAAAGCTTGTCAATCTCCTGCTTGATGTAAGCCGAATCGCAGCCACAGCACTCCGCCAGATATTCAGCTGTTCTCTTGTCGATGGCACAGCCGTTTTTCTGAAGTGCTGCCGCAATGGAACGTCCAAGTTCACCTGCGGACTTGTAAGCGAAATCAACAACTTCACCGTACTTGGCACAATGGTCACAGAACCTCTTGTTTTTGTCCGAGAGATTGCGCTTGTTCTTGTAAAGGTCAACACCTGTTGCGTAGATTATGACAGTGGTGGTTTCAGAAAGATTAGAAACTATCTTCCTGAGTGCATCACCGTCCTCCTTGCTTATGTCCTCCATACGCAGGTCATTTATCGCGATAACAACACGTTCTGCAAACATGGGTAAAGCTTCGCAGGCATCAACCAGCGCAGGGATATCCAGCCCCTTGCCCTCGAACTTATGAAAATTCATGAATTGCGCATCCTTGGGACAAAGCTTATTTATCAGCCATCTTGTGTAGCTTTCAATGGAAGCCTTATCATGTCCGTAAAAATAGTAAAGGCTGGCAGCCTCACCGTTCTTTATATCCTTTGTAATATTTGAAGTATTGCTGACGGGCATTTTCACAGCCTCCTTAGTTCAGTTCCGTCAAATTCAAGCGGTCTTTGCTCAGCCGAAATATCGACTTCCCCGCCGTTTATCTCCATCTTCCCCTTACCGAGGAACAATTCACAGTCATCGAAGCTTACAATAAATCCGCCCTCTGCGGACTTTACCTGCATATCCCCGATATCCGCTGTATCACCGCTTTTGAGATATACAGTTCTGTCATTGGCGGAAATATCATCTTCACACACAAACACGATATCTGGTTGTAGAAACATATCGTCCTCATAGCCTGCGGCAGTCACCGCGCCGTCTTCAAGAATGAATGCATAAGGCATATCACGAATACCCAGCTTGTCCATCCAATTCTGCAAAGCACTGTCCATACCGCCTTTGCATCCAACATCGAAAATCACAGCACGTCCGCCAACCGATAGGATATAAGCCGATTTCTTTCTATCGGGCAGAACAGTCACTTTGATATCATCATCAAGCAACCGCGCGATATTCCCACAGGCACACCACGCCGCAAGAACAGCAGCCGTGTATACCATGACTTTCCTGCTGTCCTTTACTCGTACACACACGTATACCATCAGCACGGAAGACACAATAACGATACCAAGCAATACCACTTGATACGAAAATACATAACTGATATCAAACCGCGCCAGTTTTCGTGAACAGTAAAGCACGAACTTCACCGGTATACCGGCTGCGATAAGCAGAGGTGTCGCAAGAGAACCGCCACCGGTAAACAGCACGATGAAACATATCTGTAAAGAAATGGTACAAAGCGGTACCAGCAGAAGATTTGTCACCACCGATGCGGCAGAAACTCCGCCAAATAGAATTGCTGATGCAGGCGCGGTCATAAACAGCACAGCTGCCGACAATCTCAGAGCACTTCCCGCCTTGCTGTCTTCATCATGTTTTGAAAGTGACACAAGTTCAATAGCCGCTACTGCCAGAAATGACAGCAAAAATGATGGTGAAATAGCAGTGTAAGGCTTAGCCGCAGTAAGCAGTATCGTGCAAAGTCCCAGCGAATTCAAGCCGTCGCTCTTTCTGCCAAAAAAGTATCCGCTCCGTGTAACAGTCATCATAACTGCGGCACGAACTACACTTACCGAAAGTCCTGCAAATACAGCAAAGCCCCATATCTCGGCAAGGGTCAGCCAGAAAACAGCCTGCTTTGCCTTGACTATTTTCCCCACAGCGTACCCGAAAAATGCCGCCGCAATAACAAGGTGTATACCCGAAACAGCGAATATATGCCCCAGACCGCTTCTGTAAAGTTCGGTCTTCATTGCAGAAGACATTTCACTCTTGTCACCGCAAAGCATAGCTCCGAGAAAAGCACCCTCACGCTTCGGGCAGACAGTCATTATTTTACCAAACAGCTTGTCGCGGTATTCACGTATCCAGCGGAAAACAGGGTTAACTGAGCGTCCTGTCAGTTCATAACTTCCCGTTGCATATCCGCCCTGCAAAAACACGCTCTTGGAATAATTGTAGCTGCCGCTGTCGAACTTAACACTGTTCTCAATAACGCTGACAGTGTCCGTCACAGATATCTCATCATAATAATGCATATCGCCATAGGGCAGAACATAGCTGATTTCCGCAGGAATACCATCGATCTTTCCGCAGACAGTCACCCTGTCATAGTTGCCGTCTATCTGGGAGATATCCTTGACATATCCGTTCATCGTGACTTCCCTACCGTCCATCGCGATGAGGTTGTCATAAACAAAATGCGTGTAACATGAATTCACCGCGATACCCGCCGCAAAAGCCGCAAAGCACACCACAGCGTGACGCCGGTAATTTTTCAGCGCAGAAAAAGCAAGCACCGCCAGCCCTAAAGCCGTCAGCAGAAACATTAAATTCTTTTCACTGTGGTATACAGCCCCGAGCAGCAGCGCTGCCCAGAACGAAATACCTGCCCAAGCTGCTTTTCTGGTCATATTATCACCATACTGTATAAGGCTGCCGAAAATATCTTTCCGACAGCCCGTGAACATATCTTAACCCGCAGGCCATGTAAGCGGTCTGCCCGCAAGAACATGAAAATGGATATGGAAAACGCTCTGTCCCGCGCTCTCACCGCAGTTTGAAACTACGCGGTAGCCGTCTTTCATAGCCTCGTTTTCCTTAGCGATCTTTGCGATGACCTCGTAGATATGCGCGATAACTGCGCTGTTCTCCTCGGTAACATCGCTCAGCTTTGAGATATGCTGTTTAGGTATCACAAGAAAATGAACAGGTGCAGTAGGCGCGATGTCCTCAAAAGCGTAAACCAGTTCGTCCTCGTAAACTTTCTTCGAGGGAATCTCACCCGCGATTATCTTGCAGAATAAACAATCAGACATTTTTCATACCTCCAAATCATGATTTATAGACCTATCTCCGCATATATCTTCTCGATGAAGGGAGATTTGTATTCGATATATTTATCCATATCATTCGGGAAAAGCTCAGCGCCCTCTTCCTTTATGCAGCTGTACTCCCGCACAGCTTCGGGGTGAGAACGCAGATAGTTCCTGAAAGTGATGTGCCTTTTAAGTTCCAAAGAATTTTCCGCACAAACATAAAGATGATGCTTACGCAGATGCTCTTTACCCTCGTACTTGAAAGCCTCACGACCGCTGATACCAAGGTCGCCCTCGTGTACATAGCCTTTCTTGCCGAGTGCTTTGATCACATCACCAAGCAGACTTACATCACGTATCACAACATCGATATCGATTATCGGTTTAGCCGAAAGCCCTTTCACCGAAGTGCTTCCGACGTGTTCTATCCTCAGTGCCAGATATCCCAGCGCATCGGTCAGTTCAGCTTTCACAGCCGAAAAATCAGCAGCCCATTCTTCGTTATAAGGTTCAACCACAACAGGCTTACCCATCAGCTTTTCCTCCGATACATATGGATAGTATCTATCATGCGGCGCAGGATATCCGCGCCGCCGCAGATAATATTTTTATTACTTAATGAACTCTCCTGCAACCTCAGCAGCCTTTTCGAGTGCAGCACCGATCAGGGAGATATCACCAACACCTGCCATAGCAGAATCAGGACGTCCGCCACCCTTGCCGTTAGTCAGCGCAGCTATCTTGCCTGCGATCTTGCCTGCATGAGCGCCCTTAGCAACAGCTTCCTTGCCTGCAGCAGCAACGATGTTGCCCTTGTCGCCGTTAACGGTTGTCATTATTACCAGAACATTGTCGTTAGCAGCCTTCAGCTCGTCAGCCATCTTTCTCAGTACATCGGGCTTGATGTTGGTCAGCTGTGCAGTTGCAACAGATACGCCGTTAACATCAACAGCATTCTCCAGAACCGACTTAGCTCTCATGTTAGCCATAGAAGTTTCAAGAGAATCTCTTTCCTTCTCAAGACCCTTGATCTCCTGCATTACAGCACCGCAGCGAGCAACCAGTTCAGCAGGATTATTGAGTTTCAGTGTTTCAGCTGCCTTGTTGATGGTCTCGATATTGCTGTTGAGCAGTTCAAGAACGCCTGTACCTGTAACAGCTTCGATTCTTCTTACGCCCGAAGCTACGGAGTTCTCGGATATTATCTTGAACAGACCGATTTTGGAAGTGTTGTTCAGATGAGTACCGCCGCAGAATTCGATAGAAGCTGCATCAGCCTTGTCACCCATTGTAACAACTCTTACAGTTTCGCCGTACTTCTCACCGAACAGTGCCATAGCGCCCAGCTTCTGTGCCTCAGCGATAGGCATTTCTTCCATTGTGATATCCAGCGCATCAAAGATGTACTTGTTTACCAGTGCCTCGACCTTTGCCTTCTCCTCATTGGTCATAGCCTCAAAGTGAGAGAAGTCGAAACGCAGTCTCTGGCTGTCAACCAGCTGACCTGCCTGATGAACGTGCTCGCCAAGAACACTTCTCAGCGCAGCCTGCAGCAGATGTGCACAGCTGTGGTTTCTCATGGTAGCCAGACGCTTAGCCTTGTCAACCTTGAATGTTACCTGCTGACCAACTGTCAGAGCGCCCTCTGTAACCTTTACTTTCAGTGCGAACTTGCAGCCAACAGCCTTCTGTGTATCAAGAACTTCTGCCTTGCCTGTTGCAGTTTCGATAACACCAGTATCGCCGCTCTGTCCGCCGCTCTCAGCATAGAAGCAAGTCTGGTCGGGAACGATGTATACAACATCCTCAACGCCGGCATTCTCGATAAGATCTTCATCATTCGCCAGATAAGAGATAACGCCTGTGTCTTCGGTCTTATCATAGCCTGTGAATTTCGTGGAAACGTTCTTGTCGATCTTGTGGAAAACAGTTTCCTCTGCACCCATGTAGCCCTGAGACTCTCTTGCACCTCTTGCAGTTTCTCTCTGCTTTTCCATGCAAACTGCATAGCCCTCTTCATCAGCGGATAGACCCTTTTCTTCCAGAATCTCTCTTGTCAGGTCAAGGGGGAAACCATAGGTGTCAGAAAGCTTGAAGCAGCTCTCGCCATCGAGAGTTGTCTTACCCTCAGCCTGCAGCTTTTCGATATACTCATCGAGTATCTTCATTCCTCGGTCGATGGTGGAGTTGAAGTTCTGTTCCTCGGTGGTCAGCACCTTTACAATGTAGTCGAACTTCTCTTCCAGCTCGTTGTATTCGCACTTGTTGCAGTCAACAACAGTCTTAACAAGGTCTTTCAGGAACAGACCGTTGATACCCAGCAGCTTGCCGTGACGAACTGCTCTTCTCAGCAGTCTTCTCATAACGTAGCCTCTGCCTTCGTTAGAGGGCAGTACACCATCGGAAGCCAGGAAAGTTACCGCACGGATATGGTCGGTGATAACACGGATAGAAACGTCTTTCTTGTACTCAGCGCCGTACTCGCAGCCAGCTATCTGACAAATGTGATCTCTGATAGCCTTAACGGTATCAACATCGAATATGGAATCAACACCCTGCATCAGAGCAGCAAGTCTTTCAAGACCCATGCCTGTGTCGATGTTCTTCTGTGCCAGAGGAGTGTAAGTGCCGTCCTCGTGTCTCTCAAACTGAGTAAATACCAGGTTCCAGAACTCCATATATCTGTCGCAGTCGCATCCTACGCCGCAGGTAGGCTTGCCGCAGCCATACTTCTCGCCGCGGTCGAAATATATCTCTGAGCAAGGACCGCAGGGACCATCTGTACCAGCCTCCCAGAAGTTGTCTTCCTTGCCCATACGAACGATGTGATCCATAGGCACACCGATCTCCTCGTGCCAGATCTTCTCAGCCTCGTCATCGTCCTCGTATACCGATACGTGAAGTCTGTCAAGGGGCAGTTTCAGAACTTCGGTAACATACTCCCAAGCCCATGCGATAGCTTCTTTCTTGAAGTAATCACCGAAAGAGAAGTTACCCAGCATCTCAAAGTAAGTACCGTGTCTTGCGGTCTTACCAACGTTCTCGATATCGCCTGTTCTGATGCACTTCTGACAAGTGGTCATACGTACTCTCGGGGGAACTTCCTGTCCTGTGAAATAGGGCTTCAGAGGAGCCATACCTGCAACTATCAGCAGCAGGCTCTTGTCGTTCTGGGGTACAAGAGGATAGCTCTTGTGTCTCAGACATCCCTTGCTTTCAAAAAATTTGAGATAAGATTCTCTCAGGTCATTAAGACTTGTCCATTCCATTATATATCTTTCCTTTCAAAAATTATTTACTATAAATTTTCGATTATCTCTCCGATTATCTCGCCGACTATTTCGAGGATATTCAGCCCGGCCCAGATACTGTCGCTATTATCGGAATGACCGTATTTATCCGGTACTTTGCCAAGCTTTTTCAGCTTCTTTTTGTTTTCGATGTGAAGCGTATCACCTTTCGCGATCATTTCCTTGACCTGCGGATAATTTAACCACTTGGGATATTCGTCCAGCAGTTTCGCATAAAGCGACACATCATCTATCAGATCAATATCAGCAAGGCTGTCTATAGCAAAGAAATTTGCATTGTCAACGTATCTGTCGTCCATTTCATCAAGAGAGCTCAGATACTTGAAACCGTTCCTGCCTGTATTGCCTATCCCGACAAACTGGAAAAATATCGGGAAATTAGAAATAAGCTTTATGGCTTTGTCCGTATTACGATGGTCGATGTTATCGCCGTCGGTTACGAATATAACGTAAGTCGGAAGCTTTGCGGGTTCTTCCTTGATAAAGTATTTTCCGACATCACATATTACAGGTGCATACATAGTGCCGCCCCTCGCGGATATCTTGTTATCATCTATGTAATTGTAGAAGTTTGACCTTGTTATCGGGGGATACCGTTTGAACTCATGGTCAAAAGTCCACACTTCCATCGAGCCGTCATCATCAAATGCCATAGCCAGCGGCAGAAGTCTTTCCAAAGTCGCCTGTACCATACCCTTTTTGAAATTCTGCTGCATCGAACCCGACACATCGATCACCACAGCCACTCTGGAAGTCAGATGGCTCATATCTGCCTTTTTCAGACAGACTTTCTTTACAGTTTCTTTTCTGAGGTCAAGCCGCTTCTCCGATTCTTCCTTTGATAATCTGACACTCATGCGCAAAGCACCTCCCGTTATTGTTTTCTCCCTTTGTTCTTTATCTCTTTTAGATGCTGTGATAAAAAAACAGCCCCGCCCCGCAACATGGGACGAAGCTGACTAACTCCGTGATACCACCCAAATTGACGCACTCCAGAAAGTACGACCACTCGACACCTTTAACGCAGATGATACGTCGCTGTTTTCACAGCACAAGCTCAGGTCAGCCACCGCCGCTCAGACAGGAGCTTTCACCTACCGCTCCCTCTCTTTAGTCCTCACTCTGCGGATAATTCCGTCACAGCATTTACATATATACATTTATTATATACGATATCTCTGCGATTGTCAAGGGCTTTAACGGATTTTTCTTGAAAATGATTGTCTGGGTTACCAAAGTATACGAGCATATACCAAACGATACGAACATATACCAAATTATACGACCGTATATTTTGGTATTCGTAAATATAACAAACGCACGTACTGCGGGTTGGTCGCCCCTCGTTCCTCGGGTCGAGCCGCCAAAAAAGCTTCGCTGTTTGACGACGTGCGCTGGCAATTCTCACGCATACCAAATGATACGGTCGTATACTTTGGTACACGCTCGTATGTTTTGGTATTGCCCACGCACCTTTTGGTATTAGTTCGTTTGCTTTTATTCTTTGTCGTATATTTTGGTGTGTGCCTTGGTGATTGAGGGCTCTGCCAACAGTCAACAAAGTTGACTGTGCAAACATCCCGCAAGCTTTTCGCGAAAAGCTTGACCAAAAGCTTATCTCTTTGGCATTCTTATCAAGCTACGTGATTGCCCTGCCAAAAATTATGAATTATGCATTATGAATTATGAATTAAAAACAGACAGCGCACGATCCCATGCACTGTCCGTATCAAATCAATAATAAATTTACATCATTCAAAAAGCGGTGTAGAGAAATATCTCTCCGCAGTATCAGGGAGAATTGTTACAACCGTCTTGCCCTCACCCAGCTTTTCAGCCAGTTTCAGCGCCGCAGCAACATTGGTTCCGCTGGAAATACCGCACATTATGCCCTCTTTTGAAGCCAGATCTTTAGCAGTCTGGATAGCTTCCTCATCACTAACGATGTATATCTCATCGTAGATATTCTGGTTCAGAATATCGGGGATTATACCGTCACCGATGCCCATCTGCAAATGTGTACCGATAGTACCACCCGCAAGAATAGCCGCATTCTCGGGTTCAACAGCCCAAATCTCAAGGTCGGGATACTGGGCACGCAGTGCTTCGCCGATACCTGTGATAGTTCCACCGGTGCCGATACCCGAGCAGAAACCGTCTATCTTGCCTGCGGTCTGTTCCATTATCTCAAGCGCAGTATGATACTTGTGAGCATACACGTTATTGGGGTTTGCAAACTGCTGAGGCACAAAAACCTTCGGGTCGTTCTCAGCCATGCGCAGTGCTGTATCAAGGCACTCCTGTATGCAGGCACCGATATCGCCGTCATCATGCACCAGTATAACCTGTGCACCATAGTGTTCAACAAGCTTGCGCCTTTCTTCACTAACAGAATCAGGCATGATTATAATGGTCTTATAACCCCTGACAGCACCAACAAGTGCCAGACCGATACCCTGGTTGCCGCTGGTAGGTTCAACAATTATGGTGTCTTCCTTTATAAGACCTTCCTTTTCTGCATTCTTTATCATATTGTAAGCTGTTCTGGTCTTTATCGAACCACCCACATTCAGACCCTCGAATTTTACAAGAACCTCGGCATTTCCAGGCTTGTTCATTCTGTTGAGTCTTATCATGGGGGTATGTCCCAAAGCTTCAAGAATGTTGTTGTATATCATATGTTTCTACTCCGTTCTATGCTATAAATAATACTTATAAAATAGCATTACTATCATACTATAAAAAGGCGTTTTTGTCAAGTGCCGAACTGAAAAACTCCCATCATTCCGAACTTTCTATGCTTATAAAAACTATATATACCATCTTGGATACTGTTGCACTACAAACTGTTTTATCTTTTAACCCGGACATATTTCCGTTGTTAAAAAGTGAAATAATCGAATAGCTTTTTTTGAATGGATATGTGCTGTTTAAAAAGAAGTTCCATTTCATGCGTTGATAGGCTGACTTTCACTGTCAATGAAGCACAAAAAATGACGTGTTTTTCTGTGACGAAATATCATCACGGTAATTCCATATGATAGTATTTTAAGCTAAAAAAGTAAATTTTTCCTGATTTTGATGCTTGCTACTTGAAATCTGTAAAATAATAGTGTATAATAAAGTGTAAAACTTTTATCGGAAAGGCAGGTCGAATCAATGGATCTTAAAGATATCAGCAAAAAAGTCAATATATCTCTCAATACAAAAACCGAGAAAAGTATCATGACAGCCGCTATATCAACTGCACTTGCAATACTCACCATATCTTCAAAAAAGAAAAAAGGCAGACCAAACTTTTTTCAGCGTATAGGTAAGTATTACGGTTCAATAGACAAAATGCTTGTGATGACCGTTGCCAAGGAAGCCGCCGCTGATGAAAAGCGCCGTGCCGCCGAAAAGGAATTCAAAAATAAAAAAATCAGAGATCTTGAGATAATAGATGCCGAACCGATAGACCTGTCCGATATTTCAGAGGATAAAACGGAGAACAGCAATGACTGAATATCTGACAAAATACAGGAAGTATATCCTTGAATGTCTGGGAGATGAAAATTGTGACTTCGTCAGGCTGCTTGATTATCACACTGAAAAGCTTCGGCATTTTCAGCACGAAAGGTTCATACATCTTATTGTACTGGCGCTGTTCGCGGTATGCACGGTCATAACTATACTTGCTGTTGCGGTTTATGAAAAACTTACGCTGATACCGCTGGCGGCACTTCTTCTTGGGCTGCTGATACCGTATATAAAGCATTATTTTTTTCTTGAAAATACTGTACAACTGCTTTACAAAGATTATGACACCATCTACAAAAAGGTTCACGGATTTTCGCAGGAGGATTTGAAATGACATATCATAAAGAACACTGGAAAGGCAGTGTTATAACATCTCCCCTGCCCCCTACCCTTGTGACCTGTGCTTATGAAGATAAGGTCAATGTGCTGACTATCGCATGGACAGGCATTCTTTGCACCCGTCCTCCCGTGACTTATATCTCGGTCAGACCTGAAAGGTATTCTTACGAGCTTATAAAGAAAAGCGGCGAGTTCGTTATCAATCTCCCGACAAAGGAACTTGTAAGGGCGGTTGACCGCTGCGGTGTAAAGACAGGTGCTAAACTTGATAAATTCGCTGACTGCGGACTTCACACCGAAGAGTGCGTGAATGTATCTGTTCCAATGGTCGCTGAATGTCCTGTCAGCATAGAATGTAAAGTTAAAGAGATCGTCCCGCTTGGCAGCCATGATATGTTCATCGCTGATATCGTTGGGATAAATGCCGCCAAGGAACTTCTTGATGAAAGCGGAAAACTTTGCCTTGAAAAGGCGGGACTTCTGGCTTATGCCCACGGCGGATATTTTGAGCTGGGAAAACAGCTTGGAAGCTTCGGTTATTCCGTAAGGAAAAACAAAAAGCGCTCCCCGAAAAAACGCTGAAAAACACGTCATGTAAATGACGGCTATTCAGCTTTATATAAATTATACGAAAGAGGAATTTTAGAATGAAGATGAGAAACATAACTACCACAGCTTCTGCATTTATTTGCAGCAAGGTAAAGGCAGAAACAGCCTATGCCTGGACTTCTGATGTACACACCTACATCGCAGTTCAGGCACTGGAGCTTCTCGCAAAGGAGAAAAAACTCCGTCCTGTTGCTTTTTATAAAGACTGGCATGAAGAAATAAAGCTTGGTGCCGTTCAGCCCGATAAATCAGGGGATATAGATGAAGGTCCCGGAAAGCATTATTATTCCTGCATGAATGCAAAGGGAAAGGAGCTTGACGAATCGAACGGCTTCTACCGCAACAGGCTCGGTGATTTTTCACCCAGTGCAAGAACACTTTTCCGCGCTAATTACACCTCTGCTGTATCACTCTACAAAAGCGGTATGACAAAGGAAGCTATGGTATATCTCGGCAGAGCTATTCACTTTGTTTCCGATATGGGCTGTACACCTCATGTTGCGAATATGACCAGTGGCATCAAGGCAAGCAACGTTCACAACGCTTTTGAGAAGCAGGTAAAGAACAGCTACACAGGTTTCAAGGCTGACAGCTTTGACAAACGCCTTACAAAATACTACGAAAAAGCCGATCCCAGTGATGCTTTCAACAAGCTGATAAAGTATGCGGGCAAATTCGTTGATACGATACTTCATCTTGACCCCCGCGCTTTTGACGACACAGCGAAGAACACTATCCCCGTTTCAATTCAGCACGTTATGGCTGTGCTTCTGAAATTCTATAACGACTGCAACACCGACAGCGGAAACTTTGTCAGCAACGACAAGATGTACACTTTCAAAAATGAAGCAACAGGTCTTCTGCTGACTACCACTGAAAAGAGTATTTCCGTTGATGAGGCTGATAAGGATAAGGATCAGAAACTGCGCATAAAACTCAGTGAAACTGGCACTTTCGGATTGAGAGCCATAAGCGGCGGATACATCAACAAAAAGTGCAACGGTTATGATTACCTGAAGATCGACGGTAAGGCTGCACAGTTCAGGGCTGAAGCTCTCGGCAACCGCAGATTTGTTATCAGCACCGAGGAAAGCGATTTCAAAAAATATCTGACAGCTAAGGGCGGCAAGCTTTCTTCCGCTTCATACGAACCCGATAATCATTTTATGATCTGGGTGCTTAGCTAAACGAATCCATAAATAAAAATACGACCGTCCGTAACAGTATACCACTGTGCACGGACGGTTTATTTTTTATACCAAATTAAACGAAACGATACGATCGTATAATTTGGTACCCTTTTAAATAATCTCGTAAGCAGATCAATACCAGTTAATACGGTCGTATCATTTGTGGTGTCGTTTCGTTGTGATTTATTTCCTGGGAAAAACATCGGCAAAAAATAAAAGGCAGGGACTTCCCTGCCTTGTTTTATAGTTATTCGTAGATAGCTTTTATCTCGCAGTTGCCTTTGATAGTTACGGTGGCTGTTTCTGCGTTCGTATCAGAAAGTGTACAGCCTGTTGCTTCCCATCTGACGAACTTTCCCGATGATGGGTCGGCAGTCACGGTGATGAGATAAGCTGTGTAATATTCGCCCGAAAAATCTTTATCTGAAAGGTCTAGGCCTATAGTGTTCAGGATAACTCCGCCCTTTTTGCTGTCGGAAGTTTTTACGGTAACGGAAACTTTTTCACCGGGCTTGAAAGTATCGGTGATATGGGTCATGAATACCTCGTTTCTGCCATCAAGGAACTGTTTGAAACCTGCGGCGTTCCACTCAAATCCGTCTTTAGCGTAAGCGGGACCGAAACGCTTAAAGGTATCCTTTACCAAAGTGGAATAAACTTTCACCATGTCAGTATATGCGGCATCGACCTTGCTTTTCTCAAAGCTGATATTTCTCATATCGCAGAGGGAGAGAATAAACATCTGCTTGAAATCATCGTTATTAAGCAGGGCGCGGAATATCTCTGCGGGAGGCTGTTCAAGATCTTTGAAAGTCTTTGTGCCGTTGATGGCTTTCTTGATGAAGTTGTCATCGTAGTTCTGTCCGCCTGTGTAAATTCCGCTGGAATAGTCGGTATCGTAAGCCATCATGCGCCATTTGCCATCGGATACAGCTGTTGCATTGTCTGCGTCGCGAACTCTCCACATACGCCAGTTATTGCCCTGAATTATGCTGTCCTCGTTGGCGATATAGATGTTGAATGCCATGTAGTCGGAGAAAGTCTGCATATCAAGCATCCCGCAAGCCTTGGAATAGTTATCGGCATCTGACATATCATTGCCCGTGATGAATTCGTACATATCGCTGTAAAGCTTGATATCTTCGTCCTTGCCCTCTTCTATCTCGCCGACTTTTAGTATGACAACATTACTGCTGTCGATCTCGTAGTTGTTGGCGATATAATTATCGCTGTAATCTTCGGTGAGGGTGTACATTCCCCAGTATTCGCCGTCGATGAATACGACCACTGGAGTTGACTGAATAGTTTCAAAGGACTTGTCACTTACCATTGACTGGAGAAGCGGATCCCTGATTTTGGCATAATTGCAGTCGTTGCCGCCGTTTCTCAGGACGAATGACTTGTACTTTTCCACATTGCCCTGACCGTCGGAACGAGTGTTATCTGGGATAAGTTCGTACTTTACATTTTTAGCGCCGTAATCCTTGCGGGCAGTAAGACGCAGGCTTTTCTGATGTTCGTTTCTGGAGGCGGCGCCCATTATCCTTATGCCCAGATCCTGTGTGAAGGCGGTGGTACCATCAGAAAGTAGATATTCGGCGTAAACTGGACGTTCCCATTCTTTGCCGCGCTGAGTGTAGTTGGCTTCCTGCTTCCAGACATCAGCAGAAGCGTTTTTGGAATCTTCTGCAAGCCAGTCATCATGGACTTTGCCGAGGACATAGATTCCTCTTTCATAATCGAAAAGATCAGCCTGATCCATCATCAGGGAGATGACAGGAACATCGCCGTACTTTTTTGCACGGTCGATACCGACAAATATGGTGCGGGAAGTAACTGCGCCGTGGGTGCCATCTGATTTGAAAGCTGCCGCCCTGATCACATTGCCCTTATCAACTGACATGGGTGCAGAATAGTCGTGGCTGGCTGTGATATCGGTGTACTCTGCAAGCGTGGAAAAATCGTTCTTGCGGTCGGTAAGGGTCAGAGCTTCGGTATACTCTGGTGAAGAAGCGGTTGGAATACTGCCGTCGGTGGTATACCTTATTGTGATACCCTCGCCCTGTGCAGAAAGTTCAAGATTCTGGTCGGTATCGTAGAATCCACTTTCAAGGCTGAAATCAACAGCGCCGATAGTTTCGTCATAGGTAGGGTCGTCAGCAATATTAGTGGTTGTCTGCGATGTAGATGTATTCTTTTTACTGTTCGTTTTTTTATTTGAACATCCGCTGAAACTCAGCACACATACCAGCGCTGTTAGCAGAGCTACTTTCTTTCTGATATCCATTTTTTGTCAGTTCCTTTCAAGTAAAACAGCCTGTCGGCATACGCAGACAGGCTATCAAATAAACATGGTAAGAGCTTATGGCTGACACGCCGCTGCTCCCTGGTCTGCCCCCAACCCAGAGGGCAGTATATGATTCTTTCGGAGGCTATCCGAATAAATCACTTCCCTGCTCATCAAAAAGCCTTAAACATCGAGATGAGCCAGCCGATTCAAAAGGCACCTGATGGCGTCTTTAAGATGTTGTTTTCGCCGTTGTTGCGGCAGGCATACGAAAAACTTTCGCCCTTCGTTAAGCATATTATAACAAATCTTCCCACAATTGTCAAGTCCATTTGAATATTTTTTATAAATATTTTCTGTAACAAAAGTTAGAAAAAGGAAGATAATATATCAGATTAACAATTAAATGTCGAAAAAGCTCCCGCCGAGATAGCAGGAGCTTTTGATATTACATATACTGATGGAACAGCATCTGGGGAGTGAAGACCTTGAGCTTGCCTTTGGTATCGTAATAAACGGTGAGTACAACGGGCTGTTCATCGCCGCTGTCGTTTTCGTACCAATAGCGGTAGATATAGGCTTCGCCGTCCTTGGTGTAGGCTACGCTGTAATAGTCCATATCAAGCTCTTTATCCACAGTTGACTTATCTGTTCCGGGATTGAATTTATCAAGGTTTACATTATGCTCTTTCTTGACACCCTTGATATCACTCTTGATGCTCTTGAAATTGCAGTAACGTACTTCCGTGATACGATTCTCGTCGTCGGTCTTGAAAATGACCGCCCACTCGGGGTAAGTCACTCCGTCGATACGGACTTCGTTATCTGATTCGGCAACATAGTTATATTCGATAACAGCCGTCAAGCCCTTATATCCCGATTCCTGTTTTATCTTGAAATCGAATTTCTTTGAAGCTATCTCAAAATCAGCACCGATATAATCAGCGGCTTTTTTAGCGTACTTCTCGCCCTTTGAGCCCATCGACTTGACTATCAGAACGATAAGCAGGACGATTATCAGCAGTGACAAAAATACTATCGCTATGAGTTTGAGATTATGGATATCGATCTTCAGCTTCGTTTTTTTAGTTGGCTTATTCTCTTTGACTTTTTTGCCGGACTTGAAGAACTGTTCATCATCATCGGGAAGAGGTTCTTCCTTTTTCTTGAAAAGACGCTCGGCAAGCTGAGTATCTATAAAAAGTTCGGCGTTGCAGTGTGGGCAAAGCTTGTCGTGGTCGCCTACACTTTCTCCGCATTTAGGACATTTCACTATTTAACACTCCTCACATTCAGCGGAAAGCCGCCGATAATGGATAAGATCATATTGCTCTCAGCAATTCGGCTTTAAGCAGCTGTTCACTGCTGTCCTGAAGATAGCAGTCGTAATCCTGAAAAGCTATCTCTTCATCGGCGCCGTCAAGCAGATAAAATAGAGTTTTTTCGATTATCTCCACCCACAGCAGAAGCTTTTCCTGATCGTGTTCGTTGAGATTATTGTTCAGACCTCCCGGTGATACGACCCATGTTCTGGTCAGGCGGATAATACTTATTATATCATATACAAGATTTTTGTCAATGACCTCAGATGCAAGATCATGTCTGAGGATACGGATACTCTCCATTATCTGAATGAAGTTATCCTCATTGAGTTCGCCGCTGGAAGGACGGAGCCTTCCGACAAAGCCGTATTCCCATCTGGGATCGTTCACGTTGGTGTTGCGGCATGAATGGAAAGACAAAACTTCCTGTGCCTCATTTTTCGTCATATTCTTTTCCCCCAAGAAGCGAGCGTCATAAGCCCGCATAGTGATAAAAATTTCATATCGTGTTAATTATATCACATTAAAAAGAAAAAATCAATTGCAAGCCTGCACAAACACAACACGCTAATTATGGGAGTTTCGCAACAAAAAGACCGTCGGAGGACAACCGACGGTCAAATATTTACCTTTTTATAAGCTAATATTCTCACACAGGGATCTTGCCGTTAAGTTTATCTATAATGACAGGAAGTTCGGAATCAACAGCCTCATTGCTCAGCTGGCAGGTACCTGCATTTGCATGACCGCCGCCGCCATAGGACAGGCAAAGCGAGCCGATATCGAAAGGTGAACTTCTGTTGATTATGGATTTACCTATCATTACAGCTGTGTTCTGCTTTTTGAAGCCCCACGCAACATGGACGGAAAGCTCAACTTCAGGCCACATAGCATAGACCATGAAGCGGTTGCCTGCATAGATGGTATCTTCTTTTCGGAGGTCGATGACAGCTACTTTATCGTGTATCTCGGTGATACGCTTCAGCTGTTCCTTGAACATTTCCTGCTGTTCAAAATACAGATCAACACGTTCCTTAACATCGGGAAGCTTGAGGACATCCTCGATGGAATGATCGACACAGAAATCGATCAGCTTCATCATAAGGTCATAGTTGGAGATACGGAAGTTATGGAATCTTCCGAGACCTGTTCTTGCGTCCATAAGGAAGTTCATCAGAACCCAGCCCGAAGGATTGAGTATCTCCTCCTCGGTGAAATCGGCACTGTCGCCCTTATCAACTGCTTCCATTATTTCCTCGGAAACATCGTGGAAGACCAGTTCTCCGCCATAGTAGTCATAAACAACTCTTGCCGCGGATTTTGCGTTGCCGTCGATGATGTATTTGCCGAGATAATCCTCGATCTTATTTCTTATGAGCTCACTTTCATGATGATCGAAAGCCAGACCTACACGCTTATCAAAGGGCAGATTGGTTGTGATATCATTTTCGGAAAGCTCTATCTTGCCGTCCTGTACGTCTTTGGGGTGAACAAATTTGATCTCATCAATGATCTCAATTTCCTTGAGCAGCATAGCGCAAACCAAGCCGTCAAAGTCACTTCTTGTAACAAGTCTTCTCATGTTTGCCTCCATATTATTAATGATTTATTCATGTGAGATTAATGCTCACAAGTCACGTTCAAATTTTCTATATAAATTATAGCAAATTTTTTCGTTAATGTCAATAGATGTTTATATAAAATAAACCATTTTTATCAACTTTTCTTATATTTTTGTGAAAACACACAAAAACTGTAATGAAATATATAAAAGGCAGCAGAAGTTCATTCTGCTGCCTTATCATCGGGGGTCTTATAAGTTCTTAGTACTATCAGTGCGCCTGCCTGTCCTGCAAGACAAACGAGGACTGCTTTTATGCCTATCAGTCCCGTGAGGACTGCGCCGATAACTGCGCCGATTATGAATATCAGTATTATTCCGTAATACTGATATGCTTTCTGACGCTGTGAGATATCCTTGGTTTTTAAGTAAGCGAAAAGGCTTTCACTGCCGCTTCGGAGATTTCCTGTACACATCGTTGTGGCATAGGCGTTGCCGTTCAATCGGCGGAAGCCTTCCACCTGCATGGCACAGGTCAGTGAGACCAGAACATTGGCGATATTGTTGTGGGTCTCGGGGATAAATGCCACGACCAGTACTATCAGCATTTCAAGAACGAGTGTCAGCTGATGCCAGTGAACTTTCGGGTCATCGTTGAATCTTGATTTTACCAGTTCGACAACAAGCACGCCTGCAACGAAAGAAAGTATCGGTATAAGATAGTGGATAGCTTCGGAAAATTGTCCGCCTTTGAGTTTTAGTCCCATCAGGACGATATTGCCTGTCTGGGCATTGGCAAAAACTCCGCCGCGGCTGATATAGGTGTAGGTATCGAGATAGCCGCCAACAAGAGTCAGCAGAGCGCCGACCTTAAAATTTTCTGCTATATGTCTTGATTTGCTCATTTTCGGTAGTTTCTGCCCGCAACAGGTACGGGGGTGAGTTCTTCGAGAGCGTATGGAGTCTTCTGGTAAACGCAGTAGTTCAGCCAGTTGGAGTACAGAAGGTTCGCGGAACAGCTCCAGTTGAATATGGGCTGCTGGTCGGGGTCATTTCCCGGGAAATAGTTGTATGGGACCTGAATATTCAGACCCTTGCGGACATCACGGAAATACTCCTTGGCAAGAGTTTCGCGGTCATACTCCCAGTGGCCAAGCTGGAAGAAAAATCTTTCACTGGTATCGCAGATAAGCTGTAGACCAGCTTCATAAGATTCAGCAAGAACAGTCAGCTCGGGGACTTTGATAACATCTTCATGTCTGACCTCGGTATGCCTTGAATGAGGACAGTGGAAAACATCGCCGAAGCCTTTGAGTATCATGCACTCGGGGTGCTCGATATGGTGTTTGAAGTTACCGAACATCTTGCTGTCGAGAGGATACTTCGGCACGCCGTAGTGATAATACAGTGCAGCCTGTGCGCCCCAGCAGATGTGTATTGTGGAGTATACATTTGTCTTTGACCATTCCAGTACCTGACAGAATTCGTCCCAGTAATCCACTTCTTCATATTCAAGCTGTTCGATTGGAGCACCCGTTATGATAAGACCATCGTAGCGGTTATTTTTCACCTCGGGGAAAGGCTTGTAGAAAGCCAGCATATGCTCCTGCGAGGTGTTTTTTGAAACATGGCTGCTCATCTGGATAAGCTCGATATCCACATGAAGAGGTGTATTACTCAGCAGGCGCAGCAGCTGAGTTTCCGTGGTTATCTTATCGGGCATGAGATTGAGTATAGCTATCTTCAATGCGCGGATATCCTGATGCATAGCCCTGTCGTTGGGTATCACGAATATCCTTTCTTTTTCAAGTGCCTTGAAAGCAGGCAGATCGTTAGGTATTTTTATAGGCATTATATTCCCACCTTTAAATCCTGATATTTTTAGCGAACCATTCTTGCTTTGTGATAGTGTAAACTTCGGTAGATTCTTCCCTGCCGCCCTTCTGTTCGAGGACGCACTTAGATGTACCGCTGTGATTAAGTCCGCACTTTTGCATGACCCTGCCGCTTGCTTTGTTTTCGGTAAAATGTTCGATGGTTATCTTCTCAAAACCGATAACGAATATCAGATAAGCAAGCACAGCTTCGAGGGCTTCTGTCATGTAGCCCTGATTCCACCATTTTTCACCGAGTACATAGCCTATTTTAGCTTCGCGCTTATCTTTGTCAAGCTCGACAACTGCGATGTCGCCTATGGGTTCTTTTATCTCGGTGAGTTCTATTATCCAGTGGAAATAGTCAAGCTGAGGTGTAGCCTTGACTACCGAATTGCAGTATTCTGTGCTGTCCCCGATGCTTTGATGAGTATTCCATGTAAGGTATTTTGTTACGTTGTCATTGCTCGCCCAGTTTTTATAGATGAACTGAGCGTCTTTTATGCTGAAAGGTCTGATCTTCAGCCTTGCTGTATCAAAGGGCTGTGTGCCGATAAGGTTAAGTCCCTCCATTTTTCTCCTCCTATGCATAAAAACCGCAGCAGCTAACTTTTATCTTTACATCGCGCTGCAGTATCAGATATTTTCCTGTAATGTTTGCTTTTACGATCTTATCAAAGCCGTGTGAGGAAAAGAACTTTATTGTTCTTACGTCCTCGGTGCTGACTTTAGTGGTGACAAGATCGTAACCCATGAATTTTGCTTTGTCGGCAGTATATTCTAGCATCATGCCGTCAATACCTGAATCAGCGTTCTCGCTGATGAACAATCCCGAGAGGTAGAGTTTTCTTAGTGCGACAGTAAGTGCCTCATCGTTCATCTCAAATATCATCGCAGATGCGGCGGTATATTTTTCTCCGTCGTTGAGTGCGAAAACAACACCTTTATGCTCTCTAACGATATCTTCAAGCTGTTTTGCTTCGGGTATATCGGTGGAAAGGTTTTTGATCGTTTCTGCGGACATCTGTTCAAATTTAAGCTTGATCATGGTATCACCCCATATATAATAGTATTATAATCTTATGATAGTTTCAAGTGCGATATCTGACATCATGCCGCAGATATCTTTCTCGCCGTTGCCGAGTATGCGCATATCCCATGCGTCGCCGTCAAGACAGTCAGCCGTATATACGAACTCATATACTTCGTAGCCCCTGAACTGTGCGCAAGCCATAAGTGCGGAACATTCCATATCTACCGCGGAACAGCCCTCTGCTTTTCTGGCAAGCATATTTTTCTTGGTCTCGCGGTAAAAAGCATCGGTTGTCCATATTCTGGTTTTGCAGTATGGTACATTTATCTCGTCGAAGACTTCTGCGAGTCTGTCAGCTGATTTTATCGTGATGTAATCCGAAGGCGGAGCATAATGGTAGCTTGTGCCTTCGTCACGGTAAGCTTCGGTAGGAACAAGTAGTTTGCCCGATGAGATATCCTTATCGAGAGAACCGCACGAACCAAAGAAAAGTATCTTCTTATCCTTTTTGAAAGCTATCTCTTCCATGATACCCACGGAAGCTGCACTGCCTATGGGCGAAAGATAAAAGCCGATAGTCTTACCTTTATGTTCGAGGCTGTAAATGGGTATATTCTGCCCTGCTGACATTCGCGCCGAGCACTTTTTGCAGTCGTAGCGGTCAAGCAGAGAATTTACGGTATTGATATTGAATACCGCGATCAGCTTTATGGGGATATCGTCAGTATGCTGAAAGATCATATCGGGGCGAAGTATCTCTTCGCTCTCGCTGTCAAAAGTATCAACTATGCTCATGTCATTGCCTCCTTAGATGTATCTATATAAAATAAAAAGCGCGTCCGTTCAACAGACGCACCGAACTTTCTTAATCAGCCACGGCAAATAAGCCCCAGCAGAATCACGAAGACGGTTCGCCCTGCCCAGCCCGACATGACTATATGATTGAACATAGAATTCGATGAAGTCATAATTCCGTCCTCCTTTTTAATATATGTATTATACCATATCAGCCTGATATTGTCAAGTGCGGGATCATAGGCTTTTGCTGTTATCCAGACACCAGCGCGGGTCACAATCTGATACTAGGGCATCATACTGTTTTCTGTCGAAACACCAGTTACAGTCATATATCCAGTCAATGTTTCTGTCGTCCTGATAGCATGGATAAGTGTAGTTAATGTGACGGTGGAAAAGTTCCTCTGACCAGTTGGCGGATATCCATTCACGCCACTCGTAGCTTTCGACCTGCATGAATGCGGCATCGACGTACTTTTCCCAGTCTTCATCGGTATATGTATCAACGAAGACAATACCATGTTCTTTTGCTTCTTCAAGTTTATCTATCGAATGGTTGACTATGCCTATGCGTTTCCAGAAAACGTGATTTTCTGTTTTTTCGACCTCGGCAACTATAACAATACAGGAAAAATCAAGATCATCGGGGCATGACAATATCGGCAGGTTCAGCTTTTCTTTTTCAAGAAGCCACCGCATGAATCTGGCATCGCCGTCATTATCAAATGAAGCTGTCCATGTCACTGCAAGATCATCTGCCTGTGCTAAAGGCTTCGGTATCTCTCCCAAGTCTAGTTCTTTGTGCCACTTCGTAAAATATTCATGCAGAGGTATGCCATCGATAACAAAACAATCATTCTCGTAGTTTTGGGATATTGTTAGTTTTCTGATCTCAATAGTATTCATGACACACCTCTATGCAATAATTTTATAAAGCTATACCCTGAAAGCCTACGTCTTCTACCTCTCCGCCTTCAAAACAAACACCTACTCCGTTTTCCTTATCCCAAGTGCAATCGAACACGAGAGAAAAAGCAGTATCGTCATAGTCGTCCTGTTCAGGGATAGTTATGCCTATCAGAGTTAACGTATCAAGTATTTCTTCGGCAGAATCCACTTCGGGATAATCCGGATTCTCTTCATCTGAATAACCGAGTTCATCTCTGCGGTCATTGTAGTATTCTAGGATACTGTCTGCTATCTTTGAAGTGTAATTTTCCAGATCATTCAAAAGATCAGAAAGAACCTCTTTTGCATCTTCGGGAATAGTATCCTCGTCGTCGCTGTCTATCTGGACATCAACATCGTAAGTGTGCCCGTTAAAGCTGACTTCTTCTTTTCCGAACCAAGCATCGTCATACTCGTAGTTTTCAAAATCAATATTCATAATTATGCTCCTTTTCTGTGTCATTTTGTATACTGCTATAATTATAGTGTAAACTTCGGGAAAAGTCAATAAATTTATGGAAAGATATATGAATGTAATCTGTTTTTTCATGATAAGAAACGTAATCGTAAAGTAAGTCGTGAAAGATGTCGGCTCATTTTTGTATTTTTCAGAAAAAAATATAGAAAACCTCTTGCTATTTTCTGAGAAATAATGTATAATATCTATATGTTGTTATTTTTATAAATTTTTTGACAAGGAGAGTTAAACTATGAAGATGCTTGATTCCATCGGTTTTGTTACCGAATTCGACAAGGAAGTCGGCGAGGCTATGAACAAAGAGCTGGCTCGTCAGAGAAGAAATCTGGAACTCATCGCCAGCGAGAATATCGTTTCACCTGCTGTTATGGCAGCTATGGGCAGTGTTCTGACCAACAAGTACGCTGAGGGTTATCCCGGAAAGAGATACTACGGCGGATGCGAGGAAGTTGATGTCGTTGAGCAGATCGCTATCGACAGAGCTTGCAAGCTGTTCGGTGCAAAGTACGCTAACGTTCAGCCCCACTCCGGTGCACAGGCTAACACTGCTGTATACTTCGCTCTGCTGAAGCCCGGCGATACCGTTATGGGTATGAGCCTTGACAACGGCGGTCACCTGACCCACGGTTCTCCCGTAAACATCTCCGGTAAGTACTTCAACTTCGTTCCTTACGGCGTAAACGATGACGGTTTCATCGACTATGACGCAATGGAGAAGCAGGCTAAGGAAGTTCAGCCCAAGATGATCGTTGCAGGTGCTTCTGCTTACCCCAGAGTTATCGACTTCGAGCGCATCTCTCAAATAGCTAAGTCCGTAGGCGCTTACTTCATGGTTGATATGGCACATATCGCAGGTCTGGTTGCTACAGGTATGCACCCCTCTCCTGTACCTTTTGCTGATGTTACAACTACTACAACTCACAAGACTCTGAGAGGTCCCAGAGGCGGTCTTATCCTGACCAACGATGAGGCACTGGCTAAGAAATTCAACAGCGCTATCTTCCCCGGCACACAGGGCGGCCCTCTGATGCACGTTATCGCAGGCAAGGCTGTATGCTTCGGCGAGGCTCTCAAGCCTGAGTTCAAGGCTTACGGCGAGCAGGTAGTAAAGAATGCTCAGAGACTGGCTAAGGGTCTGGTTGACAAGGGATTTGCGCTGGTATCCGGCGGTACAGACAATCACCTGATGCTGGCTGATCTCCGTCCTTTCAACATCACAGGCAAGAAGCTGCAGAATGATCTTGACGAAGTTTACATCACAGTAAACAAGAACGCTATCCCTAACGACCCCGAGAGCCCCTTCGTAACAAGCGGCGTAAGAATCGGTACTCCCGCAGTTACAACAAGAGGTCTTGTTGAGGAAGATATGGACGTTATTGCTGAGTGCATCTACCTGACTGCTTCTGACTTCGATGCTAACGCTGACAAGGTTAGAGAGATGGTAACTGCTATCTGCAAGAAGTATCCTCTGTACGAATAATACCAAACGATACAAATATGACCCGAAAGTTTCAGAGCTTTCGGGTCTTTTTATGTTTGTTTACCAAGGTATACGACAGCTTACATTACTATACCAAATCATACGACTGCTTACAAATTTATACCAAAGTATACGATCGTATATTTTGGTGTGCAGTGGTATGATTTGGTATAAAGTCGTATAATTTTATTTACCACAGTAGGCGATAGCATCCGCCTGGAACTGCAAACCGTTTTCTCCGCCTACATGGGCGAATTCTGTCTGTATGGATTTACGAACTGGATATCTGCCGTTGAAGCGTTCTTTTATGACTTTTTCCATGATAGGGATATTCCAGACATCACGAAAAAGGCAGTCCATCTGTACCACATTTTCAAGTGTCAGATCAAAGAGGGCAAGACGTTTTTCCATTTCATCAAACGCGCCGTTTATCTGTTCTTCAACTGTACCGCCCACATTTCCGACACAGTAGTTTATGAAGCAGTACTCACCCGCTTTGATTATACCGGAATGGCACCACTGTTCGTTTACATCTTTTCTGATTATTTCACTCATCGTTGTCCTCCTTATGGGTCTTCTTTTGGCGTTCGGGGGCTTTGTTGCCAGAAAGCGGATTTGCATTTGCCGCCTGACGAAGATTCTCGTTGCTGAGGTGGGTGTATATCTCGGTGGTGGCAAGGCTTTCATGACCGAGGATATCTTTTATAACAAGGGTATCCACATTGCCGTACTGATACATCAGTGTCGCGGCAGTGTGGCGTAGTTTATGGGTGGTTATACCAAGGTTTCCGAGTCCTGCTTTTTTCAGGGATTCTTCGACTATCTCCTGAGTTCTCCTGCGGGATATGCGAGTGTTGCGATTGGAGAGGAACAGTGCTTTTTCCTGAGTCTGGACGGAAAGTCGTATCGGCAGATAGGCTTGGAGTGCGCTGATGCACGCCTGATTGATGTAGACTATCCTCTCTTTCTGACCCTTACCGAAAAGGCGTAGAGTTTCGCTTTCAAAACTGAAATCGCCTATGTTCAGCCCGCAGAGTTCCGACAAACGCATACCGCAGTTCAGAAAAAGGGTTATCATGCAGTAGTCACGCTCAAAGTGATCGGATTCTATCGAGGAAAGCAAACGCTGTGCGTCCTCCAGAGATAGATATTTCGGCAGAGTTTTCGGAAGCTTTGGCATTTCAAGCTGAGTCAGTGGGTCGGAGGGTATGAGATTCTTTTTAAGATGTAAATAGGAGTAGAACTGTTTGAGAGCCGAGGTCTTGCGGGCACGGGTCTTCAATGAGTTGCCGCGGTCGTCTGCAAGCCATTTCAAATAATCGTAGGCATCTATCAGCCTGAGTTTTCTGACATACTCAAAGGGTACTCCCGCTATGGGGATGTCCTCAAAAGGCGTTTTATTGGGATCGACTTCATTATGTTCGATACGCAGATAACGCAGGAAAGTTCGCAGATCGATGTAATAGGCTTCGACAGTCCTGTCACCCCTGCCTTTTACAAGCTGCATATATGTGAGATAATCTGCGAGGTAATCGGGACAGTCATCATAATAGGCTTTTTTCATTTTTTCATCTCCATATCGTTACGGATTCAGCTATAACTGATTATACAACATTCGGGTTCAGAAGTCAACTGAATTATCCGTATACAATGCAAGAAGCCCACCCATGAGGGCAGGCTTCTGCGATGGAGCTATCTACGGTCATGCCGTGGATAATAAATATGAGATTTATCACTATATCGATGTTGTACCTAAAAAATCACAATGATTTATTAGTGTAGTGCCGCAAGCCTCATAATTGGCTCTTCTGTTAACTTCGGGATCATACTCGACCCACTTATTTCCATGTGTGTCTTTGCCACCTTTAACATTGACGTAGACATTGACCATCTCACCTTTTTCAATATTATAGTTGGTCAGGTCTAGTTCTTCAGATTGTCCGACGCAGATATCCTTACCCGTTCCATGGATACGCTTTTCTTCACCGTCCCTGAAAACCAAGATGTCGAGTTCACATACATATGCACCGATGTTTCTGAGAAACAGGTGATTTGCACTTTCGGTGGAACCACGATTCTCTGCTACTAAGTTCTTTTCCAACTCTGACATATAAATGCCCTCCTTAAAATAATATTATTAATAGATAACGCTATCTATTAAGAGACGATATGATGGTGCATGGATAAAGGATGATTTTTTTCCGTGTTTTGATATCTGTCTTATAGATTGATTTAAGTATATCATATTAATTTTTTATTTCAATAGTTTGTACATGAAGTGCTAATTTCAGTGCATGAGATGCATTGATATTAATTATTTGGTATTATATTATACATAGTAGATTCATACATTGTGTTATCTAGCTAATATTACTTAACGAAGCGTAATTTCGCGTTGATCTTAATAATCATTGTTCACAAAAAATTGACATTCGACTGATTTCATGATTTATCGCGGTATATATCATAGAAAGTATGGACTAGATAAGAAAAATATCATAACGATACTTGATTATTGTTATAATGAATGATATACTAATTATAACCGAATAATCTATAAGGAAGGTGACAGCCTTGGTGAATATCGCGATCTGTGATGATGAAAAGTCCTATGTTGATATACTGCTGAAAGACATAGCTGAGATCTACGGAGAAGACAACAGCTTTCATTTCCGTGCGTTCAACAGCGGTGAAGATATCATTTCTAATTTTTCGAGAGGTCAGTTTGATATTATCTTCATGGACATTGAGATGAAAGAACTGGACGGACTTAAAACTGCGGAATATATACGCTCTATCGACCGCAATGTTATACTTGCATTTCTGACAAATTATGATAAATTCGTATATTCGGGATACGAGGTGAACGCTTTCCGTTACATACTGAAAGATCAGGCGCGTCCCATATACCTGAAACAGATAAAAGACACGATCGATGAATACAGCAGAAAGTTCAAGTATATCACTATATATCTGAATGATGTTCTGCAAAAGCTGATGATAGATGACATTTATTACATCGAGGTGTATTCGAGGGAGATAATCATTCATCTGGCGGACAAATGCCATAGGACAACGGGTAAGCTGAAAGACTACGAGAATAATTTCAAGGGAATGTATTTTGCGAAGCCCGATAAGAGCCATCTTGTTAATGCGGCAAACATCGATTTTGTGGAAAAGGACAGGCTGCTACTGAAAAACGGCGAACATCTTTACATTAGCCGAAAGCACTACAAGGAAGTTGTTGATGCCTTTGTCGAGTACACAAAAAGCAGGTGCATCTGATGAACAGGACGGAAATAATAGCCGAGCTGTTGAACAATGCGGCGGAATCTGTTATAATAGTTTTCTTTCTGTACAACATATTCAAAGAGAAATATTATCACGGTTCCAAGGGTATAGCTTTGATGACGGTTATATCCATATCTGTATTTTCTGCTATATCATTCTTCATGGCTGTGCCTCTGCTTAATCTTGGTGCAACTATGGTGATACTGGTACTGACTTCGCAAGTCTGGTTCAACGTCAGTATGATCGAGCGCTTGTTTTATTCGGTGATGTTCATCGTGATAGCACTGGTATCAGAATTCGTTCCTATTGCTGTACTCTATATGCTGGACATAGGGACGCCGACAGATCAGCTTTCTTCGGGAAAAGCGCGTTATATCGGCATGATAATATCAAAAATATTCATGTTCTGGATATCGGTATACATCATCGAATACCTGAAAAACAAAACGCGATCGATACCACTGAGAAACTGGTTTGCCATAATACTCACACCGATTTTCAGCATACTTATACTTTACAGTATGTTCGACCCCAACAGAGTGAATACCAAGGACACAATAATATTTATAGCATCGACGGTTGGACTGCTTGCTTTGAATCTGTTTGTTTTTGACTTCTTTGATGTGTATGCAAATCAGCTGAAAATGGCGCTGATGGAACAGCAGCTGAAAAATGATGAAGACAATTACAAGCTGATAGAGAACAAGTACAATGAGATAAGGACGCTTCGGCATGATTTCAAGAATCAGATAGCGGTAGCAAACGATATGTTTGAGAAAGGACGTACACGTGAAGCTATAAAACACCTGAACGAATTACAGGATAAACTTTCGGAAACAAGCGGAGTATGCTATACTGGGATTTCTTCGGTTGACTCCATCGTTAATATGAAATGGCAGGAAGCTTTGAAATACAACATTGAGTACGTCACGCAGATAACGGTGTCTGACAAAATTGAACTTGATGATCTTCTGCTTTGCAGGATATTTGCTAATCTGCTTGACAATGCGATAGAAGGTTGTGAACGTTACGGCGGTGATAACAAGTTTATCAGTATCAGGATAAGCCAGATAAACGGAAATCTTCATATAAGTGTTTCAAATTCTTCAAATCAGGTAGATGTTAACGATCTGCGGACGGAGAAAAATGATCTTTCAGCACATGGATTGGGGGTAAAAAGTATCAAAAAAGCCGTTGAGGAACTTAACGGTATAATAACTTTTAAGTGCGAATGTGAAATCTTCTCGGTTGATATTATAATAAAATATTAACGAAATGTCACTTCATGCACGATTAATGGTACTTCATGCAAAACTAATTGAAAAAATGAATATAACACGCTATACTTATTGCAGGCGGTGAAAATGAAATGATCTCCAGACTTGCAAAAAGTACAGCGTGTTTTTTTGTTGACAATAAGATAATCGAGGCAGAAGATGCTGAAGTTTACTCCTACGGGATGGAACTTCTGATATCGACAGTGCTGAATTTTGCTGTTGCGATAGTTATCGCTGTGGCAACAAAGTCAATTCTTCCTTGTCTTGTGAATCTTGCAGCATTCCTGACACTGCGGGTAAATGCGGGCGGATACCACGCAGATACTCACTTAGGCTGTACGATGACATTGGTATCGACTTTGCTTATTTTTATATTTGCTGAAAAGAATATTTCGGAAGTTGCAATGTTTTTTAATTCACTTATGATGCTGTTGCTTTCAAATATACTTATCATAATGCTTTCGCCTGTGGAACACCCTAACAAACCGATAAGCGAAGACATGAAAAGGAAACTTCGGGACAAGTCAGTTAAATGGGCGGGGATATGGACGGTGTTCTGCGTAGTGTTTATCGTAGTTGATGTTCGTTTCTGTTTTTATGCGGCATCTGGTGTATTTACGATAGCAATGGCGATGATAGCAGAGAAAATCAAGCTTAAGGAGAAAATTGTATGAATAGCAAAGTCAAAGACAAACTGATAAACGATTATAACAGTGTGGGACATCACATCGATGATACATTTACGAAGTATCATTTTACATACAACGATGTATATGTAAATATCTATTTTGATGCTTATGACAGTCAGGCACTTTCACTTTCGGTGATACTTATTTACGGTATGGATTATTATTACACTTCACTTAATGTTGATGATACCGATACGAACGTGGAATATCTTCACAAGATACCACTTGGCATCCTTAAAAGGATCCTGGTTGATAAAAAGCTTGATGATCTGTTTGATCATCTTGAAGAACATATACTTAACAACGCACCTGTTGCAGGGCGTTATTCAAATGACAAACTTTTCAGCAGCACGCTGAAATTTTCAGGCAAGAGAAAAGACCTGCCTTTCTGGAAAAGCATAAAACACGTGAGAATGAGCGATGAAACTCTGAACAGGCTGAGAGTAACTTCAAATATCAGCCTGAGCACGTTAAAGAAGATACAGTCAAAAAACATGACTCTTGTTAAGACCCAGTTCCCCAAGGACAGGAAAAATATAAAAATGATACTCGATTCAAAAGGAATAGATCTTGAGCTGAGATCGTAAAATGAATTAAACAGAATATAGTCAAAGGAATATATGGATAAGGTGATGATAATTCCCGACAGTTAAGGAAGCGCGGCTGTTCGGTAATTTGCAGCCGCAGTGTCGGGGTTATACATATTATTAAAAGGAGTGGATAATATGAAAACATTGAAGAAACTGAAGGTAAGATCCGGCTCGGCTCTGGCATCACTGGCACTGAAAGTTGGTGTGAGCACCAATAAACAGGCTTGCATTTTCTGGTATAATCAGCCGAAAGAACCAAAAGGTATTGATAAATTCCGCAAATGACTTTTGCTGAATTTATAAAATACAAAGTAACACCCGATCTTCAAAGCATTCAGCCGGCAGACCCTCTGAACTGTCGGCTGTTTGCTGCGGCTCGGGCGACTCGATTTTCGCAATCCCCTATTTAAATGTAAAACACAAACACCGCCTCAGCTGAAAATCACGGCTGAGGCGGTGTTTGGTATATTCATGTTTATTATCAGAAACCTTCGGCTGTTCTTTGTTTGCGGATAGCGATGCGCTTTCTTGCTCCCTCGTATTCTGCCTGTTCGGTTATACCCTCAGGGATAATGCCGTATTCGATGGGCTTGGGTCTACCTTCTTCATCGACATGAACACAGGTAAGGTAAGCATGGTTGATTGCTCGGCGGATTCCAGAACCTTTATCCTCAACATAGGTATCAACGCGGACTTCCATCGAGGTTCTGCCAACGTAAGTCACCTTTGCGATGAGGACTACTATATCGTTTATGAATGCGCCGTGCTTGAATTTTAGGCTGTCCACCATAAGTGTAACTGCATTTCCTCCGCAGTGACGCATTGCGGCTACACCTGCGGCTTCATCTATCCATTCCATAAGTCTGCCGCCGAAAAGACGGTTCTCACCGTTGATGTCACGGTACTGTATAAGTTTGGTTATCTCGGTAATGGAATCCGAGCTGCGTTTATCGCCCTTTGGATAAGGCATGATGGTTTCCTCCTTAGGTTTTTGATGATTCGAGATATCTCATATGGATATCGCACAAAAGTCGGCTGACCTTTGCGGTATCGGGTCTTTCGGGAAGCTTGCTGTTTTCGTAAGCAGTCAGGAGTTTCTTATCCATGCTGTTCACCATATCGAAAAACTCTGTCGAAAGAGTGTTTTGTTCGGCGTTAAAGTACTCCCCTGTTTTGATGCTCATCAGCAGTTCGTGTTCCTTTTCACGGTAAGTGATTATCTCGCCGCGGGCTAGGATATCCTCAGCCATGAAATACAATCTAAGCAGATGCATGGCGTGTTTGTTCAGGTGATAGGTATCCTTTTTGTGGTTGCGGTGTCCGAGATGTTTGTTGAACTCCTTGATGCATGAAGTTATCTCGTTTGTCACAACACTGAACTCATTTGCGGGTAGCATATCAATATCCAGTGAAAAGCAAAGCTGAACTTCTTCATCGCTGATCGGCTTGCCGTTTACGGTGATTTCGGATATGGTATCATTGAAAAGTACGCCAACATCGTAAGCATCTACGGGAGTGCCGTTGACTGTTATCTTATTGCCGTTCAGATCAGTGACAAACATTTTCAGACACTCGCGCTTATAGTGTTTGCATTCCTCTTCGAGGTGACGCTGTATGCGTTCGATGGAATCGGCAAGGCTGATACTTTTGAAAACATTGGAGCCGTTATCCTTACCGATGGCGTTTTTTAGTCGCTGGAACTGACCTCTGGCGTAACCTGCAAATGAACCATAGGCAAGTTTGCTGAGGAATAGTTCACGGTTATCGAGGAGAATCTTTCCGTATTCGCTGACCATAGCGTAGTGTTCGGGTTTACAGCCCAGCATTTCAATTGTGTTGGGATTGCATTTGTAGAACAGTCCGACAATTTTGCTAAGGACATAAAGTGTGGTATCAGTTGTGCGGTCAAGGTACTGTTCAAATCCGTTTGCCCCATAGATATAGTGTTCGTTAAAAGCGGTGTTCTCGTCTTTAATAAAACCGCAGCCGAGAAGATCGGATGGTTCGGGCATAACTATACCGCGAATGTCGATATCAGATTCGGGAGTATTCAGCCCGTATGATATACTGCCGCCGAAAGTAAGCAAAGCTATTCTATCTCTTAGTTTGGGATCATCACGGAGAAAATCGTATTCGGTGGAAGATATGACTTCGTTTATGTTCATCAGATCACCTGTAAAGACCCAGCTTCTTTCTTGCCGATGCCACGATAACGCTTCGGGGTTTTAAGCTGTAAGTATTGCCGTTTCGATAAATGAGGGCGTTGAAATCAGTGCCTTTTCTGTAAGGAACATAGGTATAGAAATCTATATTCCAGTCATAGCCCTCGGGAAGTGCGGGAAGTTCGACGGGACAATCCTCCCAGTAAGCATTGATGCCTATGAAAACTGCATCGTCATTTCCCTTTTTATCCTTGCCTGCGAACATCACGCCGATAACATGGTCGTGGTCGTTGGTGTTCTTGTTCCACGCTGTAGTATTGTGTATGCTGGTATCGGGAAAACCGAATGCGCCCTCATTGGTGGCGTGCCTTATGACTTCATGCTTTTTGCGGAAAGCTATCATATCGCGGACGAAATCATGTATCTCGCGGAATTTTTTCAGTCTCGACCAGTCAAGCCATGAAACTTCGTTATCCTGACAATAAGCGTTGTTGTTGCCGAACTGGGTGTTGCAGAATTCGTCACCCGCATAGAACATTACTGCTCCCCTGCTGAAAAACAGAGTTGCAAAGGCGTTCTTTATCATTCTCATACGCAGACCCATGACTTCACGGTCGTCAGTGTCGCCCTCAAATCCGCAGTTCCAGCTGGTGACGCTGTTATCGCCGTCGGTGTTGTTCCATCCGTTGGCTTCGTTATGCTTGGTATTATATGAATAGAGATCGTACATTGTAAAGCCGTCATGGCAGGTCAAGAAATTGACCGAAGCATTATGCCAGCGTTCAGGAGGATAGAGGTCGGCTGAACCTGTTATCCTCTGGATAGCTGCCCAAGCCATGCCGTTATCACCTTTTAAGAAACAGCGCAGGTCATCGCGGAAACGACCGTTCCATTCAGCCCAACGATTCCACGAGGGGAAACTGCCCACCTGATAAAGTCCGCCTGCGTCCCATGCTTCGGCAATAAGTTTACAGCCGCTGAGAATGGGGTCGTAAGCGATGGTTTTCAGCAGTGGCGGATTCTCCATAGGGGTGCCGTCCTCACTTCTGCCGAGTATAGATGCGAGGTCAAAACGGAAGCCGTCAACTCTGTACTCAATAACCCAGTAGCGCAGGCAGTCAATGATAAACTGCTGAACTATAGGGTGATTGCAGTTCATGGTATTTCCGCAGCCGCTGAAATTTACGTACTTGCCATCGGGAGTCAGCATATAGTAAACGCTGTTGTCAATACCCTTGAATGAAAATATCGTACCGTCCTCGTTACCCTCGGAAGTATGGTTGAATACAACATCAAGAAAGACGAGTATGCCGTTCTCATTACAGGTACGGATAAGGTTTTTCAGTTCATCGCCCTCGTGGTTGTATTCTATCTTTGAAGCGTAGCTGGTGTTCGGGGCGAAGAAGCAAGTGGTGTTGTAGCCCCAGTAATTCATCAGCAGATTGCCGTCATGGTGGCGTTCCTCGTAAAGTTCGTCAAACTCAAATACGGGCATAAGTTCAATAGCGTTCACGCCAAGCTTTTTAAGATATGGTATCTTCTCGATAACGCCGTCAAAGGTTCCTGGATGAGCAACTCCCGAAGTCAGGCTGTTGGTGAAGCCCCTTACGTGAAGTTCGTAGATAACCAGATCGCTGAACGGGATATTATGGCTGACGAAATTTCCCCAGTCAAATTCATCTGTAGTTATTCTGCCGTGATAACTGCCGTCGCTGGGGGCTTTTTTGCCCCAGACACTTTGTCCCGTTACAGCCCTTGCGTAAGGGTCGAGGATATTCTTCGTGTTATCGAAAAGATAACCTTTTTCGGGAGCATATTCTCCCGAAAAGCGGTAGCAGTATTCGATCTCAAAGATATCAAGTCCGTAGATCATGATCGACCATGTATCACCTATGCGGTAGCTGTCGGGAATAGGGATAACAGCAAAAGGTTCGGTCTCGCCGCGCTTAAACAGTACGACAGAACAGCCTGTGGCATTGGAGGAATGTATGGTGAAATTAACAGCACGGAGCATGGCAGAAGCGCCGTTGAGGGTATATATACCGGGACGGCATTCAAATCCTGCGATGATATCGGTCGCTTTGTAGGTAGATGAGTTTTTCAATTATATCACAGCCTTTTTATATTAAGATGGTAATATATCAAAGTGGATATATCATATTTTTGATTATATACCATTTTACACAAATTTTCAATTGAATTTTTGTATAAAAAATGACCGCTATATTTGGTTAAGCGGTCACGGATTTGTTTGAATTGATGTTATCATTTTACGAAAGTATCACGGAAAACCTCGTAATTTGTGGGATTTTTAGGGGAACAATACACAGCAAATTCGATGTTTTTGAAGTAACAGCTGTACTTATCGGTGAGGTCTTTCATTACCTTTGCGACCACCTTCGGAGGATTGCGGAAAGCGCCGCAGCCGAAAGCACCGAGTATCAGAGTTTCTGCACCGCTGTTTGCCGCGGTGATGAACACTCTTTCAAGGCGCTTAAATTGTATCTTTGCGAGGGTATCATCATATACTCTTGTGTAACCGCTGAGATTCGGAGCGGCACAGGTTATGACATCGACCTTGAACCAATCTTCAGAAGACATCGGTTCGGGCGATGCGGTATCGGTCTTGATGCAGTAAACATCGGGAGTAAAGATTAGATCATCGTTGTAGAGCAAATTGCTGAAAATAGTCCTGTGTGGCAGATAGAAGCTGTTCATTATCTTGTCGCTTGCAAGGCAAGGGTAGAGGGTTGATATACGACAGATACATTCTTCCTGGGCTTTTGCGCCGTTTACTACTCCGCCGCCGGGATTTTTTGAAGAAGCGAAATTCAGTATACATACTTTGCTGTCTTTGTACTGTTCGGCGGCTTCTAGGGTTCGCTTTGCCGATACTTTGATATTAGCAGGAACTGAGTATGGTTCGGCTTTGAGTTCGATACTATCGCCGTCAAGCAGAATATACTGACGGTCTATCGAACTTTGTACAGCATCTTTTAGAATGTCGTTAGTTTGGCACTGTTCAAGAGTGTCATTGAAAATATCCACAAGGATTTCTTTATCATTACCGCGCATGGTGGTACCTCACTTTACTATAAGTCCGAGAAGTTTTGCAAGTTCGGCTGCCTGTTCATATGTAACAGTAACGCCCCGAAGTTCGGATAGTTCTCGTGAAAGGACTATCCCCGATATATCGCACTTTGAGAAATCAGTGCCACGCATTTTGGTCATAAAAAGTTCAGCGCCGACAAGCTTTACATCTTTAAGAGGAGTTCTTTTTAATTCGCTTCGAGAAAGAAGCGCACCCGACATATCGCAATCAGTGATGGTACAGCTATCGAAAGAAGATTCGGAAAAAAGTCCATAAGCAAATGAACTGGTTTTCAAAGCAGACTGCTTGAATACGGTACGTCCGAAATCTGCACCGTTTGCCTTACAGCCCGAGAATTCACATTCCTTGAAATAACCGTCAGCGATCTTGCAGTTTGAAAGGTCGCATTTATCGAATTTACAGCCATAGAAACAGGCTTTGGTGAGGTCACACTGAATAAAGCGGCACCCTTTGAAAACGACCTCGGAAAATTCAAAACCGCTGAGATCTTCGGCGGCTATTGTTTCGCGTTCATATTCGAAGTTTTTTATCTCCATATCCTGATCTCTGACTTTTGAAATGTCATCTGTAAACATAATTTATCACCCGAAATATCATACCATATTATTATAGAAAAGTAAAGGGATTGTACAGTAAAATATTTCATATCAAGTGTGTTTACTTGACAGTCTTCATTATAACAAAAAAGCCGCCCGAAGGCGGCTTGAAATTATCACTGAGTATCCTTAACGATCTCCTTGAGACCTGTTGCAAGACCTGCAAGACTCTGTATCTCACTGGGGATAATGATCTTGGTTGCCTTGCCGTCAGCTGCTTTGCTGAATGCTTCAAGGCTCTTGAGCTGGATAACTGCTTCGTTAGGATTAGCAGCATTCAGCTTTACGATACTGTCAGCCAGTGCGCGCTGTACCATTTCGATAGCCTGCGCTTCACCCTCTGCTTCGAGTATCTTCTGCTCCTTGACTGCGTCTGCACGAAGTATCATGGACTGCTTCTCAGCTTCTGCAGCTAGGATCTGGGATTCCTTATCAGCCTGTGCACGGAGTATCTTGGACTCCTTTTCACCTTCGGCAACAAGTATCTGGGACTTCTTTTCAGCCTCAGCCTGGATGACCTTTTCACGTCTTTCACGGTCAGCCTTCATCTGCTTTTCCATGGCATCCTGGATCTCTCTGGGAGGAATGATGTTCTTCAGCTCGACACGCTGAACCTTGATGCCCCATCTGTCGGTAGCTTCATCGAGGATGGCAGTTATACGAGTGTTGATGATATCTCTTGATGTAAGTGTTGCTTCCAGGTCCAGGTCGCCGACGATATTTCTCAGCGTGGTAGCTGTGAGGTTCTCGATAGCGGAGATAGGTCTTTCAACGCCGTATGTGAACTGCATAGCATTGGTTATCTGGAAGAATACAACGGTATCTATCTGCATGGTAACGTTATCCTTGGTGATAACGGACTGAGGTTTAAAGTCTACTACCTGTTCCTTGATGGAGACCTTCTTGGCAACTCTGTCGATAAAAGGAACCTTAACGTGGAGACCTGTGCCCCATGCTGCGTGGAATGTACCGAATCTTTCAACGACATAAACATATGCCTGGGGTACTATCTTTATGTTGGAGATTATCACCAACACGATAAATGCGATAAGTATCAGTACGATCAATAATGGACTCATTTCTTCTTTACCTCCGAATTCAATTCTTTTGTGTTACAACAAGTTTTGCGCCTGAGACCTCGACTACGCTTACGGTAGCGCCTTTCTCTATTGTGCTCCCGTCTTCGGAAACAGCTGACCAGTCAGTGCCGTCCAATCTGACCCTGCCTTTGTTCAAGCTGTTGTCGATGCTCTCGATGACCTGCGCTGTCTTACCGACATCAAGTTCAAAGTTTGTGGGCACGGCTTTCAGTCTGGATTTCTTTGCAAGTGGTCTTGTCGCGATAAGAAAAACTATCGAAGCAATGACGAACACTGCAAACTGTGCAACGAACTGAAGCTTTGCAATAGCACAGAACATTGCTGCCAGTGAGCCTAGTGCGAACCAGATACTTAGAAGTCCCGCACCGTTTGCAATCTCAACAATCACAAAGAAAACGAAAGCAACTGCCCAAACGATGATGTAAGTGGTAGCCATAAACAGATCAACTCCTTTCCTGTTCTTAAAAATATATTTCTCTATGCGGCTTTAAATTACCGCAACATAATTATAACATAATTTTTGGATTTTTTCAATAGGTAAATTCGTATAACAGAAAAAATTTTGCTGACAGAAAAGTGATAGAAAGCACAGTAAATCATCAAGCAAAACCACTTGTCATTTGATGCGGCAAAAGAAAGTGATATTACTTTACATATACTTTCTTGATTATGCCGATATACTGTACGTGATAATCCCCTGCAGCGTAGTTTGCTTCGATAAGGTTTTTATCAATGAAGCTGTCGGGAGTCATCTGCTGAACGTATGCCTTTTCACATACGAACACAAGTTTAGCCTGTTCAAAGGTAACAGAACCGTCGGTCTCAACGGGTACGAAACCTGTTTCAGAGGCTTTGTCACAGTCTCTGCCGCTGTGTGAACCGCAGAAAGCCAGTGCTTTTCTTTCGGATTCGTCGAAGAAACTGATTGTGAATGTGTTTTCCTTATCAAGAAACTCCTTGGTATATCTCTGGGGTCTGATAACTGTGGTAAAAGTCTGCTTGCCCCACATGATACCTGCAAAGCCCCATGAAGCTGTCATAGTGTTCCAGCCGCTGCCATTGCCTGCGGTTACAAGAAACCAGTCCTTGTCTATCTTCTTATAAGGGTCAAAACCCATTGTGTGGAGTTCAGAGGGGTCAACCTCTTTAAAACCGTGTTTCTCAGTAAGTATGCTCATTTTCCGTTCCGCCTTTCGCGTAAGATTCATGTCTTGTTAAGACATAATACTATTATACTCTATATTTTATGAAAATGCAACCGTTTTGTAATTGCTTTTTTACATAAATGGTGATATAATAATCAATATGTAGGGCGTTTTTGTCATGGGATAACTGTATACAGTACGGTGAAATTTTCATAATATGCATGATATTTCGTATATTATTACACTTTATACATGATATTCATTAAAAATTTGCATATTCGTGTAATTTTATGCGTAAAACCCCTTGACAAATCCGAATAATGGTGTATAATATGATTATTGTTTGACATACTATTCACCTTATGCCTGAATTTTTATTTTTGGAGGAATACATCATGGCTAAAGAAATCAAAAAAGTTGTACTTGCTTACTCGGGCGGACTTGATACTTCCATCATCATCCCGTGGCTGAAGGAAAACTACAATAACTGTGAAGTTATCGCAGTATCCGGTGACGTTGGACAGGGCACCGAGCTTGATGGTCTGGAGGAGAAGGCTATCAAGACTGGCGCTTCCAAGCTGTACATCGAGGATCTGACAGAAGAGTTCATCACTGATTACGTTTATCCTACCGTACAGGCTGGCGCTGTATACGAGAACCAGTATCTACTGGGTACTTCCTTTGCAAGACCTATCATTGCTAAGAGAATAGCTGAGATCGCTATCAAGGAAGGCGCTGACGCTATCTGCCACGGCTGCACCGGCAAGGGCAACGATCAGGTAAGATTCGAGCTGGCTATCAAGGCATTTGCTCCTGATATGCAGATCATCGCTCCCTGGAGAATCTGGGATATCAAGTCCAGAGATCAGGAGATCGACTATGCTGAGGCACACAACATTCCCCTGAAGATAAACAGAGAAACCAACTACTCCAAGGATAAGAACCTGTGGCACCTTTCTCACGAAGGTCTGGATCTTGAGGATCCTGCAAATGAGCCTCAGTACGAGAAGCCCGGCTTCCTGGAACTCGGTGTATCTCCCATACAGGCACCCGACAAGCCCACATATGTTACTATCCACTTTGAAAAGGGTATCCCTACCGCTGTTGACGGCGTTGAGATGGGCGGCAAGGATCTCGTTGCAAAGCTGAACGAACTGGGCGGCGCTAACGGTATCGGTCTTGCAGACCTCGTTGAGAACAGACTTGTTGGTATGAAGTCCAGAGGCGTTTATGAGACTCCCGGCGGAACTATCCTGTACAAGGCTCACGAGATTCTGGAGACCATCACCATCGACAAGGAGACCGCAAGAATGAAGAGCTACATCGGCATCAAGTTCGCTGATATAGTTTACAACGGTCAGTGGTTCACACCTCTGAGAGAGGCTCTGAGCGCTTTCGTTACCGAGACACAGAAGAACGTTACAGGTGACGTTAAGCTTAAGCTGTACAAGGGCAATATCATCAACGCAGGCGTTACTTCTCCTTACACTCTGTACGATGAGGAAGTTGCTACATTCGATGAGGATGATGTTTACAATCAGGCTGATTCCGCAGGCTTCATCAATCTGTTCGGTCTGCCTATCAAGGTACGCGCTAAGCTGGAACAGAAGAGAAACAATAAGTAATCTTACGCCGTAAAAAATCTATTATTAGGAGGTCATAGTATGTCAGACAAGAATTCTTACTTTGAACCGGGCTTCGACAAAAAAGTAGAGATATCCTACGATAATCTTCCCAATTCGTCTTTCGAGGACGTTAATCTGGGAGGTGCGACTTTTACCAATGTTAATCTGAAAGGCTCTAACTTTGAAGATGTCAACATGGACGACACCATCTTTGACAACGTCAGTATGCAGAACACCAGATTCACCGATATGTACATGGTAAATTCCCGTTTCCTGGGCGTTAACATAAGCGGTTCGCGTTTTGGTTGTTCTATCATGAACAATGTTGAATTCAAGAATCCTGATCTGAAGAATTCTCAGTTCATACATTGTGACCTCACAGGTGTTGAGATCAGCGACTGCAAGATAGATGGTCTGAAGATCAACGGCATCGACATCCAGAAGCTTCTGGAGCAGCACGATAAGGATTGATCGTCCGTTTGGCGGACGCTAGCAGGTGTTCGGGCAGAATAACTCCTTGGTTCGGGTTATTTTGCCCATGCCTGTTTATACAGACTGCCCTGCGCAGGACGGTCTGTATAAGCAGACTAAATGATCATTATAATAAGGAGAAGTATCATGACACACAAAGACAAGGCTTTGAGTCTTTTCAGTCAGGGATTTCATTGTTCTCAGGCTGTTCTTGGTGCTTTTGCTGAAGAACTTGGCATGAGCGATGAACTCGCTCTCAGTGTCAGCGGCAGTTTCGGCGGCGGTATGAGAAACGGCGAAGTCTGCGGCGCCTGCACGGGAGCGCTAATGGCTATCGGTCTGAAATACAGATTTTTCAAAGCCGATGATATCGGCAGCAAAGAAAAGAACAATACTGTTACTTCGGAATTTTTGAGAAGATTCAAGGAAAAGAATGGCTCATGTCTTTGCAGAGAGCTTCTCGGATATGATCTTTCAGACCCGAAGCAGCAGGCTGAGGCTCGCGAAAAAGGTATGTTTACGGAATTCTGCCCGAAGATGGTCGCAAGTGCCGTTGAGACAGCAGAAGAACTTATGAATGAATAAATAAAAAGGACGGTAAGTAAAATGGCTGGAAAAATGTGGGCAGGACGTTTCACCAAGGAAGTTGATGAGAGGGTAAACGACTTCAACTCATCTATATCCTTTGACCACAGGATGTATAAGCAGGATATCGAGGGTTCAATGGCACACGCTACTATGCTTGGCGAGTGCGGTATAATCGATATCGAAGAGAGCAAGAAGATAATTGAGGGTCTGAAAGGCATACTTGCTGATATCGAAAGCGGCAAGCTTGAATTTGACCCTACTGCTGAAGATATCCATATGTTCGTTGAGGCTGAGCTGACTTCAAGACTTGGCGACACAGGCAAGAGACTTCACACTGCAAGATCGAGAAACGATCAGGTTGCACTTGATATCAGAATGAACCTGAAAGTTGAAGCTGATGAGATAATCGCGCTGGTAAAGGAACTGGAGCAGACTATACTCAATATGGCTGAAAAGCACCTGACCACCGTAATGCCGGGATATACTCATTTACAGAGAGCACAGCCCATCACTTTTGCACATCATCTGATGGCTTATGCGAATATGCTGCTGAGAGACCTTGGCAGACTTGAAGACTGCAAGAAAAGACTTAACATAATGCCTTTGGGAAGTGGCGCTCTGGCTTCGACAACTTACCCTATCAACAGACAAAGAGTATGTGATATACTTGGCTTTGATGAGATAACTCAGAACTCACTGGACGGCGTTTCTGACAGAGATTTCTGCATTGAACTTGCATCTGCTATATCCATGCTGATGATGCATCTTTCAAGATTTTCTGAGGAGATAATACTCTGGTGCTCATGGGAGTTCAAGTTCGTTGAACTGGATGACGCTTATGCAACAGGTTCTTCCATTATGCCACAGAAGAAAAATCCCGATGTTACCGAGCTTATCAGAGGTAAAACAGGAAGAGTTTACGGCGACCTGAACACTCTGCTGGTAATGATGAAGGGCACTCCCCTTGCTTACAACAAGGATATGCAGGAGGATAAGGAAGCTATATTCGATGCAGTTGATACCGTTAAGCTTTGCCTGAAAACATTCATACCCATGCTGGATACCATGACCGTTCTCAAGGACAACATGAGAAACGCTGCTGCAAAAGGTTTCATAAATGCTACCGACTGTGCAGATTATCTGGTAAAGAAAGGTATGCCTTTCAGAGATGCTTACAAGATAACAGGTACTCTGGTGCACACTTGTATCGAACTGGGCTGCACTCTTGAAACTCTGCCTATGGAAGAGTACAAGAAGCTCACCGATACTTTTGATAATGATGTTTACGATGCGATAAGCCTTGATACCTGCGTAATGCAGCGTAAGGCTGCAGGCGGTCCTGCTCCTGAATCGGTAAAGGCACAGATAGCTTATGTACGTGAAAGGATTTGATAAGATAAGGCAGAGCGAGGAACTCAGCGCGGCGGCAGTTTTTGTACTGTGGCTGATTTTCGGGATAGGGTTGATACTTCTGACAGACAAAGTTATACCATCTATCCTGACGCTGATGCTGTCCTTCGGTTTCATATACCCTGCGGGGTGTCTGGTAATGTTTTTCAGACTATGTAAAAGGCACGGGGTCATGTGGTACTTCCCTACTGCGGTGATAATTGCAACTGTTCTGTTGTATACATTGTGGGGAACTTACAGAGCGATAATCCCTAACCTTATAGTTATGACAGTACTTTGCCTGCTTTTCGGCTGCGGTATCGGTAGCTGTTTCGCTGATAAGGAAGCTGTCAGAGCTTACCGCGAACAGAGACGTCAAAAAAAACTGGGTGAGGACAAGCCTTATTCTTCGATAATAGATGACAAATAAGTCAGAAAAAACAAGAAATGATCTTTTGGGAAGTGTAACGTTATGAGCAATAAATTCAAGGTATTTATAGATGGTAAAGCAGGTACTACAGGTCTTAAGATATACGAGAGACTCGGCAAGCGCGATGATATCGAGATCCTGCTGATAGATGAGGAAAAGCGCAAGGACAGCGCTGAACGTGCTAAGATGATAAACAGTGCAGATATAGTTTTTCTGTGCCTGCCCGATGCGGCTGCAAAGGAAGCTGCTGCACTCTGCACTAATCCCGAAACAAGGATAATCGATGCATCTACCGCGCACAGAATTGACCCTGCATGGGACTACGGTTTCCCCGAGCTTTCCGAAAAGCACAGAGAGAACATACGCAAATCAAAGAGAGTTGCTAACCCCGGCTGCTATGCAAGCGGCTTCATATCTCTGGTATATCCTCTGATTCAGGCAGGCGTTCTGCCTGAGGATTATCCTGTTACCTGCCATGCAGTATCAGGTTACAGCGGTGCGGGCAACAAGATGATAAACGTCATTGAGAGCGCTGACAAGACCTTTGAGATGAACTCCCCAAGACAGTACGCACTGGGTCAGCAGCACAAGCATCTTCCCGAGATGCAGAAAATATGCGGCATGAAGTATGCGCCTATGTTCAACCCTATCGTTGACGACTATTACAGCGGTATGGTAGTGAGCGTTCCTCTGGTGACAAGATGCCTGACAAAGAAGTACACTCCCGCTGAGATACACGAGATCATGACTGCGCATTATGCAGGTCAGCATTTTGTAAAAGTAATGGAACTGGGCGGTACAGAAACTCTGGCTGACGGATTCCTGGCCGCGAATACTCTTGCTGATACCAACAATATGCAGATATTTGTCTGCGGAAACGATGAGCAGATACTTCTGTGTTCGAGATTCGACAATCTCGGAAAGGGCGCAAGCGGCGCGGCTATGCAGAATATGAACATCATGCTGGGAATCGATGAAGCAAAAGGTCTTGAATAAACTTTAGGAGAACTTATGAAAAAAACGTTCGCTGCGGCACTCGCTTTTTTAATGACTTTATCTATGGTATCATGCGGAAATTTCGGAAGACCAGACCCCAAGACGGTCATAAGAAAAAATGGCGATGATGATTCTTCAAGAACTAGCCTGTATGATGAATTATTCCCGACAGATGAAGAGGAAAGCTCACAGCCGGAGAAAGAAGAAATCTCCGATAGCAATGATACCAAGAAGACCATACAGACTGTTGTACATAACATGACACTTGAAGAAAAGGTAGGTCAACTGTTCTTTGTAAGGGCTGATGCTCTGGAAACAGGCTACGAGAACAAGGTCGTTAATGACGACAGCATCGGCGGAGTCACCTATGTTGACGATATGATGATCAAGGCGCTTGGTAAGTACCATGTTGGCGGAGTAATCCTCATGGAAAAAAATATCGTCGATGAGGATAAGCTGACAGAACTGACTGACAAGCTTCAGAAAAATTCAGGATTTCCGATGTTTATAGGTATCGAAGAGTTGGGTGGAGATTATGCTCCCATCGCCAACAATATGAATTTCGATGTTCCTCTCTTCGACAATATGAACGAAGTCGGTAAAACTGCTACAGCGAACAATGCCAAGAAAGTCGGCAAGTCGATTGGTAAATATCTGATAAGCTACGGCATTAATATAGACTTTGCGCCTGTGGCGGACGTTTCACTTGATAAAGACAAAGTTAAAGATACAAGTTTTGCCGCTGATGCAGAGATGGTCGCAAGCATGGTTGAAGCTGAGATCGACGGACTGCATGAGGCGGGCGTTATGACGGCTGTTAAGCACTTCCCCGGTTATGGTGACAAAACCACAGACAAAAAAACTGTTCCAGAAAACGGTTTTCTATGGGATAATATAATGGAAAGCAGTGGTCTTGCTTTCACAGGTTCGCTTGAGAAGACTGATATGCTTATGGTGGGACATATCATGTTGCCTGCAGTAAGCGACGATGGTCTACCGGCTTCTATGTCACAACAGATTATTCAGAAAAAGATCAGAGAAGAACTTGGTTACAGAGGTGTCATCATTACAGATGCAATGTCGGCTAAATGCATAACCGAAAACTACGTCAAACGTGAAGTTGCTGTAAATGCTATAATCGCAGGTGCTGATATGATACTGATGCCCTACGATCTTGATGAAGCATTCGATTCAGTCTTAAAGGCAGTCGAGGACGGCGAGATAAGCGAGATAAGGATAAATCAGAGCGTTGAACGTATTCTTACCCTGAAAGCGAAGCGCGGTCTGTTCGATGTTGAAGAAGCCGAGAAAGAACTTTCTTTAAAAGCTTTGAATAATGCGGATACAACTTCCGATTAAAAATAAGGAGTAAACTGATATGAAAGAGATAAATAAAGTCGTATATGACGGCTACAAATATATAGATGGCGGCGTTTGTGCTGCTAAGGGATTCAAGGCAAACGGTCTGTACTGCGGAATCAAGAAAGCTATGGACGCAGCTGAAACTCCAGACGGAAATGAGAGCCCTGTTTCAAATACAAAACCCGACCTTTGTCTGGTGGCATCTGATGTTATGTGCAGTGCTGCGGCAGTATTCACACAAAACAAGGTCAAGGGTGCGCCAGTAACCGTTTCACAGAAGCATCTGGAAAAGACAGGCGGCAAAGCTCAGGGATTTATACTGAATTCCAAAAATGCAAACACCTGCAACGCTGACGGCGAAGCTAAGGCTCTGAAAATGTGCGAACTGGCTGCAAACAAGCTTGGTATCAAAACCGAGGAAATGCTTATCGCACAGACAGGTGTTATCGGTCAGATAATGCCCATCGAGCCTGTTGAAAAGGCTATGGACGACCTTTACAATGGTCTTGCTTACGACGGCAACGAAAAGGCTGCTATCGCAATAATGACTACCGACACTGTAAAGAAAGAGGTAGCTGTTGAGTTCGAGATAGGCGGAAAAATCTGCCACATCGGCGGCATGGGCAAGGGCAGTGGCATGATACACCCCAATATGGCTACCACACTGAACGTTATAACAACAGACTGCGCAGTAAGCTCCGAGATGCTGAAAAAGGCACTGAGCGAGATAGTCAAGGTGACTTACAACTGTCTTTCCGTTGACGGCGATCAGTCCACAAACGATACCTGCGCTGTTATGGCTAACGGTCTGGCAGGCAATGATGAGATCACTGCTGAGGGCGCTGATTATAAGAAGTTCAAGCAGGGACTGTTCATCATAATGAGCAACATCACAAAGATGCTTGCGAAGGACGGCGAGGGCGCAACTAAACTGCTGGAATGCAATGTATGCGGCGCTAAAAATCAGGACGATGCAATTATCATCGCAAAGAGTGTTATCTGCTCTCCCCTTTTCAAGTGCGCGATGTTCGGTGCGGATGCTAACTGGGGACGCATACTGTGCGCGGTAGGTTATGCTGATGCAGAATTCGATATAAACAAGGTTGATGTTAAGATCGCCTCAAAGCAGGGCGAGATACACGTATGCGCGAACGGTGCGGGTGTACCTTTCTCAGAGGAAGAAGCAAAGAAGATTCTGCTTGAAGATGAGATATTCATAAATGTATGCGTAGGTGACGGCGACGGCAAAGCCACCGCATGGGGTTGTGACCTTACATACGATTACGTAAAGATAAACGGCGATTACAGAAGCTAAAAGATAAAGATATTTCTGTAACAACATAATAAAGAAAGGACAGCAGGATATGGAAAGCACTATGCAGATGAATACGCTCCCTGCTAATGACAGAAAATGTCTTAGCAGGAATGCTCTGAAATACATAGTTATCGTGGCTATGCTGATTGACCACGTTGGTGAAATGCTTGAAGGTTCAATTGACCCCACGATATACCACATAATGAGGTTCATAGGCAGACTGACAGGTCCAACGATGGCATTCTTTCTGGCGGAAGGTGCCAAGTATACAAGGGATATAGCCAAGTATCAGAAAAGGCTTGCGATATTCGCTGCGATATCATGGCTTCCATTTGTATTATTTTCCCGCGGTATCGAAGGAGTGTTAAATAATCCCGGAAACCTTTTAATGCAAAGCGTTATATACACGCTGTTTCTTGGTATAACCGCGATAAGAGTATGGGACAGCACTAAGTATGACAAAAGCTCGAAGATCGTATTAACGATCGGGTTATGTCTGATATCGTTAATCGGTGACTGGCCGATTATGGACGTTCTTGCACCGCTGTTCATGTATCTTTACAAAGATGACAAGAAGAAACGATATATCGCGGTTACTCTTGCTTATCTGCCCATGATGCTGATGGTACTCATAATGGACGGCTGGCATCAGATAGGCGTACTTATGGTACCACTGATAATAATGCTGTTCTACAACGGCAAAGGTGGAAAGAAGAACGCTTTCAACAAATGGTTCTTCTACATATTCTATCCTGCTCATCTTGTGATACTCTTCGTTATCAGATGGATCGTCCTGAAGTAAAAGGAGTAATTATGGCTTTCGATTTCAAGAAAGAGTACAAAGAATTCTATATGCCGCCAAAAAAGCCTGTAATCGCTGAAATACCTAAGATGGTATACGTTGCGGTGCGCGGCAAGGGCGACCCCAATGAAGAAGACGGCGAATACAAGCAGGCTGTCGGGGTGCTGTATGCTGTGGCGTACACCTTGAAAATGAGCTACAAGACCGAACACAGGATAGAAGGCTTTTACGAATACGTTGTACCGCCGCTGGAAGGTCTGTGGAAACAGGACGGTTCGGACAGCATAGATTACTCCCGCAAGGACGGCTTTGAATGGGTGGCGATGATACGTCTGCCCGACTTTATAACAAAGGCTGACTTTGAATGGGCGGTGGAAACTGCCGCAAAGAAGAAAAAGCTTGACTGTTCAAAGGCAGAATATCTCACGATAGAAGAAGGTCTTTGTGTGCAGATGATGCATATCGGTTCTTACGATAATGAACCTGCTTCTGTTGAAATGATGGACAGATTCATCGAGGAACAAGGATATGTCAATGATATAAGCGACGAAAGACAACATCACGAGATATATCTTTCAGACCCCCGAAAGACATCGCCCGAGAAGCTGAAAACAGTTATCAGGCACCCTATAAGAAAAAGCTAATAATTTCCCAATGGGATAATATAAAGGAAGATGTAAAATGGATATTTCAAACAGCATAAGAAGTCAGATACTCAGCGACGCTTTGCCCTACATTCAGAAGTATCACGACAAGGTCGTTGTTGTAAAATACGGCGGAAACGCCATGACAAATGAAGCTCTCAAAGAGGCTGTCATGAGCGATATCGTTCTGCTGAGCGAAGTCGGCATAAAAGTCGTGCTGGTACACGGCGGCGGTCCCGAGATCAATGCTATGCTCAAAAAAGTCGGCATTGAGAGCAAGTTCATAAACGGTCTCAGATACACCGACAAGGATACTATGGATATAGTCAAGATGGTTCTCTGCGGCAAGTTGAACAAAGAGCTAGTATCAGCTTTACAGCTTCACGGCGGAAATGCACTTGGTCTATGCGGCTGCGACGGCAGAATGATCATCGCAGACAAGCTTGACCGTGATGACGGCGAGGATTACGGCTATGTCGGAGAGATCAAGAAAGTCACCACGAAGCCGATACTCGATGCATTGAACGGCGGCTATGTTCCGATAATCTCCACTGTAGGTATAGGAGAGGACGGTCAGAGCTACAATATCAACGCTGATACCGCTGCATCAAGAATCGCATCTTGTCTGAGAGCTGAAAAGCTAATACTCATGACAGATATCGTCGGTCTGCTGAAAGACAAGGACGACGACAGCACACTGATTCCTCAGGTCAACGTCAGCGAAGTTCCTTTCCTGAAAAAATCGGGCATTATAAGCGGCGGTATGATACCCAAGATAGACTGCTGCGTGGAGGCAGTCAGACGCGGCGTTAAGAGAACCTCCATAATTGACGGAAGAGTTCCCCACTCCATACTTATCGAGCTGCTTACCAATGAGGGTATCGGTACACAGTTCAACTGATGGACAAAAATTACAAACCTTACATCAAGAACATCACCGAAGAGTACGATGATTCCGCGGAAGCTTACAAAATGAGAGACGAGATAGAAGCTTACAGGAAGAGGACGTTCCTGAGTTGGACAATATCAATTTTTGTATCAGTAAATCTATTCTGGCTCCTCCCTTATGGATCTTCGCTGATAATTGACTTCAAAAAGATACTCATGAATGAACCTCCTCATGCAAATCTGAAAGAAGTGCTCCCCTTTGTTGGCTTACCGATCATCGTAACTACGATCATATCTTTGTGGGTAGGGTTATTATGTTACGATGGTGCACTAAAATCACAACACTCTCCGTACAAACAATATAATATCCGCAAGCCCGATGAATATCTGAGGTATAAAAATACTTTCAGATTTACGGAAACAAGTGTTTTCTTCGATGGAAGATATATATTCGGGCGTTTGTTTTACAAAGATATTGAGATATTTGTGACCGATGACTATTATTATATAATACAAGATAATGGATATATAATGCAAGACTATGAAAATATAATACAAGATAATAAAAATTATCGAATGGACATAAATGGTTTTGAATGCGAGCCTGAGCAATTTCTTAAATTTATGGAGAGCAAAGGGGTAAGAGTTATTACCGATAAATAACCGTTCTGAACGATATCGAAATGGTAATAAGAATCCCTACTACTTCAACCTTTATTTTATGGGTAACAAGTACACGATAGATAAACAAGGTTTCACCTGCCCTGCAACAGAATTTGAAAAGCTGATGTACGACATGGGCAAAGAGATCAAAATAGAATTAAGCTAAACTACATAAATGATTCTTTGAAAGGAAAATGTAAAATGAACACTATAGAACAGTTCAACGAACACGTTATGCCGACCTACGGACGGTATGACCTGGTTTTAGACAAGGGTGCTGAACAGACAGCTGTCAGCGAAGACGGCAAGCAGTACATAGATTTCGGTTCGGGCATAGGCACCAACAGCCTTGGTTACTGCAACGAGGATTGGGTAAATGCGGTATGCGAACAGGTAAAGAAGATACAGCACACTTCAAACTACTACTACACAAAGGTGCAGGCTGATTTTGCGCAGAAGCTCTGCAGCATCACAGGTTATAGCAAGATGTTCTTCGGAAACTCAGGTGCCGAAGCTAATGAATGCGCTATCAAGGTAGCAAGGAAGTACAGCTTTGACAAGTACGGAAAGGAAGCAGAGCGCAATGTCATCATCACACTGGTAAACAGCTTCCACGGAAGAACAATGGGTACACTTTCCGCTACAGGTCAGGATGTATTCCACAACTACTTCTTTCCTTTCCTGCCTGGATTCGTAAATGTAAAGGCTAACGACATTGACGACCTCAACAGGGTGCTTAAAGAAAACGATGGCAAGGTCTGCGCTATCATGTTTGAATGTATCCAGGGCGAGGGCGGCGTTGTAGGTCTTGACGAAGCTTTTGTAAAGGCGATATTCGACGTTGCCGAGAAAAATGATATCCTGACCATATGCGACGAGGTTCAGACAGGTGTCGGCAGGTCGGGTAAATTCCTGGCTTGCATGAATTACGGTGTAAAGCCCAATATCGTCACAATGGCAAAAGGTCTGGCTGGCGGACTGCCTATCGGTGTTTGTCTGGCTGATGAAAAGTGCTGTGACGTTCTCACAAAGGGCACACACGGTTCAACTTTCGGTGGAAACCCTGTTGTTTGTGCTGGCGGTATGGCTGTGCTGAACAATGTCACAAAGGACGGCTTCCTTGATGAAGTTATCAAGAAGGGCGACTATATCCGTGAAAAGCTGAAAGATGTTGACGAAGTAACAGGCATCAGCGGTATGGGACTTATGCTGGGCGTAAGCCTGAAGACCAAGACCGCAGGCGATGTTTGCAAGGCTTGTCTTGACAACGGTCTGCTTATACTGACCGCTAAAGATAAGCTGCGTTTCCTGCCCCCGCTGAACATCAGCTACGAGGAGATAGACAAGGGTCTGGCTATACTCAAGGATATCCTTGAAAAATAACCGATCGGAGGTATGCCATGACTATCAGGAAAATGGTTATCTCGGACTACGATAAAGTTTACCGCCTTTGGCTTTCATGCAAGGGCATGGGGCTGAATGACCTTGACGATTCCCGTGAGGGCATTAGCAGATATCTGGACAGAAATCCCGAAACGTGCTTTGTTGCCGAAGATGGCGAGAAAATCATCGGTGTGATAATCGCAGGTCATGACGGCAGACGCGGATATATCTACCATACTGCTGTTTCTCCCGATCGCAGAAAGCAAGGCATCGGCAGACAGCTTGTAGATTCTGCGATGAATGCCCTAAAGGAACAGGGCATAAACAAAACAGCGCTGGTGTGTTTCTCAAAAAACGAGGAGGGCAACGCTTTCTGGCAGAATATAGGATTCACCAAAAGGACTGATCTCTCTTACAGAAACAAGGCGCTGGCTGATATGAAAAGGATAGATACGTAAATCAATATTCTCAAATAATGGAGGTATTACAATATGAACCACTTACTCAAAATGCTTGATCTTTCAAAAGAGGAGATAATCGACATACTCAATCTGGCTGATCAGCTGAAATACGAAAACAAAAACGGTATCGAACACAAGGTGCTTAAGGGCAAGACCTTGGGTATGATATTCCAGAAGTCTTCCACACGTACACGTGTATCTTTTGAGACAGGTATGTATCAGCTTGGCGGACAGGCTCTGTTCCTATCAAACCGCGATCTCCAGATCGGCAGAGGCGAGCCTGTACAGGATACTGCAAGAGTTCTCTCCCGCTATCTGGACGGCATCATGATCCGTACCTTTGAGCAGAAAGAAGTTGAGGATCTGGCTCAGTACGGCTCTATACCGATAATCAACGGTCTGACCGATTTCTGCCACCCTTGCCAGGTACTGGCTGATCTCATGACTATCCGTGAGTTCAAGGGTCAGTTTGAAGGTCTGAAGATGTGCTACATCGGCGACGGCAACAACATGGCTAACTCTCTGATCGTTGGCGGACTTAAAGTCGGCATGAGCGTTTCGATCGCTTGCCCAGAGGGCTATCGTCCCGATCCCGAGGTTCTGGAATTCACCAAGCAGTACGGCGACAAGTTCTTCATGACCGATAAGCCCATCGAAGCTGCTAAGGACGCTGATGTTCTGTTCACAGACGTATGGACTTCCATGGGTGAAGAAGCAGAGACCGAGAAGCGTAAGGTAGCTTTTGCAGGATATCAGATAAATGACGATATAATGGCTGTTGCAAAGTCCGATGCTATGGTACAGCACTGCCTGCCTGCGCACCGCGAGGAAGAGATCACTGAGAAGGTATTCGAGGCTCACGCAAACGAGATCTTCGAGGAAGCTGAGAACAGACTCCACGCTCAGAAGGCTGTAATGGTCAAGGTAATGGGCGACAAAAAGTAATAACCGCATAAAGAAAAGCCGCAGTTGAAGCTGCGGCTTTTTTATGTTACTTTTTGATTCGTATGATAGAGTTCCTCGGGAAGACGCGTTCACAAGTCATCGAGAATTTCATAGCTGCGTGATTGGCAGTCTCAATGGGCTCCCCTTTTTCATCGAATAGCTCGCTTGCTGTAAGTATCACAGGTTCGCCCTCGGGCGAAAGAACTTCAACTTCATCTCCTTTATTGAACTTGTTGCGCTGCTCGGCATAAATCCTGCCGTCCTTGCATTCCTCGATAACTGCTACCACATCATACTCACGGACATATCCGCTGTTTTCGTAGTACTGGCTCTCCCTTGGATTGCCAAAAAGGAATCCGGGACAGTACGCGCGGTGGCTTACCTTGTAGACTTCTTCTTTCAGCCACTGGGGCAACTGGTAGTTGTCGGGGTCTGCCTTGTAAATATCCATAGCCTTGCGGTAAGCATTAGTTATAACAGAAACATAGTACGAAGACTTTGCACGACCCTCTATCTTGAAGCTGTTAACGCCCGCCTTAGCAAGCTTATCGATATGTTCGATAAGGCACATATCCTTGGCATTCAGGATAAAGGTACCGCGTTCGTCCTCGAATATCGGATAGAACTCGTCGGTGCGCTTTTCTTCCATGAGGTGATAACCCCAGCGGCAAGGCTGGGCACATTCGCCCCGGTTGGCATCGCGGGCTGTGAGATACTGCGAAAGCAGACATCTGCCCGAGAAGCTTACGCACATCGCACCGTGCACAAAACATTCGATATCAAGATTATCGGGAGTCTTATCACGTATCTCGGCAATCTCTTCAAGGGTAAGTTCCCTTGCGAGGACTACCCTTTTGGCGCCCATATTATAGAACTCATTAGCTGTAACATAGTTGACTATGCCTGCCTGTGTCGAGATATGAATCTCGGTATCGGGGGCGAATTTCTTTGCCAGTGACAGCAAACCGATATCGGTGACTATCAAAGCATCAACGCCCGCATCAACTGCATTTTTTACAAAGCCCTCAAAATGAGGTATCTCATTATTGTGCGGCAGAGTATTGCAGGTCAGAAAGACTCTTTTGCCGCGGGAATGAGCAAGTTCACAAGCCTCTGAAAGAAGCTCGGATGTAAATTTTGCGGAAGCAGCTCTCATGCCGAAAGCTGTACCGCCAAGGTAGACAGCGTCTGCGCCGTAATCCAGCGCAGCGTGCAGTCTTTCCATATCGCCTACTGGCGAAAGTATCTCAAGTAGATTGGACATCAGTTATCCCTACCAATTCTCGTTGTAATCTTCGTTATTTTCTTCGTTATTATCGTTGTTGTTCTCTGCAGTATCGTCAGCGACCTGATCACTTCTTCCAGCCTTCACAAGGTTCTTTTCGTGCTCGTCAAGTGTCTCGGCATAGAAGGTTTCGCCTGTTTCGATATCGTTACAGAAATAATAGTAATCTGTCTTTGCGGGATTCAGAACTGCGTTGATAGCATCAAGACCCGGGTTGCAGATAGGTCCTGCCGGCAGACCGTCGATAGCGTAGGTATCGTAATACTCGGTATAGTGAGCGACAAGATCTTCACTATTGGATTTAGCAGTCTTTATTACCTTATTGATGTAGTTATAGGTCGTATCGGACTGGAGCATTGGGAATGTATCCGAATCTCTCAGACGGTTAAGGAATACTGATGCGACCTTGGGCATCTCATCAACGTTAGCTGCCTCGAGCTGAACGATAGAAGCAAGGGTAATGGTCTCATTAAGAGTAAGACCCTGATCGTTCATCTTCTTATACATAGCGTCATTGATCTTAGAATCATAGTGATCTCTGAGTATCTTGGTGATGTTAAAAGCATTATCGTCAACATAGAACTCATAGGTATCAGGGAAGAGATAGCCCTCTCTTGCATAAAGAACATTCTTGTTGGGAGTAAGATAGCTCTCAAACTTATAACCCATATCTTTATTGAATTCAAAGAGGAAGTCGTCAGCCTTGCAGACTTTGTTTTCTTCCAGTTTATTAGCAATATCAATAAGGTATTCACCCTCGGTGAAAGTAATGGTAACTGTTTCAAAACGTGCTCTCTGCTTTCCGAGCTCCTCAATAATATCGGAATAAGGCTTTGAAGGCTGGAGCGTAATATCACCTGGATATATGGTCTCAGGTTTTACAAATTTCAGGGTGTAGAGGAACAGCTTTTTGTTCTTGATTATGCCGTTATCAACAAGGAGATCGGCTATCTGCTCATTTGTAGAACCTTCGGGGATGTTAAATGATATTTCATTATCATCCTTGCCAATTCCGTAGAACTCCATACCCAGCGTCAGACCGCTGACTGCGAGCAAAAGAGAAACTGTCAGGATTATGGTAACAAGGATTATACCGCCAAAGATAGAGCCGTTAAAACCTATGCCCTTCTTTTTCCTTCTATTTTTGCCGGAAGAATTACCGCTTCTCTTTTTAGCGGAACCGAATTCGCTGTCAGGACTTGACTTTTTATTTGATGATCTTCTTACGGGAACATCTTCCTCTTCGTCCTCGTCTTCATCCTCATCTTCATCAAATTCATCTTCAATATCATTATCTTTTCCGAAGTGCTTTTTGATATCGTCGTTGCTATCAGCGATAACAGGCTCATCAGACTCTTTAGCTTTTTCATCGGGAACTTCTTCTGAGATTTCTTCGATAACAGCTTCTGGTTCAGCAGCAGGAATGCTTTTCTGATCTGCGGCGTTATCGAACTCAGCCTCTGAGTTTATTCTCCTCCTTGGTCTGTTTTTCAGCGAAGCCAGAAGTTCATCTATCTCATCGACATCGGACTTCTTCTGCTTTTCAGCAGTATCGCTGATGTTCTCTTTGCTTTCGCCGAGTATATCGTCGATATCGAAATTTTTGTCACTCATTCATTTTGACTTCCTTTCCTTTATGTTTTCAGAGGAGTTTTAAATAAGCCCCTCTCGGTGATTATCCAATCAACGCAGATATCATGTTCATCTCTTGGGAGTTCACCATGCGTTATGCAGCTTTCGCAACACAGCCCGATGGGAACACCTTTGAAATCCGCGAGAAATCTGTCATAGAAACCTTTGCCGAATCCCAGCCTGTACCCCTTGGTATCAAAACTGAGCGCTGGTACAACACACAATGCATCGGAATAGTAATCGACACGCTCACATTCGTCGGCAGGTTCCAGTATACCAAAATGACCTGTTTCAAAATCATCTAAGCTGTTGATACGATAAAAGTGCATTTCATTTGTCCCGCTGACACATCGTGGACACAACAGGCGCTTATCTTCGCCGCTTTTGATATCAGCAAGAACTTTCTCAATGATATCAATGGTGCCTATCTCGATATTCCCCGAAACATATATTAGGATATCTCGGGAGTTTTTGTAAACATCGCTTTCAATGAAAGCAGTGCATACAGCTAAGTCAGCAGAAATCTTTTCTTTTGGGTCTCTTGCAAGCCTGAGGTCTTTGAAATGTTTTCTCAGCTCCTGCTTGGTCAGTCCCTGCATTGTATGCCCTTTCTTATCTCCTCTGCTTTGGCTTCGGAAACAAGCTTTGCGGTAAGTGTGAGAGCAAAGTCAACAGCTACGCCTGCGCCCTTTGCTGTGATAAACTTGCCGTCAGCTGCAACAGGTTCTTTGGAAATAACTGCGCCTTCCAGATCTTTTTCAAATCCGGGGAAGCATATAGCTTCCTTGCCTTTCAGCAGACCCTTATGACCGAGTATGCTGGGAGCGGCACATATTGATGCGATATACTTATCATTCTTTGCACAGAAATCGATAGCAGCCTGAACGTAGTCATCGTTCTCCAGATTTATAGTACCGGGCATTCCGCCGGGGAGGACGATCATATCGACCTTATCATCAAGAACGACCTTATCTACGGTAATATCGGGAGTGAATCTTACCTTGTGGGCACCCACAACAGTTTCACCGCTGACGCCAACTGTTATCAGTTCAACGCCTGCACGTCTTAAAATATCGATGGGAGCAAGTGCTTCGAGCTCTTCAAAACCATCTGCCAGAAATACATATACCATAGCATTATCCTCCGTTCATCTAAAACTTACTGTATACTTATCCAAAAGAAATTCGGGGTGATATGAAAGCTTTGAGCGCCTGAGACCCTCAATGCCCATATCCTCTTCCCTGTTTATATATTTAAGTTCGGAAGCGTATTTTTTCGCGAACTGATTGCACAGCATCGGGTACGCGCCGTTTATATCGCTTCTCGCTTTTTCAATATGCACAACAAATGTATCGCTGTTGAGCTGTTCGCCTACCGTTACACCGACTATCTCACCGTTACGGCGGAGTATCCCGCCTTTCAGCCCGAGACAGTCCATATTCATCAGAAAACGGTGTATCGCATACTGCTCAATAGCTGCCGAGCCTTTATAGTCGCTGCCCGAGTTATAGATATCCGCGGCAAACAGGATACAATCCTCAATATCCTGCGGTCGTATCTCATCAAAAGACCAGTCATTCTCCATAAACCTATTGATGTGGTTCCTTTTGCCGTGATACTTCTTGCCTTCAAGCGTGATGAGCTTTTCGGAAAGATAAATATAATCGGAACTTCCGCGGTCAATAGAACAGCTTATCCTGTTGCCGTAGAACTCTTTCATCCATTCAAGGTCATTCTCGGTAACGGAGCATACTCTGAACCTGTCACCCTTATCCGTGATGAACTTTTCAAGTTCAGCCAGCAGTGATATCATTTTCTTTCTGCCCGCAATGTCATTAGTCGCCCCCGCGGGAAAAACTATAACAGGTTCTCCTCCGAAGAAACTCATGAGAATGTAAAAGTCGCCGTAGAGACAGATCAGCGTATCGCTCAGCCTGTGCCACGCAAAATTATTTGCAAAGCTGTACTCACAGCCCATGCGGTCGGATACTGCAAGCCTTGCATTTATCTCGTCGCGGTCAGTGAGTTCAATTTTTCTGAAATCAAACATTTGCTATTCAATTATCTCCGTCAGCTTTTCAAATATCGTATCGATACTGAGCGGTTCATCGCCGCAGCCGCATTCCACGATATCCCAGCCCTGTTTTTCAGCGGTAAAAAGCGCTGCCTTTCGGCACATACGCAGAAAACCGATGTTCTTTTCATGGATATCCTTTTTGCTCTCATCGCCGCCGTATCTGGCAGAAAGTAACTTCTGTGAGATATCTATGGGCATATCAAGGAATATGACCTTATCGGGATTTGGCAGACCCAGCTTGCCGTACTCGTAATCCTCCAGCCATGCAAGGTAGTTTTCCCATTCTTCCTCGGGAAGCTTGGTCATCTGGTAAATGCAGTTGGAAGTAACGTATCTTGCCGCCAGTATCAGGCAGCCGTCGTTATAATCTGCTTCCCAGTATTTCTTGTAGCTTACATATCTGTCAGCAGCATAGAAACTTGAAGCCGCATAAGCGTTGACAGCTTCTGCACTTCCTGCAATATCACCATTAAGATACATCTTCACCAGGGTAGATGATGGGTCATCATAATCGGGAAAGCTGATGGCTTTAAGCTTTACACCCTTTGCTTTCAGATATTCTGCAAGCTTTTCAAACTGTGTGGATTTTCCGCTGCCGTCAAGACCTTCAAGAACTATCAGTTTATATTTCATATCAAAGCACCTTGTATTTTTCACGAACGTCTGCGAACTTTCCGCAGGTCATCTTGCCCTCGGGACATTTGCCTTCCTTAATGCAGGAAGGACCTGCATTTTTGAAGACGTTGGGTGCCACCTCACGGCAGAGTCTCAGCATTTCATCAGCAACAGCCTTTATCTCCCACTGTGCTCTGTTGCAGCAGCGGTGTTCAAAGAAATTGAACAGACTTCTGACATTCATGGTGACAACAATCTTGGTCTCGCAGGCATTAGGCAGAACGAATCTCGCGTCCTCATTAGCCTTTTTGCGGGCATTGCGGGCAGCGGTCTTTTCGTCCTGACCCTGTGCTTTGAAATCAGCGGTGTGCTTTTCGGTAAGCATCTCGGCTATCTTGTGATAGCTTTCCACCAGAACTTCCATAGTGCGGTCGAATTCAGCCTTAGCTTCGGGCACAGCTTCTATCTCGGGAGGGGTTATGAAATCAAAACCGTCCTCGTTGACATAGCGCTGACTTTTCTGGGAATAAGAAGCTATCCTGTGTCTCACCAGCTGATGTGAACAGGCGCGGGATATGCCTTCGATACCGAAAGTAAAGCTTACGTGCTCCATAACGCTCTCATGACCGATGGAAGCCAGCATATTAACGAACTCAGCTGTTTTCTCCTCGGTAAGACCGTCTTTAAGAGAACCGATATCACTGCTCGAATAGCAGAGCTTTGCAGCTGTCGCGATTATCTTTTCAGGTTCGGGTGTATGAGCTATAAGCATAACTTTCACAAAACATCTTCCTTTCACATCATAGATATAATTATTATACCATCAAATGGCTGTCAAGTCAACAAATATTCGTAAATTTAACAAAATGACCACGAAAAAAGGCAGATAAACTCTGCCTTTGAATAAAATATCAAAATTTAGCTCCTAAAAATGCCATTATTTCACAGCCGACAGCAGTTCGTCGGCATTTTCAAGCATAAGCTCGGTGATATTATCGCCGCCCATTATCCTTGCTATCTCGTACTTTCTTTCCTCATGTGCGAGAGTTCTCACGGCGGTGACTGTTCTGTCTCCCACTATATTTTTCTCAATGAGCAGGTGATTATCTGCCATGACAGCTATCTGAGCAAGGTGAGTAACGCACAGCACCTGCCTGTGTTTTGAGATCTCACGGAGTTTCAAGCCTATCTTCTGTGCGGCTCTTCCGCTGACACCTGTATCTATCTCATCGAAGATAAGGGTGTCGATAGAATCCTTTTCAGCGAGTACGCTTTTGAGGGCAAGCATTATTCTTGAAAGCTCACCGCCCGAAGCTATCTTCGCAATAGGACGAGGTTCTTCACCGATATTTGCAGATATTAGAAATTCGATATTATCCATACCGTTCAGGGTGAGTTTGCCTGTTTCCTGTCCTACCACAATCTTAACGCTTGGCATATTCAGGAATTCCAGTTCACCTGTTACCTGACTGACGAACCTTTCGCCAGCTGCTCTGCGAAAGTCCGAAAGTGTCTTTGCCTTGTGGGATACCTCGGCTAAAAGACGGTCTTTTTCGGCTTCAAGCTCTTTGACGTTCTGTTCGGAACCGCTGAGTATCTCCAGTTCTTCCTCGCTCTTTTCAAGTGTGCTGATAACATCACTAAGCTCGGGACCGTACTTTTTGCATATTTTTCGCAGATCATCGGAACGTTGATTGAGCCAGTCGTAACGTTTGGGATCAACATCTAACTTATCCAGTACAGAGGAAAGCTCTCCCGATATGTCATCAAGTTCAATAATTGCAGAATTCAGCCTTTCGCTTATAGGCGCAAGCTCAGCCATGATATCAGTGTAACTCTCTATCTTATCGGAACATTCGGAAACCATTTCGGATATGCCCTCGGTCTCATCATCACCCGAAAGCATCATCTGGGCAGCGTAAACAGCCTCAGAGATAGCCACCGCATTCTTTGATATTTCGAGTTCTGCAGCAATCTGCTTTTCTTCCTCGGGGTCAGTGATATAAAGAGCGCGTATATCAGCTATGATATCTTCAAGCTCGGCAATACGCATCTCCTTTCTGCCAGCCTCTTTGCGTAGGTCGTTTATCTGCTTTGCAACGTGCTGAAGTTCACGGAAAGACTTTCTGTAATCAGCGATAAGGTCTTCCGAACCCGCATAGCCGTCAAGGATATCTATGTGCTTTTCAGGTGACATGAGTATCTGGTTATCATGCTGACCGTGGATATTCACCAGCAGATCGCCGATATCACGCAGAAGGGATACATTCACCGCACGCTGATTGACTCTCGCGATACTTCCCCCGTCGGAACGTATCTCTCGAGTCAGTGATATCTGACCGTCTTCGCAGTCTACACCCATTTCTTCAAGCTGTTTCAGAACAGTAGTGCCGATATCGGTGAAAAGTCCGGAAATTACAGCCTTATCAGCCCCTGTACGGACGATATCCTTAGTAACACGCTGACCGAGGATAGCATTTATTCCGTTTATCAGTATAGATTTACCTGCACCCGTTTCACCTGTGAAAGCATTGAAACTCTCGGTAAAACCGATGGATGCTTTTTCAATAACCGCAAGATTTTCGATATAAAGCTCTCTTAACATTTATTTTTCGTCCTTGCTGTACAAAATGGTATTGAGCTCGCGCACCAGTCTTTCAGCGTCTTTCTGGGTTCTCATAAGCATAAAGATGGTGTCGTCGCCCGCAATAGTGCCTACGGAATTCTCGATATCAGTGGTATCGAGTTTAGCACAGACAGCCTGCGCCATACCCACATGGCACTTTATTACAACCGTGTTCATGGCGTGATCGACGCATATAACGGAGCTGTGAAGAAGTCTGAGGGTATCGCTGCCGCCGCGGTCAAGACCCTCTTTGCTGAGACGCGGCACTGCATATCTGCTCACACCCAGCTCAGTGCTGACTTTGATTAGCGAAAGCTCCTTGATATCCCTCGAAAGAGTCGCCTGAGTGACGGTCATGCCGTTCTCTTCCAGCGCCGCACGAAGGCTTTCCTGCGTGTCTATCACTCTTTCCTGAACAAGCTTTAGTATAAGTTCGTGACGATCAGTTTTCATATTTATCCCTCCGTATCCTTTAGAGGTCTCATAAGTTTGGTGTTTACCGACGAGAAGAAGCTTCCGCCGCAGATATCGATAATATCAAGGCTCTCCTTAGCCCGCCTGATATTTATCTCATCTCCGTCTGACAGTCTGTAAACGATATTGCCGTCAACGTTGAGATGAACATGGGCGTTGTCCGCTGTGTGACACTTGACTATTATATCGCTTGAAGCCGAGAATATCATCGACCTTGCAAACAGCGTATGCGGGCATATCTGGGTGAATTCGATGCACTCCATCTCGGGCTCGATTATCGCACCGCCCGCCGAAAGCGAATAAGCCGTAGCGCCTGTGGCTGTTGAGAATATCACGCCGTTTGCCCTGATGACGGAAACTATCTGACCATCCTTAACGACTTCAAAATCCGATATCTTGCAGTCGTCCGACCTCGAAACAACAACATCATTGAGAGCGGAATAAGTTCCTTCTTCACCGCTTGCGGAAGCTTCAAGCATCATGCGTCGGCTGATGGTGTATTTACCCTCGTTGAGGTTTCGCAGCAAATCAAGCTGAGAACGTTCAAGAGACGCCATAAAACCCAGTCTTCCGCAGTTTATGCCAAGGATAGGCGTTCTGAGCTTTGAAGCTCGACCAGCGCATTTGAGTATAGTGCCGTCGCCGCCGATGGCAATGATGATATCAGCGTTATCCATACATTCCTCGGTGCTGCCGAAAACCATGCCGCTGACATCAGCAAAAACATCTTTGTACTTCTCGCTAACCGAAAAACCTATTCCGCAGCTGCGAAGAACATTACACGCTTCAGCCGTGATCTCGGCACAGCGATTTTTACCCAGATTGGGATATAAAAAAACTTTCATATTACTCACCCACTAGAAAAGCATTTTCAACGAGCTTTTTCAAATCGATAGATGCAGCTGCAGCCCGTCCATCATTTATAAGATATGCCAGATATTCCCTGTTGCCGTCGCCGCCAGTTATTCCCGAGGGAACTATTCCCACCACGGAAAGACCGCAGCTTGTGAAAAACGCAGTCATATCACGCAGTACGCGAAGATGGTATTTTTTATCCCTGACTATGCCCTTTTTGTTCAGTGCAGCCTTTCCTGCTTCAAACTGCGGCTTTATCAGCACCACCATTTTTCCGTCCGATTCCAGACAGGAAACCAGTGCAGGTATCACCTGTGTAAGGGAAATAAAAGAGAGATCAACGCTGATAAACTGCGGTTTTTCAGGAAAATCAGCAGATGTCAAGTATCTCGCATTTACACCTTCCATATTTACCACACGTTCATCTTCAAGAAGAACTTTGTCCAGCTGGTCGCGACCGACATCTACCGCAAAAACGAGTTTTGCGCCCCGTTTCAGCATACACTGGGTAAATCCCCCCGTTGATGCACCGATATCAGCGCAGACGAGTCTATTTATGTCAAGTGGAAATGCTTGAAATGCAGTTTCAAGTTTGATAAGACCTCTGCCGACATAGTCAAAACTGCTGTCATCCGCCTCGACTTTATCACCATCAGCCACCTCTGCGGCGGGTTTGGTACAGACGCTGCCGTTGAGCTTTACACAGCCCGACTTTATCATTGTCTTGGCACGCTCCCTGCTTTTGGCAAGGGCGTTCTCAGTAAGGTAGACGTCTAATCTCATCTTAAATCCTCTCTTCGGTTGTCTGCGCTATCTTTTCAGCAGAAAGACCGAGTTCATCAAGCAGAGTATCAGGGTCGCCGTGAGGTACCAGACCCTTGATGTTGAAAGCTTCAACATTGCCGCACATAGCGGACATCTTCTCGGAAATTGAACCGTCCGCATAGGCTTCTTCAAAAAAAAGCACCTTGTCATAACCTTTGACTATATCAGCAATGTTATCAGTCAAGGGGAATATCTTGACAAGCTTCATCGTATCGCAGACAATGCCTTTCTTCTTCAGAATATTGGCTGCCTTGCAAACATTGTTGTAAAGTCTTCCGTAAGCCATCAGCAGAGTATTTCCGCCGTTTTTACTGTGGAAACAGGTGGTTTTAACACAGTCAAGTCCACAGCTTGACACATCTTTTCCTCTCGGGTAGCGGACAACAGCTATGCCTTTTTCTTCAAAAACTGCCTTTTTAAGACAAAGCCTGAGTTCCTGATAATCCGATGGCGAATAGATAGTCACATTCGGCACCGCGGTCAGGAACGAGATATCAAAAATGCCCTGATGAGTCTCGCCGTCACTGCCGACAATGCCCGCGCGGTCAACGCATATAACTGCGTGAAGTCCGCCAATGGCTAGGTCGTGGATAAGCTGATCGTAGCTGCGCTGCAAGAACGTGGAATAAACAGCGAAAACAGGTATCATTCCCGCCGCCGCAAGACCTCCGCAGAATGTTACAGCGTGTTCCTCGGCTATGCCAACATCAAAAAATCTGTCGGGGAATGCCTTGGCAAAATATTGCAGACCCGTACCGTATTTCATGGCGGCTGTAACTGCACAAATGCGCTTATCTGCCCTTGCAAGCCTGCAGAGTTCCTTGCCCATTACGGTAGAAAAACTGTCAGCGCTGACAACATCGGGATTGCCTGTGGAAATCTCAAATGAACCCACGCCATGGAACTCCCCGGGATTAGCTTCTGCGGGTGCATATCCTTTTCCCTTGACAGTGTTAACATGAACGAAAACAGGCTTATTCACGGCTTTTGCGGCACGAAGTCCTGCCTCCAGTTCTTCTATATTATGACCATCAAGAGGTCCTATGAACTCAAATCCCAGCTCATCGAACATGGTGCTGTGCAGCAGCATATTCTTAAAAGCATTCTTAGAGGATTTCATCACCTGTTTAACAGGCTGACCCACAACAGGTGTAGCGTCAAGCACCCTCTGTACAGCTGTTTTCGTCTTTTTATATGAATCCTTCGTGCGCAGTGTAGCAAGATACTTTGCCATACTTCCCACGTTGCGGGAAATTGACATCTCGTTATAGTTCAGTATAACAATGATGTTCGTATCGCTTTTGCCTGCGTTGTTAAGACCCTCAAAGCTGAGACCACCAGACATTGCGCCGTCCCCGAGAACAGCAATCGCATGATGGGGGTCCCCTTTGAGTTTGTACGCATAGGCTATACCAAGCGCCGCAGATATTGAATTGGAACTGTGTCCGCTTATGAATGCGTCATGCTTCGATTCATCTGGACGGCAAAATCCCGAGATACCATCCTTTTTGCGCAGTGTGGAGAAACTGTCACGCCTGCCTGTCAGTATCTTGTGGGTATACGCCTGATGTCCCACGTCCCAGACTATCTTATCCTCGGGTGAATCAAAAACCCTGTGTAGTGCCACAGTAAGTTCAACTGTACCCAGATTCGACGCAAGATGTCCGCCGTTTTTTGAAACTGTCTTTATCAGAAGCGTTCTTATCTGTCTGCAAAGATCGTCACACTGGTTATAATTCAGCTTTTTCACGTCTGCGGGCAGATCCATGCTGAACAGATCGACTTTTTTATCCGCCATAATCTTAAACTCCCTTCGCCGAGATCATGAGCGTCTTTCAAGCAGCTCCTGAGTGAGCTCAAACAAAAATTCGTTATTTTCAAATTTCTTCAGAGCACCCAGTGCTGTAACAGTCAGCTGAGCCGCTTTCTGTCTCGACCTTTGCAGACCCAGCAGAGAAACGTAGGTGTTCTTGTGCTGTTCGCTGTCGCTGCCGATAGGCTTGCCCAGTTCTTCAAAAGTACCGGTAACATCAAGGATATCATCAACAATCTGGAAAGCTCTGCCCATTGCCTGAGCATAGTCTGCCGCCGCAGGGATATACTCCATCTTGCCCGAAAGTATAACGCCCATAACACAGGCAGCTTCAATAAGAGCACCTGTTTTATAAGCCTGAAGAGTATTCAGTGTCTCAAGGTCGATAACTTCATTCTCTGTCTGAAGATCGATCACCTGACCGCCGATCATCCCGTAGGTACCGATGGCTTTTGAAAGCACCGATATGAGCATAACAGCTGTTTCAGCCGATATAGTTCCTTCCATAGCGCAGTCTGTGATGACCTCAAAAGCAAGAGTATTCAGCGCATCGCCAGCAAGCAGAGCTATATCCTCGGAAAAAGCCTTGTGGCATGAGGGCTTGCCCCTGCGGAAATCGTCATTATCCATGCAGGGCAGATCGTCATGTATCAGCGAATATGTGTGGATAAGCTCAACCGCGCAGGCAAGCTTCACCATCTTGTCGATGTTCTCGCCGCCGCACATACGATAAAATTCAAGTATCAGGATAGGTCTGAGCCTTTTGCCGCCCGCAGAAAGTGAATACTCCATCGCCTGAAGCACAGCACTTTGAAGTTCTGGCTTATTTTCGGTGAATTTCAACAGCTGCTCATTTATTTTTTCAGCATAAGCATTCAATAGCTGTTCATGTCTATCAGTCATCAGTATTTTCTCCGTTCATAGTTTTTACCGTGAGTTTGGCGTTCTCCAGAGCTTTTTTGCTGTCTGCCGTCAGACCCACGCCCTCTTTGTAAAGTTCAAGCGCCTTATCCAAAGGGAGTTTATCGCTTTCAAGCTGCCCCACTATCTCTTCAAGTCTTTGCAGATTTTCTTCAAATGTCATTTATATCAGCCTTTCGGTCATTGATCTTTGCAGTGACAGCACTTACGCTGCCATCGGCGAATCTTACGCATATCTCCATGCCCTCAGTGATATCTTTCACCGAAGTTATGGCAGAACCACCGCTTTCCACAAGGGCATATCCCCTGCCGAGAACATTGTATGGGCTTAAAGTCCTCAGCTGAGCTTCTGCCCTTTCCAGACTAAGCTCGCTGACTTTAAGCTTGTTCTCCATCAGCATACGAAGTCTGCCCGCCGCTTCTTCAAGACGCTTTTCGGATTCTTTCAGCCGACGTTTCGGTGAAGAAGCCCTCAGCCTTGTATCCAGCTTTTCAAGTTCGATCATTCTGCCGCGGAGATACATTCCAAAAGCGGAATCCAGCCGTGCTTTCATAACGTTTGCCGCCGCATACATATCCACGATATCGGGAGTTGCAAGCTCTGCAGCCGCAGATGGCGTAGGTGCCCGCATATCGGCGGCATAGTCTGCAAGAGTGGTATCGGTCTCGTGCCCCACAGCAGATATCACAGGTGTGACGCAATCCGCCACCGCCATAACAACTATCTCCGAATTGAAAGCATCAAGGTCTTCGGAAGAACCTCCGCCCCTTGAAAGAATTATTGTATCAGCACCGCTTCTGTCAGCGGCTTTCAGCGCACCGCAAACGGATGCAGGTGCAGTGTCACCCTGTACCGTTGCAGGATAGACTTCCACCGTGCATACGGGATAACGTCTGCCCACGATATTCAGTATATCCTGCAAAGCAGCACCGTCCGCCGATGTTACCACCGCCAGCTTTTTCGGAACCACGGGTAAGGCTTTTTTCTTTGACTGGTCAAACACGCCCAGCTTTTTGAGCTTGTCTTTCAGAAGCTCGTTTTTCGCAAAAGCTATGCCCGTACTGCCGAGAACAGCTATCTCCGTCGCGATTATCTGGCATGAGCCCTCGCGCTCATACACTTCAACATCGCCCATAACAAGTACGCTCATGCCGTTTTCGGGCAGAGCTTTAAGCTTCTTTACCCGCCCCGCGAACATGATGCACTTTATGGAACTGGTTTCGTCCTTTATCGTAAAAAAGGCGTGACCCGTCTTGAAATGTATACTGAAATTTGATATCTCGCCCTTTACCGCCGCACCTTTAAATTTAAGCTCCTGCTTAATCTTGAATGCCAGCAGTTTGTTGAGCTGACTTACCGTCAGAACACTCATTGCGCTTTTCCTTTCATCGAGGCATAAAGTGCTATGCCCACAGCATTATCCCCCGAAAAATCCGGCGCAGCAAAATATGCGTCAAATCTTTCGGAAAGCTTATCAGCAATAAGCTTGTCCGCCATGACGCCGCCTGCATAGATAACGGGCATATCGCCGTATTTTTCAAGACCCGCCTTTGTCATAGCCGAAATGGTCTCACAGATATAGTCCAGACAGAACTTAGCCGTATCCTCGGGTGACTCCCCTTTTTCAAGCATAGCCATGCACTTGTTCTCAACGCCCGAAAGCGAGCAGTCAAGCCCTTTTACCGAGGGTCTTATCCTGAATTCCCTATCACTTTTGCGTGCGAGCTCTTCAAGTTCCTCACCGCATGGAAAATCCAGTCCCAGCCTTACACCCAGCCTGTCGATACACTGACCCGCTTTAAGGTCATCGGAATGACCTGCCTCCGTCAAAGAAACGACCTTTTCCTTGTCCCCTCTGCACAGCAGCATATCCGTAGTACCGCCGCTGACATGGAACGCAAGAAAAGGTTCGCCGCTATCGAGAAGACCGAGCTTTTTGCAGGAATACAGCGCCGCCAGCACATGACCTTTCTGGTGAGAGGTACGTTCGGGCACTATCCCCGCCGCCGCAGAAACTGCTCTGCACACGTTTTCACCCACAAGAAAGCAAGGCATATACGATCCCTCAACTTCCCTCGGGGCATAGGAATATGCACAACCCGACAACTGCGGTTTATCAGCAAACAGTTCCTCAATAAGCGATGGAAGCTGTTTGGTATGATGGAACACCGCGTCTGACTGCCTTAATCCGCGCTCACCTTTTTTCACGGGCAGAAGCTGTCTGCACGACTTAACTTCTCCCATAACACTGTCATACAGCGCACAGCTCGTCCTGTAATTACTGGTGTCTATACCTAAGTATACGCCCATCAGTTCTCGCCCTTTTTGATATCCTTTGCAAATGAACCAAGGAGACCGTTAACGAAAGCAATATCAGGTTCGAGTGCATACTTCTCGGTAAGAGAAACAGCCTCGCTTATCGCAACGTTCACAGGTACTTTTTCATCATAAAGCGCTTCGTAGATAGCAAGTCTAAGCGCAGTAAGATCTACCTTCGGGATACGGCTGACAGCGCGCTTGTCGGAATACTTCGATATTATGGAATCAAGCTCCTCCTGCTTATCGAATATGCCGCGTACAAGAGCCTTTACCTCATCGTTCACAGGTATGAACTCACCAAGTTCCTCGGCACTCTCAAATATCTTATCCAGATCATCGTCCAAAAACATTTTTTCAAAAGACAGCAGAAAAGCAGCCTGTCTTACTTCTCGTCTTCCTGCCACACAAACACTCCTAACAAAAATTATTCTGATACATTGATAATTGCGGTATCAGTCCTCACTGAAATGAACGCCGCAGATCGTTACGTTAACCTTGGCAACGGTGAGCCCCAGCATTGTCTGCACAGCGCTCTTGACCTGCTCCTGTATCATCTCGGCAGCGGTTATCGCATTGGTGCCGTTGTTGAGAATGACACCTATCGAAACGGAAAGAACATCGTCAACGAGTCCTATCCTGATATTTCCCACACTTTCCTGTCTGAGCCAGATCTGTCTGGGTGTCTTCATGACGGGTGCTACGCCGTATACTCCATCGACCTCAGCCATAGAGTTGGTGATGATCTGTGCGATAACGTCCTGATTTATATGAAGACTTTTCTCGACTTTGTTGGTGTTTTCTGACATAATGATACCTCCCGTAAAATATTCAGCGGGACATCAGCCCCGTTATTTGTATACTTGAAAGTATTATAACATATTTTTCTGCAAAAGTAAAGACACCAAGCGCATTTTTTCGCATTAAACATCAGCCCTTAACGATACGAACACATAGCACCGTAACTTATCATGTATCTTTTGCACCGAAAAGTATACGAGCGAATCTTTTTGAATGAAACCATCTACCAAATTATACGACCGTATGATTTGGTATAAGTTCGTATCCTTTGGTATCAAGTGGTATGCATTCGTATCATTCTAAGACCACATCAATACGAAACCGTACCAACAAAACCGCCCGCACCCCAAAACGTTACGTCGGGATACGGACGGTTATTTCCTTTATATTATGCAACATCAAATATACGAATATTCTCAGTCGGTACGCAAACCTCACTCAAAAGTATATCCTTTATCTGTGCGGCTTCACTTGCTATCAATCCCTCCGAACCTGCCTTGACTACGATGTTCGCATTGTCACCGTCAAGATAACATACGCAGTCCGTAAACCCTGCCGCCTTTACAAGTGATTCTATCTTGCTTTCCGATTCCATCCGACCTGTCATAGCAGCGGCTTCTTCCGCTGCGACTTCCTTTTCTTCCTCGGTAGCGTCACCGCCGTTTATTATGGTCTTCAGAGTTTCCTTTGCTTCATCGCGTGCGTTCATACGCTCAATCCTCGCCTGCGCAAAATAATCGGTGCTGTTCTTATCAACGCTGACAAGTTCGGCTTCACCGTATTCAGCACTGTGCTTTTCTATCTTATCGGTAGTCTTTATCCCGCCGCCCGACGAAGTCACAGCATAGTTTGCATACACTGCTATGCCCAGCATCAGGGTCATTCCCGCAAGGACTATCTGTTTTTTACCTATAACAAAACTTGGCTTTTTCATGATTATGTACCTCTTTTCCGTCTATCTGCATTTAGCTTCCACACAAACCCTGGTTGACGAAATGTTTAGGGCGGTCGAAACTGCTTTCTGCACACGTTCATTTATGCTGATGTCCCCTCCTCCTTCACACACGATGACCACTCCCCCTATCTGCGGGTCGATGACCTTTCTTATGAGCGGCTGTCTTGTCCCGCCGTTTTCGGTTATGACGATATCCTCATCAAGCTTTTCGCTTCGTCGGTCGGCGTTATCTTCGGTAAAACGGCTGATATTCTCGGCGTAGATGTACTCGGTACTGCTTTCAAGTGATATCATAACCTCGCACTCCCCAACGCCCTCTATCTGTTCAAGAAGTTCTTTGAGTTCCCTTTCGGTGCGCTTCCTGAAATCGTCGCTGTCGGTGGTTTCGGTCTGCGGCATAGCTTTTTCGGGCTTATCCTTGCTTTCGGGAACAAGTTCGGAAAGCATGATCATCAGCATACCCGCCGCCCCCAGCACCACCGCGATTTTCAGCCTGTTCGGACTTTGCCTGAACCTATCCGCCAACTGTTGAAGCTGTATCTTCATCTTCTGCCTTTCCTATCCTTATCTCTGCCCCGCTGACTTCTGCTGATATCAGTTTTTCCGCATCTTGCGCTGATGCTAAGTCTTCTAACTTGACATCTACCGCCGTTATTTCAAGTTCATTTTCCGCCGTAAAACTCAGCTCTGTATTTATCTCTGCATCTGTGATATCATTCTTATTCAGCAGATCGGTGAAATATTCATCATAGCGGAGTTTTGCTTCTTCAAGAAAGATCTCGTTAACATCAGCTGAGGTATGTATCTTTTCAATCTCGATGTCAGCGGACAAATCGATATCATCGAGAGAAAGCCTGAATCCCGATGAAACAAAGGGCGATATCACAGCCAGCAGAGTTATCAGACCGAGCAGGGACATGAGGTGCTTTTTCATTCCGCCCGAGGGTGAGATCATGTCGATGATCGTTCCTATAACGCCCATAAAACAGGCTATACTGATCGCAGATTTTATCTCACTCATTACATCACCCCATAGTCATAAAAGATAGTACAGCCGCAGTCGCGATGATAAAAGCAGATGTTATCGCGATAAGGATACTTCCGCCCACAGCCATTACCGAATCCATAGTTCTCAAAAGTTCGGCTGTGGGTCTCAGACCAAGAAAATCATTTGCTATTCTGCCCGCCCATAAAGTCAGCCGCACCGACAACAGAATCAAAAACGGTCGCAGAGCGATCAGAAATACCGCAATCATACCAAATCCGCCCACCGCCGCACGGATCACCCCCACACCGCTTTTAACAGCAAGATAAGCGTCCGAGACCGAACTTCCGATAACAGGTATAAAGCTTGAAGCTGTAAAGCGAATCGTCTTTGCGGCGACTGAATCCGCCGCCGAACAGGTAACGCCCTGTATTGTGAGAAGTCCCACAAACACAAGCATCAGCGCCGCAAGCAGCCAGACCGTCAGCCTGCGTATCACATCAGCCACGCCCGACAGTTTAACTCTGGTGTTCAAAGCCGACACCACAGCTATCGCCATGAATGCGCTCATAAATGGTATCAGCACTCCCGATGCGATGAACCCTGCCGCTTCGCACAAAAGCACAGTTGAGGAACTATATGCACCCGCCGCCGCAGGGTTGCCGCTTGCCGCTGATATCGCCGAAAATACAGGTATGTAGGTAAGCATGAATCTGTTTATACAGGTTATCGAATCCTGCAAAGCAGAAAAGCTTGACGATAATGTGTCAGCCATAACGGTTATCACAGCAATAACGCAGATATTCCCGTAAGTCGAGCCTAATTCTCGGTTTTCAGTGGTGAGAAAAGTCATGGCGGAATACAACAGTGACACCGCAAGTATCCTGCCCAGCATAACCGCGGGAGTGCAGAGCGTTTCACGGAAACGCCCCCACAGCCACCCGAAGAAAGTCCGCATATCAAGCTTTTCGAGCTTTGCCGCATCTGAGGGCGTTACACCAAGCTCGTCCATATCATCAGCGGTGCTATCATCAAGGGCACGACTTAGTGATGAATCTATCTCATCTTTCAGACGATCAAGACCGTTTTCGGCAGATGATGCACTTGCAGTAATACAGAATATGAACATCAAACTCATAGCAAGTACAGCAGTGATTATCCTTTTCATTTTGACCTCACATAAGCAGTGTTTTTACTATCCCTATCAAAGTCTCCAGCATCGGCAGAGCGATAAGCAGAAGCGCGGTTTTGCCTGCAAGAATCGTCTGTTCCGCAAGAGTCGCTTCTCCGCTGTCACGGCATATGCTTGATGCAAAACTCGTGATATAGCATATTCCCAAACCTTTCAGCAGTATACGCATATATTCAGGGTCTGTACCGCTGTGTACCAAAAACAGCGACCGCATCTCGGCAATAATGCTGCTAAGCGAACCCACGGCTTTCATGAATATCACAGCAGAGGCGGCAAGGGTCAGCACAATGGCGATACTGCGGTCATTGCTGACGGTCTTGCAGATCACCGCCGATACCACCGCAAAGGCGCATATTATAACAATATTCATCAACCAAGCCCGAAGATACTTTTTATCGTATCAAAAAGCTCCCCTATCTTGCTGACAACCATCATCAGCACCACAACAAGCCCCGCAAGTGTTGTCATCATCGCCTGTTCGTCCCGCTCGGCACGTTTCAGCAGCTGATTCAGCACCGCCACGATTATGCCCACGGCGGCTATCTTGAATATGAGATCGATTTCCATGATTTTCACCTATATCAGTATCAGCGCGGCAGTCACTCCAACGGAAAGCCCCGCCGCTCTGTATATCCTTGTGTATTTTTCTCTTGCGGTGTGAGCCTTTTCAAGTGCGGCACTGACTTCCACGTTAAACAATGCGTTCTGTGCAAGCTGACCTTCTAAGTCCGTATGACCGAATTTTTCTATAAGGTCGGCAAACGGCTCACACATTTCAAGTCCGCTTGTCCGAATTCGAGAAGCTACACATTCGGTAATATTAACATCACGTAATTTAAATAGAGCATTATAGCTTCCCTTTTCGGCGGAGATGCGTTCAAATATCCCCGCGGTGTCAAGACGGCATGAAGTCAGATAAATATCTATCTGCGACATAAGGCTGTTTAATTCACGAAGCTCGCCCTCCCGCTTTTTAAGCTGATACGCCGCGTTCTCGCCTGCCGCCGCACCCGCCGCTGTCAGAAGTATGCACCCTATCGTGCCAAGCAAAGAAGCTCACCTGCTTTTCGGATTTTCCTTACAGTACGGTCTTTAAGCAAAAGTACAGTGTCAAAAATTCCATCTGCCAGAAGCTTAGATATGTTCGGCTTTTCTGACAGCTCCGAAATACTTCCGCAGTGGCAGGTTGCAATCAGCTTTACCCCTGAATTACAGGCGTATTCGAGAGATGCAATATCCTCCGCAGAACCTATCTCATCGCAGATAAGCACCTGCGGTGACATCACACGTACTGCTGTCTCAACGGCGGCTTTGCGCGGGTAACGGTCGAAAACATCTGTCATGATGCCTACATCGTTTGTGGGTACTCCCGATACCATGGCTGCAATTTCACTGCGTTCGTCGATTATGACTGTTCTGTAAATTCCACCGCATAATCTTGCAAGATCACGCAGAAACGTAGTTTTACCAGATGATGGTTCGCCCGCTATCAGCAGTGATATGGGACATTCGTACATGAATCGTCGAAATATATCCTCAGCACAGCCTTTCATCTCCCGTGGGATACGGATATTCAGTGAAGAAATATCCCTGACATTCATGACCTTTCCGCATTCTTCCGAAGCCATTCCGCTGATACCCACCCGAACACCATTACAACAAGCCGCATAACCCTCGCATAGCTGTGCCGTACTGCTGTGCATTGAGTACCTGAAAGCCCTCGCGACAGTGAGTTCGATGTCTTTCGGCGTAACGATAACATCTTTATTCGGGATAATCGTGCTGTTCGTCATTGTCAGCGCGAGAGGTCTACCTGAACGCAGACGTAACTCACAGACTTTGGAAATTACGTCCCGCGGAAGTTTATCGATCATATCCGCCAGATGTTCGGGCAGAAGTTTCAGCGCATTTTTAAGGGCTGTAATATCGTGCAAATCTATCACTCCTTTGCTTGTCCATGGTAAATAGATATGCTCGTGACGCAACGAATATGCATAAAAAAATCGCCGCTGTCTGTTTAGACAACGACGATGTGTTTTATTCTTATGCTTCGGTTTCCTCATGTGTTACCTTTTCAACTTCGTTGACCTCGTCAATTGACGGGATATCAAGTGCGAGAAGTTCCTCAGCAGTGAGCGGCGTGCGCTCGGGGGGCTTTTTATAGAGATGCTGAACATCGTTCATATAGTATTCGGTGCTTGTAGGAAGTTTCTTCTTGCGGAGTTTTTCCTCAACCGATCCTCTTATGAAGCTGTACAGAAGCGCGGTAGTCGGCACTGCAAGAATCATTCCGCCGAATCCGAATATTCCTCCGAAAAGAAGCAGGGACATCAGTACCCAGAAACCCGGGAGACCTGTGGAATCTCCCAAAATCTTAGGACCAAGGATATTACCGTCAAACTGCTGGAGTACTATGATGAAGATGATGAAGATTATACATTTATGCGGTTCGATAAGGAGTATCAGCAGACCTGTGGGGATAGCACCGATCAGAGGACCAAAGAAAGGTATGATATTCGTAACACCAATCATAACGCTGATCATCGTAGCATAGGGCATACTCATTATCGTAAGACCGATGAAGCATATCAGACCGATAATTATCGAGTCGATTATCTTGCCTGTGATAAAGCCTGAAAATACAGTGTTTGCCTGCTCGAAACCTGCCATCACCTTTTCGCAGGTGCGCTTTTTGGTTATGGCTATGATTATCTTTTTGAACTGTGCCAGAAGCTTTTCCTTGCTGCAAAGCATATAGACCGAAACTATAAGACCCAGCAGGAAGTTCTTGACAACGGTGACAATTCCCCATGCACCCGAAAGGATATTTTCAAGCATAGGTTTCAGCTTGTCGTAGATCGTGCCCACATCGGTATTGAAATCGGACAGCCACTTTGTTGCCGCAGTTTCAAGGGCAGGATAGTTGCGGAACACCTTGTTTATCCACTTCTGAATGCTCTCAGCTATGGAGCCTGCATTATCAAAGATCTCCATAACGGATTTAATAAGTTCGGGGACAACTATTGCAACGATACCTGTCACTATACCAAGGAAAATCAACTCGGTTATAATGACCGATACCGCCTTTATGAATCCGGCAGACTTGCGTTTCTGTTCCTCAGTCTTGTAGAGTTTCCCTATCAGACGGCTTGTCCGCACCATAAGCGGGTTGGTGAGAAACGCGATAATCAAGCCCCAGGTCACTGGCTGCAAGACTACAAAAATGTTGTAGATACTGTCGAGTATATCCGAAATATTATTCAGTGCCAGCACCAGAAGTACATTAACGGCAATCACAACCGCCGCATATACTGCAATAGTCTGGTACTTTTTGTTTGTATAAAACTTCATGATCTGTCCTTTCATTGATAAAAAATACTGTTATTTATTATAACTCATTTTCTGAAGATTTGCAAGTGATTTATGAATTTTTTTCAGCATTGTGAAAGATATGCCAAGGAAGAGAGCTTTGGGTCAAGCCTTTCGCGAAAGGCTTGCGAGGATGTTTGCACAGTCAACTTTGTTGACTGTTGGCGGAGTCCCTCAATCATCAATGTGCAAAACTAAAATGCAGATTAAGGTTTAAAAGCGAAACGAACTCATACCAAAAACGCGCGGGCAATAACAAAACATACGAGCGTGTACCGAACTATACCACTTTTTCCATGACAAGGGTCGTACTGTTATTAAGGTTAAACAAATCGAAGACAGAGAGACAAACATACTAACGAAAGCCCGGCGATATTTGTTGCGGGGCTTTTTTAGCTTTAGTAGGCAGTTTTTATCCGCTGCATTATCTTTCTTGGTTGTAAATTGGTTTATAGCTTCTTTATCTTGCGGGAGATAAAGCTCTCTTCCTTGGCATACTCTTCAACAGCGTTCACAAAAAGTTAACATGGTAAATTTCTCAAAACCCCTTGACAAATGACCAAAAAAGTAATATAATGCAAAACAGAAAATTTGATATGCGAAATCCTGTGAGCAAAAGTAAGTAACTGTTTGAGGGCGTTTCAGAGAGCTGTCGGTCGGTGTGAGACAGTACAAGGGCATACAGTGAATGGATTTGTGAGGAGCGGAGCGAAAGTTTTTACGAGTATCTCCTGCCGTGTTCCCTACGTTAGTGCGGAGGGGTATTGATCTCTAGGTCATTCCGAAGAGTGCGTACCTTGTGAGCCGACAGTTTTTTGTCGGGAAAATGGGTGGCACCACGGTTCTATCGTCCCATGACTGAAGTCATGTGTGATGATGGGGCTTTTTTTATTGCCGTTTTTGCTTTGGGATATTAAACAATGGAGGTAATCACTATGCTGTATCCGAATCTTGAAGACGTAAAAAAATATCTGGAGAGCTACAAAACAGTTCCTGTTTTCTATGAACTGCTGATGGACAGCTGCACTCCGATACAACTGTTCAATTGCCTGCACGAACTGTATGAGGACTGCTTCATACTTGAATCGGTAGACAACAAGGATAAGTGGGGAAGATATTCCTACGTGGGCATTGATCCCAAGGCTGAATACGAACTGAGAAACGGCGTTATGACTATCAAACAGGCAGGCAAAGCTCCCGTAGAAGTAAATACCGATGATCCTATCGGTTTCCTTTCCAAGGTCATCGAGGAGCACAAGTCCCCGAGATTTGAGAGCTATCCTAAGCTGACAGGCGGTCTGATGGGATATTTCGCCTACGATATGGTAAGATACTTTGAAAAGAAGCTTACAAATATCCCCAATGACGATCTCGGAATGGCTGACGCAGATCTGTTTATGTTTGAAAAGCTGGTGGCATACGATCACCTGAGCAACAAGGCAGTTATCATACTCAACATCAATTCCACAGATGATATCGATGCCAAATACGCTGCCTGCGAGCAGACCGCTCTTGATATAGTAGTTGCACTGAAGAGCTATCAGCCCGAAATCAAAAAGAGAAAGCCCATGCCCGATGATATCGAGGTAAGGTCAAATATAAGCAAGGAGCAGTACCTTGAAAATGTACGCAAGGCCAAGGAGTACATCAAGGACGGCGATATCTTCCAGATAGTTCCATCACAGAGATTTGAGATGGACAACCCGCCCGACAGCTTCGATGTTTACAGAATGCTTCGCTCAACAAATCCCTCACCCTATCTGTTCTACTTCAAGCACGCAGATTACGCTTTTGCAGGTGCTTCTCCCGAAATGCTGGTAAGCGTTGAAAAAGGAACAGTAGTCACAAGACCAATCGCAGGCACTATAAAGCGCGGTGCTACCCACGATGAGGACATCATGAACGAACAGCGCCTCATCAACGACCCCAAAGAAAGAGCCGAGCACACAATGCTTGTTGACCTTGGCAGAAACGACATCGGCAAGGTGAGCGAATTCGGAAGCGTTGAAGTTACCGACCTGATGGTGGTTGAGAGATACTCAAAGGTAATGCATATAGTATCTAATGTTAAGGGCAAGCTCAGAGAGGACAAGAAACCTCTTGACGCGCTGATGGCTGTACTGCCCGCTGGTACCCTTTCGGGCGCACCCAAGGTGAGGGCTATGGAAATAATCGACGAGATGGAGACCACAAAGCGCTGTCTGTACGGCGGAACAGTCGGATATCTTGCATTTGACGGTTCACTGGATACCTGCATAGCTATCAGAACGGTACTTTTCAAGAACAACAAGGCTTATGTACAGGCAGGCGGCGGCGTAGTCGCAGATTCTGTTCCCGAAAACGAATATGAAGAGAGCTGCAACAAGGCTCTTGCGGTTATAAATGCTGTCAAGGAAGCGGCAAGACTGTAAGGACGGGGGTAAATTAAAATGATACTTTTGATAGATAATTACGACAGTTTCACATACAATCTTTATCAGGCTATCGGTGTACTTAACCCCGATATCAAGGTAGTACGCAACGATGAGATAACCATTGAGGAGATCGAAAAGCTCGACCCTCAGGCGCTGGTAGTATCTCCCGGACCCTGCTATCCCAAGGACGCAGGTATCTCCGTTGAGGCTATAAGACATTTCAGCGGAAAGCTCCCTATCTTCGGAGTATGCCTGGGTCATCAGTCCATAGCCGAAGCTTTCGGAGGACACATAATCCATGCAGCTGAACAGATGCACGGCAAGCAGACTTCCATAGATATCGACAACGATCAGCCAATATTCAAGGGTCTGAAAAACAAGGTGGACGCTGCAAGATATCACTCACTGATAGTTGAGAAAGAAACTCTCCCCGACTGCCTTGAAGTTATCGGCACAGATGACAGAGGTCAGATAATGGCACTGAAACACCGCGAGCACCCTACCTACGGCGTACAGTTCCATCCCGAGAGCATACTCACGGAATACGGCTCTGCTATAATCGCAAACTTCCTTAGGATAGCAGGCATCGAGGTCACAGGACCACAGGTCAACGTTCTTCCCGATTCCGAAAGAACAGAACTGAAGTCTTACATTTCTAAAGTTGTTGACGGTCAGCACCTTACCCGCGAGGAAGCAAGAGATGCTATCGACATAATCATGGGCGACCGTGCTACAAACGCACAGACAGCCGCTCTGCTGACTGCTATGAGAATGAACGTTGAGACCATCGACGAGATAACAGGCTGTGCTCAGGGTATGAGAGACAAGATGGCTAAAGTTCCTCACAACAGCGAGGTACTTGAAATAGTCGGCACAGGCGGAGACCTGGCTCAGAGCTTCAATATCTCCACTACTTCTTCCTTTGTGGTATCTGCCTGCGGACAGGCTGTGGCAAAGCACGGCAACAGAAGCGTTTCTTCAAGAAGCGGTGCGGCTGATGTACTGGAAGCTCTCGGCGTAAAGATAGCTTCAACCCCCGAAAAGGCTGCTGCCTGCATAGATGAAGTCGGCGTATGCTTCCTCTTTGCACAGAGCTATCACAAGGCTATGAGATTCGTGGGACCTGTAAGAGCACAGAGCGGTATCAGAACAGTTTTCAATATCCTCGGACCTCTTGCTAACCCCGCAAATGCTGAATACAACGTTATCGGTGTTTACGAGGAAAGACTTATCGACATCGTTGCAAACGTTCTGAAAAATCTGGGTGTTAAGCACTCGCTGGTAGTTTACGGCAGTGACGGTCTTGATGAGATATCTATATCCGCTCCCACATATTTCGCTGAGATAGACAACGGTCAGATAACAAGATTCACACTTTCACCAGAAGACGTTGGTTTGACTACTGCTAAAAAATCTGATATCGTCGGCGGTGACGCTCTGGAGAATGCTTCCATCACACTTGGCATACTCAAGGGCGAGATACAGGGCGCTAAGAGAGATATCGTACTGTTCAATTCAGGTGCTGCGCTTTATGCCTGCGGCAAAGCAAACAACATCGAAGCAGGTGTAAGAATGGCACGCGAAGCCATCGACAGCGGTGCGGCACTGGCACAGCTGAACAAGCTGATCGAGTTTACAAACAGAGGATAAATATATGATACTTGATGATATAGTTGCTCAGCGCAGGATTCAGCTGAGGCACGAAATGGAGCACTGTCCCCTGAACAAGATGCGCCGCAGAGCTGAGATACAGCTGACAGAGCGCACTCCCCTATCACTTGAAAAGGCACTGAAAAAGGATACGCTCTCCTGCATATGCGAAGTGAAGAAAGCTTCACCCTCTAAGGGTCTGATAAGAGAGGATTTCCGTCCTGTGGACTTTGCAAAAGAGTACGAAGCGGCGGGCGCGAATGCAATAAGCTGTCTTACAGAAGAACATTATTTTCAGGGCAGTTCGCAATATCTTGCTGATATTCGCAAGGCTGTGAATATCCCGATACTGCGCAAGGATTTCATCTTTGATGAATACCAGATATTTGAAGCTGCCGCCCTGGGTGCAGATGCTGTACTGCTGATAGCGGCAGTGCTGGATATACCTGATTTTGACAGGCTTTTCAAGCTGGCTAAGACACTGGGGCTCAGCGTACTGGGTGAGATGCACACAGTAGAAGAGATGCAGTGCTACGCTCTTGACCGTGAGGACATGGTCATCGGTGTTAACAACCGCAATCTCAAAACCTTTGAGGTAGACCTTGCGACAGCTTCAAAGCTGAGACCCTACGCTCCCGACGGTGCCGTGTTCGTATCCGAGAGCGGCATAAACACCAACGCAGATATGAAAGCTGTACGAGAGGGCGGAGCTGATGCAGTGCTGATAGGCGAAACACTC
>NZ_JAILMR010000119.1 GCF_024692365.1 Ruminococcus sp. | reverse complement strand
AAACAGATATGTCTTTTATAAATACATCAATAGTTATTTTCATAATCTCCGATTCATTCATTATCTCATAATCAGTCTGACACGTTGAAAAATATATTTCACAAGATCTTCGTTGAAAAGAACGTAAATTAGCTTGTCCTTATATTTGAGACAGTATGAACACGCACATAACATTATTAAACTTTTGGCTTAGAAAAAAATTCATTCTTAAATTTGGCAACAATCAAAAGAAGCCATGAGGTTTTCTATACTATATATAGAGATTATGTAGTTCTTAAAATCAACACACTTAATTCAAAATCATCATCCACAAAGTAATCAGCATCTGTAAAAAGATCATCAATGAAACATGAGCCATATCCATTGTATTCTGCGGAATTTACTTTGGCAGTATCATGATATTTTCTATCCATCCAAGTATATTATTTCCCTCCCATCTGCATATTGTAAACACAAAATTTTCAATTCATTCATAATAATCCTATTTCCCCCAAACTCATAAAAATTAATTATTTTCAACCAAGCACAGCTGCATTATATTAACTTAAATCAGCACAATAATGACGTTAAATAATTTGCTGGCAAAGTCTATTTTATGCCTTTGTCAATAAAAAACGAGCCACAGCGCTAATAAAAAAATGAGGGCACCTCTAAAAACAACATTGAAAACAAGTCCAAAACATGGTATAATAGAACCATGAAAGTACGAATGAGAAGTTTCTTCGATGAAGAAAACAGAATGGCAAAAATCAGTAAGATTGGCAATCCGCTGGAGATATTAAACTCCATCATCAACCGGGAAGTGTTCCGTGTCATCCTCAAAAAACATATTTTGCGCAAGTAGAGCAACAAGGAAGAATGTCCCCCTTTGATATCGGAAATACTCTTTGCAGCTTGCGGAGATTATCTTCGTCGCTGACCCAGAGATTAAACTCAGCTATCCGCTCATCTCGGTTCTTCATATCAAGTATCTCCATGAAATCGGCGTATTTCGGCTCGTCAAGTCTCTTGATAAACATAGCCGAAGTATAAAACAAATACTTTCTGAACGCTTCCTGATCGTCAGTAAAAAGGGACAGTGCTTCTTCATCGGTAACAGTACCTATCTCCTTCATACGCTTTTCAACCTGATAAGCAAGTAGCGCTCATTACCGCATCGATAGAAGCAGGTGCCTCGTTCCGGAAACTTGATTAGATCGTATTCCGCAGGCTCGAGCTGTAATGTATCAATATACTCCGCCGCCTTTATGTTTCCGGGATTGAACAGGAAGTGGTGCGTCGGGATACTGAACAACGGCATAAGGGGACAATAGAACTTCAGCTCTGTGAGTTCCTTTGCTTCAACACGAATATCAGGCTGATAGTCAACTCCGATGTCTGTATTCTTCGCCATTATGACGTCATCTCGCTGAGAGAGCTGCTGTACGATAGCATTTTTGACAAGGCTCTCGACCTCATCCATGTCGATCATAATGCAATGATATGCTTTATCGTCCTCGTACATAAGGTCTCTGGCAGCAGTTATCGCTTCATGCTCCTGATATGGGTTTGCTTTCAGCCTTTCAAAGTCTGAGTGAGGCAAGAATACCCATTTCTCAATCTCACAGCGTTTGGTGTTGTGATTGGAAGCTTTATGTGTCAGCTTTCCGCTTATAAAGTATTTGTTCATATTTTTTCCTCCTGGCATGATTTATTACATAGACAGCAGGCGTGATCTGCTTTCTATGTATCTGCCACAGGAGGCTCACAAATCGTTCACAGCGGCTTTAGTTGCTCTCGGTAGTGTATATCCCGACCTGTCACCGATGCCGTCAAAAACGGCTCACAAATCGCTGATAGGTTTTCTATCATTTGGTTTTCGGTGAAACAAAAAAGGACTCGATTCCAGTGTTTTCACATTTCGTGAATACAACTAAAATCGAGTCCTAAACTTTGTATACTATTTTTGCTGAAAAAACCGATTTTTTACCTGCATTTCGACCATTGGAGGAGACTGAACACACTCTTTTGAGAGTTTAAGCCCTTACACATAGATAAAATAGCCCATTTCACACCCTAATGTCAATACCTTACCCTTGGCATTGTCTATATCACTTTGAACAGTATGTTAATCTGTTTTTTTAATATTGACAGGATACTATTTACCCCTAGAATTCTTATTCAGTAAATTAAGACTCA
>NZ_JAILMR010000104.1 GCF_024692365.1 Ruminococcus sp. | reverse complement strand
GGACAGAATGCTTTCTTCTACGATGCCGCCGAAGGACTGCTGGGTTCGGTAATACTTCTGCTTGCTGAATTCGGAGAAAAGAATGAACGGCATATAGTATCCGTGTTCAAGCTTATACAGGATCTTATCGCCAAACCGCCTGCCAAAACAGTAAAAGACAAGCCTAAGATGTATTTCACAACACTTATGGAAAAACTGCCCTCAGAACACAAAGCCAAGTGGCTTGCGGGAGCAGCGCTGAACAGTGCAGATCAGTCTATGATGTCTGTTATGAGTACGGCTTTATCGAGGCTCAACAGCTTTCTCGATTCGGAAATGGAGCAGATACTCTGTTTCGGAACAGCTATAGATGCAGAGGTCTTCTGCCGTGAAAGATCGGCAATATTCATCATACTTCCGGAGGAAGATCAAAGCAAGTATTTCATGGTGTCATTGCTTATACAGCAGCTTTATCGTGAGATACTCACCATTGCCGATGAGAATGGCGGTACACTTACGGACCGAGTCATGTTTTACTGTGATGAATTCGGAACATTCCCAAAAATAGAGGGCGCAGAAGCAATGTTCTCTGCAGGACGATCAAGAAAGATCTCTATCGTAGCGATCATACAGTCGTTTGCACAGCTTGAACAGAAATATGGAAAAGAGGGTATGGAGATCATAACCGACAACACCCAGCTGACAGTGTTCGGCGGATTTGCACCAAACTCTCAGTCAGCGGAAGTCCTGTCCAAGGCTCTTGGTGAGCAGACTGTTCAAAGCGGATCAGTATCGCTGGGAAAAGAGCGATCGCAGTCAATACAAATGATGGGCAGACCGCTTATGACGGTCGATGAGCTGAAAAGTATGCCCAAGGGACAGTTCATCGTAATGAAAACGGGTACACACCCGATGATAAGCAAACTTAAACTATATTTCAAGTGGGGCATCAGGTTTGGCGAGCCGTTCCTGCTCGAGGACAGAGGTGCCAGACGTGTGGACTATGCCGAAAGAGACAGACTTATATCTGCAGTTGAGCAAAAATATCCGCAGAAAACACCGATGCGGTCAGAACCTGCAGATAATGGATTTATACCAATGGATACAGATTTCGCATCAAAGACTAAAGCAAATGTAAGGACTGAATAAGGGGGGATCCATAATTTGATAGTAGCAAGAAGGATTTATGATACAGACCTTCCGCATCGAGCTATAACTGTATTTTGTTATCTGTGTGACAGGTCTAATAAAAAAGGCGAATGTTTCCCATCATCACGAACCATAGCCAAAGATCTGAATATTAGCCGCAGGACTGTGTTTCGCGCTCTTAACGACCTTGAAAAAGAAGGATTTATAAAGAGAAAAGGCAGGCACAGGACAAGCGGCGGCAGATCCTCAAATCTGTATGTGCTGGAGGTGAAGCCTGATGTTTGATTGGATAGGTGATGTGATAGATTGGATCGGTGAAGGGATATCTTCACTTTGGGACAGCACGGTAGGAGCGGCAGCTGATGCTATAACGGTGACTGTATGGGATATGATGTTCAAGTGGCTGTTTGAAACGATATACGGAGCTATAGCCGGTCTTTTCAAGTTTATAAACAGCACAACTAACGACATATTTACTCTTTCATGGGTAAAAACCTTTATCGCATTATTTAATGCAATGGGCTGGATGCTCTTTATCTGCGGATTTATAGTAGCAGTATTTGATTGTGCTGTATCCTATGAGAACGGCTCTGCCAACATTAGGAATACGGCTATAAACATCTTTAAAGGCTTTATGGCAGCGTCACTTGTTACAGTGGTACCGCCGAAATTATATGCCACATGCACAAGCTTACAGGGTTCTTTTGCTCTGGACCTTATGGGAAGTTTTGTCAGTGACACTATCTCTACCATTAGTGAAACAGCACAAGCAGTAGTAATAGAAATAGCTATGGAGGTTTCTCTTCTGAATCTGCTGTTCATAATACTGTTCGGTTACTGCACGGTTAAGGTAGTTTTGGCAAACATCAAGCGTGGCGGTATCCTGCTTTGTCAGATTGCGGTGGGAAGTCTGTATATGTTCGGAGTGCCCAGAGGATATACCGATGGATTCTATAATTGGTGCAGGCAGGTCATTGCTACCTGTCTTACTGCATTTTTACAGACCACGATTTTATATATTGGTCTGTTGACCTATACAGAACATGCTCTTATTGCTGTCGGACTGTGCTTATCTGCAAATGAAGTACCGAGGATAGCTCAGATGTATGGAATGGATACAAGCGTAAAAGTCAATGTTACAAACGTAAGTCAGAGCGTCAATATGGGCGGTAAAGTCCTTGGGCTTATGAGAGGCACAAGATAAAATAATTTATATCAGCTGGCAGAAATGTTGGCTGTTTTCAGTAAGGAGTGGTAGTATAAAAACGTATATCTATCCCGAAAACCTCAGAGCCAACGTAAAGCTATGGTTCTGGAATGTTCGGGATTTTATCATCATAAGCGGCGGAGTAATAGTATCGGTCATGGTATTTGCAAACTTCTGGAATATCCTGCCTGCAGCCGCAACTCTGTGCTATGCTTTTCTAAGCCTTCGGGCTGACGAAACATCGGTCATGGATTATATCATGAATGCCTTTCGGTTTTTCTGTGTTTCACAGCAGGAGTTCCGCTGGCAGAAAAGGAGTGAGAACTGATTGTCAAAAAAGAGAAAAAACGGTGTTCAGGCCCTTATTGGGCTTGAACGTTTTACTCGATACGGAGTAAAAACTGATAAAGCTGAGATAGTTATGTTTGCAGTTGAACCGACTAATATCTCTGTGCTTTCTGCGACAAATATAGATACTAAGATCCGCAGTCTGATGCTTGTTCTTTCGGTCATACCTGACCTTGAACTGATCGCCTCAGACAGTGCCGAACGTTTTGACGATAATAAGTTATATATAAAGAAACGTCTGCAGAGCGAACACAATGAAGCAGTCCGCAGACTGCTTAAAGCTGATTACGATTTTCTTGACGAGATACAGCTTGAAATGTCTTCGGCAAGGCAGTTCATGTTTGCAGTAAGATTCCGCCGTGAAAAACCCGAACAGGTGTTCAATATTCTCAACAGAGTTGACAAAACACTTTTAGAGCATGGATTTTCAGCCAGACGAATGACAAAGGCAGAAACAAAGAGAATGCTTGCTCTTTACTTCGGAACATCGATAACAGGCGATGAGATACCGGATACAGAGGGCGAAAATGAGTTTGAATTGGAGGCAATAGATGATTTTTAAGTTGAAAAAGAAAAAAGATCTGACCGAAGAACAAAAAGCGGTAATTGAAACCAAGGATTTCTTTGACAGAACTGTTCCCGGAGTGATCAAGTTTTACCCTGAATATTATATCTGCGGCAATTTCTACAAGTCATGCTGGGCAATAACCGAGTATCCGCCCACGACTGAAGAAGGAGCAATACTTGCTCATCTTGCTGATAGAAACGGTGTAACGCTTCGTATATATGACCGGCTTGTGGACAGTATGGAACAGCGCAAGATAGTTCAGCAGGCGATGAGAAAGAACCATATGATGACAACGGTCAATGATGTTAACGAGTCAATAAAAGCTCAGAACAATATAAACGATGTTGTTGATCTGATCTCCGAACTGCGCCGCAACAAAGAACCTCTGCTACATTGCGCTGTTTTTATCGAACTTAGGGCGGGAAGCCTTGATAAGCTGAAAGAGCTTCAGGCAGATATACAGATGGAACTGACCAGGTCGAAGATATCTGTTGACCGTCTCATACTCCGCCAGAAGGAAGGATTTCTTTCTGTTATGCCTGCAGGTTCCAACAACTTCGGAACTCAGTATGAAAGAGTTCTGCCTGCAAGCTCAGTTGCAAACCTCTATCCGCTGAATTATAGCGGTAAAACCGATGAACATGGCTTCTACCTTGGCAGAGATAAATATGGAAGCAACGTGCTTGTGGACTTCGACAGACGTACCGAGGACAAGACGAATTCCAATGCTCTTATTCTCGGCAACAGCGGACAAGGTAAATCATACCTGATGAAACTGCTGCTGTGCAATGTACGTGAATCAGGCAAAAGTGTTCTTTGTCTTGACCCGGAGCATGAGTATGAGGACCTTTGCCGAAACCTCGGCGGAACCTATATAGATATGATGAGCGGTGAGTATATGATAAATCCGCTTGAACCCAAAGCATGGACAGACGGCGAACGTGCAGGCGATGAATCTGTTCCCGAAACATTCAGAAAGGTGTCCAGGCTGAGCCAGCACATAAGCTATCTTAAAGACTTTTTCAGAGCATACAAAGATTTTACCGATGCAGAGATAGATACTATCGAGATCATGCTGTTAAAACTGTATGCCAGATACGGTATAGATGATACTACAAAGTTTAACACTCTATCCGGTAAAGATTATCCTATAATGGAAGATCTCTATGACCTTGCAGAAAAGGAGTTCATGGCATTCGATCATGAAAAGAAACATCTCTATACTGAAGAAATACTCCAGAACATCTGTCTTGGGCTTCATTCGATGTGCAAAGGGGCTGAATCCAAATACTTCAACGGTCACACCAATGTCAAGAACGGTGAGTTTGTCTGCTTTGGTGTAAAGGGTCTTATGGATACTAACAAGCGGTTGAAAGACACTATGCTGTTCAATATTCTTAGTTATATGAATGATCAGCTTTTGGGAATGGGCAACACCGTTGCCGCAGTAGATGAGCTTTATCTGTTCTTATCTAATCTTACAGCGATTGAGTATATCCGAAACGGTATGAAACGTGTGCGAAAGAAAGAATCTGCTTTTATTCTGGCATCACAGAACATCGAAGATTTTCTTTTGCCTGAGATCAAGGAATTTACAAAACCTCTATTTTCTATCCCTACTCACCATTTTCTGTTCAATCCGGGTAATATCTCAGCGGCATCATTTATAGACACCTTGCAGCTTGAAAATTCTGAGTACGAGCTGTTCAAGTTTCCCGAAAGAGGTACTTGTTTCTATCGATGCGGAAATGAGAGGTACTTGCTTCAGGTCATAGCACCTGCTTATAAAGCAGCGTTGTTTGGCTCGGCCGGCGGACGTTAAGTTTATATAAATGCTTGATTTCAGCATAGAAATATGCTATAATCATCTAAGAAAGCGAGGCGAGAAACATGAACTATACGCTTATGCATAAGAATATCCGTGTCGCGGATATTGAGATAGATGAGGATACAGGCGTTATTATCGGTATCGGAGATATTTATGCTAAGGAACATCTGCCGTTAGGCGTTGTACACCCATTGCGTCACAAGGAGATCATAGATAAAGCTGCTCTCAACAAATGGTGGACGGGGCGTTCTATACCTGCAAGCAGAATGGGTATAAATGATGCGCTTGAAACTCTCGGCATATATAATACAGAGCTCCTGCTCACAAAATGCCTTGGACTAAGCTTATCCGATCATTATTGGGTAAGACCGGCAGACAGCGACATGACCTGGGAAAGCGTAAACTTTTTTGATAATGAGTTTTCAGATGATATAGGCGATGTTCTGTTCGGAACGGCAGGAAAAAGTATAGGATTCAACTACTCCTCGCCCGATAATACCTCAGACGGTAATCTTCAGAAACGCTGGAAGATAATCGACGGCAATAGGTGTCTTCTGAAATCGGGCTCTGCTCCATTCAGACAGCAGCCTATAAATGAGGTCATAGCATCAATTATCCTTGACAGACTTTGCATCGACCACATACCCTACACTCTGACATGGATAGACGATAAGCCTTACAGTGTCTGTGAGAATTTTGTTTCCAAGGATACCGAGCTTGTCAGCGCTTCAAGGCTGATGCAGATACGCCCGAAATCAAATGATGAGAACGGATATCTGCACTTTGTAAATGTATGCAGTGAGCTCGGATTTGACATTGTACCGATGCTGGACAGGATGATAGTATTTGACTATATCATAGCCAACGAAGACAGGCATTTCGGAAACTTTGGTCTGCTTCGTGACGCTGATACTCTTGAATTAAAAGGTGCGGCGCCGATGTTCGATAATGGCACTTCACTTTGGTATGATAAATTGACATCGCAGATACCTTCGGCAGATATCCCCTGCAAGCCGTTTAAGAAAACTCACGGTGAACAGCTAAAACTGATATCCGATGTTTCATGGCTTGATCTTTCAAAACTGGACGGTATTGAGGATGAGATATCCGAGATATTGAGTGATGATAAAATCAGGAAATTTATTGATCATGAGAGAGCGAATATGATAGTAACGCAGATAAGAAAGCGTATAGACAGGCTTTCGGAAATAGTTATGACACATAAAAATTCGCAGGATATACCTTTTGATGGTGATGTTGATGAAGATGAAGCGACGAGCTATGGGCTGACAATAGAATAAGAATTTGCTAGGGAGCTGCTTTGATGCAGCTCTTTTTTTTCTGTTCGCAATAGACGCTGAATTTTAGTATTACTATACTTTCAGTTCTCAAATAAGAATATATAGAGAAAGAATTTGAGTAACGTTACACTCATAGATTTGATAAGGAGAAACATGATATGAAGAATAGCGTTGACATGCTTGTAGGTAAAATAAATAGAGAGTATGAGACCATGAGAAAAAAATGATGGGATATGACCGCAGATGAACTAATATATAATGCCGAACGAATTGCGGCAGCCAAGTTTATCAAGGAGAATATAGTTTCATGCATATCGGATGATGAAGCGAAATATCTGCTTAGATTCAAAGAGCCTTTGGCAGCGGTAATTGAAACTATTCTTTATCGCTACGATCCGCAATACATTGCCGAGCGTGAATGGTTCAGCGACCATTTGTATGATCTGCTCGACAAACGTGAACTTGACTGTGATTTCGAGGCTGAGGCAGCAAACGGAATGACAATGCTGTGAAGGAGGATTGATAATTTGATCAAATACGGAATATGGAGAATACGTTACACCGAAAACGTGACAGGAATATATGAAGATTGGGTGCGTCAGGACGGCGCACCCGTTTTGTTTTGTTCGGAGTATGCTGCCTATGTGTTCAAGCATAGTGAAGAAATGAAATGTTCGGATAACAGCACAGAATATGAAGTTCGTAAGATAGAGGTACAGTGATGAGTGCAAAGGCAATTAAGATACTTGTATCGGTTTTATCTGATGAAAAGCTTAGAAAAAAGATCATTATTCTTGTTCTCAGTATAGCATTCGGTTTTTTCTATCTGCTGTGTTTGCCTGTTATAATCTTTTCTAATCTTGGTACTATAGATTTTCAAGCAACTGATATTGACCATTCGCTTTTTACCGATGAAGAATTTATGGCTTCGCTTGACAGTGAACAAGCTGAAAAGCTGAACAACATGATGCGGTCGGGTGAAGCTATAGAATCTGCGATGGCTGAACATGGTGTACCTGAACAAACAATAAAAGCAGAACTAATATACGTATCATTCTTTGATGGTGTACAGAACTTTGATGCTGACGCATACGCATGTCTTTTTGAAACAGCAGATGACAGTGATCTTATAAATAGCATCAACAGCCATTACGGACTTGCGATAAACTTTGAAGACTATCTGCACACATATACTTTTGTGATGAACAATACAATTAATCCGTATATGTTCAGTGAAACCGCTACTAAAAACTCAGAAGACTTAGCAGCTTGGGCATATAATGCTTATGAATCGGGTTGGGGATACAAGGCAGGTTTTATAGGTGAGAAAAGCGTTGATGACAGATTGAGATACTGTGATAATGCAGGCCTAATTATCGGATATCTCAACTACGATGCAGACAGCAAAAACTATGGAAATTCATATGGAACGCTTACCTATACCGAACAAAGTGATATATCTACAATGCCTGACGTCCCCGGAATTGGTCTTTTCGATGGAACAAAGCATGGGATCTATATTGGAAATGGAGAGGTGATCTATTGTGATGAAGGCATAGGCTATGTTACCAGACAGAATATATCAGACGGGATATGGTCAAGCTGGTGTACCTATGAGGGGATCAGCTATCCGCAGGTCGTACAGGATACTATAGACGAATTGAGTGCATCTGCAGAAAGCAGTGAGGACAGCAGCGAGATTGAGAGTGACGAAAGTGAGGTATAGATGTTAGCACATTTTTTTGTAGACAAAATGATGAAAGTCGCAATGGCGGCAGCGATAGCAAGTAATACATCATCAGAAATGCTAAAACAGCAGAAGGTCAAAGACCTGAATGCATCGGCAGTATCTGTAAGCTGTATAAAAGCTGATTGGGATGCTGAGGATGGAAAAGACTATGAACTGACGGTAGCACCGACAGATGAGGACACAGGATATGTTGAGAATATATGTATCAGGTTCGATGGTAACAGTAAGTCATATATAACAGGCTTGCGTGAAGGTTCTGAATATGAGATCACGATCAAAGAACTTGATGAAAGAGGTGAACCAATAGATAACACGGCTTCCAAAAAACTCTGTTCAACAGAATCGGTTGAAGTTATATGGAATTTTGAACATGAGGACGGCTGGACAAACTGTTTTGCATATGAACATGCAGGCGGACTGACACTGGATCCATCGTGGAGTGCCATACAAGGCTGTATCCCTGACCCGATAACAGGCACAGGTATAATGCGTGATGAGTATGGTGATTACTGCTGTGCCATGGGAACTGAATACGGTTACTGCGGCGACAGATTTCTCGTTACCTTAAACAACGGTGTTCAGTTCACCACAAAGATATGCGACAGTAAAGGTGACCGTGCATATCACCCATTCGGTGACGGAGGTAAGTGCGTGATAGAATTTATACACGCAGACGGTTGTCTTCCAAGTGGTGTTCAGTTCACCGGGAACTATGGTTCATACTATTGGGATGGACTTATCTTTGATAACATCCGTAGCATACAGAAGATAAACTACGGTGAGAAAGTTGAGTATTAACGGAGGTTCAAATGAAGAAATCGATAAGTGTTCAGATAAGTGAGGAAAAGCTGTCTGCTATTGAGATGTACCTTGAGCAGAAGAACACCACGCTGGCTGCAGAACTTGACAGATATGCAGAACAGCTTTACGGCAAGATAGTTCCGCAGAATGTCAGGGAGTACATTGAGAAAATGTCAGCACAGCAGAAACCTCGGACAAGGAGGTCCGCACAATCGGCGGATAAGTCGGAGCCGTAACTCGCCACGTGTTGCGCGAGAATGCCCTGTGCGGGGTTTACTATGTCTGGGTCGGGAAATGATACCCCTAGAAGTTGCGAGCCGTCTGTGGGCATTTGTTGCAGAGTTAGGAAAATGTGAGATAAGCTTAGGTAGGCCGTAATCTAGGGTAGTTCATGTTGTGCAGGTTAAATTGCGGCTCCATTTGCCGCAAAAATCACAGCGGACGGCAAAGCCGACCGCAAGTTTGCGAGGGCTTTGGGCATTTTAGAAAAGGATCCATTTTGAAAGGTGGCGAGATTAGACGGTGCCTGATTCAAAGAATAAGAACCGAGACAACGATAGTGCGAGAGATTTCGATGGTACCATTGCGAATAAAACTCGCTTCGGAGTATATTTTTTTCCGGAGACATTAAAAACAGTTGACTGCTTATACAAAAGCGACAGCTGCTCAAACAGATCGGAATTCGTTGAAAAAGCAGTTCGCTTCTACTGTGGTTATCTGCTGCAGAACAAGCCCGAACTCATCGAATACCTTGCGCCACAAATCGGTACGATAACTGACGGAATAATAAAAGGTTCGGAACAAAGATTGTCGAGAGCGCTTTTCAAATTGGCTGTTGAAGTCGGTGTGCAGACTCATGTACTTGCAGCGATAAATGATATTGATAACAGTACACTGTTCAAGCTGCGCAGTATGGTCAGTGATGAAGTCAGACGGACAAATGGCATAATCAATTTTGAAAATGCGCTGAGATATCAGAGAAGCGAAGAATAATTATCAGCCGCACTAAAATTAAGTGCGGCATTTACATAGGAGATGATATCATTGTCAATGTCGCAAATTATCGTTACCAGCCGCTACATCAAAAGCGGTACAAAGAAAACCAGATCCAGGCGTTCCAACTACACAAAGTATATTGCTACAAGAGAATCTGTAGAGAAACGACCGCAGAACATGGCTCAGTTAACTCAAAATCAGAAACAGCTTATAAATGAACTTCTGATCGAGTTTCCGAAAGCAAAACAGTTTCTTGAATACGAAGATTATTTTTCAAAGCCAACAGCTGAGAATGCTTCCGAACTGATAAACACTATCGTAGAACGGTACGCTGATGTGATCGGCAACCGCAGAAACTTTGTCGATTACGTTGCAAAGCGTCCCGGTGCAGAGAAGCGTGGTGAACATGGTTTATTCAATGATAAAGATGACTCTATTGACCTGAATGCAGTTGCCAATGAAGTTGCAAACCATCCAGGCAATGTATGGACTCATGTTGTATCCATTCGCAGAGAAGATGCAGTTCGTCTTGGTTATACAAATTCCGATATGTGGCGAGAACTTGTCAAAAGACATATTGCAGATATTGCGCAAGCTCAAAATATTCCTCTTGCAGATTTAAAATGGTATGCCGCATTTCATGATACGACTCATCACCCACATATCCATATGATCGTTTATTCCAAGAATCCAAAGAAGGGTTATCTTACCAAACAGGGTATTGAAAAAATCCGTTCCGTATTTGCAAATGATATTTTTCAGGATGAGTTGAAAAGCATCTATCAGCAGCAGACTTTGACTCGAGATGAATTGAAAACACTATCGGATAATCAGTTACATGAAATTCTTTCGAAAATCGGCAGAGGTGATTTCAACGATGATCTTATCTTGGCAGTCAAAAAACTTCATGAACAATTGAAAACAGCAAAAGGCAAAAAGGTCTACGGTTATCTTCCAAAAGATATAAAGCAGACAGTTGATGAGATCTTTTCAATGCTTGCTCATGATGAACACATCGCTAAACTATATGAAAATTGGTGTGAACTAGAGAGCTTAAAATACAAAACGTATTCACTTAAGCCTAAAGAATTCCAATTGCTTACGGAAAACAAGGAATTTCGTTCTGTGAAAAATATGATCGTTCGGTCAGTTCTGAAAATGGAGTTCCAGCTATCAGATGAACAAGAGCCTGACGTTCCAGAACTTACAGATGACGATGATATCGATGCAGAATCGAGCAGTAAAAGCGCCATGCGGCGTATGGCAGAGGAATATATCGCAGGGGTACATACAGAACAGTATATAGATAAAGGTATTGAAATGCTGACAGAACTTGCTGATGATGGAGATTCATTATCCGCTTACAAGTTGGGGAAGATGTATTTCTCGGGTAAAATCGTATTCAAAGATTTTGATAGAGCTGAAAGATATCTCAGACAAGCAGTAGATGCAGAAAATGAATATGCGATGTATACGCTTGCGAAAATGTACCTGAACGAGGAAAGATATGATTTGGCTAAAGCAGTTGATCTGCTTGACAAGGCATGTGATTACTCGGTTATAAAGCCTTATGCTGCGTATATTTTCGCGAAGATACTACTTGATGGGAATGAATTTCATGATACGCAAAGGGCAGTACAGCTACTTAAAGAAACATCACAGGACAACAATTTGTGTTCGTATATTCTCGGTAAGCTGTATTTATATGGAAATGATGATCTTGAACGAGACCGTGCAAAGGCAGTAGAATTGCTTACTCAGTCGGCCGATAATGGCAATAAGTATGCTGAGAATCTTCTGCAGCATATTGATGATTTTGATCAAGTCCTTCTGATGAATACTGTCATGAATTTGTTTGCAAGTATAAGTCGTATTTTAGAAGAAGACTATGACAGGAATCATCGGATACTCCAATCGAAAGCAGACAATAAACTTCGCAGAATCATACAAAAGAAGAAAGAAGAACTCGGTATAAAGTCGGATGGAGTAGGTATCCATTATGATTATTGAGGAACGAACAGAAAAGTGGTTCGTTCCTCATTTTGAGAATTGTAATAATATTTTTCAAAAATATAAAGAGGTACACTCAGTGGAACGTAAATCAGGTGTGCCAGTAGGCTATGGTATTTGAAATGCTTACTCTTAGAAAAACATTATTTTTCAATTTTTTTCTGCTCAATATTCCACAGTTCATCAATGCTTTTAAAATTATCTGGAAATAAATATACTG
>NZ_JAILMR010000090.1 GCF_024692365.1 Ruminococcus sp. | reverse complement strand
CACAGTACTTCGAGTTCTTCGACAGCAACAAGAACAATACCGCTCAGCAAACTCTGCCCAGACATATCTGTGCATCGAACGGCGGTTCTATGCAGTTCGGTATCAGGCAGAAAACTCCCGGTGTCGGTGATCTTAACTCCTGCCTGAAAATAACCAATGTTGAAACAGGTACGGAATACACTGTTTCTTTAAAAGATAAAATGATCAATGATGGCGAGAATATGTGCTCTCTCTACTTCGATGGCTCTATTTTCTTATCTCCTGGCCAGTTCGAGAATAACAAATAAGTTTTCACACCGGTAGAGTTGGTCATTAGAAAGATACAAATTCAATAGCAATATAAAGGGGCTGTTGCAACCGCAGCACCCTCTAACCATATCCGAACATCAGAGTAAAAAAACATATTAACTGATGAAATAAGCTGTTTCAGAGCGCACATCCCCAAGCTCTCTTCCAAAAAGATGACTCGGGGGTGTTTTGTTCTATTTGTTTTTATGCCGTTTTCAGTTCAAAAAGAGAAATTCCAAGTCGGTTTTCTGAGATCTTAGCAAAAAACTTCTTTATGTTGTAAAATGAAAATGCTAAATTTCGGGAAAGCATATTTAACAACTTGTGTAACAGAGACTTTTAGGATATATCGTAGTTTAATACAAAAAGGACGGCGCAAACCGTCCTTTTGTTATTTCTGTATCTCAATAACAAACTTTCCCTCTGAGTTCAGCTTTAGCCGCAAAGTCTTTACGTACCTGGTACAGAAATTCTCCATTTCCTTTTTGGTAGCGGTCACTCTTGTGGCTTCATAGATCTTATGAGTGAGCTCCAGAGGGCTTTCACCGCAGATGGTTGGGAAATGCTTTTCAAGTTCTGCAAAAAGTACAGCTCGCTTCATGTCCTCAGTGGCAGCGGAGCAGAAATCGTCAATTGCACAATAGTAGATACCGTGCTGTGTCAGGGCGGACTGTATCGCAGAACCTATCTTTTCGTATTCGTACATCACAAGAAATTGTGCATCGGGCAGACTTTTGATAAGTCCCCAAAAGTCAGAATCGCTGGATACTATTATAAAAGATGTTATCCCGTCGCGGTAAAAATCCGTAACTACGCTCGCCGTCATTCGCACATCTACAAGGGATTTTCTGTCGGATACCCTTTCAATTTCGATATGTTCAACGGGTATCATCGTGAATTTTGATAGCCAGTCCCAGCCTGCGGTAGTGTTCGGATCATCATACAGTGTTATTTTTTCAATCTTTGAAAGTTCATCCTGATTCAATCCTTTCAGAACACTGTACAGCTTGAATGGATTACTGTTCTCGCAATCGACAGCAATTGCAGTTTTCTCGGAGCTGTCGATAAATCCGTAAATATTATTTCTTGTTTCATCATCTGCATCCCGATATTTGGTGTAATCCGTGAAAACATCACCGTGCATTTCGTAGATAAGTTTCAGAAATTTTCTGTCGGTGTAGATGATGTTTCCCACGTCGGCAGGCTTCCAGTGGATATACATCTGGAACGGATAGTGCTGGATATTCTTCATGTATTTTTCAAATTCTTCTTTCAGCACTCCTGCTTTCTGGTATTTCGGGATATAAAACAGATCTCGTATATACTCCCATATAATCCAGTCGTAAAAAAGATGAGAGCATTTATCTATATTTTCGTTTATCAGTCTGGTGAAGTCATGCATATACTTCTCTGAACGGTAATTTGCCTGAATTATCTGGATATCCCATTTTTCAAGCTGTCTGATATTATCCTTATCGTACCACTCAATAGAAGTAAGATTCTTCAGATCATAGCGCATAGCGTTATCCGTTTTTTTGAAATGCTGCAACAGTGCAGTACGGAGCTTGCACAAATATCGTATCACGGTAGCATCACGGTCTGCATAAAGTTTATCAAGAGTAGCCTTGCATTCAGCGAAATTCAGCTCTAATATGTCCTTGCGGACTCCTATCAGGTACGAGATCGTGGTAACTACTTCTTTGGTATCAACGGTCAAGAGATTACCTCCTATTCATCGTGAATCTCGGGATAATTCTTTCTTATAAGTAATATGCTTCCCAATGCTTTCACCTCGCATTCATTGTAAAAATTAAACACGCGCTCACAACGCAATATGTTTTTCGGATAAATAATCAGCAGTATTCTGTTCTGAAAATACTGCTGCTATTCTTTTTAATGGGTACATTTGATCGATCGGCGCCCATGCGCACTGTTTTGCCAAAGATTAACAGTAACACACTGTTAATCTTTATGTAATTATAACACATTGCATTAAAAATTTCAAGAGTCTTTATAAATTTCATTCATTTAACAATATATGATAACTCTCCGCGGCAGAAAAAACGGTCGTTCAAAATGTGCGTTCATGGAATATTAACAAAATTCTGTTATAATTTTTTTCTGATGATGTCTCATTTCCTGCTTCGGATACGACTAACATAGTGAAACGTTTCAAAAAGTGAGGTCATTGTATGACGGATAAAGAACTTATCGAAAAGCTGAAAAGCTCACCCCAAGCGGGGCTTGCGGCTGTGGTCGACAGGTATACGGCTTATGTTATGAAAATAGCGCGTACAAAACTGAACGGCATTTGCAGCAGCGAGGATATTGAAGAAGCGGTCAGCGATATATTTTTCAAATTCTATCAGACGGGTCAGAGCTGCGGCTTTGATATACGTTCGGTGAGGGCGTACCTTTCCGTGATAGCGGGAAGACACTGCACCGATGTGTTCCGCAAACACATATCTTCCCCGGATATCCTTCCCCTGGAAGATGCGGGAGAGATACCTGCGCAGGAGCCATTGTCTGATAACCGTACCGCTCTCGCCGCGGCAATAAAAAAGCTGGGCGAACCTGATACAAGCATATTTATCCGAAAATACTTCTTCGGTCAGAAAACAAAGGAGATCGCCGAAGAACTTCACTTAAATCCTAAAGCGGTAGACAAGAGAGTATCGAGAGGTCTTGTCAAGCTGAGAAAAATACTAAAGGAGGAAGCGTAATGAAGCGTGAAAATGATGAACTGAAAATTGATCTTTCCGTGCAGGACGCAGAGCTTTTCGAGGATACCTTTGCGGGTTTTGAAGAAAATGCCGAAGTCACCGATGCCGAAAAGAAGCGTGTACTTTCCTCCGTAATGAGAAAGGCAGGATTTGAGATGAACGAGATAATCAACGAAAAACGAAAGAATATAACAGCATCAAAAACGGATGATACAGAAGTACGCAGAGGCAGGATACAGGTAAAACGCGGCGGTATCATTGCAGCCTGCATCGCAGTTCTGACAGTTGGCGCGGTCACAGTGGGTATGCTCCATATGAACAATATAAATGCCGATATACCCGAGCCCGCAGGTCAGCCTACAGTTGAGGGTCAATCAACCGATGCTGAGGATACCGACACTACGGATGATAACGCAGAAAACATAATGCCCGATCTGGTAGGTAAAAAGCTGTCAGATATTCCTAGCAATATAGGCTACACGCTGGGATATTATACCATAGACGAATATAATTCGGATTATCCTGAAGGAGTGATCTGCTCACAGAGCATACCTGCAGGTACGGTTCTCAAGGAAGGTGTTACTGTCGCACTGAAAGTCAGCAAGGGCACGATGATCGCTATTCCCGATGTTTCCGGAAGTGAATCCGAGGTTGCCGAAGAAGAGCTCAGAGCAGCAGGATTCAACCCTGTTGTAAAGGAGATATACGATGAAGAAGTCCCCGAGGGCATTGCTATAAAGACTGACCCCGCCCCAGGAAATAAGGCTGCTTTTGAGAGTGAGGTAACGCTGTTTATTTCAAAAGGCAAGTTAGGTGAACCCGAAACCGTGACAGTACCCGATGTAGTAGGTATGAATGAGGACGAGGCAATGCTGCTGCTGAAAGAAACAGGTCTTTGTGTAAGGCATAAAGATGTCTTGAACAGTGCCGAAAAGGGTACTGTCGTTGAGCAGTCTGCCGAGCCTGATACAACCCTGAACAAGTACGACGATATAACCATTTCTGTTTCTGCTGGCGTTACTGAACCTGTCAAGCTGACAATAAGCACGCCGTTGCCCGCAGATCTGCGCGGCACCTACCGTATTGATCTTTGTGACGAGGACGGAACGGTGAAGTATACAAAATCCATAAATGCAGATACCCTTGGAGATGTAAAAACATTCGACTTTGACCTTGAAGGCATTGGCGCTGAGAAGTTCACAATTATAATTACAAGCGATGAAACAGACAAGTCGGTAATTTACGGCGAATATGCAGTGGATTTCACTAATAAAACTGCTGACATAGATCAGGGTTTAAATACAGATGACCTGCTGGCTCTGAATCCCGCAGAATGGCAATAACGAACTGAGATAACAAAACGATTGCATAAAAGAGCGTAAACGGCACCAAACTGTTTACGCTCTTTTTCTTGAAAATGCCCCTGATAAGCTCTGTGATCTTTAGCATTTGACTTAATGTACGCGGTATGATATAATTGAAATATACCCTTGTAAAATGGAATCAAAAAGGAGTAAAATAATGAAAACAAAACGAATTCTTGCAGGAGCGCTTGCGGCTATAATGGCATTTGGTCTTATAGGCTGCGGCAATGTTGAAAAAAACAGCAGTAACAGCAAAAGCACTGCGGCAGAACCTGCGGAAACAGAAAGCAGTTCTGTTGCCGAAAGTGTTGAAGCGCCCGAAGAACGCAGCATGACGGTGGAAACAGAGAGCAGTTCTGCAGCAGAGACGGAAATAGTTCCCGAAGAAAGCAGTGCAGTGGAAGAAGATAGCTCACAGCAGGACATTCAGCCTGATAACAGCGCGGATGTGACCTCAGATGATATAGCATTCTTTGAGCAGTTCTCCGAAAAAGTATATCCCAGCGAATATGATACCGCGGTGGAATTTTTAAAAAGCGTGTTCGGTGAAACAGACAAAGTGACCGAGCTCGGAGAATTCAGGAACGCTCTTGATAAGATATACCTGTCAAATCAGTTTGATTACAATGATGGTGTTTCGGTGCTGGGCGAGAAGTTTTCTTACATGAGTGTTGATTATGACTATGATGACAAGACCATATACGCTGTGGGCTTTCACAAAAATCCTGACCTGAACACCGCACAGGACAATGACCCCTCGTCTTCTGACTGCAAGGAAAGCTATGACAGGCTTTATGCGTAGTTCATAGAAATGTACGGAGAACCTTCCCAAATATTCACGCCCGAGGATTATGGCTTTAACGGAGCGCTCTGGCTCGGTACCCCCTGTGGCGAGATATGGCTTGCATGGGGAGATAAGATATTCGGCAGTCAGGAGGCTGACTGTATAATCAGCTTTTCGAGGAATGGGTTAAACAGTAACTCCTGATGATCGATCGATAATCAGGGGGCTGTTGCAGCCCCACCAAAGAAAAATAGCCTGGCACTGACATAAAGGTGACCCGCCCCCTGTCAAGTAGACAGTGTAAAAAACAAAAGTATTCTATGTATTAACCAATAGCAGTCTGTACTAATTGTGCAGGCTGCTGTTTGTTTTGTATGACTGAATTATGCTGCATATGCCTCATGGTATTCCATC
>NZ_JAILMR010000051.1 GCF_024692365.1 Ruminococcus sp. | reverse complement strand
GTCAATGCTTAAAGCTGCGCAAAGGACAGTATCTTCTGTAACAAAGGAACAGATAGAAGAACGCAGCAGAAATGTCATGTTTACAGCCGAAGAACTTAGCGAATTTGAAGATATTACCGATGCAGTATATGACGAGGAAATATCTGAGGAAACAACTGTTGAAACGGCTGACGATGTAGAAAAGAAGTATACTATACCCGAAACACTTGAAAACGTAACAGCCGATAATGACAATGACGATATTATTCAGGAAAACAAAAGTGTAGTTACTGTTCAGCCCGTATCTGAAGTATCCGATAATGGCGGTTTAACTGCCGAAAAACAGCAGGAAATACTTGAAACTGCACTCATGATAGACAATGGCTCTGTCAATAAAGAACGTATCAATTATCTGTTTTCGGGTAACATCGGTGTTAATGCTCTGACCTCTTATGTAAGGTCTAATTACAAGGGTAAAAGCTATAACTCGACCAATGATGATATTATCAGCGCATATCTTGCAAGAAATGATTGTTTCGTGGTAAGATACAATATTGATGGAAATGCGGGAAATCTGTCATTTGATTGGCAGACCGTAACAAACACCATAGATAAACTTATCCGTGAGGATAGATTTATAACACCCAAAGAAAAAGACGATACAGCGGAAGAAAAAACCTCGCTTACGCTGCATAAGGTCGGTGACTTTTGGGAAATGTACGATAATGATGCCCGGGCTGCTTCTGAAGCACTCGGGCTTTATCTTTCAAGGAAAGGAAAAGTCGCTATGTGCGGCTTTCCTGATAAAGAGAAAGATAACTACACTCAAAGACTGCGTGATGCAGGATTTATCATTATAAATGATAATATCCCGGAGAATAAAAAAGATGTTCTCCCTGACAGCATTACCATTAAGTTCGGAACAGAAAACGATCCCGAACAGACAACAGAAAGCAAGCTGCTTGACGATCTCATAACTAAATACAGAAATGAGCATAACGGAAACGATATGAGTTTCGCGCTTGCAAATGCCGTAATAGAGTATCTTGACGAAAAGCAGCATACCGAACGTACCGATAAAGATAATAAAGTTGGTTGGTACAAGAAAACATGGTTTACAGTTACCGCAACAATAAGCGGCGAACAGTTTACCTATGATGCAAGATTTGATATAGGTGACGGCAAAGGAACAGGCGGCGGCTCAATAATCGACCATATTGAGCAGTTTCAGACTGAGATAATCCGTCAGAAGCAGTATCCATACAATACGGAAGAAAGCCAAAACACAGCCAAAAATGCGGTTGACATTTTAATACCGTATCTGAAAGCTAATACCGAGCTGACAGAAGAAGAAAAGCAGATACTTTGGGAACTGAAAAGAGATAATCCGATCAAAGGTATGGAGCCTGTGTTGGATCCCAAACTACACACACACTATATACCAACGGATCTACCGCTTATAGCTGATAACAATGACGTTTTCTTTGTGCTGCGGCATGATCGTTTTTATCATCATAACAGACAGGTAATTGCAGATTTCTTTGATACACATACAAATGCCAAAGAGCGTGAGCAGTTTATCCGTAAAGCTATAAACGAAGAATATTCACAGCTTTCAACAGATGAAGAAAAGACCATGGGCTACAAAACATTCGATGATGGACTTTGCATCTGGGAAGGCAATTATATGTCCCGCACAGCCGAGAATTTTTATTCATGGCAAGATGTTGTTACACTATTTACAGATATGATGCAGCGCGGTGAATATCTTGACACTCAGATAATTGACACGCCCGAAACGGTTGAAGATAATGTACAGGAAGATGCTGCTGCACAGCTGTCATTTTTCGGTGAGCCCGAAACAATGGCTGCCACAACAAAGCCAAAAAGCCGAAAGGATACTTCTGAAATTGATACACGTCCAATGTTCAATGTAACCGATGATATGGTCAACTATATTCTTAGATGCGGCAGTGCCACAAAAGGAACACTGGAGCGTATTATTGCACAGTATCAGAAAGGTAAGTCTGATGCGGAAAACGGCGAGTTTCTCAGTCGTGAGTTTAATAGCAGTTTTCGGTCCGAGGGTAATGGTCGAGGGTATGTATATTCAGAGAGTGAATTGATCTCAGCATGGTGGGACAGAGAAAGATTGTGGGTAGGTGCAGGCGAAAGCGCACTTAACGCAAAAATGTACAATGTTGCACCATGGAATTTAATTGCTGCACGAGTAGGTGAGCTGATCGAAAAAGGTCAGTTCTGCTCACAGGCTGTTATTGATCGTGCGGCAGACATGGAAATAAAAGATATCGCAGACCAATTATGGTATCTGCATCAGGATACTGACAATGAAGAATATCAGTATTTTATCCCGGATGAAATGTTCAAAGGCGGTTTTCCTGATAGTACCGAGAGAATAAAAAATGATCTTATGGACAGCGATAAACTGCAAGACTACATTTCAGGGATGACAAAGTTTGTAAATGATTATGAGCAGAACAGAGATATACTCCGTTTTCATTTTCATAGACCGCGTGAAACCTTAGAACGGCTGAAAGACCTGACTATCGAGCGCAGACAGTTCAGAACTGACCATGATTTTGAATTCATACCTTCGTTCTTTATTTCTGAAGATGAAAAAAATCGTGTAATACAGCATTTTAACTATCAGACAAAATTCAAAATCAGAGATTATTTTGATGATGAAGAACGTACTACCAAAGATAAGGTTAAATTCCTGAAAAACTTATATTCAGACGGCGGATTTGGCGATAGGAATACAAATTTTTATTACGGTAAAAAAGGCTATTCCATAGTTCACTCACCTGCCTATAATGAGTGGCAAGGCTGCACAGCCACAATGAACTGGAAAGACGTTGTTGAAAGAATAGACAGCCTTATCAAAATAGACAAGTTTATCTCAGAGGAAGATAAAAAGGAACAGGAAAAGCTCATTCAGCAGAAGCTTTTTGAAGCTACAAACAAGGAAGAACTTGAAAAAGCAAAAGAGAATATCCGAAACTTTTGGGAAAGCGAGTACGGTGGAGGCAGTGATGATTTTACCGATCTTCACAAAGTCGGCATAGCATACACTACCGTTGATCTGGACGATAGTCACTATTTGGAACTTCAGGTATATGCTGACCTTATGGACAATGCTCTGCGCTATTACATCGACGACGAACTTTACAAAGAAGAAAAATACGATGATCTTCATTCGTTCAATGAGGACGCACTTTCGGTTCTTGATTTTCAAGAACTCTATGACCAGTTCGATATCAGCAAACTGGAAGAAAAATATAATGCTTCAAAACAGGAAAAAGAGTCTTTATCAGCG
>NZ_JAILMR010000041.1 GCF_024692365.1 Ruminococcus sp. | reverse complement strand
GATATCATAGCAGAAAAGCTTAGTGCCATTTTTTGTGGAGTCGATATATACCTTATCGTTTGCATAAACAGGCGATGAAACACTTGCTGTATAGAAGTAATCCCCTGCATAGTTATTTATATCCGACTCGGCATATGCCTTAGCAAGATCTTCATAGTAGGTATAATACTTTGGGTCCTTCAGACCGAGATCCTCAGCAGGTGCTTCAGCTTCGGACGAAGTATTCTCAGCATCGGTTATCTCAGCATTTATCTCATCCTTGATCTCGTTAAGCTCTTCCTTTTCCTGTTCATCGAGTTCGCTCAATGCTTCATTTACCTGATCTTTTTCAGTTTTATCCTCAGTCTTGCTGTCACCGCAGCCTGCCAGCGATATGCACATTGATGCCGCCATCAGGAGCGCTGTTATCTTTGCGATCTTTGCTTTCATTTTACTACCTCCTGTGAATATTTTTATAAACAGTTTTCATTATACATTTATATTGTGAATCTATATTATACAATATATTAATGGATGTTTAAAATTCAAAATTCATTAATTTTTATCATATACAAATACAACAACAGGCAGATGCCTCACATGAAGCATCTGCCTGAAATGAACTTATTTAACTACGATATTTACCAGCTTGTTGGGTACAACGATCTCCTTGACAACGTTCTTGCCATCTATTACCTTGGCTACGTTTTCGTCAGCCTTAGCCTTTGCGAGAACGCTTTCCTTGTCCTCGTCCTTGGCGATGTTCAGCTTTGTCTTGATCTTGCCGTTTACCTGTACGACTATCTCAACGGTATCTTCTACCAGCTGTGCTTCGTCATAGGTAGGCCACTTTTCAAAAGCTATGGTATCATCATGACCCATAATGCTCCAGATCTCTTCACCGATATGAGGCGAGATGCAGGACAGCATCTTGATAAGACCCTCAGCATACTCTCTGGGGCAGGTGCCGTTCTTGTATACCGCATTGACAAATATCATCATCTGTGCGATAGCTGTGTTGAACGCCAGTGTCTCAAAGTCATCGGTGACTTTCTTAACGGTCTGGTGGTATACCTTTGTGAGTGCGCCGTCGTTATCGTCGGTGAGGTTCTTATCCTCAGTGAAGAAATTCCATACACGGTTGAGGAACTTCTTTGCTCCCTCAACACCGCTCTGGCTCCAGGGCTTGGAAACTTCCAGAGGTCCCATGAACATCTCGTAAAGTCTCAGTGTATCAGCACCGAAATCTCTGATGATATCCGAGGGATTTACAACGAACTCAGGGAAACGCTTGCCCATCTTGATGCCGTTTGAACCAAGTATCATACCCTGATGAACCAGCTTCTTGAAAGGCTCCTTGGTAGGTGCAAGACCCTTATCATAGAGGTATCTGTTCCAGATACGGGAGTAGATGAGATGTCCGACTGTATGCTCGGGACCACCGATATAGAGGTCAACAGGCATCCAGTGCTTCAGGAGCTCAGGGTCTGCGAACTGCTTATCGTTGTTGGGGTCGATATATCTCAGGAAGTACCAGCTTGAACCTGCACTTCCGGGCATGGTAGATGTTTCTCTTACGCCCTTTATGCCGTTGCGGTCGTACTGCTTCCACTCGGTTGCATTTTCAAGAGGAGCCTTGCCGTTCTTGCCCTTGTAGTCGTCCAGCTCGGGCAGTACCAGAGGCAGTTCTTCGTCATCCAGTACGTGTATGCCGTTCTCTGTATGTACAACAGGTACAGGCTCGCCCCAGTATCTCTGACGTGCAAATATCCACTCACGGAAATGATAGTTTACAGTGCGCTTTGCTCTGCCCATCTTTTCCAGCTTAACGGTGATAGCTTCCTTAGCTTCCTCAACGGTAAGACCTGTGAATTCCTCGGAATTTATCAGCTTATAGCCCTTGCCGAGGTAGCCCTGCTTCTCGAAAGCCTGCTCGGAAACATCAACGTGACCCAGCTTCTCATCGCCGTCGATTACCTGGATCATATCAATGTTATGAGCTATTGCATACTCAAAGTCACGCTGATCGTGGCTGGGTACTGCCATAACTGCACCTGTGCCGTAGCTTGCAAGTACGAAGTCACCGATGAACATACGAACTTCCTTGCCGTTTACGGGGTTTATACAAGTAACGCCCTTGAGCTCACAGCCTGACTTGGTCTTGTTGAGCTCGGTACGATCCATATCGTTCTTCTTCTTGGTCTCGTCGATATAAGCCTGAACTTCTTCACGGTTCTGAACTCTGTCAAGAAGTCTCTCGGTTATCTCGCCGTCGGGAGCAAGAACCATGAATGTGATACCGTAGATGGTCTCGATACAAGTGGTGAATATGGAGAACTTTCCTCCGCCGACAATATCGAACTCAACCTCGACACCTGTGGACTTGCCTATCCAGTTGCGCTGCATTGACTTTGTGGATTCAGGCCAGTCTATCTCGTCCAGACCCTCCAGCAACTTTTCAGCGAATGCGGGCTGGTCGATAACCCACTGCTTCATGTTCTTTCTTACAACAGGGAAACCGCCGCGCTCGGACTTGCCGTCGATGACCTCATCGTTGGACAGAACTGTACCCAGTTCTTCGCACCAGTTTACGGGCATATCGATATACTTAGCATAGCCGTCAAGATACAGCTGCTTGAATATCCACTGTGTCCACTTATAGAAAGCGGGGTCGGAGGTCGCAAGCATCTTAGACCAGTCATAGTCAAAACCCAGCTCCTTCAGCTGCTTGGAGAATGTCTTGATATTCTCCTGAGTAAAGCCGTTGGGGTGGTTGCCTGTATTTACGGCATACTGCTCTGCGGGCAGACCGAAGGAGTCATAACCCATGGGGTGCAGTACGTTGAAGCCCTGCATACGCTTCATACGTGATACTATATCCGTAGCGGTATAGCCCTCGGGGTGACCTGCGTGAAGACCAACGCCCGACGGATAGGGGAACATATCCAGCGCATAGAACTTGGGCTTGGAGAAATCCCAGACATCTGTCTTGAATGTTTCATGCTCTTCCCAATACTTCTGCCATTTTTTCTCAATGGCACTGAAATCGTAATTGCTCATTCTGATTCATCTTCCTTACTTTATAGTATAGCTTCCTGTGAAGCAAAAAATCCGAATATTATTATAGCATATCCTGACCAACTTTGCAAGACCTGTATCAGTTCTTGGTAATGAACTTAGAGATATCGACTTCCTTGCCGTCTGTCCAGAGCCTTTCCAGCTTGTACTGGTCACGGGTCTCCTTATTGAATACGTGTACCACGATATCGCGGTAATCCAGCACTATCCAGTTGTTGGGACCATAGCCCTCGGTATGATGGGGTTCGATGCCCTCCTGTGTCAGTTTGAACTCAACTTCTTCAGCCATAGCCTTGGTCTGCACGGTGGAGCCGCCGTTTGCTATGATGAAATAGTCAGCCAGTATGGTGAGGTCGCCTATGCCTATCGCCTGTATATCTTCGCCGCGCTTTGAATCCAGCGCCTTTACTATTATCTCGAGCTTCTGCTCGGTCGTTAACTCTGCCATGTTTTTCCTCCTGTTTCTGTTAATCAAAACTTTGATTCATTATATCATGTCTGTTTATCATTGTCAATTCGGTGTCCGCCATAGGACTACTTTTTCATATACTTTATGTACTCGTTGTAAGCGTCCAGTGTTGCTGTCGGGATAGTGTTGCCCTTGTTCACGGAGTCCGCTATCGAGAAACGCAGGGCTTCGCACATGGCACGTTCAAGGCTCTTGTCCGCCAGCTTGCGCATACGGTTCACGTCCTTGTAATCCCTGTCAGCGGATATGAGGTCTGCAAGATATATTATAACATCAAGCTTGCTCATGCCGCCAGCCGCAACGGTATGCCTGCGTATAGCCGTTATTATCTCATCATCGTGGATATCGAAAAGTGTCTGTATCAGTTCTGCTCCTGCTATTGCGTGAAAAAGCGGGGGCGCTTTCGTTTCTATCTCGCTTACATCGAGTTTGGAAGCCATCACAAATTCAAGCTGTTCTTCAGCGGGAAGCTCCTTGGCTATATCATGGAGAAGTCCTGCTGTATACGCCTTATCGCTGTCTCCGCCGTACTTTTTGGCAAGTTCAACTGCGGAAAATGCCACATTCAGCGAATGTGTATATCTCTTCTTTGATAAATGCTCCCTGAGATATTTTTTGTATATCCCTATCTGTTTGGATTCTTTCAATTTTACCCCTCACGCTTTCTGTAAAGACCTTTGCTGTTTATATATTCTCTCACCCTGCGTTCAAGATACTCGCCGCAGTTTTCGCCGCGGGCGATAAGCTTTCTCAGCTGTGAACTTGATACCTCAAACGCTTCGGCGGGGAGCAGTTTTACCTCTCCGCCTTTGGCACGGAGTTCTTCTGCTGCCGCTTCAAGTTCGGCATCGTCACCGCTGTACCTCGTCAGGCATATCAGCCCTGCCAGTGTGAGTATCTCATCAAAGCAGTACCACTGTGTAAAGGTAGTCAGCATATCGCTGCCCATTATGAACCACAGTCTGTCCTCGGGATACAGCTTTTTAAGATGGCGCAGGGTAAGCACGGAGTAGCTTTTGCCCTCCTGCCTTATCTCCCAGTCGCTGACTTCGATATCATCATGCCCTGCGAAAGTAAGCCTGCACATTTCAAGCCTGTCCTCGGGAGACGCCATATCTTCTCTGACCTTATGGGGCGGTATCCTGTCGGGCATGACTATCACCTTATCAAGTCCCCCGAGAGTTTTTGCAAGCTCCAGCAGCCTAGCGTGACCCTTGTGTATGGGGTCGAAAGTGCCGCCGTATACGCCTATGTTCATCATTTGCTCTTGAATTTGATAACAGGTTCTTCCTCGTTGCGCTTATACAGCACCAGATTTGAACCTATCACCTGAACTACCTCGGCATTTATCTTTTCTGCCAGTTCCTCAGCTGCTTCCCTTGCGGTGTACAGCGAGTTATCCAGCACCTTTACCTTTATTATCTCGTGTACCCTGAGATAGTCGTCTATCTGCGCGGTCTGCGCGTCGTTAAGTCCGCCCTTGCCTATCTGAAAAGACGGCTTCATTTTCATAGCTATACTTTTAAGTTCTGCTCTCTGCTTAGTTGTTATCATATTCTGTCCTTTCGGTATCATATCAATTTCATCGTTCCGCCTTAAAACTGTTTCGGCGGACTTTTCTTTTATAGGTGCGGCTGTTATCTTGCCGCCAGTTTTTCTTCAAGCTGTTTAAGTGCGTTTGCGCGGTGTGATACTGCGTTCTTTTCCTCGGCGGGTATCTCCGCAAAGCTTCTGCCCTCGTACATGAACACAGGGTCATAACCGAAGCCGTTCTCACCTACGGGTGCACGGTTAATTGTGCCGTATACTCTGCCCTCGACGCATATCTCACTGCCGTCGGTATCGATAAAATGTATGGTGCATACAAAGTGCGCTCCCCTTTTGTCATCGGGTACATCTTCCATCTTTTTCAGCATATACAGACATCTTTCCTTGTCATCATCGATGCCGCCGTACCTTGCCGAGTATACTCCCGGTTCGCCGTTCAGCGCATCAACCGAAAGACCGCTGTCATCTGCCAGAACAGCACAGCCAAGTTCAGCATAAGCCGCCCTTGCTTTCAGTGCGGAGTTCTCCGCAAAGGTAGTGCCTGTTTCCTCGACTTCAAGGTCAAGCCCCGCTTCGGACTGGCTCATTACCTCATAGCCGTGCTTTTCAAGTATCTGCTTGTATTCTCTTATCTTGCCCTTATTGTTGCTTGCTATTACAAGTTTCATTATTTCACTTCCGCTCTTATTTGTATCAAACTCCATCATCCGATATTATAAAGCTCGTTCCACCTGATATCTCCCGATTTCAACTTATCCATAAATTCATCGAGGGTACATTCTTCGTGAGTCACATTTTCAGACCTGTCCTGTATCCTCGGCAGTACAGCTATCTTATGTATGGGTGATGCTTTGAGATAGAACTCAAGTATCTCCCTTACGGTATCTTCCCATTCGGGAACGGAACATATCCACGGACTGCCTTTATCTGCTATATCAAAGAAACTCTGTTCAAGGAATATATCATCGGTCAGCCATGCAAAATACCATACGCCTGTCAGCTTATCGGCATCTTCAAAATGATAGTAATCATCATACATAGCATCGGAGTTTGCTTTTCTGATATGGCTCTCGAATCTCACCTTTGATATATTCTTCGGTGTCGAGCGCCTTTTCTGTTCACGGCATATTATGCCAAAGTCGATAAGTATCACTTATCTGCACCTTATTCAAACAGTGCGTCAACAAAATCCTTTGCGATGAACGGCTGAATATCGTCTATCTTCTCGCCTACGGTCACAAGCTTTACGGGTATCTTCAGGTCGTCGCAGATAGTTATCACGATACCGCCCTTTGCAGTGCCGTCCAGTTTTGTCAGGATAATGCCTGTGATATCAGCAGCCTCGTTGAACTGCTGCGCCTGATTTACTGCATTCTGACCTGTGGTAGCGTCCAGTGCAAGGAGAACTTCCAGAGCACAGCCCTCAGCCTGCTGATGAACTATACGGGATATCTTTTCCAGCTCTTTCATCAGGTTCTTCTTGTTGTGAAGACGTCCTGCGGTATCGCAGATAACTACATCGGCATTTCTTGCCTTGGCAGCTGTCAGTGCATCAAATACTACCGCAGCAGGGTCGGAACCCTCTTTGTGTTTGATAAGCTCAACGCCTGCCCTGTCAGTCCATACTTCCAGCTGATCGATAGCCGCTGCACGGAAAGTATCCGCTGCTGCCACGATAACGTGCTTGCCCTGATTTTTCAGCTGATTAGCCAGCTTGCCGATAGTAGTTGTCTTACCAACACCGTTAACACCGATGACCAGTATAACAGAGGGTACGGTGGACATATCCAGAGGCTGTTCCTCGCCCAGCATCTCAGCGATAACGTCTTTCAGTATATCCTTTATCTGTGTAGGATCGGTGATACCCTTCTGCTTAACGTAGTCGCGCACCTTATCGCATATCTTCACCGATGTATTCACACCGATATCGGAGAGGATAAGTGTTTCTTCCAGTTCTTCAAACAGATCCTCGTCTATCTTTGTAAATGCATGGAGCAGTCTTTCTATCCTGCCCATCATCGATTCCTTTGTCTTTCTCAGACCATTTTTCAGTTTTTCAAAAAATCCCATTATTACAAACCCCTTTCGGTATTATTTTTCATTATATGTCTTGCTATTTCAGCAGTGCTTTCCATTCGCCGTCTTCGATTATATACCTGAACTCCGAAAGCTTATCTGAATTCATCACTTCCAGAAGTTCTTCAAAATCGTCAACGGTGTTTATCTCGGGGAGTCTGCTGTAATCGACCCATTCCATTCTGCCCTCATCGGAAGATACCACCTCGCCCGAGAACTTTGTTGCCTTGTACAGCATGACGATGTATCTTCCGCCGTCTATCGGGAACTGCTTGACACCTACAAGTTTCGGCTCATATATGTCAAGCCCTGTTTCCTCTTTCATTTCGCGTATCACCGCGTCCACAAAGGACTCGCCTTTTTCAACGTGTCCCCCCGGAAGAGTGTAGCCTTTCCAGTCAGCTTTTACCCTGTCCTGCAAAAGTATCCTGCTGCCGTCCTCGATAAGGCACAGCACAGTCAACTCCGCGTTCTCGGTTCTTCTCATATGTACCGCCTATTCAACATCTCCGCTGCCCAGGATAGATGTCTGACCCACGTTCATTTTCAGCAGTTTTGATATGCCTTTTTCCTGCATAGTAACGCCGTAAAGCACATCGGCTTCTTCCATGGTGCCGCGTCTGTGAGTGATGGTTATGAACTGCGTCTTATCCGTCAGCCTGTGGAGATACTGGGCGTACCTCGTAACGTTGACATCATCAAGTGCTGCCTCTATCTCGTCCAGCAGGCAGAAAGGTGCGGGCGAGTATTTCAGTATCGCGAAATATATCGCAACAGCCGCCAGCGACTGTTCTCCGCCAGACAGTGACATCAGGCTGGTTATAACTTTTCCGGGAGGCTGTACTGTTATCTCGATGCCGCATTCAAGCACGTTTTCTGGGTCGGTGAGTATCAGCTCGCCGTTTCCGCCGCCGAAAAGCTCCTTGAATATACCGCTGAAATTCTTGTTTATCGTTTCAAAGCTCTGCATGAATACCGATTTCATCTTCTCGGTGAGTTCTTCTATCATCTTGCAGAGTTCTTCCTTTGAAACGTTCACGTCGTTCAGCTGTACCGAGAGGAAATCATATCTTTCCCTGACTTCGGCGTACTCTTCTATTGCACCCAGATTGACACTTCCCAGTGCGCGTATCTTGTTTTTCAGCTCTGCCAGATGTTTTTCCGCTTCGGTCATATCCTCAACGGGCTGAGCCTTTTCTGCGGCTGTGCTTCGGGTGAGTTCGTACTCGTCCCACAGCTTGTTGACCAGCTTGTCGAAATCCGCTGTAAGGGCGTTCTTACGTTCCTCGCCGCGGCTGAGCTGTGCCGCCAGAGTTTCTTTTTCGTCCAGCTTGTTTTTCTGCGATGCTCTCAGCTTTTCGGCGCTGTCGGAATACTCACGCTGTTTTCTGCGGGCTTCTTCCATATCGTCTTTCAGCTTTACTGCAAGAGCTTCGCTGTCCTTTATTTTCTGCTTTATGGATTCGATATCGGCGTTCTTGTCCTTTATCTTTTCCTTTTCGCTCTCTATCTCAAGGGTCAGTCTGCCGCCGTCGCTGTCGCGGTCGGTTATGGTCTTTTCGATACTTGCTATCGATTCCTTGCAAGCTTCGATATCCTTTGCAAGTTCCGCACCTTTTACGCGCAGTTCGGAAAGTTCGCCGCTTATCTCGTTCCTACGGTATTTCAGCTTTTCCTGCTCTTCCTGCGAACCTGCAAGCTCGGCTTCCTTTTCAAGTATCTTCTTATCAATCTCGGCGGTGTCTTTCAGGGTCTTGTCAAGTTCCTTGTCAGCCTGTTCGCCTTTTTCGCGGAGTTTCTTTTCTTCCTCGCTGCTGTCCGCTATCTGCTTTGCATAGCTTTCAGCCAGACCGCTTACACGCTTTATCTCGGCTTCAAGACGTATGCAGTCGCCGTTCAGGGCAGTGAGTTTTTCCTTTACGCCCTCGATGTCAGCCGACATCTTGTTCACTTCATTTGTGAGCTTTTCCTTTTCTTCGGCGGCTTGCGAACGTTCTTCTTCAAGCTTACCGCGCTTTACTTCAAGGTCGTTTATCTCGTTCTTACGGGTGAGTATTCCCGTGCTTTTCGAGGTACTGCCGCCCGTATAGGAACCGCCAGCGTTGACTACCTGACCGTCAAGTGTGACTATCTTGAACTTATAGCCGTATGCCTTGGCTATGCGTGAAGCCGAATCTATGTCCTCTGCTATGCATATCCTGCCCAGCAGACTGCGGACTATGCCATCGTACTTCTTATCGTAGGTGACGATATCACAGCCCAGTGCCACGAAACCGTCCTCATTTTCAAGCCTGTCATTTTCAAGGCGGTTGCCCCTTACAGAAGTTATCGGCAGGAATGTCGCTCTGCCCGCCTTGCTTTCTTTCAGCAGACGTATGCCGCGCTTGGCAGAATCTTCGTTTTCAACTACGATATTCTGCAATGCGCCGCCAAGTGCAGTTTCCACCGCCACAGAGTACTCGCTCTTAACACCCACAAGCTGTGCCACCGTACCGCAGACACCGCTTATGCGCCCCTGCTTTACAGCGTTCATTATGTGCTTGACTGCGTACCCGAAGCCTTCCATGGAACGTTCCAGGTCTTTGAGTATGTTCAGGCGTGAGTTTATCTCAGTTAGCCTGCTGTCCGCCTGTGCGAAAGTGCTTACTGCGCTATCCAGTTTTTCACGGCGCTTTTCAAGCAGTTTTGTCATGCCGCCCAGAACGTTTTCCTTTTCAGACTTCGCGTCCTGCTTTTCGCTCTGCTGTTTTTTCAGCTTTGCCAGTTCCTTGTCGGCTAGTTCCTTGTTGCTGATGACTTCTGCGTTATCCTCAGCTAGCTCCGCCAGTCTTTCGGCGGTTTCCTGTATGGTATTTTTCAGGCTCTCCGCTGTGAAGCTGAGCCTTGATTTTTCAAGATACGCCGCGCTTATGGCAGAGTTTACTTCGCTTACCGCCTTGTCAGATTCGTCAGCTTCATTAAGCAGTCTGTCGAATTCCTTTTCCTTTTCGGTTACGGCATCTGCGGCTTCGGTCTGTTTTCTGCCAAGATTTTCCAGTTCTTCTCTGCGCTGTTTAAGCTCCGATTCAAGAAAGTATTTATCCGCCCGTGAGTTTTCTATCTGCTCTTTCAGCCTTGAAATATTTTCCTCAATATGAGCTATGTCGTTCTCGCACACTGCTATCTCAGCTTCGCCGCCCCTTGCGGAAAGCTCTGCTTCGTGTATCTGTTCGGAGATATCGTCCGCATTTGATGCACATTCTGCGCTGGTGCGGAGGTCTTTCTCGATACGTGCTTCGGCTTCGGAAAGTTCACTGCTTAGAGTTTCGTACTGCTCTGTCAGCAGTTTTATGCGCTCATCATTTTCAGCCAGTTTAGCGCGGTTCTGCTCCAGTTTTGTCACCCACACCGATACTTCAAGCGTAGTCTTTTCATCGTCCAGCACCTTGAACTTTTTAGCCTTTTCACACTGCTTTTCAAGAGGTCCGATACGCGCTTCAAGCTCGGCTATGATATCGTTAAGGCGGGCAATATTGTTCTCCGCATCGATAAGCTTGCGCTCTGCCTCCTGCTTTTTATAACGGAATTTCGCCACGCCCGCAGCTTCCTCAAAGATCTCTCTCCTGTCGCTGCCCTTGCCGTTGACGATATCCGCGATACGTCCCTGACCGACTATTGAATAGCCGTCCTTACCCAGACCCGTATCCATGAACAGCTCGTTTACGTCTTTAAGACGAACAGGGCTGCCGTTTATAAGATATTCGCTGTCGCCGTTTTTATAGAGCTTTCTCGTCACCGACACCATCTCGCTGTCAACACCGAGAGCTCCGTCCTCGTTATCTATGGTAAGGGTCACCTGTGCAAAAGGCGACTCCTTCCTTGTGGCACAGCCGTGGAAAATAACGCCTGCCATCTTCTCGCCTCTCAGCGCCTTTGAGGACTGCTCGCCCATTACCCAGCGCATAGCATCGGAGATATTGCTTTTTCCCGAACCGTTTGGTCCCACCACGGCAGTTATGCCCTTGCCGAAGGTCAGCACCGTCTTATCGGGGAAGGATTTGAATCCCTGCAATTCCAGTCCGCGCAGATACATTATTTTTCACCGCCTTTCGTAATTACTTTGTTATCTGATATATTATATCCACCAAAAATATCAGCACATACACTCCCGGAAGAAAAGTTAACACCCACCATGTGATCACAGCATCCCTTGATTGCTTTTCGTCCAGTGCGAAAAAGCGTCCGTCGCTTTCCCCGATTATGACCTCTATCTCGTCATTTCGGTGGATATAGTGCATAGAGCAGGCGCATATCATACTGCACTTTATCTTCCTGCCGTCCTTCTCATACTCTCCCCGCGCCATTCTGCCACGCGGTTCGATCGAGGGTCTTACCAGCGTTATCCTTGCTTTGACCTTTTCAGTCTTGCCCGCCTTAATATCACGCCGTAATGCCCGCGCTTTTCTCAGCATGAAGATATTCCGCACCATAAGGATAGTCAGCAAGGTTTCGTAAAGTATATCCTTTATCAGTTCTTCATACATTTTCCGAACCCTCGGAATTTATCAGTCTGACTTCATAAAGCGGTATATCATTGTCCTCTGTGAACTTTATCCGCAGACCTGACTTTTCAAAATACTCTCTGTTAGCCCGCTTGTGACCCACAGCCTTGCTGATACAGCCCTTGCCGATGATAAATGTGTAAGTACCATTTTCAGGGGCATCACCTAGAGCTTTTTCAATTGCCTGCCTGTAAATCATGCCCTCGCAGAGTTCCCTGAAAGCGGGGTGGTAAAATCCTCCCACCATGTCCTTTTCAACGAACTCGCTGGCATGGAGACCGCACTTTATCACTTTTATGCCTGCTTCCGTGAAAGCACCCAGCGCCCTTGTTGAAAGGGAAAGCACTTCATCGAAGCTCATGGGCTTATACTCACCGCTCGCCAGAAGTTCCGCAAGGCGGGTGTGTTTCAGTATCACCACAGGATATATCCTGACAGTATCGGGGTGGATAGCCATTATCGCGTTAAAAGTTTCGTTCTCCTGCCGGTGACCGCTTTTGTAAAGCCCCACCATCATTTGCAGACCGAGTTCAAAACCGTACTCACGGATAAGCTTGCTTGCCTTTCTTACGTCCTCGGCGGTATGACCTCTTTCATTGGCTTCAAGCACTTCATCGGACATTGACTGTGCGCCCAGTTCGATAGAAGTAACGCCGTATTTTTTCAGGATATCCAGCACTTCTCTGTTGATATAGTCGGGGCGTGTCGAAAGTCTTATGCCTTTGAACTTTCCATCGCCCACGAACTTATATGCCGCGCTCAGCAGTTCCAGCATATAGTCTCTGGGTATAGCGGTAAAGCTTCCGCCGAAGAATGCTATCTCGGTATCGCTGATATCTTTCACCTGACCCAGTGCCTGCATACAGGCGCGTTCAACATCCTCTTTGTGGGGGAGTTTCTGCTCGCCTGTGATAGTCCGCTGGTCACAGAATGCACACTTATGCGGACAGCCCACATGGGGGACGAATATTGATATGTTACTGTGCATTTGTGCGCCTCTTTTCTTGTGGGTTTATCAAAGGGACTGCGGGGGTATCGCCCCTCGTTCCTCGGGTCGAGTCGTCAAAGACGCTGTCGCTGTTTGACGACGGGCGCGGGCGGTCATTCGCCCAGCGGGGTTGCTATGGTCGATCATTTTGTGTACCTACGTTTTTTTTGTGCCCGCCCGCTTTTTGACAGGCGTTGGAGTTCGCTTTACTCTTATTGTTCGCCGTGCATTTTGGTACGCTCCTTGGTGATTGAGGGCTCTGCCCTCAAACTCCCGCAAGCCTTTCGCGAAAGGCTTGACCCAAAGCTCTCCTCCTTGGCATTCTATCCTAAGTACAGCTAAGTTGTTGCCCTGCCAACAATTATGAATTGTGAATTATGAATTATACCTTTATTCCCATGAGTGCAAGGGCTTCTTTTGCTGCATTCTGCTCGGCATTCTTCTTCGACCTGCCTATGCCCTCACCTATCACGTTATTGTTCAGCTTCACCTGTACTGTGAACCTCTTGTCATGGTCGGGACCGTCCTCGCCCTTTAAGTAGTACTCTATTTTTTCCTCGGGGTTGCGCTGGATTATCTCCTGCAATACTGTTTTATAGTCGTGGAATGTATCAGTGTGCGCAGGACTGATATCCTTCGGCAGAAAGTTCATTATGTGCTTTCTCGCCGCTTCTATGCCGCCGTCGAGATATATTGCGGCGATAACTGCTTCCATCGCATCGGATACTATCGAAGCTCGCTCTCTGCCGCCTGTAAGTTCTTCGCCCTTGCCAAGGAATATGAATTTGCCAAGTTCTATCTTATGCGAAAACTCAAACAATGCTTTCTCACATACCAGCGATGCTCTCAGCTTTGTCAGCTCGCCCTCGGGCAGATGCTTGAAATGCTCGAAGATGTAATCCGATACAACTATCGAAAGCACCGAATCTCCCAGAAATTCAAGGCGCTCGTTGCTGTGGCGCTGTTTCTTGTTCTCGTTTGCAAAGCTTGAATGTGACAGTGCTTCATACAGCAGTCTGTCGTTTTTGAAATGGTAGCCTATCTTCTTCTGAAATACTTCCAGACATTTCTGCTCGTCCATTATTCCTGCACCTTCTTCATCTGTGCGAGAGCGGTCGTTATCGTATCGATAACGCCTGTCTCGGTGAACTGCTTTGCCTGCCTTACAGCGTTATAGAACGCCTTTGCGTCCGAACTGCCGTGAGCTTTTATAACGGGCTTTGCAGTACCCAGCAGGGGTGCTCCGCCGTACTCGGAGTAGTCTATCTTCTTCTTGAAATTGTTGATATCTTTCATTACCATAACAGCCGCAAGCTTGCTCTTTGCGCTGCTCTTGAAGATGCCTTTCAGCTCGCCTGCAAAGAACTTGCCCATGCCCTCGTAGAGTTTCAGCATGAGGTTTCCGCAGAAGCCGTCAGCCACGCATACATCGCAGTCACCCAGAGGGAGCTGTCTTGCTTCGATATTGCCGACGAAGTTCACGGGAGCTGTTTTCAGCTGCTTATAAGTTTCAAGCTCCAGCTCTCTGCCCTTTGATTCCTCAGCACCTATATTTGCCAGTGCTACTCTGGGCTTATCCACGCCCAGTATCTTGTTCATATAAGCTGTGCCCATTATGCCGAACTGCACCAGCATCTCGGGACGGCAATCGGCATTTGCGCCGCTGTCCAGCAGCATGGTAGGCTTGCCTGCGGTAGGCAGTATAGTCGCAAGAGCGGGGCGCTTGATGCCTTTTATCCTCTTGACGATGAATGTAGCGCCGACTACCAGCGCACCTGTGGAGCCTGCCGAAACGAAAGCGTCGCCCTCGCCGTCAGCCAGCATCTGCATACCAACAGCCATCGAGCAATCCTTTTTGCCCTTTATGACCTCGGTAGGTTCTTCGCATATCTCTATCACGGTATCGGCATGGCGTATTTTCAGTGCCGATATATCAAGGCTGTTTTTTGCAGCACAGTCCTTTATCTTATTCTCATCGCCTACCAGCGTTATATCCACGCCGAAGTCTCTGTGAGCGTCAACTGCGCCCTTGATGACTTCCAGCGGTGCGTTGTCACCGCCGAATGCGTCCATTACTATGTTCATTGTTTTTTGACCTCCTTATTTCAAGTATCAGTCAGCTGCAAGAGGAAAGTTCTTGAATCTCAAGAGCCTTCCTCCTGAGGATGACCTCAGAAAATTGTTTTAGTTATAGTACACCGTTCGCAAAGTCCTGTACTTCCTGCGGGATACACGCCATGTCTACATCTGTACGGTATTCTCTAACGACATATTTCTGCTCTCCGATCTCTATCCAATCCGGCAGAAAGCTTTTAACGGGATCAAAAACATAAACTATTTCCCCGCTGCCTTCCTCGTCATCGTAAGCAAACGTTTCCATTATCATGCCGTCTGTGGATTTCTCCGTACCTTTGTACTCCATATCATCTGGATTCTTTATGAGTACCCTGCGGACAAGTTCCTCGGTATTCTTTCCGTTGAAGAACGGGTCGTCACCGATAAGTTCGGGATTTTCGCCCAATTCCGCTCTGTAAGCCTTGCCCTTGAAGCAGTACATTTCATCATACTCGCCGCCAAAGTTGTATATTAAGCTTGCTACGTTCTCAACATCCGAGTTTACCTGAGTTATTATATAGCCCTGCCTCTCAGCGTCATCAGGATCATTGATATTGTGTATGCTCATTGTTATAGCGAAGTTCCGCTTTCTGATAAAGTCTGCGAATTTCTTCGTCTTTATCTCAACGACAGCAGGATCTTCCTTAGCAGGAATTGTTTCGTCCACGGTAACTTCAATGTCTTCATCGACGGTCGTGTTCTCATCAGCCTGCGCAGTAGTTTCATCATCTGTCACGATAAGCTTATCCCTGCTGTCCGCAGCAGTTTTTGCTCCGCCGGTTTCTACTTTTCCGCAGCCCGATAATGCAAAGCACATCACTGCTGCCGCGGTAAGGGTCATTAACGCTTTTTTCATTGTGTCTGTCAGTTGGTCTCAGGCAGTTTTATCTCGCTTACACCGCCCTCGGTGAATCCCTTGAAATCACGGAGATAACCTGCACCCTCACAGGCTGTCAGTACGCCGTCAGCATAGGTGCATACGAAAGTATCGTTAGTTTCATCGATGAATGTTTCCTGCACTGTGCCGTCGCTGAAAGTTTCAGCACCTACAAATTCTGATTCAGCAGGTGAGAAACCAAGTACAGCAGCGCATACATCACCCATTACATTTCCCCTGGCTGTCAGCTGAAGCTCGCCGCTTTCAGCGTCAACAGTATAGCTCTCGCCGTCCAGGATATATGCCTCTTTTAACGTACCATCTGCATTGATAGTGTTCTGGTGTGCGCCTTTGCCGTTGACTTCAAGAGTTTCCTCATACTGAAGCTGCATACCCTCACCGCTGTCGATATCGTTCAGGGCATAAGTAATCGAGAAGTTTCTGGCTTCCAGCTTCTCTGCAAAGGCTGCTGTAAGGCTGTGCTCATAGCTGTCTGCTCCTGTGGGTCCCTGCTCTTCGCCATCATCGGCAGGAGCTTCTGTTTCTTCGGAAGCTTTTGTCGTTTCGATTACTTCGTCCTCTTCCTGAGTAGTTACCTTAGTAACTGCGCCGCCTGCAACTTTTGATTCGTTGCCGTTAGCCGATGTATCATTTTTATCACCGCAGCCTGCCAGCATAACGCATACAGCTGCTATTGTAATAAATATTTTCTTATCCATAATAATCTCCTTATCCGTATAGATCCTTATTTTCTATCGCTGTGCGGACATTCTCGGGCAATTGCAGTTTGCCGATGCCCTCTCTGTATTCCAGCACCTCATAGTGTACCCCGCTTACGTCATAGCTTTTGAGTATGCCGTCATCGCCGTAGGTGAACAAGTATTCCATGTTCTCTGTCTGACCGAGTATCTTCTCGGTGTATCCATCTGTACGTCCGCCGTACTTATCGGCATCTCCCACCGTCATGCAGTGGAAGACACACTCTCTCACATGGTCGTTATATCCGTTATCAAAGCCCTGATAGGTCACATTATTGCTGCCCTCGTTGGTGACAGACCATATACTGCCGTCAACTATATAAAGCTCGGCAGTAACAATGCCGTCTGTATTCTTGTAAATGTCATGCAGCACATTTCCGCTGACTTCCACTTCTTCAATGACCTCGATGCCGCCCGATTGTTCGGACTTCAGCTTCAAGGCAAAATCATGGCTGTCTATCTTCGCAAGAAAAGCTGCCGTGCGGCTGCTGCCGTAGGTATCATCAACATATACCTCATCAGTCTCAGCCAACTGTTCGGGAGTTTCAACCGTCAGCCCGACAGCGCTGTTCTCATCTGAATTACCGTCTGCCGCATTTCCGCAGCCTGCCAGCATAACAAGTGCCAGCACAGCCGCCAGTGTTTTTATATTCATAATCTCTCCGTATCAGAATCCGTTTCTCTTTTCCCTGATGATGTACATCACAGCGCATATCGTCAGCCCTATGGCTGAAAGCAATGCGCACTGTTTGATACATTCGGGGACTGTTACATGGAGCACTGTTCCGTTCTCCCAGAAGAACCTGCTTTTGAGTTCAAACAGCACATACGCTCCGTACCAGCCTATCGCCAGCACTGCGCCTGTGAATATATGGGCTAAAAAATTCTTTACCAGGTCTTTTACCTCGTCTTTAAGGCTGAAGCTTATATACTCGATAAGCACCAATGCACAGACGCCCAGCCATATCGGGGTCGATTTATCACCGCGGACTATCGTTGCCGTAAGGAGTACCAGCACCACAAGTCTTACAAAAGACCTTACGAGCTCTATCTTATATTTTTCATGTAAGTCCATCACGATCACTCTCCGCTGTCCGTCAGTATCTGATTCAATATCATCAAAGCTCCGCTATGAATCTGTCAAGGTCTGCCAGACCTCTTTCAGCCAGAAGCTTGTATTTCAGCTTCTTGTCCTTTACTCTCTCGCCCCATTCGGGAAGTATGCCCATATTACAGCCCATAGGCTGGAAGTTCTCGGTCTCGGGGGAGCTTATATACTTGCTCAGCGCGCCCAGCATGGTGGTCTCGGGCAGGCTGACGAGGGGAAGTCCCTGTATCTGCCTTGCCATGTTGAGCCCTGCAAATATTCCGCTTGCCGCACTCTCGATATAGCCCTCAACGCCTGTCATCTGACCTGCAAAGTACAGCGAAGGTCTTGTCCTCATATTGAACTGCTCGTTCAGCAGTTTGGGAGAATTCAGGAATGTGTTCCTGTGCATTACGCCGTAGCGCATGAACTCGGCATTTTCAAGACCGGGGATAAGCGAGAACACTCTCTTCTGCTCACCGAATTTCAGGTTCGTCTGGAAACCCACAAGGTTATACATACTCCCCGCAGTGTTCTCAGCCCTCAGCTGTACCACCGCCCAGGGACGCTTATCTGTTCTCGGGTCTCTCAGTCCCACAGGTTTCAGCGGTCCGAAGCGAAGTGTATCCTCGCCGCGCTTTGCCAGCACTTCAACAGGCATACAGCCCTCGTAGACTTTGAATCCGTCCTTGGCGAAATGCTCCTTGTCATGCTCTTTCAGCGGTGCGCTCTCGGCGTTGATGAGCTCGTTGTAGAAGCGCTCATACTCCTCTTTATCCATGGGGCAGTTGATGTAATCAGCATCGCCCCTGCCGTAGCGTGAAGCAAAGAATGCTTTTTCCATATCTATGCTCTCAAATGTCACGATAGGTGCGGCGGCATCGTGGAAGTACAGATACTCACCGCAGAGCTTTCCTATGCTCTCCGCCAGACCGTCAGAGGTCAGGGGACCCGTAGCGATTATCACATTACCCTCGGGTATCTCCGTAACTTCCTCCTCTATGACAGTTATATGCTCATTGTTCCGTATGCGCTCGGTAACAGCGTCGGAGAACTTCTCTCTGTCCACCGCCAGTGCGCCGCCTGCGGAAACCCTTGCTTCCTCGGCACATTCCATCGTCACCGAACCAAGTCTGCGCATCTCCTCTTTAAGCATACCCGCCGCAGATTCAACTCTGTCGGCTTTCAGCGAATTGGAGCATACCAGTTCCGCGAAGCCCTTGTATTTATGCGCAGGTGTGAACTTCTTGGGCTTCATCTCATAAAGCTCGCAGTCGATGCCCGCTCTCGCCAGCTGCCACGCAGCCTCACAGCCTGCAAGCCCCGCGCCTATAACTTTTACTTTTTCACTCATGTATAGTTTTCCTTTTTTCAGTCCAACGGACATTCTATCGTTATCATAGTTTCTGCAAACCCATTCCTGCGGTAAAAACGCAGACCATCCTCGTTCTTCGGGAACACCTGCGTTCTCACAAAAGATGCACCGTGATCTCTGCCGTACTGTTTTACAGCACCCATAAGCAAAGTGCCTGTACCCTTACTGCGGTACTTTTCATCAACGACCATGTCCTGTATGTACACGTTCTTTTCGCGTTTCAGGCAGGCTATGTTTTTCGATTCCATCAGCAGTATATGCACGAACCCCACGACTTCGCCGCCGACCTCTGCCACATATACCGCCTGGGTATCGCTTTCAAACAGCCCATCGCTTATCCTTGCGCCCTTGCCGCTCATGATAAAATGCTCAGGCTGATAGTACACAGCGTCCTTTTCAAGCTGAGTGTACAGCCTTTCAAGACTTTCACTGTCACTGCGTACCGCCCTGCGGATATTCACCACAGCTTATTCTCCGCTCTCCGAACTCTCGCCCGAAAGACTTCTCTGGTAGCCGCAGTCCTGCTTGTGGCATATCAGTATGCCGTTTTTTCCACCCTTCTGGAACAGTGTGCTGCCACATCTGGGACATTTCTCCTCGGTGGGTATATCCCATGTCATAAAACTGCACTCGGGGTTGTTCTCACAGCCGTAGTACTTCTTGCCCTTCTTGGACTTCTTCAGCAGTACTCTCTTGCCGCAGAAAGGACAGTCACCGCCTGTTTCCTGAACTATCCTCTTGGTGTTCTTACAGTCGGGGAAGCCCGAGCAAGCCATGAATTTGCCGAATCTGCCTATCTTTATCACCATAGGCTTTCCGCATACCTCACAGACCTCATCGGTAGCCTCATCGGGGACTTTCACGCGCTTGCCTTCCATCTCCTTTTCAGCCGTACCCAGCTCGCTGTCGAACTCCTTGTAGAACTTCTGCAAGGTATTCACCCAGCTTATCTTGCCGCTTTCGATATCGTCAAGGCTCTTTTCCATGTTCGCCGTGAACTTCACATCAACTATCTTGTCGAAATGCTCGCTCATCAGCTCGTTGGTAACTTCACCAAGACTAGTGGGCTTCAGCTGTTTGCCGTCACGCTCAACGTAGTTGCGGTTGATGATAGTAGTCACCGTGGTAACGTAGGTAGAAGGTCTGCCTATGCCTGTTTCTTCAAACGCCTTTACAAGGGTAGCTTCGGTATACCTCGGGGGCGGCTGAGTGAAGTGCTGGTTGCCGAGTATCTCCTTGGGAGTCAGCTTATCGCCCTTTGCCAGCGGAGGAAGTACGTTCTTCTTCTCTTCCTCTTCATCCTTGCTCTCTTCATAAAGCACGGTAAAGCCGTCAAACTTCACCGAATAGCCCGTAGCTTTGAACATAACGCCGTTAGCCGCTATATCCACCGACATGGTATCCATAGTGCAGTTAGCCATCTGTGAAGCTATGAATCTCTCCCATATCAGCTTGTAAAGCTTGTACTGATCGTTTGTGACACCGCTTGCCTTTACAAGCTCGGGGGTTATCGCAGGGTTTGTGGGACGTATAGCTTCGTGAGCGTCCTGTGCGCTTCCCTTGGTCTTGTATATCCTTGGCTTTTCGGGGATATATGCATCACCGTACTTCTCTTTGATGAAGTCATAGGCTGCTGCCCTTGCTTCGTCGGAGATACGCAGGCTGTCTGTTCTCATGTAGGTTATAAGACCCGTAGGACCCATATCCTTGATATCAAGACCTTCATACAGCTCCTGAGCCGCTTTCATGGTACGTCTGCCCTGAAAGCCCAGTCTTCTCGAAGCTTCCTGCTGTAATGTTGAAGTTGTGAAAGGTGCGGCAGGGTTCTTCTTGCGGACACTCTTCTTCACCTTGTCCACAATGAACTCAGCACCATCCAGCCTTTGCAGTATCGCATCGGCATCAGCCTTGCTTTTCAGGTCGGGCTTGACACCGTCAACCGTATCCACCTTTGCGGCGAATGCCTTCTTGCTTCCGTTTGCAAAGAACATACCGTCTATCGACCAGTATTCCTGCGATACAAAAGCACGTATCTCGTTCTCTCTGTCGCATATCATCTTTACCGCAACAGACTGTACACGTCCTGCCGAAAGACCTCTCCTTATCTTCCTCCACAGGAAGGGTGAAAGCTTGTAGCCCACTATCCTGTCCAGTATACGTCTTGCCTGCTGTGCATTAACAAGATTAAGGTCGATGGTGCGGGGATTGCTCATACCCGCATCTATACCGCTCTTGGTTATCTCGTTGAATGTTACGCGGTTCTTGTCGTTCATATCCAGCCCCAGCAGCTGTGCAAGATGCCAGCTTATAGCCTCTCCCTCACGGTCAGGGTCTCCCGCCAGATAAACGTGGTCGCTGGCTTTGGCTTTCTTCTTTATCTCCTTGATAAGGCTCTCCTTATCCTTGATGTTTATATACTGGGGTTCAAAATCGTTATCTATATCGACACCCAGCTTGGATTTAGGCAGGTCTCTAAGGTGTCCCATGGACGCCACTACCTCAAAATCACCGCTGAGATATCTCTTTACCGTTTTCGCCTTGTGGGGCGACTCTACAATTACAAGATCTGACAATTTTTTCTACTCCATTTCCTAATTGATGATTCACAGTACGTGACCGAATAATGGTTTTTGAGGAACATCACACAGATATTCATAGTTCCTGTCATGCGCTGTGAATCATGAATCCAATTCGTATCTTTTGCCGGGAAGTGATATCAGTATCCCGTCAAGTTCAAGCCCTGTCACACAGGTCAGCACTTCCATCATTGAAAGTCCGCTCCTTGCAGTCATCTCATCAAGCGACATAGGGCTTTTTTCCTTTAAAAGTTCGTATATCCTGTTTTCTGTCTCATTAAGTTCACGCAGGGTCTTCGGGGCTTTCTCCTGCTTCCGGACAGTCCTTTCACCACTGACATCAGCTTTCAGCCCGTAGCTTTCAGCAGATATCTCCTGCCTTTCAGCCAGCACCCTTACAGCGTCTTCGCCGTCGAATATGGGCAAACAGCCTTTCCTCAGCAAGTCTCTCTGTCCGAAATACCTCTTGCTGTACAGAAGATGAGGTGGTACCACCAGCACAGGTCTACCCGTATCCATGGCACGCACAGCGTTGTCCAGACCCTTGCTGTCCTCCGAGGCTTCCGTTATCACCACCGCCGAAGCCAGTGCCACAGCCAGCTTGTTGCGCCTGCGGAAGTTCATCTGACCCTTGTATCCGGGGTGATACTCGCTTATCAGCAGACCCCTCTCCGCAACCTTTTCTTTCAGCTCGCCCGCATCTTTCGGGTACTCCCTGTCAAGAGAAGTCGGATACACCGACAGCACTCTGCCCCCTCGCCCGAGGACAGTTTCAGCCGTACAGGTATCAGAACCCTCAGCCAGCCCGCAGGACACCGTAAAACCTCTCAGCGCAAGGTCTGCGCAAAGCACATTTATCAGCGACAGCGTGTACCGTGAAGGTTCTCTGGTGCCGACAGTGTGTATCACCGTGCCGTCATTTGCTATGCCTATATCTCCGCAGTAGAACGCCAGCGAAGGTGCATCATTCAGTTCGTACCACCTTTTCGGATAGTTTTCATCCCCTATGCACACAGTATGCTGTCCCAGTTCATGCACGCGGCTTATCAGCCTTTCGGCTTCCTCAAAGCTTATCTGCGCCGCCCTGTCTTTCTCGCTGTCACTGAGACCCTCTGCTTCGCCTGACTTCACCCGCTGACAGACATCCCAAGGGTCATCCTCCCTTGAAATCACCTGCCACAGCCTTTTTCCGCCTGTGCCAAAGACAAGTTCCAGCCACATCAGACTGCTGTATCTGTCCAACGTCAACCCTCCCGTCTTGTCATCTCCCACAGGAAGATAGTTGCCGCAGTAGCCGCATTAAGCGAGTCGATATGTCCGTGCATAGCTATCGTTACTTTATTGCTGCACATCTCTGCATGGTCATGGGTCAGCCCTCTGCCTTCGTTTCCTATCACCACAGCACAGCCCTTTGAGAAGTCATACTGCCTTATCTCAGTACCGCCGTCGATAACAGCCGCCGCCGTGGGTATGCCTTTGAGTTTGAATGCGTCAACTACCCTCTCAAAGTCCTTCTCCACAAAGATATCCACTCTTGGCATACTGCCCACCGCCGAGCGCACTGTCTTGGGGTTGTAGAGATCAACGCAGTTGCCCGTCAGCACTATGCCGTCAAGCCCCACAGCGTCCGAGGTGCGTATCATAGTCCCCAGATTGCCGGGGTCCTGAAGTTCGTCCAGTATCAGATACTTTCCGCCCCTTTTGAGCGTATCCTCCGAAAAAGGCTTATCAAGCATCTTAGCCGTCACGAATATCCCCTGACAGGCATCGGTATCGCTTATCTTATCGGCTATCTCACGGGTTATAATGAATCTCTTATCCTCCGGAAGAAGTTCAAGTTCGGGCTTGTATCCGCTGCAAACGCCCTCAAACAGTTCTTCAAGATAATATACGCCCTCTATCTCCATACGTCCGCCGTTCTGAATATCATCGATCAGCGCATCAAGACAGCCCCTTATGCCCTCTATCACGAAAAGCCCTGTTTCACGGCGGTATTTGCGGTTTGAATACAGCTTTGCCAGCTGCTTTATCCTGGGGTTATCCTTTGAAGTTATTACCATTCAGACGCACCTTCTCTCGTTATTTTAGACAAACCTCCACAACGTCATTGTAACGATTTGTACAAATATTACAAATCAGTTACAATAACGTTCTGTCCTCATTATAGAACAAAACACGCATAGCCGATTACGACCTGCGTGTTTCCTTACTATCAAAGAGCTGCCTTAGCCTTCTCAACTATTGCAGTGAAGCCTGCGGGGTCGCTGATAGCGATCTCGGAAAGCATCTTTCTGTTCAGGTTGATGCCTGCCTTGTTAACGCCGTTCATGAAGGACGAGTAGTTGATGCCGTTCATCTTGCAAGCAGCAGAGATTCTTGTGATCCAGAGTCTTCTGAAATCTCTCTTCTTCTGCTTTCTGCCGATGTAAGCATACTGACCGGACTTCATCACAGCCTGCTTAGCCATCTTGAAATGCTTGCTCTTAGCGCCGAAATAGCCCTTTGCAAGCTTCAGTGTCTTATTTCTTCTCTTACGAGTCATCATTGCTCCCTTAACACGAGCCATAGTTATTACCTCCTAGAA